>NZ_JBNHFJ010000018.1:0-65951 GCF_059090105.1 Arthrobacter sp. K410C
ACATCGACGATAACAAGATCGAGATGGCCAGGTCCCTGGGCGCGACCCATGGCGTGAACTCCCGGCAGGAAGACGCGGTGGAGGCCATCCGCGCCCTGACCGGTGGCAACGGGGCGGACGTGGTGATTGACGCCGTCGGCCGTCCCGAAACGTACAAGCAGGCGTTCTATGCCCGCGACCTCGCCGGCCGGGTGGTGCTGGTGGGCGTCCCGACGCCGGAGATGCAGCTGGAGCTGCCGCTGCTGGACGTGTTCGGCCGGGGCGGTTCGCTGAAGTCCTCCTGGTACGGCGATTGCCTGCCCTCCCGGGACTTCCCGATGCTCGTCTCGCATTACAAGCAGGGCAACCTGGACCTGGACGCCTTCGTCACCGAACGCATCAGCATTGATCAAGTGGAGGAGGCTTTCGAACGGATGCATAAGGGCAAGGTCCTGCGTTCGGTGGTCGACCTGACGCAGAGGAGTGCAATCTAATGGCCGTCAGGATTGAGAACGTGGTCACCTCGGGGACGTTTTCGCTCGACGGTGGCACCTGGGACGTGGACAACAACGTCTGGATCGTGGGCAACGACGAGGAATGCGTGATCATTGACTCCCCGCACGACGCCGCTACGATCATCAATCAGGTCCGCGGCCGGAAGGTCAAGGCCATCCTGCTGACCCACGCGCACAACGACCACATCGGCGCTGCCCGGGAAGTTGCCGTCGCCGTGGGTGCCCCGATCTACCTGAACCCGGAGGACCTTGTGCTCTGGGAGCAGGTCTACCCGGACTACGAACCTGACCGTTACCACGGAGACGGAGACGTGTTCGAGGTGGGAGAAACGGCCCTGTTGGCAATTCACACGCCCGGCCATTCCCCTGGCTCCACGTGCTTCTATCTCGAAAGCGAAGCAACGGTCTTCACCGGGGACACGCTGTTCAACGGCGGCCCCGGCGCCACCGGCCGGTCCTACAGTGATTACCCGACCATCCTGGCTTCCATCCGGGAGCGGCTCCTGGTGCTGCCGCCCGAGACTGTGGTCCGCACCGGCCACGGCGACGACACCACCATCGGCGCCGAGCAGGAAACTCTTGCCAAGGTTCCGCAGTAGGCAGCAATTTCACCAGGAGTGAGTAAGTGAGGCGCGCCGGGAATGCCCGGCGCGCCTCTGCTGGTGTCAAAAAGCAGCGTTACCGGAGTCCGTGGCTGTGGGCCAAGGCGATAGCTTCGGTTCGTGACCCGACGTCGAGCTTCCTGAACAGGTTTCGCACGTGGAACTTGACCGTGTTCTCGCTGATGCCCATTGTTGAGGCGATAGTACGGTTGCGGTGTCCGGCGGCGAGGTGCTGGAGTACCTCGAGTTCCCTTGCGGCAAGATTCCATCCCGCTACATCTCCGGTGGGGCGGGCGGGCGGGTCCAGGGGGAGTGATACGAAGATGTCGGCCCCCCAACCGGACATGACGTCCATCCGCAGCTGTCCGGAGAGCGCTTGGACCCGGCGTTGCAGGCCCACGATGCTCGGCGTTTCGGCGGTGAGTGCACCGCCTCCGTCATCTCGCACGTTGATCAGCAGGTTTCCGCCATCGCAGTCCCACTGTGTCCGGATTCTGGTGATGTCTGTTTGTTCCATCATGGCCAGGACAAGTCCGCGGACGATGGCACGGGCAGCATGGGCGATCTCGCCGGGGAGGGCCCTGCCATTCAAGGGTGGTTCGATGAATTGGACGTCAATGCCGCTAAAGCCCGTGAGCGGCCGCAAGTCTTCCCGCAGCCGTTCGAAGGCTTTGGCGACGGGCTCTTCTGCTATGTCTGTTGTCCGGTCACTAAGGGTCCTTAACCCGAGGAGGGCCTTGGCAGTGAGTTCTATGACGGTTGTGCGGGCAGCTGCATCGTCCAGGGACGCCGAGCGCAGGGCTGCCATGAGGGTTTCGAGAGTGGTCGAATGCAGATCGGTCAGTTCGGCCGTCACACGGATGCGTTCAGCTGATGCTGCCCGGGACTCCAACAAGTACGACGGCGGTGCATCCGCCACTTTTTCCTGGATTCGCCGCGCCGCGATGCGCCATAGGAACGTCACAAGGTCCAGGTTGGCGTCATCTCCCGAACCGGTGGGGGAGGGATCGGTGAGGACGAGGAGGGCCTGGCTGGCGGCATGCTTGTGAGCTAGCACCTGCCGGGGTTTGCCGGCCAGGTCGGCTTCCCCAAACCAAGGCGTTTCGTCGGACAGGGTGGCGCGAAGCTCGTCCAATTCCGGGATGCTGACACGGGAAATGATGTCCTCCGCACCCGCCTTCTTCTGGGGCCTGCCAGTACAGTCCTCGGTGAAGATGACCAGCGCACTGCTCTTGATGTAAGGCAGGGTGGCGTTACGGAGCCGTTCCGCTATTTTGGCCAGTGGGGCATCAGCCAGGGCAGCAACGGTCTGCAACAGTGGCCATGGCAGGTCTGTAACGGTCATGTCATCTTCCTAGTGGCTGGTCGAGGAGAGGTGGATCACACCACCCAGTCCTAAAGTATAGTAAAAACTGCCAGAAAACAGGATTACTGCTACCCCTTTGTTTCGCGATGATGGATCTAACCGAAAGTTCATGTGGTCGCGCAAGGCCAAATCATTCAAACAAAGGGGATTAATAGTGAACCCGACAGCAAATGCCGTACTCACCCCGCGTCCTGATACTGCTGTACTGGACTGGACGTCCCAGGACCAGCGCGCGGTGGACACACTCCGCGTCCTGGCAGCCGACGCCGTTGAGAAGGTAGGCAACGGACACCCGGGGACCGCGATGAGCCTGGCTCCTGCTGCGTATCTCCTTTTCCAGAAGCTGATGCGCCACGATCCGCGCGATCCGGACTGGATCGGCCGTGACCGGTTCATCCTGTCCCCGGGGCACTCCTCGCTGACCCTCTACAGCCAGCTGTTCCTGTCAGGCTACGGCCTGGAACTGGAGGACCTTCAGGCGCTGCGGACCTGGGGGGCACTGACCCCCGGCCACCCGGAGTACAAGCACACTGCCGGTGTGGAGATCACCACCGGCCCGCTGGGCCAGGGCCTTGCATCCTCGGTGGGCTTTGCCTACTCCCAGCGCCGCCAGCGCGGCCTGTTCGACGCCGATGCCCCCGCCGGCGAGAGCCCGTTCGACCACACCATTTGGGTCATTGCCTCCGACGGCGACATCCAGGAAGGCGTGACCTCGGAGGCTTCCTCCCTGGCCGGCCACCAGGAACTGGGCAACCTCGTCGTCATCTACGACGAGAACCACATCTCCATTGAGGACGATACCGACATCGCCTTCACTGAGGATGTCCTGAAGCGTTACGAAGCCTACGGCTGGCACACCCAGCGCGTTGACTGGACCGAGACGGGCGAATACGTCGAAGACGTCCAAGAGCTCTACTCCGCGCTGCTGGCGGCCAAGGCTGAGACCTCCAGGCCGTCCATCATCTCGTTGCGCACCATCATCGGCTACCCCGCCCCCAAGAAGCAGAACACGGGCAAGATCCACGGGTCAGCCCTGGGCGCCGATGAAGTTGCAGCTCTGAAGGAAGTGCTGGGCTTCGACCCCGCCAAGTCCTTCGAGGTGGATGAGGACGTCCTTGCCCACGCCCGCAAGGTTGTGGACCGCGGCGCAGCCGCCCGCTCCGAATGGGAAGAGTCCTTCTCCGCTTGGCAGTCCGCCAACCCCGAGGGCGCCGCCCTGCTGGAGCGCGTCGAAGCCCGCCGGCTGCCCGCCGGACTCGACGCCGCCCTGCCTGTCTTCGAGGCAGGTAAGGACGTCTCCACCCGCGCCGCGTCCGGCAAGGTCCTGAACGCCATCGGACCGGTCATGCCGGAACTCTGGGGCGGTTCAGCCGACCTCGCCGAGTCCAACAACACCACCATCGAGGGATCGCCGTCGTTCATCCCGGCTTCCCGCTCCACGGAAGCCTGGAAGGGCAACCCCTACGGCCGCGTCCTGCACTTCGGCATCCGCGAGCACGCCGCCGCCTCGATCGTGAACGGCATCAGCCTGCACGGCAAGACCCGCGCGTTCTCAGGGACGTTCCTGATCTTCAGTGACTACCAGAAGCCGGCCATCCGCCTCGGCGCCCTGATGGGCGTCGGGTCCATCTATGTGTGGTCACACGACTCCATTGGACTGGGCGAGGACGGCCCCACCCACCAGCCGGTGGAACAGCTCTCCACCCTGCGTGCGATCCCGGGCCTGGATGTTGTTCGACCGGCCGACGCCAACGAGGTTGGCATCGCATGGAAGACCATGCTGCAAAACCA
Source organism: Arthrobacter sp. K410C (assembly GCF_059090105.1). NCBI lineage: Bacteria > Bacillati > Actinomycetota > Actinomycetes > Micrococcales > Micrococcaceae > Arthrobacter > Arthrobacter sp. K410C. Next base: position 4,254 of record NZ_JBNHFJ010000018.1, read on the forward strand.
CAGCAACCCGGCCGGCATCGTCCTGACCCGCCAGAACGTTCCGACTTTCGCCCGCGGCGAGGGGACCGCCGAGGGTGACACGTTCGCTTCCCCGGCAGGTGTGGCCAAGGGCGGCTATGTCCTGGCCGAGGCATCCAATGGCGGTGCCACCGTCCCGGCCCAGGTGCTCCTGATCGCCACCGGCTCCGAAGTGCAGCTGGCAGTCCAGGCCCGCGAAGCACTCCAGGCCGAAGGCATCGCCACCCGTGTCATCTCCATGCCGTGCGTTGAGTGGTTCAACAAGCAGGACGCTGCCTACCGTGAGTCGGTCCTCCCGTCCGCGGTCAGGGCGCGTGTCTCCGTTGAAGCAGGACTGGCCCTGGGCTGGAAGGAATTCGTCGGTGATGCCGGCCGTTCCATCAGCCTCGAGCACTACGGCGCCTCCGCTGACTACAAGCGTCTCTTCCAGGAGTTCGGCATCACGGCGGAAGCAGTCACAGCCGCCGCTAAGGACTCCCTCGCAGGCCTGCAGGCCTAACAACCGATTTCAGGAGAAAAGACAATGACTACTCCCACCCAACAGCTCTCCGACGCCGGAGTATCGATCTGGCTGGACGATCTTTCCCGAGGCCGGCTCTCCAGCGGCGGGCTGCAGAAGCTCATCGAAGAGAAGAACGTGGTTGGCGTGACCACCAACCCGTCCATCTTCCAGGCCGCGATAACTTCGGGCACCGACTACGACGCCGCCATCGCCGGGCTTGCCGCGCGGGGCAGCAGCGTGGAGGAGACGATCTTCGAGATCACCACCACCGATGTCGCGGACGCCTGTGACCTCTTCGCCCCTATCGCCGCCGCGACGAACGGCGTTGACGGCCGCGTGTCCATCGAGGTGGACCCACGCCTCGCCTGGGACACCGCCGGCACCATCGCCGAGGCCAAAGAACTGTTCAAGAAGGTCGACAAAGACAACGTCCTGATCAAGATCCCGGCCACCCTTGAGGGCCTTGAGGCCATCACTTCCGTTCTGGCCGAGGGTATCAGCGTCAATGTGACCCTGATCTTCTCGCTGGAGCGCTACCGTGCCGTCATCAACGCCTTCCAGGCCGGCCTGAAACAGGCCAAGGAGAACGGCCACGACCTCTCGAAGATCCATTCGGTGGCGTCCTTCTTCGTTTCGCGTGTGGATACCGAGATCGACAAGCGCCTCGACGCCATCGGCACCGACGAAGCCAGGGCGCTCAAGGGCAAGGCAGGCGTCGCCAACGCCCGCTTGGCTTACCAGGTCTACGAGGAGCTGTTTGCCACTGAACGCTGGGCAGTCCTGGCTCAAGCCGGCGCCCGCCGGCAGCGGCCGCTATGGGCCTCCACCGGTGTGAAGGACCCCGCTTACTCGGACACCCTCTACGTCACCGAACTCGCCGCCGTCGACGTGGTAAACACCATGCCCGAGAAAACGCTGGACGCCACTTTCGACCACGGCGTGATCACCGGCGACACGATCACCGGCACATACGAGGAAGCACAAGGTGTGCTCACCGCCATCGAGCGCCTCGGCGTCTCCTACAACGACGTCGTCACTCTCCTGGAATCCGAAGGTCTGGACAAGTTCGTGGCCAGCTGGAAGGAACTGCTGGCCGATGTTGAGGGCGCGCTCTCCAGCGCCCGGAAGGCATCCTGAACCATTGAGTGCGCCCTGCGCGGGACCCATAGGGGTCCCGCGCAGTGGCCGCAGATCAGAAAGGCGGACACCATGTCCAAGCCACCCCTAAATTGCTGTATCAATCCCAGCATCCTGTCGGCCGACTTCGTCAACCTCGAAGCAGAGCTTGCCCGCATCAGCAATGCCGATGCTGTCCACGTGGACGTTATGGACAACCACTTCGTCCCGAACCTGACCATCGGCCTGCCTGTCGTGGAAAGGATCCAGAAGGTCAGTCCTGTGCCGCTGGATGCCCATCTGATGATTTCCAATGCTGACACCTGGGCCCCCCAGTTCGCTGACGCCGGGATTGCCTCGGTCACCTTCCATGTTGAAGCATCGGTTGCACCGATCAAGCTTGCCCGTGAGCTTCGCGCCCGGGGCTCGAAGGCCGGCATGGCCCTGCGCCCTGCCACGCCGGTGGAACCGTACCTGGACATGCTTTCCGAACTGGACATGCTGCTGATCATGACCGTTGAACCGGGCTTTGGCGGCCAGGCCTTTTTGGACGTGATGCTGCCCAAGATCCGCCGGGCTCGCGCCGCCGTCGACGGTTCAGGGGTGAACGTAGCCATCCAGGTGGACGGCGGCATCACGGAAGAAACCATCACCCGTGCCGCCGAGGCCGGCGCCAACGTCTTTGTCGCGGGCTCGGCCGTGTACGGCAAACCTTCCCCTGCTGAGGCAATCGAGTCGCTGCGCGCGAACGGCCAGCTTGCCTTCGCATAGCAGCAGGCCGCCCCATCACCGTTACCAATCTTGAAGGACCCATAATGCGCGTTCACATCGCAACCGACCACGCCGGCATGGAGCTCAGCTCCCATCTGATCACCTCGCTCGCAGCCAGCGGCTACGAGATGGTGGACCACGGACCGGCCGCCTACGACGCCGAGGACGACTACCCCGCATTCTGCATCAACGCCGCCGCCGCCGTCGTGGCCGACCGGGCGGCAGGCATGGACGCGCTCGGAATCGTGCTGGGCGGCTCCGGCAACGGCGAGCAAATCGCCGCAAACAAGGTCAAGGGAGTCCGGGCAGCCCTCGCGTGGAACCTCGACACAGCCAGGCTCGCCCGCCAACACAACGATGCCAACGTGGTCGCCGTCGGAGGCAGGCAGCACAGCGTCGAAGAGGCCACGGAACTGGTCAAAGCATTCCTGGCAGAACCATTTACTAATGCCGAACGCCATGAGCGCCGCATCGGCAAAATCGCTACCTTCGAAACCACGGGCGAGATCGTCGAATAACCCCCACCAACAAAACCCCGGGCCAAGGTTGTCGTCAACCCTGCCGCCAGCCATCCCGGAAAGTTCTCCCGCTGCTTAGACCAGTCGGGGATCCCAACACCGACTCTCCCGTCCCGGGGGAGCAACCCAGAAAGGAAGATTCACATGAGCATAACTTTCGAGCCGACCGCCCTCTTCCAGGGGAAGCTGGACGAAGCACCGCTCGGTCCACCCCTGGCCGAAGTGCTGGGCGACGAGATTCCGACGCGGATCACTATCCCCTTTACCAGCGATGATTCCCGGATCCTCTCCGGAGTCTGGGAAGCTGACCCAGGCCTTTCACGATGGGAGTTTCTGGAGCGCGGCGAGTCGATCTACGTCCTTGAAGGCCGCATGGTGGTTACCGAGGATGGCGGAGAGCCGACTACCGTAGAGGCCGGAACCGCAGCTATCTTCCCCATCGGTTGGAAGGGCACCTGGGAAATCCAGGAGCGCATCAGAAAATTCTTCGTCATTTTCACGCCCTGACCCAGGGAAACTGTAAGGCCTGGACACGTGCCAGGCCTTACAGTTTGTAGCCATTCATACAACGACAGGGGAGCGCCGCCATCCGGCACTGGCCATGGCCGGGGACCGCAGGTGGGCGCTGAGAGTGCGGACAGCCGCAGACCCTCGAACCTGATCCGGTTAGTACCGGCGCAAGGGAGTCGAGTTCTCGAAGTCCGGTAACGGCAGTAGCCGCGTGCCGTGCTTTCCCCTCCTGTTTCCCAGGAGGATTTTTTCATGAGCACTGCAGCAATCAAGAAGACCACCAGCAAGTCCTGGCGCGTCGTGGACATCGTGGTGGCGGCCCTGATCGCCATCGCCGGCGGCGTGATTTTCTGGGCCTGGTCCCAGGGCGCGGCCGCGGTCTCCGGGCCCATGAACGCGGTTTACCCGCCCCTGACCGGCCTGATCGCCGGCGGCTGGATGATCCCGGCAGTGCTGGGCATGCTGATCATCCGCAAGCCCGGCGCGGCATTGTTCTGCGAGACCGTGGCAGCCACCGGTGAGCTCCTGATGGGCTCGCAGTACGGCGCCTCGGTGCTGTTCTCAGGCTTGGTCCAGGGCCTGGGCGCTGAAATCATCTTCGCGATCTTCGTTTACAAGAAGTTCAACCTGCCGGTGTCGCTGCTGGCCGGTGCTGCCGCGGGCCTGTTCTGCGGCCTGAACGATTCCTTCGCGCCGTGGGGCTGGAACATTGCGTACTCCGGCGGTGACAAGCTTGCCTACATCATCTTCACCGCGATTTCCGGCGCGGTCATCGCCGGTGCCCTGTCCTGGATCGCGACCCGTGGCCTGGCGAAGACCGGGGTCCTGAGCTCCTTTGCCTCGCGCAAGGCAGCCACGGAGTCCGTCCTCTCCTGAGGCCTGAAAGGTTAGCTGATGACCATCACCACCGAAATGTGCGTGGACAGCGATCCGTTGATCATTGACGGAGTCGAAATAACTCCGCGGCTCATTATGGGCATTGGCGGAGCCCCCAGCCTGGACGGACTCGGAAGCGCCCTCGTTGCTTCTGGGACCGAGCTGACCACCGTCGCCATGCGGCGCTATTCGCCGTCGGAGGCCGGTTCCTTATTCCAACTCCTGCTCGACCACAAGATCCGGGTGCTGCCCAACACCGCAGGCTGCTTCACGGCAAAAGATGCGGTGCTCACCGCCGAAATGGCGCGCGAAGCATTGGAAACCGACTGGGTCAAGCTCGAGGTGATAGCTGACGAGCACACCCTGTTGCCCGATGCCGTGGAACTGGTCGATGCCACGGAGCAATTGGTCAACCGCGGCTTCAAGGTATTCGCGTACACCAACGATGATCCGGTCCTGGCCCTACGGCTCGAGCATCTGGGAGCCTCCACCGTTATGCCCCTTGGCTCACCCATCGGCACGGGCCTGGGCATCCTGAGCCCGCACAACATCGAGCTGATTGTGTCCCGCGCTTCCGTGCCCGTCGTGCTCGACGCTGGCATCGGAACCGCCTCGGACGCGGCCTTTGCAATGGAACTGGGGTGTGACGCTGTCCTGCTGGCTACAGCTGTCACCCGGGCACAGAATCCGGTGCGCATGGCCACCGCATTTAAACACGCAGTCCTCTCTGGAAGGCTGGCGAACCGCGGCGGCCGCATACCCCGCCGCGAGCATGCACTGGCGTCATCACCCTTGGAAGGACGAGCCGAGTTCCTGTAACGGGGTGCAGGCACCACCGACTGCAAGCCGTCCAAAACGGTAGGTAAAACCATCCTGATACAGCGTTTCCCACGACCACACATGACGGGATCATGGATGCCGGGAAGGAGCAGAGATGACGACACAAACGTCCGTCCGGCTGCTCCGCGCCGGTCTGGTGGGATCCCTGATTTTCATTCTCGGTGCGGGCGGACACCTCGCTGGTGGCGGTCACGCGCCCCGGCCCGAGGTCATGACCGCGCTCTTCGTTGTGACCTTGGTTCCGATAGTGATGCTTTCCTCACACCGGTTCTCGGTACCTGGGCTTCTTTGTTCGCTGGGCGCCGGCCAAGGGTGGCTGCATTGGTCCCTTGACGCTCTCGGCCCCGGACAGCACCCCACCTCGGCTCTGCTGTTGCCCGCTTCCCGCATGCCGGACACCTGCCGGCTCCTGGCACAGACACTTCCGTGGGGATCGTCATGTCTTCCGCTGACGCAGCGAGCGGATGGCTGATGTTCACTGCCCACGCCGTTGCCACTCTGGTCACAGCGCTGCTCCTGGCTCGTGGCGAGGATGCGTTGCGCCTTGTAGCCACCTTGCTTGAGCCGCTCGTGCGACTCCCTGACTTCATCGCCTTGCCGCCGACGGTCCGCACCCGGTGGCGCACCGACGTCGTAACTTCCCCGGCAGCCGCCTCGCTGCGACTTCCTACCCGGCGAGGTCCGCCACCAGCCGTCCCCGCGGCCACCTGAGTACCCGCCTTCCGTCTGGAACACAGGAAACCAGGGACCGGCCGCCGCCGACAACAGGCGTGCGCCCCATGCCCCGCCTGGGTTTCTTGACCTCACCATCCCTTAGTTCCGCGAAAGGCATTCTGCCATGAAGACATCACCTCGCCGTACCCTTAGCACCGTCGCCGCCACAACATTGGCTGCCGGGCTGGTGGCCCTAAGCACAGGCACAGCTTCCGCCCACGTCCGCGTCGACCCTGACGGCACAGCCGAGGGCAGCTACACCCAACTAACCTTCCGGGTGCCAAACGAATCCGAAACGGCCAGAACCAGCAAACTCGAAATCTCCCTGCCCACGGAGACGCCATTCACCTCCGTCTCCGTGAAGCCCGTGGTCGGGTGGAAGGCAGAGGTGGTGAACAGCGAACTGCCGCAGCCCGTCACCGTCAACGGCGCAACCGTCACCAAGGCGCCGACCTCCGTCATCTGGACCGCGGATGAAGCTCACCAGATCGGTCCGCATGAGTACCAAACCTTTTCCATCTCGGTCGGCGTGCTGCCCAAAGCCGGTACTGAACTGATCCTGCCTGCGTCCCAGACCTACACCGACGGGAACACCGTGAAATGGGAACAGGAAACCAGCGAGAGCCAAGCCGAGCCAGAATACCCGGCCCCCGCCTTCACCACCACGGCAAAGACGGATGGCCACTCACAGGGCAGCACTGCAACTCCCAACGCCCACGTTCCGGCCGCGGCTGCGTCCAGCATCTCCGCTGCCACTGATGCGGGATCGGCAGTAGGATGGCTCGGCCTTGCAGCAGGGCTGATCGGGCTGATCACCGGTGTAACTGCCCTCGCACGTACGCGCACCATTCGTCGAGGAGATTTAGATGAGCGATAAATTGCGTTGGGGCGTGCTCGGCACCGCCCGTATCGTCCGTAAGACAATCCCGGCGCTGCAGGAGGCGAAGAACGGGGAAGTCGTTGGCATCGCCTCCCGCACCGAGGGAAAGGCCAGGGAATACGCGGACAGGCACGGGATCCCGCAGGCGTTTAGCTCCTATGGCGCGCTTCTTGCTTCCCCGGACATCGACGCTGTGTATATTCCGTTGCCGAACGCACTCCACCTCGAGTGGATACTGAAGTCCTTGGACGCAGGCAAGCACGTACTCTGTGAAAAACCACTGGTGACCAGCGCCGCCGAATGCGATGAGGTTAGACAAAAGGCCGAGGAGACCGGGCTTAAAGTCCTGGAAGGCTTCATGTACCGCTTTCACCCGCGTTTCGAAAAGCTGCAGGAACTGCTCGCGGGCAATGCCGTAGGCAAACTGACCTTTATTCACGTCGGGCATTCGTTCGACGCCGGCAGCGGTGACAACATTCGCTGGTACAGCCAGCTCGGCGGCGGCGCACTTTTCGACACGGGATGCTACTGCGTCAACGTCAGCCGTATGGTTACCGCCCAGGAACCGAGCCGAGTCAACGCATTCGGCAACTACCGCGACGCCAACGACGAGGGTCGAATCGACACCAGTATTGCGGGCATACTGCGCTTCCCCGGCAGCGTAACAGCGCTGTTCGATACCGGAGTAAACCTCGAACGACGCAACTTCCTGGAACTGACCGGAACCGAGGGCCGCCTCTACCTCGATAATCCGTTTGGCCTTCTTGAGGAGGATTCGGTTCTGGAGGAGCACCACTTCGGAAAGGACACGATTTATCACAAGATCAAGGGAGAAAATCACTTCGTACGGATGAGCGAACACTTCTCTGACAGCGTCCTGAACGGTACTCCGCTCCGCTACGATCTCACGGACGCGGCCAACAATGCCCGGGTGCTTGAAGCCCTCGATCGGGCGGCACGCAACGAAGAGGCGTTCCGCTCCGACTGAAACAGCTGTGGCACTGTCATAGCGGTGGGTGACCAGCAAGGAGACCCTTTCGGTCGTTGACTCTCCGCGTTGCCGCGGTTAGCGGCAGAGTTGTCCTCAGACGCCGGCCCTGGTCAGCAGTGCATCAAGCGTCATGAAGAACAAGGCGCGGTGGTCGGCCGCCGTTGGGTCGGTCAGGTATTGAAGGGCCGCCCCGTCGTAGATCATCAGGAAAGACCTTACGAGCTCAGGGATGCCAATACGGCACTCGTCGCCATTGCTTTGGGCTGCCGATGAGAATATGCCTCCCAGCTCCACTTCGTAGGCAGGATAAATCTTCGCGGCCAGCGGGCTGACGGCGGCGCCGCGTGTTGCCCACAAAATGAGCTCGATCTCAGCAAGGAGACTGCCCGGCTCTTCTTCCAGTGCTCGCCAATAGCCTTTAGCCACTTGTTCCACCGCATTACGAAGGCCTAGGTGGGCCGGGACGTCCCCGGAAAAGCTGCTCAGGTTTTTTAGCCAAGCCTCGGCGGCCGCCTCCATGAGCTCTTCCTTGCCGCTAAAGCAATAATTGGCAGTGGCCAAGGGAGCATTGGCCTCTTTAGCAATGGCGCGCATGGTTACAGACTGAACACCCTCGCGCCTCATAAGTTCCACGGTTGCTGAAATCAGCTGTTCTTTTCGATCTTTTGAGGACACCCGCATAATTCACTCTCCAGTCTCGCGTTCGGCGGCCCTCCTGGGGCACCTCTTAAGACTATGGCCTGGCGAGTGAAAGGTTCATTTCCTGTCTAGAACGCTTGACCCGAACTTGTGTTCGTTTCCCTTAGTGCCCATAATTTGCCCGGATTTCGAGAGCTTTTAGGAAACACTTCCACCACTCCACGCAGTAACCGAACTGGTTCCTCCCCACGAGAGGTGCCGTTGTCGATGCCACGAAGGTCATGAGGTAGAAGTAGTAGGGCTGACTCGTACACGTGGCAGGCCGCCGCCTGGTAAGCCCAGCCGACGGCCTGACGCCACGTGACCTTGGTTAGGTGGCGGCTACGGTCTCCGTGAGATCGTCAGGTGCCACGTTGTCCAGATCCTGGGAGGCTCCGTGCAGGTAGCGCTCCATCGAGTCATCCATTGCATTGATCCAGCGTGTATGGTGCTTCGTCGCCATGGTGCCGGTGACCACTGAACGGTGGAGCATATCGCGGTACCCCAGGATGTCATCGTGCTTGTGGTGCATCCAGTCCTTGAACAACTGGCAGACGGCGTCCAGATCGAAGGGAGGGTAGTCTGTTGCCTCAATGAGTTCCCGCAGGTAGTCCGTCTGGAAATCGGCTTCTGCGTCGTGATCGGACAGTGCGGCCTGGCGGTCGAGCCAGAGCTGGATATCCGCCTTGCGCTCCGTGAGGGATGGAAGGTCGATCTTTCCGGTCATCACATCGCGGGCAAACCATGCTTGCGCGTCGAACATGTTGAACGTGTAGTACTGGTCCTGGGCGCCCAGGTAGAACAGGTTGTCGTTCTGTAGCCACACCACACCCTTGTAGAGGTTGCCAGGGTATAGCACGTTCGGTGATCTCAGCGACAGCTCCCCGGGTAGGAACGGGTATTTGTGCTGGTATCCGGTGCAAAGGATGACGGCGTCAAAGTCATCGTGTGTACCGTCGCTAAAGTACGCTGTGCGGCCCTGGAAATGGGTGACGAGCGGGCGCTCCACCGTGTTCTCCGGCCAGTGATAACCCATCGGGGCCGTGCGGTAGCTGAGGGTGATGGATGCGGCGCCCATCTTGTGAGACTGCATGCCGATGTCCTCTGCGGAATAGCTGCTTCCGATCATGAGCAGCTTCTTGCCGTAAAAGCGCTCGGCGCCGCGGAAATCGTGGGCGTGCAGAACCTCGCCCGGGAAGGTTTCGATGCCCTTGAACTCGGGGACGGCGGGGACGTGGAAGTGGCCGGTGGCCACTACGAGCTTGTCGAACACATGGGTCTCCGTGAGGTTGGTTTTGAGGTCCTCAACCGTCACCGTGAATTCCTGCGTGGCCCCGTTGTAGCTGGTGTGGCGGGCAACCGTATTGAATTTGACGTACTTGCGAACGTCTGACTTTTCCACGCGGCCCTTGATGTAGTCGAAGAGGACCTCGCGCGGCGGGAAGGAGGAGATCGGACGGCCGAAGTGCTCGTCAAAGGAGTAGTCCGAAAACTCCAGGCACTCCTTGGGCCCATTCGACCATAGGTGCCGGTACATGCTGGAGTGCACCGGCTCGCCCTGACCGTCCAACCCGATCCGCCAGCTGTTATTCCACTGTCCGCCCCACTCGCCCTGCTTCTCAAAGCATGTGATCTCGGGGATCGAGGCGCCTTTCTGACGCGCTGATTCAAACGCCCGCAGTTGTGCCAGGCCGCTGGGGCCGGCGCCAATGATTCCGACTCGTAATACCATGGTCTTCTCCTCTACAAAGATGTTTTAGGTCGCCGGTGTGCGGCGGTGTAAGTTGCGCTACGGGTCTTGACCGCCCGTTGGTTGGTCTAGGCAGCGAAATTGCGGTCACCGACGAAGAACCCCAGGGCATACTCAGGGGTCTCGAACTTCACTGTTGTGCCCTTGGGGAAGAACAGAACGTCGCGCTCTTTTGCGTGCGTAACCTCGCCCGTCAGCTGATCGGTGAGGATGAACTCACCCTTAATGACGACTTTCATTTCGTCGTACGTGTAGGTGTAGACCAGCGGCTCGGAAGCCTTCAGCTCAAAAAATCCGGCGGACATGACCGAGCCCTGCGGGTTGTGGAGGGAGTCGCCGATGGCAGCTACAGTGCCAGGTTCGTTCATTGACGGCAGGCCGACATAGCCGCTTTCTACCTTGTGGATGGATCCGGCCTTGCTGAGCGTTCCGATGAGGGTGGTTTCCATGATTTCTCCTTTGAAATGGGGGAAGAACTGGTGGTCTGTGATGCCGTGCAGAATTGCCCTGAAGGTCAAGTTGGTACCCCTGTAGGGGCTCTAGGGATCGAAAAAAGCCGACATGCCCTAGCCTCGCGGGTGGCCTCCTGGGCGCTGGCCCGAGCTAAATGCTGTGATGCCAGTCACGTTTGCTCGCTACAAAAAAGGTGACATGAACAAGCGTGCAAGTCAACCGTTCATGTTCGCTTTTTTCACGTTTCGTTGATGCGGCATTCGAGCCCGGGCACCTATCCTTTTGAACGATTGACTTGAACGGATGTCCCTGTCACAGTGGACATCGCCGTGACCCACATCACGATGACGCAACCTGGCCCCGGATCCAGCGAAGCATTCGGACGGCAGATCGCGCGCCTTAAGAAAGGGTTCAAAAACTATGGCTACTACCAGCAACTCTCAGCCCTTGGCACCTATGGCAGGGGAAAAGATCGACTTCTGGCCGATTAAGTCCATGAAGCCTATGAAGGACGAATGGCAACGGTTGCACTGCAGATTCATCAATGCCGATCCAGTAGGCAGCTGGGATGATTTCATACTCTCGGAGTGGGAACTGAGGTCCTGCGGTTGGGAAGACTTCCACCCGCATAGCGAGACAAACTTCGTTCTGGAAGGTGAGCTCCACGTGGAGAGTGAGGGCAAGACTGTCATCCTGAAGCCGGGCGATTCAGCTCGCGTTAATCCCGGCCAGCTCGGCCGATACTGGGCCCCGGTCTACGCACGCATGGTCACGATGTACGGACCCAATCCCGAAGGTCTGAAGTCGCACTCCTTCCGATACTTCGAAATATAAACCCGAGTAGCACACAGATCGTCGAACCACTGACGAAGCGTTCGTCTCAAAGGCGTCGCAACCATCAAGCTTGGCAGGAAGAGCAATCACCAAGGCTCACCTGGAGCAGTTCAACCTGTGACCCTTGGGTGTCTGCGAACTAAGAAACAGCGGCAGCGAACCCTTATCTCCGCCTCGTGTCTGCACAATCGGGAACCCCCTTCAGCCTCACGGGTGATTCATACCCAGCCACCCACTTTTTGATCACTTAGAGGTGCCTGGCAAAGGCAAGTGCCCGCGTCACCCCTACCAGCAGAATTCTTTAGTTTTCACCGCTATTCAAAGGAGAATTTTATGAGTGAAAATAGCTTGGATACAGCCAATCACCTGAAAAGAACAATCGACTGGAAGCAGGGGCTGTCCATTTCACTGGGCGTGCCCCTGCTGATATTGCCGTCGCTGGGTTATATCCCACTGTATCTATCTGCCGCGGCAATCCTCGTCTGGGGATTATCAGTCATTCAGGGCTTCATGCAAAACGCCGCGTATGCTGAAATGGCCACAACCTTCCCTAAGGCCTCAGGCCTTCCGGGCTATGCCCAGCACATATTTCGCACTGAGAACTACAAGGGCAAGTATGACAAGGGCAAGCTGATCGGTGGCTTCAGCGCCTGGAGCTACTGGTTTGCCTGGAACCCGGTGCTGGCAATCTTCGCCATCCTGGTCGGCGGCTACCTGCATGGGCTGTTTCCGGTGCTGGCTGGGACATTCACCGAGTATCAGCTCTCGTTGATCTCGGGCTTGGTAATTTTCGCCGGACTGTTCGTGATCAACTGGTTCGGTCTCAAGGACGGCGCCATCCTGGGTTACATCCTTGCGGCAGTTTCCCTGATACCGCTCATAATCCTGACCGTCGCGCCTTTTGCCACCGGCCATGTCGACCTGGACAACATCACCGGCAGTTGGATGCCGGCTGATTGGGCCTGGGATATGCACCACATCCTGATTCTCTTTGGCATCTTCGCGATTGCACAGTGGAGCGCCTGCGGTTGGGAAACGGCCGCCATTTACGGCCCTGAATACAAAAACCCCTCCAAAGATGTTCCCAAAGCGCTCTTCGCCTGCGGCATTATCTGCTTCTTCTCATATGTCCTGGTGCAAGCTGCAGTAATCGGTGTGCTTGGCGTTGACGGCGTCATCGCCGAGCCGATTTCCCCCCTAATTCCAGTCGCCCAAGCGGTATTTGGCGGGACGGGCACGACCATCACGATCATCGTGTTGATTGCGGCCATGATACTCATCATCCAAACCGCATACCTGGGTTCCTCGCGCGCTCTGCACTCCATGTCAACCGAGAACAACCTTCCCAAGATCTTTGGCAAAACCAACCGCCACGGAACCCCGTTCATCGCCTTGCTCGTCACCGCAGCGTTCAACATGGTCCTCATTTCGATGGGCTCCATGACGGCAATTCTTGCGGCTGCCGCGATCGGTTACACCTGTGCCAACGGCATCAGCCTGTTCGCCTACGTCAAGGCCAAAAAACATCCGGCATTGGCAAACCTGGAAAGACCCTTCAAAGCACCCAAGGGATGGAAACGTGTCGCCATGCTCTTCGGACTGTTTAATCTGCCCTTGTGCCTGATCGGTGTCGTCTATCTCAACAGCCTGGAAATTGGCTGGGCGCCAACCTGGCTCGGCTTTATAGTACTGGCAGTCTATATACCCATCTGGTTCTACTCTCAGCACGAATCAAGGCGGACGAAACAAGAACCATCCCCTGCTCGCTCTTCAGACGATGTCGAAGATCTCGAAAAACTTCCAATTCCATAAGCAATACTCACGACTACAAGAAAGTTTAGGACCGCAGGCGGCTTCAACTGCTCATCGCAATGCCGATGCTCGCACACCGTCGCTCATTCAGGACCTTTGGAAAAATATAAGTTTTTCGTACCTAGTTATCATCGTGAAAATCGCCGAGGTGCCTGGTTGCGTTTTGCCCGGAGCCGGGTAAAGCGCGACCAGGCCTTCGGCTGCCGCAAGGGTGGACAAATGTGACGCCGAGACCGAGGCTGGACGGGACTCGGTTCTGGATTCGCGTCGAGCTGGCTCGCGGCGAGCCTGAGGCTTGGCATCGATTCGAGCTCCCGGGCTCCCTGGCTCCGAGCCAAGTACACCAGGTCCTGAATGCAGGCTTTGACTGGCGTTCCAGCTCCACAAACTTGGGGGAAATCAAAGCAGCGGAACCGCCGGCGGAGGCGACGACGTCACTCCCCACGTGATGGTTCACTTTTCGACCGCTACCGACAGCTTCACTCGAAATTTCGGGGCGAGGTTATACCGGTAGAACGCAGGCCGCGCGTTGCTGCGAGCACCGCGAGGTCGTGGATGAGTTGTTGTATCTCGAGGTCGCGGTTTCGCGGTGGCGGGATTTGTGACAGTTGGACAAATTCCCCGGGGCGAAGAAGAACAAGCGGTCGGCCTGGTGACGGCATCGCAGTAACCTCGAGGACGACTGGATCATCGGGCTCTACTTTTCCCACACAGACTCTCCCTTATCGCGTTTCCTTTGCTGTTCCAGGGGTGTCGCGCACTTTGCGCACCGCGCTGCAGTTCGGACACAGACCACTTGGACTTCGCTGGGGCCTGCACAGTGTCGCCGCTCGGTTTGTATCTGGGTCAGCTAAGCCTCCATCGTCCGGCCCGGAACGGGTAGGAGAAATCCCAATTTAGGATTGTTTAAACCACCCTTTTGAGCGGGGGCACGGCCGGACCGTCGCCGCCCCGAAACTGACTTCCGCGCTGGCCTCCGGCAATTGGAGCGATGCGCTCCACGAATTGGACCGGCTGCTAAAAAGGCTGGACTATATGATTTATGCGCGATACCTTTGCTACAGCAAACACGATATGTGATGCCACTCACACCGCAAAGCCTGGGGATGAGTGCCGCAGCCTCGCCGAAGGCAGGCGCAACGGTAACCCGCCCAGCGAAAACAGAAAGGAAAGACCATGACCGCCTTCCTTGACTCCATCGATATTCACGTCACTAGTCGCCGCGTCCTGGACGAGCGCCTCAATGAAGCCGTGAAGACGCTCCAGGAGCTGGCAATGCTTACGGGCGATCACGGTATCTTGGTCGTTCGCAACCGGCCGGGACACTATACGGCCGCGCTCTCAGACCAGGTTCCATTCGGCATGACGCACGAAGTCGTTCGCTAGTTCTGTCTTGTCCAGAGGCTTTTGGGGCCGGCCGTGCGATGCACAGCGCAGCTGACCCGCCGTGGCGCAAAAGAAGGAATAGAACATGTTCAAGGAGGCAACCGGGGGAAGGCGCTTGTTCCCGGGCCAGCAGCCTGTCCATGAGTGGGCTACCCTGCAGCAAGGGGACTGTGTTCAAGTGTGGTCCAACGGTTCATTCCTTTACCCAGCCTTTGTAGATGACTGCGCCGACAACGGCCAGGTGATCTGGGTCATCGAGCACGGCACCGGCTCTCGCCGTCTATTTGTTCGTGATGATCCCGTCACCCTGTACACCAGCTAAGACCCAATTCCGTCCAACTGCGGTCGAATACCCCCCAATCAAGGAAGTCAGCATGCCCGTTGCAACCCCAGAGATCTACTCCGAGATGATCGACCGCGCGAAGGCAGGCGGCTTCGCTTACCCGGCCGTGAACGTGACTTCCTCGCAGACCCTGAACGCCGCACTGCGCGGTTTCGCCGAGGCTGAGTCCGACGGCATCGTCCAGGTTTCCACCGGCGGTGCCGCCTACTGGTCCGGCGCCTCCACCAAGGACATGGTGGCCGGTTCCCTGGGCTTTGCAGCCTTCGCCCGCGAGGTGGCCAAGAACTACGGCGTGAACATCGCGCTGCACACCGACCACTGCCCCAAGGACAAGCTGGACGGCTTCGTCCTGCCGCTGCTGGCCGCCTCCGAGGCTGAGGTCAAGGCCGGCCGCAACCCGCTGTTCAACTCCCACATGTGGGACGGCTCCGCCGAGACGCTGCAGGAGAACCTCCGCATCGCCCGCGAGCTGCTGGAGCGTACCGCCGCCGCCAAGATGATCCTCGAGGTTGAAATCGGCACCGTGGGCGGTGAAGAGGACGGCGTTGAGAACGAGATCAACGAAAAGCTCTACACCACCGTTGAGGACGCCCTGGCCACCGTTGAGGCCCTGGGTGCCGGCGAGAACGGCCGCTACATCACCGCGCTGACCTTCGGCAACGTCCACGGCGTCTACAAGCCCGGCGGCGTCAAGCTCCGCCCGGAGATCCTCAAGGACATCCAGGCCCAGGTGGGTGCGAAGATCGGCAAGGAAAACCCGTTCGACCTGGTGTTCCACGGCGGCTCCGGCTCCTCGGACCAGGAAATCGCTGACGCCGTGTCCTACGGCACCATCAAGATGAACATCGACACCGACACCCAATACGCCTACACACGTCCGGTGGCCGACCACATGTTCAAGAACTACGACGGTGTCCTGAAGGTGGACGGCGAAGTGGGCAACAAGAAGACCTACGACCCCCGCGTCTGGGGCGCCTCGGCAGAAGCAGGCCTCACAGCCCGCGTCGTGGAGGCCACCAAGCAGCTCGGCTCGGCCGGAAAGAAGCTGTAGCCATGGACCGCCATCAGCGGAATAACCTCATGGAGGCCGAGGTCACCCTGCTCGCCGAGTTGGAGCCATGTGCTGCGAAGCGTCAAAGACCAGCGCCACGGGTTGGACCGTCTCCTGCTGACCGGGATGAAGGCGCCCCCTCCACGCGACAGCCCAAGCCGGCCAGCGAGCGGGAGGTAGACGGCAAGCGGCTGATTGACGGCTTTGACGGGGTGCTCGCGGACCTGGACGGCGTCGTCTATACCGGACCGCAGGCGATCGACGGCGCCACCGAAGCACTCGACAGGCTCGCCGGCGAGGGCAAAAGCCTGGCGTACGTGACCAATAACGCTTCGCGCTCACCCGAGGAGGTTGCTGCCCATCTGCGCGAACTAGGAGCACCTGCCACCGCTGAGCAGGTCTTCGGATCTGCCTTGGCCGGTGCAGAACTGCTGGCTGGCGAGGTTCAGCGCGGTGCGTCTGTACTCGTCGTCGGCAGTCGGGTCCTCGCGGACTCCGTTCGGTCACAAGGACTCATCGTCGTACCCACTTCGGATGACCGGCCAGACGCAGTCATTCAGGGGTTTTCCCCCGAACTCGGTTGGAAAGACCTGGCAGAAGCTGCCTACGCGATCACGGCGGGCGCTACATGGGTAGCTACGAACCTGGACATGACTCTTCCGCAGGAGCGGGGGTTCGCTCCCGGAAACGGATCACTGGTGGCAGCGGTTACCGCCGCCACCGGAAAAGTGCCCCTGGTGGCAGGAAAACCAGAAGCAGCCCTGTTCGAGACGGCAGCGCGCCACTCAAGCGTCAAGCGCCCTTTGGTTGTTGGCGATCGACTGGACACCGACATTCTGGGCGGAAACCGCGCAGGTATGGCTACAGTCCTCGTCCTCACGGGCGTCGATTCAGTCCAAACGGCACTCGTTGCCCCCGTAGACGAGCGCCCAAGCTACGTGATCCGCTCCCTGCGCGAACTCTACGAGGAGTACCCAGCAGTCACAGCCGAGGACGGCGCCTACTCCTGCGGCGGGGCAGTGGCCAGGGTGTCGGGTTCCGCGCTGAGCATCAACGGCCCTGAAGATGACCTCAACAGCTGGCGGGCAGCCTGCGCCGCATGGTGGGCGGCCCACGCTGATACGGCACCCGCCGCTAAACCGGAGATCGTGTTCAATCCGGTTCTTCGACAGCCAGGCTGAGTCGGTCCACCCCGTGCATGGCGTCGGCCGCCCTGACGAGGGTCAAGTGTGAGAATGCCTGGGGAAAGTTACCGGCCATCCGACCTTCATCGCTTGCGTACTCTTCGCTCAGCAGGCCGAGCTCGTTTGCGAGCCCCACGAGTTTGTCCATCAAGGTCTTTGCCTCGCCGTGCCGACCTGTGCGTGCGTATTGTTCCACCAGCCAGAATGAGCATGCGAGGAAAGGGTGTTCGCCCGGCTCCAAACCATCAACGCCGCTCTCTGTCCGGTAGCGGAGCAAAAGGCCGTCGCCGGTCAGGAGTTCCTGTTCCAACCGTGCGACCGTGCCGAGCATGTGGTCGTCGTTGTACGGAAGGAAACCGACCTGGGGCATCACCAGTAACGCCGCGTCTGTTTGAGTTCCACCGTAGGTTTGGGTGAATGAGCCGATGCTCCTGTTGAATCCCTCGCGCATGATCTCCTCACGCAACCGGTCACGAAGGTGCTCCCACTTCTCCACATCGCCAGTCAGCCCGTGCAGCCGTACCGCCCGGACCGCGCTGTTGAAGGCGGCCCACATCATGACTCGGGAGTGGGTGAAGTATTGTGCTTCGCCGCGCATCTCCCAAAGCCCGAAGTCCCTATCATCGATATGCTTTTCGACGAAGCCCAAGAGTGCCTGCTGAAGTGCCCAGGAGAAATGGTCTTCTTTTCCTCCGGCCATACGCAGTCTCTCCAGGGCCACCATTACTTCACCAACAACATCTGCTTGGAACTGCGATACGGCGGCGTTGCCAATGCGCACTGGCTTAGAGTCGGCATAGCCAGGAAGGTGGGTAAGTTCGCGTTCCGGAAGTTCCCGCTCGCCCCCGACCCCGTACATGATCTGCATTTGCTCAGGGTCACCGGCGAGGGCACGAAGGAGCCAGTTGCGCCACTGAAGCGCCTCGGTTTCATAGCCGTGAGTCAGCATGGACTCCAATGTCAGGGCTGCGTCGCGCAACCAGCAGTACCGGTAGTCCCAGTTCCGCGGTCCCCCGAAATCCTCGGGGAGGGACGTCGTGGGCGCTGCGACGATGCCGCCGGTTTCCATGTGCGTGAGGGCGCGAAGTACCAACAACGAACGCTTAACCGCGCCTCCATAGGCACCGTCTTGTCTGCAGTGGCTTCCCCAACGGCTCCAATACTCGGTAGCCACTTCGAGGGCAGCATCTACGTCCGTTGCTGCAGGCAAGGGGCGGTGCGAAGGGAACCACGTTAGTTCGAAATCCACCGTCTCGCCCTCGGAGATGAGGAACGTTCCTTCATGTCCGTGCGCATGGGCTTGTGGCAGATGGGGGCCTCTCAGCGCGAAAGCATCCGGACCTGCCATTGCCAACAGAACCAACGATGCTGTCGACCCACTGTCGATAACACGGCTCATCCACGGTAGGACAGTGGAATATCCTGGCCGGATCCGGAGTTCTTGCCGCATTTCCATGCTCCCGGCCAAACCTGTGACACGGCGGACTAAGGACGAACTGCTGTCTCCCAAGGGCATGAAATCCGTCACCAGGATTCGTCCGTCGGAAGTTTCCCACATCGTTTGCAGCACAAACGTTGATTCGACGTAATGCCGGTCGACAACCACAGCACCTGAATCGCTGGGGGCTAACAGCCAGTGACCGTGTTCATCAGAACCTACAAGCCGGCTGAACACAGACGGTGAATCGAAGCGCGGGAAACAAAGCCAGTCCACGCTGCCTTCCCGGGAGACGAGAGGACCGGTCTGAAGATCCGAAAGCAACGCGTAATCCTCTATGAGTGCAGCCATGTCGACACTTTTTCACATTTCAGCCTTGCCCTGCAGTATGAACGTGAATCCAGCCGGTCCCACCGCTGAAGCGGACGTCACCGCGGCAAGCAGTGCACCGCCATTTTCCCTGAAACCATTGCCGTTCAGCTGTACTGCGGCAGGGGCTGATTTCCGGACAATCAGCTTCAGCGCTGGACTGCACCATTGCAGCCAACATGCCCCGGATATCGGTTTCGTAGTTGTCCAACGCGTGGAAGTCGCGCAGTTCGCATAGGCGCCCGTACAGGCATGCCCTGTCGTGCAACCAACGGGCAATCGCAAGCACCGCCTCGTCGTTGACCGAAACAGTCAAGACCGGGGGAGTGGAATCCGCTGCCGGGCAGGCTAGGGGCGTTGGGAGGTCCTCGAACGAGCCCTCGGCCAAGTCGTTGATAATGGCGGTCATCGGTGCTCCTTTGCGCCGTTTTGTTTCCTTGCCTCTAATTGCGCGGCGGCCGAGGCAGGCACCTGAAAAAGTCGGGCTGCTCGACGGGCACAAGCGGGACTACGAGCCACTGGCCGCCGTAAAATTCGACGTACGAATCCGAGGGGCATCGTGCGTAAGCTTCTTCTCGTGTCATGTCCGTGTCTGCCTTTCTTGCTGGTGCATGGTTGTTGGAGGGTCATGCGGAAGGTAATCCATACGCGAACTGTCCGCCAAAACAAGCAGTTCAGATGTGATTCCGATCACCACTTTCTCTGTACCAGCAACTCTACGGCACTATAAAACATCTAGTCCAGTCTTTTTTATGGCTTAATCTTGCTGAATGAATGGCTACTAGGCCTGGACGGCTCGCCGTTGGACGCCTCACCGCGCGACGCCGTCCAACCCGATCCTGTTCCGATATCTCGAAGCCGATGCCAAGTTCAAGAAGTACGACGCCGTGAAACTGAAGCTCACGCCGCATTGAAGGATCGGCGGCCTGAGAGCTGCACGCCGGCTCTTAGCTCCCTGAGCATCGACTCCCACATTGATCCGCCTTACAGTCCGAGATGCGGCGCCACCAGGTCGCGGCCTCCAGTACTTATCAGCGCGGTCGCCAGCACGTGTTTATACCTAAGAATGCTGGGAGCATGCGCTAGAAGTATTCGGAACACATGAGCCTCCCTGCCGCAACGGCAGGGAGGCTCATGAAACGGGTGGAGCGGTGTACTCGGCGTCAGCCGGCGTAGGGGTCTGCGATGCCGATGTATTGGGTGGTGGTGTATTCGGCGATGCCTTCGGTGCCGCCTTCGCGACCGAGGCCTGATTGTTTGACGCCGCCGAAGGGTGCGGCGGCGTTGGAGATGACGCCTGCGTTGAACCCGACCATGCCGAACTCAATTTGCTCGGCTACCCTGAGCAACCGGTTGAAGTCGCGGCTGTAGAGGTAGGACGCGAGGCCGTACTCGGAGGCGTTGGCGAGGTTGATGGCTTCTTGCTCGGTTCGGAAGGTAGTGACGGGGGCGACGGGGCCGAAGATTTCCTGGCCCAGGATCGCGGCATCGTTGGGGACATTGGCCAGGACGGTGGGCTGGTAGAAGTAGCCTGGCCCGTCCACGGGAGCCCCACCGGTGACAGCGACGGCACCGGCGTCAACGGCGGCACTCACCAAAGCGTGGACGTCGTCACGGGCGCCGGCGTCGATGAGCGGGCCCACCTGGGTGGCTGGGTCGGTGCCACGGCCGGTGGCCAGGGCGCCCATGGCGGCGGCGAACTTCCGGGTGAACTCGGCGGCGACGGATTCGTGGACGAGGAACCTGTTGGCGGCGGTGCAGGCTTCGCCCATGTTCCGCATCTTGGCTGCCATGGCCCCTTCGACTGCTTTGTCGAGGTCGGCGTCCTCGAAGACGATGAACGGGGCGTTCCCGCCGAGCTCCATCGAGGTGCGCAGCACGTTCTGCGCGGCATCGGCCATCAGGCGTTTGCCCACCGGGGTGGACCCGGTGAAGGAGACCTTCCGCAGCCGGGAGTCCTTCAGCAGCGGCCCGGAAATCCCCGACGCGGACGAGGAGGCGACGACGTTCAATACCCCGGATGGCAGGCCCGCGTCGAGCATGGTCTGCGCGAAGTACTGGGCCGTCAACGGAGTGAGCTTGGCGGGTTTGAGGACCATGGTGCATCCCGCTGCCACGGCCGGGGCGACCTTGCGGGTGGCCATCGCGAGCGGGAAGTTCCAGGGGGTGATGAGCAGGCAGGGCCCGACAGGTTTGTGCTGGACCAGGATCTTGTTCTTGCCCTCAGGAGAAGTGAGGTAGCGGCCGTAGTCACGGACGGTTTCCTCCGAGAACCAGCGCAGGAACTCCGCCCCGTACGTGACCTCGCCGCGGGCCTCGGCCAGCGGCTTGCCCATCTCCAGCGTCATGAGCAGCGCGAAGTCCTCGGCGCGTTCGGTGACCAGGTCGAAGGCCCGGCGGAGGATCTCCGCCCGGACCCGTGGTGCGGTCCGCGCCCAGGAAGCCTGCGCCGCGTCGGCCGCGTCCAAAGCCGCAACGGCGTCCTCACTCGTGGCCGAGGCGAGGGTGGCGAGCACCTCCCCGGTGGCAGGATCGTCCACGTCGAACGTGCCGCCGTCGGACGCGTCCACCCACTCGCCGTTGATCAACAGGCCGGTCGGGACCGACGCCAGCAGCGCGGCCTCACGCTCCGGCGAGACGGCAGGGGGCAGCGCAGAAGTAACTGTCATGGGGGAAGTCCTTAAGAGTCAGTAGCTGGCGCGGGTGTCGTCGCCGGCTTTGGGGATGTACTGCGCGGCGAGGGCTTCGGAGCCGCGCGCGAGGAGTGCGACGTCGGCACCCACCAGGATGAAATCAGCGCCGTGGTCCAGGTAATGCCGGGCGGTATCCGGGTTGAAGGCGTTCACGCCCGCGGGCTTCCCGGCCGACTTCGCGGCCGCAAGGCAATGCTCGACGGCGGCCCGCACCTCCGGGTGTTCCTGCTGTCCCAGCAGGCCCATCGAGGCGGCGAGGTCGGACGGGCCGATGAAGACCGCATCCACGCCGTCCACCTTCAGGATGTCCTCGACCGCGTCCACGGCGGCGGTGGACTCGATCTGGACCGTGACGCTGATGGTCTCGTTGGCCCGGGCCAGGTAGTCCGGCACCCGGTTCCAGCGGGCGGCCCTGGCCAGGGCCGAACCCACGCCGCGGACGCCTTCGGGCGGGTAGCGGGTGGCCGCCACCGCGGCCTCGGCTTCGGCAACGGAGTTGACCATGGGGATGAGCAGGTTCTGCACGCCCAGGTCCAGGTACTGCTTGATCACCACGGTGTCGTTCACCGGCGGCCGGACCAGGGCGTGGATGGGGTAGCCGTAAATGGCCTGGAGCTGGGCGAGGATGGACTCGAGCCCGTTGGGGCTGTGTTCGGCGTCCACCAGGAGCCAGTCCAGGCCGGACCCGGCGCAGAGTTCGGCGATGAGAGGGCTGCCCGAGCACACCCACATCCCGGCCAGCGGCCGGCCTGCTTCACCTTTTTGTGCGGCAAGGGCGTCGCGGAAGGTGTCTTCTATTCGAAGCGGCATGTGACACTCCCCAGGGGTCCGTAGTCGGCGTGCACGGTGTCGCCCTTGTAGACCCACATGGGGCGGGTGAAGGAGCCGGCCAGGATGATGTCCCCGGCCTTGAGTGAATCGCCGTGCGCTGCGATCTTGTTGGCCAGCCAGTGGACGCCGTTTGCCGGGTGGTCCAGGACGCCGGCGGCCACGCCGGTTTCCTCCACGGTCTGGTTCTTGTAGAGGATGGCGGAGACCCAGCGCAGGTCCACCGCGTCAGGCTTGACCGGGTTCCCGCCGATCACCATGGCACCCATCGCGGCGTTGTCCGAGATGGTGTCCACGATGGTTCGGCCCTCCATTTCGATCCTGGAGTCCAGGATCTCGAGGGCCGGGACCACGTAGTCGGTGGCTTTCAGGACATCGAAGATGGTGACGCCGGGGCCCTTGAGCCCGTCCTTGAGGACGAACGCCAGCTCCACCTCCACCCGCGGGTGCGTGTAGCGGTCCCACTGGACCGAGCAGCCGGTGTCCAGCACCATGTCGTCGAAGATGGCTCCGTAGTCCGGTTCAGTGATGCCGGTGGCGGCCTGCATTGCCTTGGACGTGAGGCCGATCTTGCGCCCCACCAGGGTCCTGCCGGCTTCCTCGTTGCGGCGCCGCCACAACTGCTGCACGGCGTAGGAATCCTCCACGGTCATGCCCGGGTACCGGGCCGTCAGGAGGGGAACAGGGGTGCGGGTCCGGCCGGCTTCCACCAGCTCGTCCGCGATGGCCTCAATCGTCGTCGGCTCCAGCATGGGTTAGACCTGCGCTCCCAGCTTGAACCCCGTCCGGTCACCTTCCGGCGAGCCCTCCTTGCGGGTGTAGGAGAAGCCGTCGGCGCCGACGGTCACTGCCATCTCGGACTTTTCCTCGCGTTCAATGACCGGCTGGGGGTTGCCGTCCAGGTCCAGGACCAGGGAGGCCTCGGTGTACCAGGACGGGACCACGGGGTTGCCCCACCAGTCGCGGCGCTGGTTGTCGTGGACGTCCCAGGTGATGGTGGGGTTGTCGGGGTCGCCGGTGTAGTAGTCCTGGGTGTAGATCTCGATGCGGTGGCCGTCCGGGTCCAGGATGTAGAGGTAGAACGCGTTGGAGACGCCGTGCCGGCCGGGCCCGCGCTCGATCCGGTCGCTGATGCGCAGGGCGCCCATCTTGTCGCAGATCTGGATGATGTTGTGCTTCTCGTGCGTGGCGAACGCGACGTGGTGCATGCGCGGGCCGTTGCCGCCGGTCAGGGCGGTGTCGTGCACGGTCTGCTTGCGGTGCATCCACGCGGCGTACGTGACGCCGTCGGAATCCTTGATGTCCTCGGAGACGCGGAAGCCCAGGTCCTCCAGGTACTTGCGGCCGCGGGGGACGTCCGGGGTGACCTGGTTGAAGTGGTCCAGGCGGACCAGTTCGCCGGCGGAGTAGAGGTCGTAGCGCTGGGTTAGGCGCTCCACGTGCTCCACGTCGTAGAAGAACTCGTACGGGAAGCCCAGTGGATCCTCCACGCGGACGGAATCGCCCACGCCCTTGGTGAAGCCTTCCTTGCGGCGCTCCACCCGGCAGCCCAGTTCCCTGTAGTAGGCCTCGGCGGCGTCCACCTCTGCAGGGGACTTTACCCGGTAGGCGAAGGCGGCGACGGCGGCCACCGGCCCCTTGCGGAGGACCAGGTTGTGGTGGATGAACTCCTCCAGGGACCGCAGGTAGATCGCGTTCTCGTCCTCTTCGGTGACGTGCAGGCCCAGGACGTCCACGTAGAACTCGCGGGACCTGGCGAGGTCGGTGACCACGATCTCCATGTAGGCGCAGCGGACGATGTCCGGTGCCGGGACAGTGGGGGTGGGAACGAAGTTGGTCATGGTGTGCTCTCTTCTTTGAGTGGGGAAGTAGGTTCTAGCCCTCGTTGGCGGCGGAGTCTTCGACGCTGCCGAACTTGGGGGTGTGGACGGTGCCCAGCGTGATGTGCACGGCCTGCTGGTCGGTGTAGAAATCGATGGAGCGGTAGCCGCCCTCGTGGCCCAGGCCGGAGGCCTTGACGCCGCCGAACGGGGTGCGCAGGTCGCGGACGTTGTGGCTGTTCAGCCACACCATGCCGGCCTCGACGTTCTGGGAGAAGTTGTGCGCCCGGGTCAGGTTCTGGGTCCAGATGTAGGCGGCCAGGCCGTACTTGGTGTTGTTGGCCAAGGCGAGGGCTTCGTCGTCGTTCTCGAACGGGGTGATGGCCACCACCGGTCCGAAGATCTCCTCCTGGAAGATCCGGGCGTCGGGGGCGACGTCGGCGAACACGGTGGGTGCGATGTAGTTGCCTTCGGGCAAGTGGTCGGGGCGGCCGCCGCCGGCCAGGAGCCGGCCTTCGGACTTGCCGATCTCCACGTAGGAGGCCACCTTTTCGTAGTGCTCCGGGTGGACCAGGGCGCCCACCTGGGTCTTGGGATCGTGGGGATCGCCCACCACGATGTTCTTGGCCCGGGCGGCGTACTTCTCGCAGAACTCGTCGTAGACGGCCCGCTCCACCAGGATGCGGGAGCCGGCGGTGCAGCGTTCCCCGTTGAGGGAGAAGACCCCGAACAGGGCCGAATCGATCGCGGCGTCCAGGTCGGCGTCGGCGAACACGACGCAGGGGGACTTGCCGCCCAGTTCCATGGAGAGGCCCTTGAGGTTGGCCGCCGCGTTCCGGAAGATCGTCTGGCCGGTGGTGGTCTCACCGGTGAAGGAAATCAGGGGCACGTCCGGGTGCTTGACCAGGGCGTCGCCGGCTTCCTCGCCCAGGCCGTTGACCAGGTTGAAGACGCCGTCGGGCAGGCCGGCTTCCTTGAAGATGGTGGCCCACAGCGAGGCGGACAGCGGGGTGAACTCGGCCGGCTTCAGGACCACGGTGTTGCCGGTGGCCAGGGCCGGGGCGAGCTTCCAGGACTCCAGCATGAACGGGGTGTTCCACGGCGTGATCAGGCCGGCCACGCCGATCGGCTTGCGGTTCACGTAGTTGATCTGCGAGCCGGGGACCTTCATGGCGTCGTCGAACTGGGCCACGATCAGGTCCGCGAAGAACCGGAAGTTCTCGGCCGCGCGCAGGGCCTGGCCCTTGGCCTGGGTGATCGGCAGGCCGGTATCGAAAGTTTCCAGTTCAGCCAGGCGTGCTTCCTGCGCTTCGACGGCGTCAGCGATCCGGTTCAGGACGCGGGCCCGCTCGCGGGGCTTCATCTTCGGCCACGGGCCGTTCACGAAAGCTTCGCGGGCGGCTGCAACGGCCAGGTCGATGTCCTCTTTCTGGCCCGCCGCGGCGGTCGCATAGTTGCGGTTGGAAACAGGATCCAGGACGTCGAAGGTCTTCCCGCCCACGGAGTCAACGAACTCGCCGTTGATGTAGTGCTGGATATGGGCGGGCAGGTCCTTGGGCACGTAGTGCCGGGAGGTTTCTACGGAGGTCGTCATCGTTGATGTCCTTACTGGTGCTTTGCTTGGGCGAGGTATGCGTCCAGGGTGGCCGCCCGGTGCTGGCGGGCGGCTTTTTCGATGGTGTCCGGATCGGCGCCGGATTCGATAAGCTGCAGCAGCCCTTCGTGCTCCTCCACCGATTCGCGGGCCCGGCCGGGGACGAAGCGGAACGTGGAGGACCTCAGTGCAGCCAGCCGGTTCCAGCCGCGGTGGACCAGGTCCAGGATGTGCGGGTTGGGGCAGTGCTCAAAGAGGACGCTGTGGAAGTCCTGGTTCAGTTGGGTAAAACGGACGGGGTTGAAGTGTTCCAGGCATTCGCGCATTTCCTCGTTCACCGCGCGGGCCCGGGCGATGGCCACCGCATCGATCAGCGGGGCGGACAACGCGGTGGCCGCACCCTCCACGATGCTGAGTGTTTGCATGGTGTACAGGTATTCGGTGGGGTCGATGCCGGCTACGGTGGCGCCCACGTTGCGTTCGAACTTCACCAGGCCTTCGGCCTCCAGTCGGCGGATGGCTTCGCGGACCGGGACCACACTGAAGCCGAGGTCCTTGGCGATGGTGCCCAGCACCAGCCGGTAGCCGGGGGTATAGGTGCCCTCAACGATCCGCGCCTTGACGGCCTGGTACGCCTGTTCGGACTTGCTTCCGGGAGCGGCCACTTCGGCCAGGTCGGTCAGTGCCTCAGTCATCAGCTTTTCCTGCCTCCCATTCCTTGTACCTGGCCTGCCATTCGGCGTTCATCGGGTACAGGCCGTCCACACTGTTGCCCTCCTTGACCATTTCGAAGATGAAGGCTTCTTCCTTCTCCTGTTGGATACAGTCGTCCACGAGTTCCTCGGCGATGGCCGGCGGGATGACCAGGATGCCGTCGGCGTCCGCCACGATGATGTCTCCGGGCTGGACGGTGGCGCCGCCGCAGGCGATGGTGATGTCCGTGTCCCAGGGGATGTGGCGGCGGCCGAGTACCGCGGGGTGCGGGTTGGCGAAGTAGGTGGGCATGACCAGCCCCGCCACGGCAGTGAAGTCGCGGACGCCGCCGTCAGTGATGATGGCTGCGGCCCCGCGGACCTGGGCGCGGAGGGCCAGGATGTCGCCGACGGTGCCGGTGCCCTTCTCGCCGCGGGCCTCCATCACCAGGATTTCGCCTTCGTTGACCGAGTCGATGGCCTTCTTCTGCGCGTTGAAACCGCCGCCGTGGGTCTTGAAGAGGTCCTCGCGGTTGGGGACGTAGCGCAGGGTCCGGGCCAGGCCCACCACCTTCCGGTCCGGGCGGGTGGCCTGCAGCCCGTCGATGCTGACGTTGTTCAGGCCGCGCTTTCGCATCTGCGAGGACAGGGTGGCGGTGGCCACGGACTCCAGCTTGGCCTTCAGCTCAGGGGAGAGGGAAGGCACAGGGGAGAGGGAAGGTGCGGCGGCCTCCGCAGCAGGTGCCAGCCCGGCGGCCTCGCGGGAACCGTACGCTTCCTCGCGCTGCAGGTCATCAACCTTGGGCCCGGCACCAAAGTCCCCGAACGGCGTCGTGCCTTCCTCCACGGTGGTGGCCAGCCGGCCTGTGGTGAGGTTCCCGGCGGAAACTTCCACCTCGAGCACATCGCCGGGCTTGGCCACGGAGGCGCCGGCGGGGGTGCCGGTGAGGATGATGTCGCCCTCTTCGAGGGTAAGCAGCTGGGACAGGTCCGCCACCAGGCGGGCGAACGGGAAGAGCAGGTCCTCCGTGGTGTCGTCCTGGACCAGGTCGCCGTTGTGCCAGGTGCGGATGCGCAGCCTCGCGGGGTCGACGGCGTCTGCCGGGATCAGAGCCGGGCCCACCGGGGTGAAGCCGTCCCCGCCCTTGGACCGGAGGTTGGACCCTTTGTCCGCCCAGCGGAGGTCGTACACACCCAGATCGTTGCTGGCGGTGACGGCGGCAACGTGGCTCCATGCGTCCTCGATACTGACGCGGCGGGCCGCCTTGCCGATGACCAGGGCAATCTCGCCCTCGTAGCCGAGCAGTTCACAGCCTGCCGGCCGCTCCACCCGGCCGCCCGTCAAGGCCAGAGAGCTGGAGGGCTTGAGGAAGTAGGAGGGCTGGGCGGGGGTGCGGCCGCGCTGGGCCGCACGGCTGGGGTAGTTGATGTGCACCGCAATGACCTTGCGGGCTGATGCCAGCGTGTCCTCGTTGACCTGCTCCAAAGCTTCTCCTTATCAGGTACGAAATCGTATACGATCACTATTCACCCGTGGCCCGCCGTTCGTCAACCCCTCTTTTCCTACGAAGTTTCCGCGCGAGTGGAGCCACTTGTCGCCCGCGTCACATCGGGCGTACAGTGGATGCCAAGTTCCAGCGTTTCCATTATCGAATCACTTGTTCTGATATAGAACAGCCCAGCCGCCACAAAGAAGTGAGGAATACCGTGCAGTTCCACCACCACGGCTACGTATCCGGCGACCCGCGCGTCCAGCCGGCCGCCGGCGTCGGCATCAACCGCCCCGAAGAACTTCCGAATGAAGTGGATGTGCTGATCGTCGGCACAGGCCCCGCCGGCATG
The DNA here is from genome assembly GCF_059090105.1 of Arthrobacter sp. K410C. Lineage (NCBI taxonomy): Bacteria > Bacillati > Actinomycetota > Actinomycetes > Micrococcales > Micrococcaceae > Arthrobacter > Arthrobacter sp. K410C. Next base: position 32,757 of record NZ_JBNHFJ010000018.1, read on the forward strand.
CTCGCCGCCGCACAGCTTTCGATGTTCCCCAACGTCACCACGCGCATTATCGAGCGCCGTCCCGGACGGCTGGCCATCGGCCAGGCGGACGGCATCCAGGCGCGCAGCGTCGAGACATTCCAGGCGTTCGGCTTTGCCGAGAGGATCACGGCCGAGGCCTACCGGATTACCGAGATGGCCTTCTGGAAGCCGGACCCGGCCAACCGTGCCAACATCATCCGTTCCGCCCGGGCGGTGGATGACGAGACAGGCATCAGCGAGTTCCCGCACCTCATCGTCAACCAGGCCCGCGTCCTGGACTATTTCGCGGAATTTGCCGCCAACTCGCCCTCACGCCTGAAGCCGGACTACGGCTACGAATTCCAGGGCTTGGAGGTCGCGGACAGCGGTGAATACCCTGTCGCCGTGACCCTGCTCCACACTTCCGGGCCCAATGAGGGGCAGGAGCGCATTGTCCGGGCCAAGTACGTGGTAGGTGCCGACGGCGCTCGCAGCAAGGTGCGCCAGGCCATCGGCTGCACCCTCGCCGGCGACCAGGCCAATCACGCCTGGGGTGTCATGGACACGCTTGCCGTCACTGACTTCCCGGATATCCGCACCAAGTGCGCAATCCAGGGCGAAAAAGGCAGCATCCTGCTCATCCCGCGCGAAGGCGGACACCTGTTCCGCATGTATGTGGACCTGGGAGAGGTGGACCCCGCCACCCACCACGCGGTGCGGAACACCAGCATCGACGACATCATCCGCAAGGCGAACGAGATCCTCCACCCCTACACCCTGGGCGTCCGCAACGTGGCCTGGCACAGCGTGTACGAGGTGGGCCACCGCCTCACGGACCGGTTCGACGACGTCCTGCCGCAGGACCGCGGCACCCGCACCCCCCGCGTCTTCATCACCGGCGATGCCTGCCACACCCACAGCGCCAAGGCCGGCCAGGGGATGAACGTGTCCATGCAGGACGGCTTCAACATCGCGTGGAAGCTGGGCCATGTCCTGGAGGGCCGCAGCCCCGAAAGCCTGCTGGCCACCTACTCCGCCGAACGCCAGGTGGTGGCGAAGAACCTGATTGACTTCGACAAGGAATGGTCATCCATGATGGCCAAGAAGCCCGAAGAATTCGAACACCCCTCCGACCTGGAAGACTTCTATGTCCGCACCGCCGAATTCCCGGCCGGGTTCATGACCCAGTACGCCCCGTCCCTGATTGTCGGGACCGACGACCACCAGGACCTGGCCGCGGGCTTCCCCGTGGGTAAACGCTTCAAATCCGCCCCCGTGGTGCGGGTGGCGGACACCAACCCGATCCACCTGGGCCACCACGCCACCGCGGACGGGCGCTGGCGGATCTACGTGTTTGCCGACGCGGCGCAGCCGGGGACCGGTTCCGCCACCGACCTGCTGGCCGAATGGTTCACCAACTCACCGGGATCACCGCTGGCTGCCACCCCTGCCGGGGTGGACCCGGATGCATGGTTCGACCTGAAGGTCATTTACCAGCAGGGGCACACCGCCGTCGACATCAACCAGGTTCCCGCGGTGTTCAAGCCGCAGGTGGGCCCGTTCAAGCTGACCGACTACGAGAAGGTGTACGGCACGGACCCGAACGCGGACATCTTCGACCTCCGCGGCCTGGACCGCAACGGTGCCGTGGTGGTGGTCCGCCCGGACCAGTACGTGGCCAACGTCCTGCCGCTGACCGTCACCGCGGAACTGGGCGCGTTCTTCGCGCAGTTCCTGAAGCCGGGGCAGCAGCCGCGTCACGCCGTGGCGGCCGCCGCGCGGTAGTCGGCGGCTGCGTAGACGCCCAGGATCCGCACCTCGGTGGTGAAGAAGTCCAGTTCCTCGAGGGCCAGCTTCAGCGGCAGGTCCTCGGGGTGGCCTTCGACGTCGGCCATGAACATGGTGGCGGCGAATTCGTTGCCCACCATGTAGCTCTCCAGCCGGGTCATGTTCACGCCGTTGGTGGCGAAGCCGCCCAGAGCCTTATACAGGGCAGACGGGACGTTGCGCACGCGGAACACAAAGCTGGTGACTGCCGGTCCGGGAACCTCGTCCCGGGCCGGCAGTTCCTTTTCCCGTGCCAGGACCACGAAGCGTGTGGTGTTGGAGGGATCGTCCTCCACCCGGGACGCAAGGACCTCCAGGCCGTAGATCTGCGCGGCCAGCGGGGGAGCCAGGGACAGCTTGCGGGGATCATTCCACTCGGCCACTTCACGGGCGGATCCTGCGGTGTCACCCGCTATGACCGGCCGCAGGTTGGCCTCCCGGATCAGGCGCCGGCACTGGCCCAGGGCGTGGATGTGGCTGTGGACCTCGGTGGCCCCCTCGATGGTGCTGCCCGGAATGCCCAGCAGGTCGAAGTGGATGGGCAGGAAGTATTCGCCCACGATCTGCAGGTTGGATTGCGGCAGCAGGATGTGGATGTCCGCCACCCGGCCGGCGATTGAGTTCTCGATGGGGATCATGGCCAGGTCGGCCTCGCCGCCGGCCACCAGCTCGAAGGCGTCCTCAAAGCTGGCGCACGGCACGCTTTCCATGTCCGGGAACATCTGCTGGCAGGCAATATTGGAGTTGGCGCCGGGCTCACCCTGGTACGCAATCTTCTGGGGCATGATCCGTATGGTTTCACGGCCCGCCCCCGGTTGGGAAAACGGGCGCCGGTGCTAGGCGGGAGTGACGCGCAGCCAGAGATACTGCCGGGGGAGCAGCGTGACGCCTTCGCCCAGGTCCAGCGTCGCTTCCGAGAGAAGGTCGACGGCGGCCGGCAGGAATCCGCCGAAGGTCTCCGCTGGCAGCTGCCGGGAAGAGTCGCCGAAGTTGGCGAGGGCAAGGATCCGCGTCTGGCCGCCGTCGGCCGCGCTTGCCGGCCGCTGGTACCCCAGGATACTTCGGTTGTGGGTTTCGAAATCGAGCAGCGTGGTTCCGGCCAGCTCAGGGGCAGCTCCGCGGACTTCGATCATCCGCTTCAGCCCGGCGTGCACGGCGCCTTCCGGAGTGGAGGGGTCGTTTCGGCGGGCGTATTGTTCCACGGGGTAGTGCGGCCGGTGCACCCAGCGGCTGTCCCCTCCGTGGCCCGGCTCCTGCGCATAGTCGTAGTCATTGAGCTGGGCCACCTCGTCGCCCAGGTACAGCAGCGGGATGCCGCCGGTGCTGAAGGCAACCGAATGGGCCAGGAGGATCCGTTCCACCGCCTCGGCGGGGTTGACCTCCATGCCGCACAGTGACGCCGTCGTGCCCGAGATCCGGCAGTCGCCGGTGCGCGGGTTGTCCTGGAAGGGCACGCCGCGGGCGAAGCTGCCAGGAAACCGGTTGACGTAGAAGGAGTTCAGGAAGCGGCGGTGGTCGAAGCCGTTGATGCCCAGTTCCGCCGCGTCCTCGTCCGCGAAGGTCCAGCCGATGTCGTCGTGGCTGCGGACGTAGTTGACCCATGATGTGCCGGCCGGGATGTTGTGCCGCCGCTTCAGGGCCTGGGCCAGCAGCGAGGTGTCCCGCGTGGCCAGGGACTCCCAGATCAGCGCCATCTGCAGGGGGTTGTAGGAGATCTGGCACTCGGCGGGGTCGATGTAGAGCGCCACCTCGTCCGGATGCACGATGGCCTCGGATTTGAAGAGCAGCGACGGCGCCGCCAGACGGCACACCGCGTTGAAGGCGCGCAGCAGGGTGTGCGCCTCGGGCCGGCTCTCGCAGGAGGTTCCCAGCTGCTTCCAGATGAAGGCCACGGCATCCATCCGAAGGATGTCCACGCCCTGGTTCGCCAGGAACAGCATTTCCCCGGCCATGGCGCGGAAAACGTCCGGGTTGGAGTAGTTCAGGTCCCACTGGTAGGTGTGGAAGGTGGCCCAGACCCACCGGCCGTCCGCCATCTGGATGAAGGACCCAGGGTGGTTTTCCGGGAAGATTTCACGCACGTTCTGTTCGAAGGCGTCCGGCATGGTTCGGTCCGGGAAAATCCAGTAGTAATCGCTGTATTCGGGGTCGCCGGCGGCTGCCTTGCGGGCCCACTCGTGCTCGTCCGAGGTGTGGTTGAAGATGAAGTCAACCACCAGGCTGATCCCGTTGCTGCGCAGGTCCGCCGCCAGGGACCGCAGCTGCTCCATGGTTCCGAGCTTCGGGTTGACCTCCCGGTAGCTGGACACCGCGTAGCCGCCATCGGAATGCGGCTCGGGAGCCAGGAACAGCGGCATGAGGTGGAGGTAGGTCAGGCCCAGCTCCTTGAAGTACGGGATCCGGGCGCGGACCCCCTCCAGGCTTTCCGCGTACCGGTCCACGTAGCAGACGCCGCCCAGCATGGTGTTGGACTGGAACCAGCCGCTGTCGCCTTCGCGCCCGGCGTCCAGGTCCTTCAGTCCGGGCGGGCGCTCCTGCCAGGACCTTGCCGCCTGGACAATGAGGGCTGCCAGCTGGTCCTGCCAGTCCGGCCGCGAGCTGTACAGGGAGCCGAAGAGATCCGCCAGCAGGGGCAGGGTCCGGTCCAGGCGGCGGTCGAAGGCCGGGTCCGGCAGCAGCCCGTTGCCCCGTTCACGGGACAGAGCTGCCAGCACGTGCTCCAGCGGCGTTTCGTCCACCCTGGCGGTCTCCTGCATAGCGCGTTGCCCTTCCTGCGTCCGCCGGCGGTTCCGGCTTGCCTCTACGGAAGTATTCCACGTCACACCCAATACACTGGGCACCATGTCATGCCGCATCAGCGAACTGGTCCTCAACTGCGACGACCCAGAGAGGCTCGCCCGGTTCTGGTGCGGCGTCCTGGGCTACGTGGAGCTCGACCGTGAGGACGGGGCAATCGAAATCGGTCCCGCCACCGGGTTCGGGGGCTGCAGCCCACCATCATCCTGAGCCCCAGCAGCAATCCGCGGACCGGAAGGCTGCCGCTGCACATCGATGTCAATCCTGTGGACCGGGACCAGGCCGCCGAACTGGAGCGGCTGCTCGCCCTTGGCGCCCGGCAGGCCGACGCGGGGCAGGCCGGCGACGAGCCGCGGCATGTCCTGCAGGATCCGGAGGGCAACGAATTCTGCCTCCTGCGGAAGCGGCTCGAGCCCCTGGGCTCGTAAGCCCGGCCGCGCCTAGAGCACGCTGCGGATTGCCTGCTCGAAGCTGGTGACGTGCTCCAGGGCGAGCTTGCCCGCCCGCTCCGCATCGCCGTCGGCAATTACCTCCAGTAGTTCCACGTGCTCGGAGACGTGCTCGGCCACGGACGGCACCTTGTCCAGAACCATGCACCAGATCCGGGTGGCGAGATTGTCGTAGCGGATCAGGACGTCTTCAAGATGGGCGTTTCCGGCCGCGCGGTAGATCAGCCGGTGCACCGTGATGTCGTACCGCATGAGGTCGTACGGATCCTCCGCGGTGGCCATTTTCGCAATCGACGCCGCGGTATCGCGCAGTTCCGCACGAAGGGCAGGCGTGGCCAGCTTGGCGGCGCGCCGCGCGGCCAGGGGCTCCAGCGATTCCCGGAGTTCCGAGACATCGGCGAGTTCGGTGATATCGACGATGGTGGCGAAGGTTCCGCGCCGCGGATAGGAGATCACCAGGTGGTCGCTTTCCAGCCGCTTGAGGGCTTCCCGGACGGGAGTCCGTCCGATTCCCATCTCGGCGGCCAGCTTGCCGTCATTGATGGCGTCCCCCGGCCGGATGTCCAGCATGATCAGCCGGTCCCGGAGATGCCGGTAGGCGCGCTCGGCCAGCGAGAGATCCCCTTCGATCTCCAGGTGGTTCTCCAGCATCAGGCTCATCAGGCGCTCTCCAAAAAGTTGCTGTTGACTGCTTAGTGACCTGCAACATACTATTGCGTTAGTTCTAATATATCAGTTACAGATCAGTTGTGGATCAGTAACCCAAGGGCTTTTCAAGGAGAACCATGCAGAACGTACTGAACGCCTCACTGGCCCAGGTCGACGCCGATGTAGCTGCCGCCGTAGCAAAGGAGCTGGAGCGGCAGCAGTCCACCCTCGAGATGATCGCATCGGAGAACTTCGCTCCGTCCGCCGTCATGGAGGCCCAGGGGTCTGTCCTGACCAACAAGTACGCCGAGGGCTACCCCGGGAAGCGCTACTACGGTGGCTGCGAGCACGTGGACGTCATCGAGCAGCTCGCCATCGACCGCGTCAAGGCCCTGTTCGGTGCGGAATTCGCCAACGTGCAGCCCCACTCCGGCGCGCAGGCCAACGCCGCCGCCATGTTCGCCCTGCTGAACCCGGGCGACACCATCCTGGGACTCTCCCTGGCCCACGGCGGCCACCTGACCCACGGCATGAAGATCAACTTCTCCGGCAAGCTCTACAACGTGGTCCCGTACCACGTCCGCGAATCCGACCTCCGTGTGGACATGGCCGAAGTGGAGCGCCTGGCCCTGGAACACAAGCCCAAGCTGATCGTGGCCGGCTGGTCCGCCTACTCCCGCCAGCTGGACTTCGCCGAGTTCCGCCGCATCGCCGACCTTGTGGGTGCCTACCTGATGGTGGACATGGCCCACTTCGCCGGCCTGGTGGCTGCAGGACTGCACCCCAACCCCGTCCCCTACGCGGACGTCGTCACCACCACCACCCACAAGACGCTCGGCGGCCCGCGCGGCGGCGTCATCCTCGCCAAGGAGGAATACGCCAAGAAGATCAACAGCGCGGTCTTCCCCGGCCAGCAGGGCGGCCCGCTGGAGCACGTTGTCGCAGCCAAGGCAGTAGCTTTCAAGCTTGCAGCCGCTCCCGAGTTCAAGGAACGCCAGGAACGCGTCCTGCAGGGCGCCCAGCTGGTGGCCGAACGGCTCCTGCAGCCGGACGTCGAGGCTGCCGGTATCTCCGTGGTCAACGGCGGCACCGACGTCCACCTGGTCCTGGTTGACCTGCGCAACTCCGAACTCGACGGCCAGCAGGGCGAGGACGCCCTCCACCAGATCGGCATCACGGTCAACCGCAACGCCGTTCCGTTCGACCCCCGCCCGCCGATGGTTTCCTCCGGCCTGCGCATCGGCACGCCGGCCCTGGCAGCCCGCGGCTTCGGCGCCGCAGAGTTCACCGAGGTCGCGGACATCATCGCGACGGCGCTGATTGCCGCAGCCGGCACGGGCACCCTCGCCGAGGACATCGCCGCCGAACTCCGCGGCCGGGTCACGGCACTGGCCGAAAAGTTCCCCCTTTACCCGCACCTCAACGATGACGCCGCCCTGGCCGCAGCAGAGGCTGACCTGATTGGAGCCGCCCAGTGAGCACCCACCAGCTTCCGGAGCACCCGGACTTCCTCTGGCGGAACCCGGAACCCAAGTCCTCCTATGACGCAGTGATCGTGGGCGGCGGCGGGCACGGCCTGGCCACCGCATACTTCCTGGCCAAGAACCACGGCATGACCAACATTGCCGTCCTGGAAAAGGGCTGGCTGGCCGGCGGCAACATGGCCCGGAACACCACCATCATCCGTTCCAACTACCTCTGGGACGAGAGCGCCGGCATGTACGAGCAGGCGCTCAAGCTGTGGGAAATCCTGCCGGAGGAGCTCGAGTACGACTTCCTCTTCAGCCAGCGCGGCGTGATGAACCTGGCCCACACCCTTGGTGACGTTCGCGAGAGCATGCGACGGGTAGGCGCCAACAAGCTCAACGGCGTAGACGCTGAGTGGCTGGACCCGCAGCAGGTCAAGGAACTCTGCCCCATCCTGAACGTCAGCGACAACATCCGCTACCCGGTCATGGGCGCTACCTACCAGCCGCGCGCCGGCATCGCCAAGCACGACCACGTTGCCTGGGCCTTCGCCCGCAAGTGTGACGAGATGGGCGTGGACATCATCCAGAACTGCGAAGTCACCGGCTTCCTGAAGGATGGCGACCGCGTGGTGGGCGTCAAGACCAACCGCGGCACCATCAACACCGAAAAGGTGGGCCTCTGTGCCGCGGGCCACAGCTCCGTCCTGGCCGAGATGGCCGGCTTCGAGCTGCCCATCCAGTCGCACCCGCTGCAGGCCCTGGTCTCCGAGCTGCACGAGCCGGTCCACCCCACGGTGGTCATGTCCAACCACGTGCACGTCTACGTCTCCCAGGCGCACAAGGGAGAACTCGTGATGGGTGCCGGCATCGACTCCTACAACGGCTACGGCCAGCGCGGCTCCTTCCACGTGATCGAGGAGCAGATGGCCGCCGCCGTCGAGCTCTTCCCCATCTTCGCCCGGGCCCACGTACTCCGGACCTGGGGCGGCATCGTGGACACCACCCTGGACGCGTCGCCGATCGTGGGCACCACCCCGGTGGAAAACATGTTCGTGAACTGCGGCTGGGGTACCGGCGGGTTCAAGGGAACTCCGGCCGCCGGAATGACCTTCGCCCACACCATCGCCACCGGCGCCCCGCACAAGCTGAACGCACCGTTCTCCCTGGAGCGCTTCGAAACGGGCGCCCTCATCGACGAACACGGCGCCGCCGCCGTAGCCCACTAGCCGCCGCCACCACAGAAAGACAACGCACATGCTGCTGATCTCATGCCCCAACTGCGGCCCCCGGGATGAAACCGAATTCCACTACGGCGGCCAGGCCCACGTGGCGTACCCCGAAAACCCGAACGAACTGAACGACGTGGAGTGGTCCCGGTACCTCTTCTACCGCGCGAACACCAAAGGCACGTTCGCCGAGCGCTGGGTCCACAGCACCGGCTGCCGCCAATGGTTCAACATGCTCCGCGACACCGTGAGCTATGACATCAAGGCCGTCTACCCTATGGGCGCGCCCCGCCCCGACCTGGCCGGACGGCAGACCGCGGAATCCGGCACTGCCAGCACCGCCGCCGACAGCACCACCACCGGGACCGCCGCACCCGACACCTCCGGCACAAGCATTTCCCCCGCCACCCCTGCAGCCCCGGAAGGAGCAGCCCAGTGACTTCCCAGAACACCCGCCTCGCAACCGGCGGCCGCATCGACCGCACCATCTCCTGGCGTTTCACCGTCGACGGTGAGGAATACACCGGCCACCCCGGGGACACGCTCGCCTCCGCACTGCTCGCCAACGGCCGCGTCGCCGTCGGCAGCTCCCTCTACGAGGACCGCCCCCGCGGCATCCTGGCTGCCGGCGTGGAGGAACCCAACGCCCTGGTCAAGATCGCTCCCCGCTTCCCGGGCCACGTGGCCGAGTCCATGCTGCCCGCCACCACGGTGTCCCTGGTGGACGGCCTGAAGGCCGAACTGCTCAACGGACTGGGCCGGCTGGATCCGGACGAGGACCGCGCCGAGTACGACAAGAAGTACGTCCACACCGACGTCCTGGTTATCGGCGGCGGCCCCGCCGGCTTGGCTGCCGCCCGCGAAGCCGTCCGCACCGGCGCCCGCGTCATGCTGCTGGACGACCAGCCCGAGCTGGGCGGGTCGCTGCTCTCCGGCTCCACTTCGCCGGAGCTTGCCGAGACCATCGAGGGCAAGCCGGCACTGGAATGGGTTGCCGATGTGGAGGCCGAACTGGTCTCCGGCGCCGAATCCACCGTCCTGAACCGCACCACCGCGTTCGGCGCCTACGACGCCAACTACGTCATTGCCGTGCAGAACCGCACCGACCATCTCTCCAGCCCCGCCGCTCCCGGCGTGTCCCGCCAGCGGATTTGGCACATCCGTGCCCAGCAGGTTGTGCTGGCCCCCGGCGCCCACGAGCGTCCGCTGGTGTTCGAGAACAACGACCGCCCGGGCATCATGCTCGCCTCGGCGGTCCGTAGCTACCTGAACCGCTTCGCGGTGGCCGCCGGCCAGCGCGTGGTCATCAGCACCACCAATGACAGCGCCTACGCCCTGGCCGCCGACCTCCAGGCTGCCGGCGTCAAGGTTGCCGCCGTCGTGGACGCCCGGGCGCAGATTTCGCCGGTGGCAGCCGCTGCCGTCGAGGCAGGCACCCGGGTGCTGATCGGCAGCGCCGTTGCCAACACCTCGGCAGACGCGGACGGCCGCCTGAACGGCGTCACCATCCGCAGCCTCAACGACGACGGCGAACTCACCTCGGGCGTCGAGCAGATGGCCTGCGACCTGCTGGCCGTGTCCGGCGGCTGGAGCCCGCTGGTGCACCTGCACTCCCAGCGCCAGGGCAAGCTGCGCTGGGACGAGGACCTCGCCGCGTTCGTGCCCAGCACCGTGGTCCCCAACCAGCAGACCATCGGCTCCGGCCGCGGCTCCTTCGCCACCCAGGACTGCCTCGCCGAAGGCATTTCCGCCGGTGCCTCCGCAGCCATCGCCGCCGGCTTCAGCTCCGCCGTCGAGCCGTCCCCGCTGGGTGAGCCGAAGGCCGTCGCCCCCACCCGCCAGCTGTGGCTGGTGCCGGGGGAGAACGGTACCCCGGACGACTGGCACCACCACTTCGTGGACTTCCAGCGCGACCAGTCCGTGGCCGACGTCCTGCGGTCCACCGGAGCCGGCATGCGCTCCGTTGAACACGTGAAGCGCTACACCTCGATCAGCACCGCCAACGACCAGGGCAAGACCTCCGGCGTCAACGCCATTGGCGTCATCGCCGCGGCACTCCGCACGGCCGGCGAAGCATCCCGCGGCATCGGCGACATCGGCACCACCACGTACCGCGCACCGTTCACCCCGGTGGCCTTCGCGGCACTGGCCGGCCGCCAGCGCGGCGAACTCTTCGACCCCGCCCGCATTACGTCCATCCACCCGTGGCACGTGGCCAAGGGCGCCCTGTTCGAGGACGTGGGACAGTGGAAGCGGCCCTGGTACTACCCGCAGGCCGGCGAGGACATGGACTCAGCCGTGCTGCGCGAATGCGCCGCAGTCCGCGAGTCCGTGGGCTTCATGGACGCCACCACCCTGGGCAAGATCGAGATCCGCGGCAAGGACGCGGGCGAGTTCCTGAACCGTGTCTACACCAACGCGTTCAAGAAGCTGGCCCCGGGTTCGGCACGGTACGGAGTCATGTGCACGCCGGACGGCATGATTTTCGACGACGGCGTCACGCTCCGCCTCGACGAGGACCGCTACTTCATGACCACCACCACCGGCGGTGCCGCCAAGGTGCTGGACTGGCTGGAGGAGTGGCTGCAGACCGAATGGCCGGAACTGGACGTGCACTGCACCTCGGTGACCGAACAGTGGAGCACCATCGCCGTCGTCGGGCCGAAGTCCCGCGCCGTGATCGCGAAGCTGGCACCGGAACTCGCTGCCAACGGCGGCCTGGAAACCGAGGCTTTCCCGTTCATGACGTTCCGGGAAACCACGCTCGCTTCCGGCGTCCGTGCCCGGGTCTGCCGGATCTCCTTCTCCGGTGAACTGGCCTACGAAATCAACGTTCCCACCTGGTACGGGCTCAACACCTGGGAAGCGGTGGCCGCTGCGGGTGCCGAGTTCAACATCACCCCGTACGGCACCGAGACCATGCACGTGCTGCGCGCCGAAAAGGGCTACCCCATCGTGGGGCAGGACACCGACGGCACCGTCACCCCGCAGGACGCGGGCATGGAATGGATCGTCTCCAAGGCCAAGGACTTCATCGGCAAGCGCTCCTACTCCCGGGTGGACCAGCAGCGCGAAGACCGCAAGCACCTGGTCAGCGTCCTGCCGGTGGACGGCACGCTGCGGCTGCCCGAAGGCACCCAGCTGGTGGAAAAGGGCCGCTCCACCAACCCGGCCTACGGGCCCGTGCCGATGGAGGGCTTCGTCACCTCCAGCTACCACAGCGCAGCACTGGGCCGGTCGTTCGGCCTGGCCCTGATCAAGAACGGCCGCAACCGCATCGGCGAAACCCTGGTGGCCGCCGCCGGCGACCAGCTGGTGGACGTGGTTGTGGCAGAAACAGTGCTTTTTGACTCCGAAGGGACCCGTAAAGATGGCTGAAACAGCAGCATCCCCCGCCCAGAGCTCCGCGGAAAAGAACCTCTCCGTCCGCATCAGCCCGGCAGCACAGCTGCGGGAGGCCTTCACGGCCGGCTCGCTGGCGGGCACGGTGGAACTGTCCGAGCGGCCCTTCCTCACCTTGGTGGGACTCCGGGCTTACGCCGGCTCCGAAGCCGGGCAGCGGCTCGCTTCGGTCACCGGCGGCCTGCCCGCTCAGTGCGGCGGCGTCGTGGCCAACGGTGATATCTCGGTCCTCTGGCTGGGACCGGGCGAGTTCCTGGTGGTTGCCCCCACAGAGGCGCACGAGTCCCTGGGCGGCGACCTGATCCAGGCCCTGCAGGACGCCCTGGCCGACGGCCAGGGCCAGGTGGTGGACCTCTCCGCCAACCGGACCACTTTCGAGTTGAGCGGCCCCCGGGCACGGGCCGTCCTCGAGAAGGGCTGCCCGCTGGACCTGCACCCCCGGGAGTTCAAGGCCGGGACCGCCTACTCCACCGAGATCGCGAACATCCCCACGATCCTGTGGAAGACGGGTGAGGACTCCTTCCGGATCTTCCCCCGGGCGTCCTTCGCCGAATTCGTGGGCCGGTGGCTCCTGGACGCCATGCGGGAGTATGCGTCACCCGAGGTCCCCTAATGGCGCTCAGCGTCCTTGACCTGTTTTCCGTTGGCATCGGGCCCTCGTCGTCACACACGGTGGGCCCGATGCGGGCGGCCAAGCAGTTCGCCGACGGATTGAAAGCTGACGGGCAGCTCAGCTCCACCGTCCGCGTCCAGTCGGAACTGTTCGGTTCGCTCGGTGCCACCGGGCGGGGGCACGGCTCCGACAAGGCCGTTGTCCTGGGGCTGCAGGGCCTGGAACCGGAAACCGTGAACACCTTCACGGCCGATGACCAGGTGGCGGCGGCCGCCCTGGACGCTGAACTCCACGTTGCCGGCACTCACCGGGTGGACTTCAACTGGGACGAGGACGTTGTGCTGCACCGGCGCAAGTCCCTTCCGGCGCACCCCAACGGCATGACATTCCGGGCCCTTGACCACAACGGGTCCGTGCTGAGCGAGCGGAGCTTCTATTCAATTGGGGGCGGCTTCGTAGTCGACGGCGACGCCGAGGGCGCGGACAAGGTGGTGGCGGATGACACCGTCCTGCCCTACCAGTTCAGCACCGCGGACCAGTTGCTGGAGATCTGCAGCCGCGAAAACATGTCCATCTCCGACGTCATGCTCGCGAATGAGCTGACCTGGCGGACCGAGGCCGAGCTCCGGGAAAAGCTCCTGGGGCTGTGGGCCGTCATGCGCGAATGTGTGCAGAACGGCTGCAACGCCGAGGGCATCCTGCCCGGCGGGCTGAAAGTGCCCCGCCGCGCGCCGGCCCTGTTCCGCACCCTGACGGCCTCCGCGGCCAGCGCGGAAGCCGCGGCAGCAACGCCGTCGCCCGTCCAGGCCCCGGCGGACCCGCTGCTCGCCATGGAGTGGGTGAACCTGTTCGCCCTCGCCGTGAACGAGGAGAACGCCGCCGGTGGGCGGATCGTTACGGCCCCCACCAACGGTGCCGCCGGGATCGTGCCGGCCGTGCTGCACTACTACGTGAAGTTTGTTCCGGGAGCCGACGACGACGGCGTGGTCCGCTTCCTGCTGGCGGCGGCCGCCGTCGGAATCCTCTTCAAGACGAACGCCTCTATTTCGGGCGCCGAGGTCGGCTGCCAGGGCGAGGTGGGTTCGGCCTGCTCCATGGCCGCCGCCGGCCTTTGCGAGGTGCTGGGCGGAACGCCCGCCCAGGTGGAAAACGCCGCCGAGGTGGGGATTGAGCACAACCTGGGCCTGACCTGCGATCCAGTGGGAGGCCTGGTGCAGATCCCGTGCATCGAGCGGAACGCCATCGCCAGCGTCAAGGCCATCAACGCGGCCCGGCTGGCCCTGCACGGGGACGGCAGCCACAAGGTCTCGCTGGACAAGGCCATCAAGACAATGCGTGACACAGGAGCTGACATGAAAACCAAGTACAAGGAGACCTCCCGCGGAGGCCTTGCCGTGAATGTGATCGAGTGCTGAGCCATGACTGCTACTGAAACCTCCGTCCCCGCCCCGAAGACGCCCACCAGCGTGGAGCATGTCCTCACCCTGGACTGCCCCGAAGGGCCGGGCATCGTCCACGCCGTCTCCGGCTTCCTGCTGGAACACGGCTGCGACATCATCGACAACAACCAGTTCGGGGAGCGGTCCGAGGGCCACTTCTTCATGCGCGTGCATTTCGTCTCCGAGGGGGACGACTCCACGCTGCAGGTCCTGCGGGACTCGTTTGCCCCCGTGGCCGAAAAGTTTGGCATGCGGTGGCAGTTGGAACGCCAAGGCTCCAAGCGCAGGGTGCTGATCATGGTGTCCAAGTTCGGCCACTGCCTGAACGACCTGCTGTTCCGGGCACGGATCGGCGAGCTGCCGGTGGATGTGGTGGCCGTGGTGTCCAACCACCGGGACCACCAGGCACTGGTGGAGTGGCATGGCATCCCGTTCCACCACATCCCGGTCACGGCTGACACCAAGCCCGAGGCCGAAGCCCGGCTGATGGAGCTGGTGGACGGACTGGACGTCGAGCTGGTGGTGCTGGCCCGCTACATGCAGGTCCTCAGCGACGACCTGACCCGCAAGCTGGACGGCAGGGCCATCAACATCCACCACTCGTTCCTGCCCAGCTTTAAGGGCGCCAAGCCGTACCACCAGGCCTACGCGCGCGGGGTCAAGACCGTGGGCGCCACCGCACACTACGTCAACGCCGAGCTGGACGAGGGACCCATCATCTCCCAGCAGGTGGTGGACGTGGACCACACCTACGGTCCCGAGGAACTGGTGGCCGCAGGCCGCGACACCGAATGCAAGGCCCTGTCCAACGCTGTCCGCTGGCACTGCGAAGGACGGGTCATCCTGCGGGGCAACCGGACCGTGGTGCTCCGCTAGCCGGACGGTCCCGGCCGCAACAACTGTTCATGCCCCTGTCTGGCGCCAACTGGCACCCGGCAGGGGCATTTTGCATTTAAGGCCTTGTTGCCGGCCCGCGCGGCGTTGCGCTGACCGACAACAACTGATCACTGCACGACAAAGCGCTGCACAAGTCCTTTGCCAAGCTGAGTCCCACAGACATTTCCCCCACTCATGACCGCTAAGAAGGATCCAATGAGTATTTCCAATTCCGAGTCCCGGACCACTGACGCTCCGGCCAAGGAGCATTCCACTGCCCTCCGCGCCGGCAGCATCGGCGTGCTGGGCATCCTTTTCTTCGTCCTCTCGGCGCAGGCGCCCCTGACGGGCATCGTGGGCGCCTCGCCGCTCGCCGCAGCGCTCGGCAACGGTGCCGGCGCCCCCGGCGCCTACCTCATCGTGGGCATCGTGATCGTCATCTTCGCGGTGGGCTTCGTGGCCATGAGTCGCAGGATCCAGGCCAACGGCGCCTTCTATGCCTACATCACCGCCGCGTTCGGCAGGAGGACCGGTGCCGGCGCAGCCTGGCTCGCATTGCTGGCCTACAACACGGTCCAGGCCGCAATGTACGGGCTCTACGGGGCCGTGTTCTCCGGGCTGCTGGCCTCCATGGGACTCGAGGTGCCGTGGTGGCTGCTGGCCCTGGCCACCATGGCGGGCGTCCAGGTCCTCGGGTCGCTGAACATCGAACTCGGTGCCCGGCTCCTGGCCCTGCTGGTGGGCCTGGAGGTCGCGGTGCTGCTGCTGTTCGGCTTCACCGTGCTGTTCCGCGGCGGGGGACCGGAGGGCCTTGAGCTTGCGGCGTCCTTCTCGCCGGCGGCAATCGGCGCCGGAGCTCCCGGCGTGGCCATCATGTTTGCCGTGGCGTCCATGTTCGGTTTCGAATCCACGGCGATCTATTCGGCGGAAGCCAAGGATCCGCACCGCACCGTTGCCCGTGCCACCTATCTTTCCGTGGGCGTCATCGCCGTCTTCTTTTCCTTCACCTCCTGGATGCTGGTCAGCTACTACGGCCCCTCCCAGGTGATGGATGCTGCCGGGGCGGCGCTGGAAACAGGGGACGCCACCGTCTTCGTCCTGGGGCCCATGGTGGAACTCTTCGGCCCGTGGGCCGGGGTGGTGACCGGCGTCCTGCTGGTCACGTCGCTGCTGGCCGGCATCATCGCCTTCCACAACGGCATCAACCGGTACCTCCACTCCCTGGCCCTGAACGGCTCCATGCCTGCAGCCGTGGCCAGGACCAACCGGCACCGCGCCCCGGCCGTGGCAGCGTGGATCCAGACCGGCGCCGCCGTCGTGCTCGTTGCCCCCTTCGCCCTCCTGGGCCTCGACCCCGTGCTGAGCCTCTTCTCCTGGTTCAGCGGGCTGGCAGTTGCGGCACTGCTGGTGCTGTACATCCTCTGCTCGGTGGCCGTCGTCGGGTTCTTCCGCCGGGAGCGCATCACAGGCCAGCCGTGGCAGACCCTGGTGGCTCCGGCGCTCGCCGCCCTCCTGCTGGCGTGGATCCTGTTCCTGGTGGTCAGCAACTTCACCGCGCTGATCGGCGGCAGCACCGAAACCGCGGTGGCCC
Organism: Arthrobacter sp. K410C; assembly: GCF_059090105.1. Lineage (NCBI taxonomy): Bacteria > Bacillati > Actinomycetota > Actinomycetes > Micrococcales > Micrococcaceae > Arthrobacter > Arthrobacter sp. K410C. The sequence continues at coordinate 49,093 of NZ_JBNHFJ010000018.1, forward strand.
TGCTGGTGGCCGTCCCCGCCGTTTACGTGGCAGGCGTGCTGGTGGAGGGGCAGGTGCAGCGCCGGCAGGCAGCCGCGAACCTGGGAAGCAGCCGCCTCTAGGACGCTTGCCCGGCAGGGCCGGGAGGCAGCTTTTCACTGGCCCGCGGGGGAGCAGCAGCTCCCCGGCGGGCCAGCCTGTGTGCCAGCACGAAGACCCCCGCGAGCAGCACCGCCGCAGCGCCCGCCACGCCGCCCCCGGCAGGCCACAGCCCGGCCAGGCCCAGGAGGGCCGGAGCAGTTGCCGTGACCTGGCTGGACAGCACCAGGCTCCAGCCGGCCAGCGGATCCAGGCGCGTGACGCCCAGTGCCGCGGAGGCAAAAAGCATGCCCCACAGTATGGACCAGCACAGCCACAGGACAGCCAGCAGCGGGTCGGTGCCCAGCCAGGCTGCGGCGAGGACCAGTCCGACGGCGGCCACCTTGCCGCAGAACCAGCCGACGCCCTTGGATCCAAGGCCCAGCAGGACATCCAGGCCCACGTAGGCGTAGGTGGTGCCGAACAGGAACATCCCCGCGACGGTGAGCGGCGCAGTGCCGCCTACCGCCAGGCAGGCGATGCCGAGCGCCAGTTGGGTGCAGCCCACCAGGAGGCTGAAGGCCCCGGCGTCCCGGCGGGGAAGGAACCCCAATGTTCCCAGGCCGTTGATCAGGAGTGCTGCCCCGGAGAGCAGCAGGCAGATGTCGGCCATCAGAAGGCCGCCCGGTGGTTCGCACAAGTCGGGCGTCTTTTCACAACACGGAATTGGAATGCCACATTCCGGATATTAGGGTGGAATCCGCGCCGCTGGCTACAGGCCTCCGGTCATAATCGTATAAGTTGAAGTATCAACTTTTGTACGCGCCGGAGCCGCCGGTGCGGCGGGGAATAGGCAAGGAAGCAGTTCATGGACGCACGGCTGGAGGCTATTCGGGACACCGTCCTGGCGCGGAATCCCGGCGAGGCGGAATTCCACCAAGCGGTGGTGGAGGTCTTTGAAAGCCTCGGCCCGGTCCATGACCGGCACCCTGAATTCCTCGACGCCGCCATCCTGGAGCGCCTCTGCGAACCCGAGCGCCAGATCATCTTCCGCGTGCCGTGGACCGATGACGCGGGGCGGGTGCAAATCAACCGGGGCTTCCGGGTGGAGTTCAACTCGGCGCTGGGTCCCTACAAGGGCGGGCTGCGGTTCCATCCGTCCGTCTACCTGGGCATCGTAAAGTTCCTGGGTTTCGAGCAGATCTTCAAGAACGCCCTCACCGGGATGCCGATCGGCGGAGGCAAGGGCGGGTCCGACTTTGACCCGCGCGGCCGCAGTGACGCCGAGGTGATGCGGTTCTGCCAGTCCTTCATGACCGAGCTGTACCGGCACATTGGCGAGTACACGGACGTCCCGGCAGGCGACATCGGCGTGGGCGGGCGCGAAATCGGCTACCTCTTTGGCCAGTACAAGCGCATTACCAACCGGTATGAATCCGGCGTGCTGACCGGCAAGGGGATCTCCTGGGGCGGCTCGCTGGTCCGCCCGGAGGCCACGGGCTTCGGCACCGTGATCTTCACGCAGGAAATGCTGAAGACCCGCGGCACCTCGTTCGACGGCCAGCGCGTGGTGGTGTCCGGGTCGGGCAACGTGGCCATTAACGCCATCGCCAAGGCGCAGTCCCTGGGCGCCACTGTGGTGGCCTGCTCCGACTCCTCCGGCTACATCGTGGACGACGCGGGGATCGACGTCGGGCTCCTGCGCGAGGTCAAGGAAGTGGAACGCGGCCGGCTCAAGGACTACGCCGTCCGCCGTCCCGGCGTCTTCTATGTTGACGGCGGTTCAGTGTGGGACGTCGATGCCACCGTGGCGCTGCCCTGTGCCACGCAAAACGAGCTCGACGGCGGTGCTGCCGCGAGGCTGGTGCGGGGCGGCCTCCTCGCGGTGGGTGAAGGGGCCAACATGCCGTCCACCCGGGACGCCGTGGCAGTCTTCCAGGAGGCAGGGGTGCTCTTTGGCCCCGGCAAGGCCGCCAACGCCGGCGGTGTGGCCACCTCGGCGCTGGAGATGCAGCAGAACGCCAGCCGGGACTCATGGTCCTTTGAGCACACGGAGGAGCGGCTGACGGACATCATGGTGGGAATCCACCACCGGTGCGCTGCCACCGCCGACGAGTACGGCGAGCCGGGAAACTATGTCCTGGGCGCCAACATTGGCGGGTTCGTCAAAGTGGCCGAGGCCATGCTGGCGCAGGGCCTGATCTAGCGGACGCGGTGTAGCCTAGCCGCCGCGCCGCCAGTCGCTGGGGGAGACGCCGAACGCATCCCGGAAGGTCCGGCTGAAGTGCGCGGCATCAAGGATTCCCCACCGGGCGGCGATGGCGCCCACCGGCTGTCCCGCGTGCAGGGGGTCCCGCAGGTCACGGCGCGCGCCCTCCAGCCGCTGGCTTCGGATCCAGTTGGCCACCGTGGTGCCGGATTCGTGGAAGACGTTGTGCAGGTGCCGGGTGGAGATGAAGTGCGCCGCGGCAATGCTGGCGGGTGACAGCGTAGGATCCGATAAGTTGGCCTCGATGTATTCCCGGATGGATACAGCCAGGAGCGCTTGCGGTTTCATCCGGTCCGGGGTCATGTCCATCTCGGCGTGCAGCATGGTGGAGACCAGGTCCAGGGCGTTGGTTGCCAGGCGGGAGCCGCTGGGACCGTTCAGGACCTCCAGGTTGTCCGAGAGTTGGCGGATGAATTGCCCCACGATACCGCTGAGTCCGGTGGCGTCCATGCGGACGGCGGCGAGCTGCCCCACGTAGTCCGGCGGCAGGGACAGGGCGTCGCAGGGGAACATCACCACCATCATCCGCGCCTGCTCTTCAAAGGTGAGGGTGTAGGGGCGGTTGGTGGCGTAGATGGCAAGGTCGCCCGGCTGGAGGACTGCCTCGCGGTTGTCCTGGATCAGCAGGCCGGTGCCCTCCAGCTGGAGGTTGAGCTTGAAGTAGCGCTCGCCGGCCCGGGCAATCAGCGCCGGCGTGCGGTGCACCTCGTGCGACGTGGCAGTGACTTCCACGATGGACATGCGGTCCAGCACGCGGGAGCGCATCTGTCCGCGGAAGCCGTCCACGTCCGCGGTGCTGGCGGCCAGGGGCACGAAGGACTCGGCCACCAGGTGCTTCCAGTGGTCGAAGGATGTGGCGATGCGGGACGTGAGCTGCTGCCCGGCGGACCCGGACGGGCTATGTGCTGGCATGGATGATCCTGACGACGACGGACGGCCATCTGACTCTCCCCCGGACTATGTCGTGGAACACAGTCCACTCAGGTTATTGCGGCACCAATCTTTTTTCAACAGTTGGCGAAAAAAAGACCTCCCCCGGCTGAGGGGTTAGGTGTTCCTGCCACGGGCGGCCACGCGCCAGCGCTCCACAAGGCTTCCGTTGCTGACGACTGCGACATCGTCCACCAGGTTCATGGCCAGGCACACGTGGTTGGGGATGACGCGCAGCCGTCCGCCCAGCGCCGGCGGTTCTTCCGGGCTGTGCCACTCCACGGTGGCGTGGTGCTCCGAAAGGGCCGTGATCCTCGCCTCCGGATGACCAAGCAGTCGCCCGTAACCGGTGGCCCAGGAGGGCTTGTCACTGCCGAGGATCTTGCTGCCGGCGTCGACGATAAAGCGGGGCGTCATGCCGGGTTCCACCGCATGATGGCTCACCACGGTGGCTGCCACCGTGAGCGCAATATCCTCCGGGGCGCAGCGGCCCAGCTCAAGCTGCTGGGCGTCGCCGAAAACGTAGACGCCCGGACGGACCTCCGTGGCGCCGGAATTTCCAGTGAGCAGCGCAGTGGGTGTGGATCCTCCGCTTCGCACCCTTGCCGTGAACCCGCTTGCCGCCAGGGCTTCCGCCGCAAGCTGTAGTGCCTCCTGCTCCTGCGCCGCCGCCTCGGCGGGCATGCCTGGAGCGTAGCTGTGGCCGGGAAAAGTGAACACGCCCGCAACGTCCAGCCCGGCGTCGGATGCTGCCCGGGCAACCTCCGTTGCAGACTGCGGGCGTACCCCGCTGCGGTGATGGCCGCTGTCCACCTCCACCAGCACCCTGACGTTTCCCGCCGCCGGCCCCAGTCCCTGGCCAAGCCGGGCGGCACCTTCCGCGGAGTCCACACCCACGGTGAGTTCCGCCCTTCCGGCGAGGCGCCTGAGCCGTCCGGCCTTCCGGTCGGACAGCCACAAAGGGTAGGCGATGAAAAGGTCGTCCACGCCGGCATCGGCGAAGACTTCCGCCTCGCCAATGGTGGCGACCGTCAGCCCCGTGGCGCCCGCGGCAAGCTGGCGGGCGGCAATCTCCGGGATCTTGTGCGTCTTGGCATGGGGCCGAAGGATGAGTCCCTTGGCCCGGACGGTATCCGCCATGCGGGCAATGTTCCGGTCAAGGATGTCCAGGTCGACCAGGATGCCCGGCGTCTCGATGTCCGCGGGGATCATTTGCGCCGTCATGCGGCTAGCAGGGTGAGGTAGCCGTCAAGCTGGGCGGCGTGGCCAAAGTCGGCCCCGCCTTCCGGGGCAAGCGCCGCCTCGATCTGGGCGCCGAGCAGCATGTTGAGGAGCTGGCCGGCCAGGATGGAATCGTCGACGGCGGCACGGACGTCGCCGGCTTCGCGCGCCTCTGACAGGAATCGCTGGATGGTGTCCAGCCACGCGGCCATGGACTGCTGGTGGATCTGCGCTTTCTGGGCGTCATTGACGGCCTTCTGCCAGAACGGGATCACGATCCGCGCTTCGTTGACGCGCTCCTCGTCCAGGGGCAGTACCTCCAGGCAGAAGGCCCGCAGCGCTGCAATGCCGTTCTTGCCCGCAGTCACTTGTGCAATCCGCTGGTTGGTCCGGTTGAAGACGTGGCCGAAGGCAAATTCGAGGAGGGTGTCCTTGGTGGGGAAGTAGGGCTTCAGGGCGCCATTGGCAAACCCGGCCTCCATGGCGATCTCGCGCATGGTGGCCCCTTCGAGGCCCTGCCGGGCGATGATCCGCCACGTGGCGTCAACGAGCTCCAGCCGGCGCTCGTCATGGTCAACTATCTTCGGCACCGCTGGCACTCCCGGGAAATATTTCGCTCAGACTCTTGTGAGCCATGTTACGGACGTTTATTCTCTACAACTATAGAAAATAAACCACCAGCGGCCGACTGCGGCCCGGACAAAGGTTTCACCATGACTCTTGCACCAACCCGCACTGCATCCCCCTTCAGCCTGGCAACGGCGCCGGAAATCCTTGAAGTACGTTCCATCCTGCAGGCGGCAGGCCAGTTGGAACCACAGCACCGGATTGCCTACCTGGGCCTCCTGGAGCCACCGCGTGGCGCGGCACCCAAGGAGGCGGACCGCCGCTTCCGGGTCTTTGTCCACGATGTCTCCGGCGCGGCGCCGCGCGACGTGATCGTCTCGGTCACGCAGCAAAAGGTGCTGTCCGCCGTCGAACTCGATACCGCGGCGACCGGCGAACTGCCGGTCCTTGAGGAGGAATTCGAGCTGGTGGAGGCCCTCCTTGCCACCGACACACGCTGGCTCAAGGCTTTGGAGGACCGGGGCCTGGATGTTGAAAAAGTGCGTGTGGCGCCGCTTTCGGCGGGCGTCTTTGAATATGCCGAGGAGAAGGGCCGGCGGATCCTGCGGGGCCTGGCGTTCGTCCAGGACTTCCCCGAGGACAGCGCGTGGGCCCATCCCGTGGACGGCCTGGTGGCCTACGTGGACGTGGTGAACAAGGAGGTCACGCAGGTGATCGACCTGGGCGCCATGCCCATCCCCGCGGAGCACGGCAACTACACCGATCCGGAACTGACCGGCCCGCTCCGCACTACCCAGAAACCCATCAACATCACCCAGCCTGAAGGCCCCAGCTTTACCGTGACCGGCGGCAACCACGTGGAGTGGGAAAAGTGGAGCGTGGACGTGGGCTTCGATGTCCGCGAGGGCGTGGTCCTGCACAACCTGGCGTTCCGGGACGGTGACCGGCTGCGGCCGATCATCAACCGGGCCTCCATCGCCGAAATGGTGGTCCCGTACGGCGATCCGTCGCCCATCCGGTCCTGGCAGAACTACTTCGACACCGGCGAATACCTGGTGGGCCAGTACGCCAACTCCCTGGAGCTGGGCTGCGACTGCCTGGGCGACATCACCTACCTCAGCCCGGTCATCAGCGACGCCTTCGGCAACCCGCGCGAGATTTGGAACGGCATCTGCATGCACGAGGAGGACTGGGGCATCCTGTCCAAGCACAGTGACCTGTGGAGCGGCGTCAACTACACCCGGCGCAACCGCCGCCTGGTGATCTCCTTCTTCACCACCATTGGCAACTACGACTACGGCTTCTACTGGTACCTCTACCTGGACGGCACCATCGAGTTCGAGGCCAAGGCAACCGGCGTCGTCTTCACCTCCGCGTTTCCGGAGGGAGGCTCGGACAACATCTCCCAGCTGGCCCCCGGCCTGGGCGCCCCGTTCCACCAGCACCTGTTCAGCGCGCGGCTGGACATGGCAGTCGACGGGTTCACCAACCGGGTGGAGGAAGAAGACGTGGTCCGGCAGGCGATGGGCCCGGGCAACGAGCGGGGCAACGCCTTCTCCCGAAAGCGCACCGTCCTGGCCCGCGAGTCCGACGCGGTCCGGGAGGCCGACGCCCGCGCCGGCCGCACCTGGATCATCTCCAACCCGGAGTCCCGCAACCGCTTGGGCGAGCCGGTGGGCTACAAGCTCCACTCCCACAACCAGCCCACCCTGCTCGCTGACCCCGAATCCTCGATTGCCCGCCGCGCCGCATTCGCCACCCAGGACCTTTGGGTCACCCGCTACGCCGAGGAGGAGCGGTACCCCACGGGCGACTTCGTCAATCAGCACGCCGGCGGCGCCGGCTTGCCCGGGTACGCGGCCCAGGACCGGGATATCGACGGCCAGGACATCGTGGTCTGGCATACCTTCGGCCTGACTCACTTCCCGCGGGTGGAGGACTGGCCCATCATGCCCGTGGACACCGTGGGCTTCAAGCTCCGCCCCGAAGGTTTCTTCGACCGCAGCCCGGTCCTGGACGTGCCCGCCAACGTCAACGCGGCGTCGGCGTGCCACAGCGAAGGCACCAGCGTTGGCTCCTGCCACTAGCCGGGGACTTCATTCCCGGCTGTGCGCGCTGGTCACTGCGGCGTCCTGCCTGGTGCATGTGTGGGTGGCCGCTTCCGGCGGGCACGGCGTCTGGCTCGGACTCCTGATGGTGGCGCTCGCCGCCGTCTGCGTCCCCTGCACCGTCCACATCTGGCGCCACGGAAGAGTGGGGGCACTCCACCGGGTGACTGCCGCCGCCGTGGCGATGGCCGGCCTGCACGCGGTCCTGCTGCTGGGCGCGGGAGGTGCGGGGCACGCCCACGGCGGGGGAGCGCCGTCGTCCGCTTTCGAGGTGACCAACAGTAGCCGACTGCTGCTGGTTATCGGACTGGAACTAACGACGGCGATGCTCGCCGCCACGCTCGTGGCACGGCTGCGGCGGCAGGCGGGGCTTAACCCCGTTCCCTGGCAGGCTCCCCGGCGCGGCGGGAAGAGACGGTAATCTCCGCCACGCGTTCCAGCCGGGGGTGAAGGTTGTCCCCGCCGTCCACCACGCCTTTCTGCCACCATAGCTTCAGCCCCCCGGGCACCACCTCGAGGCTGGCCAGGTTGTTGTCGAACCACGGGCCCTTGATGCCGGACCACTGGAACGGCGGCGCTTGGACTTTAGCCGAGCGGGCAATGGCGGCGCCCACGGGGGCGGCCAGGCCGTAGGACATGACAGCGCCGAAGGACCGCAGCAGCCGGGGCAGCGGGTTGCGGATGGGGGAGCAGACCGCCTGGATGATCCTGCTGCCTTCGCTCCGCTCCACTTCAGAGACGTAGGAAAAGTGCACATCGCCGGAAAGGAAGGTCACCGTTTCCGGTGCCGGGCCGCGCCGGCCATCTGCCACCTCCATGGCCATCGCCGCCACTTGCCGGAAGCTCTTTTGGAAGGCTGCCCAATGCTCCAAGTCGAAGGCCTGGCGCAGCTTCTCGGCGGCGCGGGCAGCGCGTTTCCCCCACGCGCCCTCCGAAACGGCCTCGTCCCAGGATTCGAGGTGATGCAGGCCCATCGGCAGCAGGAACGGCAGGGACGTGGCCACCAGCAGGTGCCGGAAGCCGCCCTGCATCCGGTCGTCCAGCCAGGCGGTCTCTGCGTCATCCAGCAGGGCGCGGCGGTCCGGTGCCAGGTTCCGAGCGGCACGGGAATCAACCACGATCAGCCGGGTGTCACCGAAGTCGCGGCAAAAACTCCACCGGTAAGCCTCCGGGTTTTGGTCTGCCTGCGCCGCAAAGGCGTCCAGCTCGGCGCTGAGGTCCAATTCCCCGCTGCCGCTGTGAGCGGCAACTTTCTGCCAGAGGCGATCCGCAGCGCGCGCCTGCGGCGAAAGGTTCCCGAGGTGCTGGTAGACCCAGTAGGACGCCAGCCCGGCTACGATTCGCCCACGCCACCAGCTGGCGCTCTGCATTTCCTCCCGCCAGCTCCGCGACGCGTTCCAGTCGTCCCGGATGTCATGGTCGTCAAAGATCATGGCGCTGGGCAGGGTGGACAGCAGCCACCTGTTGGCCGGGTCGGACCAGGCCAGGTAGTAGAGGTGGGCGTACTCCTCGTAGTCCTTGAGCTCCTCGCCGGGAGGCTCCTTAATGTCCCTCCGCGTTTTGATGAACTCCTGCATCTGGTCGCTGGTGGAATCGGCGTAGACCTGGTCTCCGAGGAATGCCACCAGATCGGGCCAGGGTTCCTTTCCGTTCGAGCTCCTGTCCATGGCGTACGCGCGCAGGGCGTCCACGCCATGACTGCGGTTGCCGGAGGCATCATGGGGGACGCTGGTCCGGCAGGAACCGAACGCCAGCCGCAGCGGCTTGCCCGGCTTGAGCGTGGCGATCACCGGCGGCGGGAAACCCGGCTCCTGCTCCGGCCATACCTGGCGTCCGTTGATCTCCACCGTGTACGGCGTTACCGTTCCAGGCTCAAGTCCATCCACGTCAACCAGGGCGTAATGGTGCCCGTGCACGGCAAAGGTTGAAGCCGTCCATTCCCTGCCGCCGGCCTGCACGGATACCTGGGAAGAGTCGCGGGTTTCCACCCAGACGCTCGCCGTCGTCTCCTCCACGAACCGCATCATGGGACCTAGCACCAGCGCTGAGGAAGTCATCTTTCAGTTGTACCCGCTGGGGCGCGGGGCGGCTATGGGGAAACCCGCAACTTGTCTTCCTAGCGCTCCGCGAACCAGTCCCGCGCGGGATTGGTCACGGCGGGTGCCGAACGGTCCAGTCCGGGTTGGGCAGCCCATTGGACGCCGTTCGCCAGGACGCGCTGGATCTGCGGGTGGTGGTACACCGGGTATTCCTGGTCGCCAGGGCTGAAGTAGAAGATGCGTCCCTTGCCGCGGGTGAACGTGACGCCGGAACGGAACACCTCGCCGCCGGCGAACGAGCTGATGAAGATCAGGTCGTCGGGGTCGGGAATATCGAACAGCTCGCCGTACATCTCCTGTTCCGGGATCACGATGGGGCTGTCCACGCCCTCGGCGATGGGATGCGACGGCTTCACGGTCCACACAAGCTCGCGTTCGCCCTCGTTCCGCCACGCCAGCGAGCAGCTGGTGCCGAGCAGCCGGGTGAAGATCTTTGCGAAGTGCCCCGAATGGAGCACGATCAGTCCCATGCCGCCCAGAACGTGGCGCTGGATGCGCTCGACGACGGCGTCGCCCACCTGGTCATGGGCGATGTGGCCCCACCAGAGGAGGACGTCCGTTTCGGCAAGCACCTCCTCGCTGAGCCCGTGCTGGTCGTCGGTGGCGAGGACCGCCGTCGTAATCTCCGACTCCGGGTAAAAGGAGCGCAGGCCTGCTGCGATGGCGCCGTGGATGCCGTCCGGGTAGATCTCCCTGATATGGGCTGGCTCGTTGTTGGCCTCGTGGACACCTTCGTTCCAGACCAGGATCCTCAGTTTTTCACCCATTAGAGACGAACCTCCCTTTGCTCCCGCGCCGACTGGTAGCACGCGTCGATGATGTGTGCCCGGTAGAGGGCCAGCGATCCGTCATGCCCGCGCCAGGCCTCCGGGCCGCCGCGGACGGCTGTCACGAAGTCCTCCACCACGGCATCATGCGCCCGGCCCGGGAGGACCGGAGGCACATAATCCGCGGACTCCCCGTCCTTGTCGGTGAACACCCGGAGCTGGCCGACGGGCGGGAAGGGTGCGCCCTGCACCTTGAGCTCGGCGCCGCCGTCGGTTCCGTAGACGGTGAAGTCCAGCAGGTCGTCGGTTTCCCGGTACGTCGCCCAGCTGGCCTCGATGAGCAGCGTTCCGCCGCCCTCGAGCCGGAGGAAGGCGGACGCGAAGTCCTCCACCTCGAACGCGTGGCTTGAAGCCAGGGCTGAGTAGGCGCTGCCGCCGCCCCGCCCCTGCGGGCCCAGCTCGGAGTGGGTGGCGGCGGACACTGCCAATACTTTGGGTTCGCCCAGCAGGTGCAGGGCGTAGTCCAGGGCGTGGACACCGATATCGGCCAGGGGCCCGCCGCCGGCGAGTTCGGGGTTGGTGAACCAGCTGCCCAGCGTGGGGATGCCGGAACGGCGCAGCCACGATGCCTTCGCATAGTAGGGGCGCCCAAGGCCGCCGTCGTCGATGACCTGCTTGAGCGCCTGGATGTCGCCGCGGCGGCGGTGGTTGAAGGCGACGTCCAGGACCCGACCGGCTTTGCGGGCGGCATCCACCATGGCTTGGCCCTCGGCGGCGTTGCGCGCGATGGGCTTTTCGCTCAGGACGTGCAGGCCCCGCTCAAGCGCAGCAACGGCGATGGGTGCGTGCAGGAAGGTGGGCACTGCCACGCTGATGGCGTCCAGCCCGCCGTGGTCCAGCATCTCCTGCCAGTCCGCAAACCCGTGCGGAATGCCGTACTCGGCCTGGAGTGACTCGCGGAGGTCCTGTTCCATGCCGGCCAGCGACACAATGCGTACGCCTGGAAGCGCATCGTAGGCCTTCAGGTGCTGCTGCCCGGCCCAGCCGATGCCGACGACGCCGACCCTCAGTTCTGGAACAGGTGCTGCGGCCGGCGTGGCTGCCTGCTGGCCGACGGGCTGCTGGTTGTTCAAGGGTGTGCTTCCTTCGGATCGGGACTTTCACGGTTCATGGTGGAATCGATTCCACGAGGCCGCTACAAGCGCATTTGAATAACGTTGGAATCGATTCCAAAATTCTTCCAGTGCCTGCTCTCCACTGTCAACCCTTTTTATCGGGCCGTCGATTCCCGCACCACCAGCTCATGGGGAAGGAAGGTGCGCCCGCGGCGGGGTTCGCCCGGTCCGGTCATGCGGTCGAAAAGTGCCTCGAAGGCAAGCCGGCCCATGTCGTACGCCGGCTGCCTGATGGTGGTCAGCTCCGGAACGCACATCTCCGCCTGGATCGAATCGTCGAAACCCGCCACGGCAATATCGCCGGGCACGTTCAGGCCGGCATCAGTAATTTCCCGGACGCAGCCGGCGGCCACGGTGTCGCTGCCGCAAAAGACGGCGTCCGGCAGCGGGTCCAGGGTTAGCAGTTCCCTGGCGAGGCGGCGCCCGGCATGGAAGTCGAACCCGCCATCCGTGAAGAGCGTGTGAGCGGGCGGCAGGCCTGCTTCTGCTGCAGCACTGCGGAACCCTTCCTCGCGCAGCCTGCCTGAGCGGGCGGCCCGGTTGCCGATCATTGCAAGCCTCCGGTTGCCGGTTTCGATTAGATGCCGGGTGATGTCGAAGGCGGCTTGGCGGTCATCGATGGACACGCCGAATGCTGCCTCCGCGTCCCCCACTTCGCACAGCTGCACCACACTGAGCTGGGCGGCCAAAGCCTCCACGTCGTCGTCCGGCATGGTGGGTGAGAACAGCAGCAGCCCGTCAACGGAGCCGTTGCGGAGCATGTCCACGAGCTGCTGCTCCCGCTCCGGGTCGCCCGACGTCGGCGCGATGAGGCTGACATAACCCGACATTGCTGCTGCGTCACCCACTCCGCGGAAGGCCTCGCTGATGATGGGTGAGTCGAGGGTCTTGGCAAGCGCCAGGATGCGCATTGTCCGGTCGCGCCGCAGGTCGCGCGCGGAGGCGAGCGGCCGGTAGTTGAGCTGGCGGATGGCTCCTGCCACCTTTTCCCTGCTTGCTACGCTCACGGCAGGGCTGCCATTCAGGACCCGGGATACTGTCCCTACGGACACTCCCGCCGTCCGGGCGACGTCCTGCACTGTCGCTCTCGCCATGTCCGTCTCTGTCCTTCCGCCGGCAGGGTTTGCCAAGCTGCCCGGGTTTTTCCAGCTTAGCCGCGCCAGGGCCACTGCAGCTGTGGCGTAGCCCTGAACCCGGGTGAGGATGACTGAAACCATCATTTAACACACCCGAAACCCAGCTCAAAACCCCCGCCATACAGTTGGATCCAGACGGCAATAGCCGCCCTCCGCTGAACGTGGTACTGACTCCGCGTCCCTCCTCCGGAGTGGCTCTGACAGGCGATTTCCGTTCTCTCCTCGCATCACGAAAGGGGTTTCCCAATGGATTCGGGAAATGTCGCTTGGATTCTGGCCAGCGCAGCGCTGGTCTGCATGATGATCCCCGCCCTGGCCCTGTTCTACGGGGGCATGGTGGGTTCGCGCCGCATCCTCAACATGATGATGATGTGCTTCGGCGGCGCCAGCCTGGTCGCCGTCCTGTGGGCGCTGTTTGGGTACTCACTGGCCTTCGGGAACTCCGTGGGCGGCCTGGGGCTGATCGGGGACGTCACCGAGTTCCCGGGGATGGGGCAACTGCTGGCCGCGGACGAGGGGGCGTCCATCCCGGTCATCCTGTTCGCCGCGTTCCAGCTCTTCTTCGCCTGCGTCACAACGGCCCTGGTGGCCGGTGCGGCGGCAGGACGCATGAAGTTCGGCGCCTGGATGCTCTTCGCCGGCATCTGGGCCACTATCGTCTACTTCCCCATTGCGCACTGGGTCTTCGCCTTCTCCTCCGCGGACGGCAGCGTGACTGGCGGCTGGATTGCCAGCGGCATCAAGGCCATCGACTTCGCAGGCGGGACGGCCGTGCACATGAACGCCGGCGCCGCCGCCCTCGCCCTGGCACTGGTCCTGGGCAAGAGCTCGGGCTGGCCCAAGATGGAACACACCAAGCCGCACAGCCGGCCTCTGGTCCTGGTTGGCGCCGGCCTGCTGTGGGTGGGCTGGTTCGGCTTCAACGCCGGGTCGGCACTGTCTGCCGGCCAGTCGGCGTCGGTGGTTTTCCTGAACACCGCCGTGGCAGCGTCCGCCGGCCTCCTCGCCTGGGCCCTCGTTGAGCGGCTCCGCAACGGAACCGCCACCAGCATGGGCGCTGCATCCGGCCTGGTCTCGGCACTGGTCGCCATCACGCCCGCCTGCGGCTCGGTCAGCCCACTGGGTGCGATTGCCATCGGCCTGATCGCCGGCGCCGTCTGCTCGCTTGCGATCGAGCTGAAGTTCCGGCTCGGCTTCGACGACTCGCTCGACGTCGTTGGTGTCCACCTGGTGGGCGGCATCCTCGGCACCCTGCTGATCGGCCTCTTCGCCACCGACGCCGCCCCGAACGCCGTCAACGGGCTCTTCTACGGCGGTGGCCTGGACCTCCTGGGCGTGCAGTCGCTGGCAACGGTCACGGTCCTGGCGTACTCGTTCGGCATCACCTGGATCCTGGCAAAGATCCTGGACAAGACCGTGGGCCTGCGCATCAAGCCGGAGGACGAGATGCGCGGCATCGACCTCGCGGCCCACTCCGAACTGGCGTACCTGACGGACGAGGACCCGGTGGAGCTGGGCTCACCGCACCGCGGCTAGCTTCATCAGGGCCTTGGGCCCGCCCCCGAATCAGGCAGAGGGCCAAGCCCTGGACCGGTGCCGGCAGCAGCTGGCTTATAGTTCCAGGGTTTGGCCCGCTGTCGTGCGTGCTGCCTTCAGTGTTCGGTGCACACCAGGACGCCGTCACGGACTTCCAGGACGGCCGCCCGGACGTGGCTCAGGCGCGTGCGCGGGCCCGCTTCCATGCTGCCGATGTCCTCCCCGCCCCAGTACGGATGCGTGAAGTACACCAGCAGGGCCCGCTCCGCGCCGTCCCCGCCGGCGGGAAGCGGCACCACGTCCGCATGGCGTCCGACGACGGGCCGGCCGCCTGCCGTTTCAGGCGCGGTGAGGATGAGGCCGTCCAGGTGCTCTTGCCGTGTCCAGTCGCCCGCGGCATCTTCAGAGCGGTAGACGGCCAGGCCCCGCCATTCGTCCACGATCATCCAGTACGCCTCGGCCATCCGGAACACCTTGGGCCCTTCGTGGGGGCGCCCGGAAATCGCGACTCCTTCCAGGACCCACGATGCCGGGTCCTCCGGCGTGTCACTGACCGCGCTGTAGGTGTTGCAGTCGCGGGTTTCGTCCTTGTACCAGAGCCGGTAGCGGCCGTCCCCGCAACGTGCCACGGCCGCATCGATGGCCCGCGGGGAGTCCAGGTCAATGGCACCAAGGTATTCCCAGTGCTCCAGGTCCTTGCTGGCGAACTGCACGATGCCCGCCTGCCCGGTCCAGTCAGTCCTTACTCCGGGCAGCACGGTAAGGTACATGATCCACTGGCTGCCAATACGGACGACGTCGGGCGCCCAGAGGGTTGCGGGCTGTTCAGTTCCCGGCGTCGTGAGCCCGTCCACGGTGCCCTGGTAGGTCCAGGTGGCACCACCATCCGATGACCGCGCGACGCCGATACCCGTATCGTGCACCCATTCGACGCCGGTCAGGCCAGCTTTCGTGGCCCGGCGCTGCGTGTAGAACAGGACCCACTCGCCCCTGAGATGGTCGGCCGCCAGGATGGGGTCAGTGGGGCCGTCCCATACCGGGTCGCGGTAGGGAACCGTGAAGGCATCGGGGCGCAGGGGAGCCAGGGTGGTGATGGCCTTGTCCGTGGCAGGTGTAGCCAGCACAATTTCTCCAACGTTGTAGTTGCGGTTGTGATCCAGCATAAAGGGCGATGAGCGGTGTGAACATTGGCTGCCTCGTTCTTGTTGGGATCCCTTTACCGTCATGCGCTGGACGTATACTCCGAACATGCCAAAAACGAGCCTCAACCGAAGCATCCACGCTCAGCAGTCCGCCGTCGGGAAGCGCGGGAGCGAACTGTGAGCGGCGGTCTCGTTGCCCTGCTGGATGACGTCGCAGCCCTGGCCCGGATAGCTGCCGCCTCGGTGGACGACGTCGCGGCCGGCGCCGCCAAGGCAGGAGCTAAGGCCGCCGGCGTCGTCATCGACGACGCCGCCGTCACGCCGCAGTACGTCTCCGGCAGGGACCCGTCGCGCGAGCTGCCGATGATCAAGAAGATCTTCTGGGGCTCGCTCCGGAACAAGCTCCTGGTCATCCTGCCGGCCCTGCTGCTCATCAGCGCCTTCGCCCCGTGGGCCATCCCGTTCATCCTGATGCTGGGCGGCACCTACCTTTGCTACGAGGGGGCCGAAAAGGTCTGGCACAAGATCCGCGGCCACCACGCCGCGGAAGAGGACTCTCCGGCGGTTGACCGCGGACCGGGTGCCGAGGCCAAGGTGGTCAAGGGCGCCATCACCACGGACTTCATCCTGTCCTGCGAAATCATGGTCATCTCGATGAACGAGGTGGCCGCTGAATCAATATGGACCCGGGCGCTCATCCTGGTAGTGGTGGCCCTCGTCATCACGGTCCTTGTTTACGGCGCGGTTGCCCTCATCGTGAAGATGGACGATATCGGCCTCCACCTGGCCACCAAGGACTCCGCCGGCTCCAAGCGACTTGGCGAAATGCTCGTCAAGGGGATGCCCGCGGTGCTGGCGGGGATCACCTTCATCGGGACCATCGCCATGCTGTGGGTCGGCGGCCACATCATGCTGCAGGGCGCATACGACCTTGGCTGGCACGCGCCCTATGACCTGGTCCATGTCCTTGAGAAACCCTTTGCCGGGATTGCAGTGGTGGGCGGCCTCCTCGCCTGGCTCGTGAACACGCTGTGCTCGGCAGTACTCGGGTTGGCCTGGGGCCTGCTCGTCATGGCTGTTGTGCACCCGCTGCTGAAGGCCCTTCCGATCGGCAAGAACAAGGGCGGGCACGAGGAAGGCGACATCCGCGCCGAACTCGCCGGATACCGGCCAACGAAACGCGACGGCGAGCCCGCTCAACGGGAAGGCGATGCCGCCCATTAGCCAGTAGGCCGCAGCGCAGAGGCTGTTTTGTCAGACCCTCCTGCAATGCTTTGGGTATGGGCGGCACAACGGCGGAGGGCGTGGACGGCAGGGACGCGGTTGCAGCTGCCCTGGCGTCTGTGACCGGGTTCGCTGACGAGCTTGCGGGTGTTGTTGCCGGCAACTCTTCCGGCTGTGAAGAAAGTGATCCATTACGGGCGTTCCCGACGGACTGCCTGGACGGGTTGGCGTTGCTCGCCAGACTGGAGGCGGCCACTGCGGCGGTGAAAGTGCGGTTGGTGGCCGGGCATGCCGGGGCAGTTGCCGCGCTGCACGACCCGGACGCCGGTCCGCAGTGGGTGGCCGGCCAGCAAATGGCTGTGGTGGCCGAAGTCGCCTGCGTCCTGACCATCGGCGAACGCGCCGCGGGCGCGCTGATCGGTGCATCGCACGCTTTGACCAGCAGCCTGCCTGCAGCATTGGACGCGCTGCAGGCCGGGACGGTGTCGTGGCAGAACGCCCAGGTCCTGGTGGACGAGGCCACGGGCCTGTCGCCCAGGTCCTGGTGGACGAGGCCACGGGCCTGAACGCCGCCGGCGCGGCGGCCCTGGAAGCTCACTTCCTCACCCCCGGCGCGGCTGGTCCTGAC
>NZ_JBNHFJ010000019.1:0-57146 GCF_059090105.1 Arthrobacter sp. K410C
AAGCCGAAGAAATCGGCTTCCTCGGCGTCATGTCCGGGCCCCTGGTCCGCTCCTCCTACCGCGCCGGCCGGCTCTGGGCCACCGCCATGCGCAAAAAAGGCCGCGACATCCCCGCCGAACTCGCCCACATCGCCGACGGCATCCAGGACTCCGGCACCACCCGCCAGGAAGCCGCCAGCGTGCTGGCAGCCCGCTCCTAGGAAGCAGCAACTTCATAGTCCAGTGCGTGCCGCAGGGGCCGGACGCCGATGATTCGGCGTCCGGCCCCTGGGCTTAAGTCACGTAGAATTGAGGCACTATGGCGAAATCCCCTGATTCCAGCAACTCCACTCCGGCGGGCTCCAGCGCAGTGAAGCGCGGCCTCTTCTCGCGCAAGCCGAAAGAAGCCAAAGCCAAGAAGCCCAGCAGGCTCAAGCAGATCCGCGAAGTCTTCACCATGACCCGCCGGCACGATCCCATGGTGCCGTGGCTGATGCTGCTGGTGTTCCTGGGTGTGGTGGCCGTGAGCTTCCTGGTGGGTTTCTGGCTGGAAAACTGGATTACGGGCCTGATAATCGGCATCCCGCTTGGTTTGCTGGGCGCAACCCTGATCCTCTCGCGCCGTGCGGAGCGCGCCGCCTTCGCCCAGATCGAGAACCAGCCTGGCGCCTCCGGTGCCGCGCTCGGAACCCTCCGCCGCGGCTGGATTACGGAAGAACAGCCCGTTGCTGTTAACCCGCGCACCCAGGATGCCGTGTTCCGCGCCATCGGCCGCCCCGGCGTCGTACTGGTCAGCGAAGGCCCCAGCCACC
The DNA here is from genome assembly GCF_059090105.1 of Arthrobacter sp. K410C. Lineage (NCBI taxonomy): Bacteria > Bacillati > Actinomycetota > Actinomycetes > Micrococcales > Micrococcaceae > Arthrobacter > Arthrobacter sp. K410C. Next base: position 792 of record NZ_JBNHFJ010000019.1, read on the forward strand.
GCGTGAAGCCGCTGCTGGATGCCGAGCGGAAGCGCCTGGCGCGGATCCTGCCCAACGTTACCGTGCACGTGATCGAGAGCGGCCGCGGCGAGGGCCAGGTGCCGCTCAGCCAGGTTGCCAAGAAGATGGGCAAGCTGAAGAAGGAACTGACCAAGGTCGAAGTCAATGCTGTTTCCAAGCGCATCGCGTCGCTGGGCAACAGGCTCCCCATCCCGAAGGGCATCGACCCCTACAAGGCGCGTCCCAACCGCGGACGCTAGGCCTGGGAACGCCCCGGTTACCGGTTCCGACCGGCCGCCGGGGCATTTTTTCTTGCAGCTGCCAACCTCTTTCCACTGCCCCATCAAGGACAGGACGTTCCCATGCCACTAAAGAACCTGGTCATCCGCGCATTCCGGATCCTCGCCGTCGCCGAAGCCATCAGCTGGGCTGCCCTGCTGATCGGCATGTATTTCAAGTGGATTGCAGGCACCACCGAGATTGGTGTCCAGGTAGCCGGGCCGATCCACGGTGCACTGTTCGTGGGCTACGGTGCTGCGGCGCTTGCCCTGTGGAGGCTGCAGCGCTGGCCGTTCAGGGTGGCTCTTTTTGCGGGTGTTTCCGCAGTCTTTCCGTTCGCCACCATCCTGTTCGAGCGGTGGGCAGGTAAGCGGGGGTACCTCAGGGGTGTGCCTGCGGAGACAAGCCCCGCGGCGACGAGGGAATCCGCACGCCTCTAGGGGCGCGTCAGGGCCGGCCGTGCGCGGAGGCCCTTACCGGCGGATGAGCAGGGTGTTCATGGCTTTGTCGTGCAGTCCGCGCTGGTCGGGATCGAAGATGACGGCGGGGATCACCAGGCAAAGCAGTACGGCCCGCACAAGGGCAGCCAGCGGGCCCGGGACTCCGCCGCCCGGCTTCACCACGGCAATGCCCATGGCGCGGTGCCCGATGCTGTATCCGAGGGTGCCCACCAGGAGGGTTTGCTCGACGGCGAACACCGCCAGGGTGGCCCAGGAGTTTCCATCAAAGGCGAAGTTGCTGATCAGGAGCGCGATGCCCCAGTCGATCATGATCGCCAGGATGCGCCGGCCGGCCCGTGCGATGGACCCGGGCCCGGATTCGGGAAGTCCCAGCCGCTCCCCCGGGTACTTCGAGATGCCGGAGGTGTCCGGTCCACTGAGCCAGGAACCAATGTCTTTGCGATCTACCACTGTCCAAGTTTACCGGCCTCTTTCCCGCGCACTGCCCGGATGCCGGATAGCGTTGGAACATGATGCGTACTGCCGATAGCGTTGCCCTAACGGGGCATTCTGTAACTTGCCCGAAACAATGTGGACATGGACGGGAAATGCCGCGTCCATAGGCTGTTAGCAGTTTCAAGCAATTCCCCGGCAGGGACAAGCACACAGCACGGACAACGCAGCAGGGATAACTGCAGGTTCTCCCTGCTTTCGGATTGCGCTGGATCAGATGGCTTGCACGCCAGATATTACATATGCGTTAGGAGCATAGATGTTTAAGACTGCGGACGAAGTCCTCCAGTTCATCAGGGACGAAGATATTAAGTTCGTCGATATCCGCTTCACCGATCTTCCGGGCGTGCAGCAGCACTTCAACGTCCCCGCCAAGAGCGTTGACGCCGACTTCTTCATCAACGGCCAACTCTTTGACGGCTCCTCCATCCGCGGCTTCCAGGGCATCGCGGAGTCCGACATGCAGCTGATCCCGGACGTGACCACCGCGTTCCTGGACACCTTCCGCATGGAAAAGACGCTCGCGCTGAACTTCTCCATCGTCAACCCCCGCACCGGTGACCCCTACCACCGCGACCCCCGCGGCGTTGCAGAGAAGGCTGAGGCCTACCTCGCGTCCACCGGCATCGCCGACACCGCATTCTTCGCTCCCGAAGCCGAGTTCTTCGTGTTCGACAACGTCCAGTACCAGTCCTCCCCGCAGGGCAGCTTCTACAAGATCGACTCCGAGGAAGCACACTGGAACACCGGCCGCGAGGAAGAGGGCGGCAACCTCGGCTACAAGACCCCCGTCAAGGGCGGTTACTTCCCGGTCTCCCCCACCGACAAGCAGGCTGACCTGCGCGACGCCATGTGCGTGGCCCTGGACGAAGCAGGCCTCGAGGTCGAGCGCAGCCACCACGAGGTCGGCTCCGCCGGCCAGGCTGAGATCAACTACAAGTTCACCACCCTGACCCACGCTGCCGATGACCTGCAGAAGTTCAAGTACGTCATCAAGAACACCGCAGATGCCTGGGGCAAGTCCGTGACCTTCATGCCGAAGCCCGTCTTCGGTGACAACGGCTCCGGCATGCACTGCCACCAGTCGCTGTGGAACGGTGGCCAGCCCCTGTTCTACGACGAGAAGGGCTACGCCGGCCTGTCCGACACCGCCCGCTGGTACATCGGCGGCCTGCTGAAGCACGCCTCCGCCGTCCTGGCCTTCACCAACCCGACGGTGAACTCCTACCGCCGCCTGGTCAAGGGCTTCGAGGCTCCGGTCAACATGGTCTACTCGCAGGGCAACCGCTCCGCCGGTATCCGCATCCCCATTACGGGCAGCAACCCGAAGGCCAAGCGCATCGAATTCCGCGCACCGGACCCCTCTTCCAACCCGTACCTGGCCTTCGCTGCCCAGCTGATGGCCGGCATTGACGGCATCCGCAACCGCATCGAACCGCCCGCGCCGATCGACAAGGACCTCTACGAGCTCCCCGCCGAGGAAGCCAAGGACATCCCCAAGGCACCGGGCACGCTCGAGGAGGCCCTCGAGGCCCTCCGCGAGGACAACGAATTCCTGCAGGCCGGTGGCGTGTTCACCCAGGACCTGATCGACACCTGGATCGAGTACAAGTACGAGAACGAGATCCGCCCGCTGTCCCTGCGCCCGAACCCCTACGAGTTCGAGCTCTACTACGGCGTCTAGCCGGATCATGCGGGTGGCGCGGCGATAGTCCGCAGACCGTCCGCACATTCCAGAACGAGTTCAGGCGGCTACATGTTTTCCGAAACGTGTAGCCGCCTTTCGTGTATCCGTTCGCACCCCGGCTGAACCTCGATTTGCGAGACTACGCTACTGCCCAGTAACTTTGTGTTCGGTTACTTCGCAATCCCCCAATGTTGGAGTAGCCCGAGAGGTCCCGCGATTCCCCCAAGTCGCGGGGCCTTTCGCTGTTCAGGAAGGTTCTTGGCTTATCCCGGCCGGACTAGGTGCCGTTGCGTTCCGCGTCGGTCGGCACCTCATGATCATCTGCGTCCGGGTCGTGGACCTTGCGTGGGATCTTGCCTTCAACATCAGCGGGCACGGGAGGGTCCTTCTCTTCATCGGTAGACATGGGCCAAGCATAAGCCGCGCCCAAAAAGGTTGGCGCCTGCGCGATGACGCCGGGTGCGCTGCCCGAAGGTGGGAGCCCGGCCCCTGACGTGCTGAGACCGGGAGCCGGACCCCCTGACGAATGCCCCCCGAGACGAAGACTGATCCAGCCTTCCCCCCAACAAGGTTGAAGAACACCGCCAATCCACATACTCGGCCAATCCGTCATGGAGTGCAATGCCGCCCTGCCGCCGTTACCTCATTCCCGCATCCGTGAAGCGTCGGAACATGGTGCGTTGCGGGCCGGACGGGCCGCCGTTGTAGCGGCCGTGGTCAGTGAATCCGGCAAACCGGTAGGCGGCAAGTCCGGCGGGGTTGGCTTCGTTGACGGACAGCACGACGCCGGACTCCCCGGTGCGGTGCCGCGCAGTCAGCCGGGCGGCAGCCCCCACGGCAGCAACGGCTGCGTGGCGGCCGATCCCGCGACCCTGCAGCCGCCGGTCCACCAGGAAGCCCCGCAGGAGCCATGCGCTGTCATCGTCCGGCCAGCCAGCCAGGCGTGCCGCCCCACGCTGCAAAGTGAGTACTCCCGCAGCCCGCCCGTCCGACTCAATGACGTAGGGGCGCCGCGATTCCTCGGCCAGGGCGGCCAGGGCCATCCGCAGGGGATCTCCCACGAAGCGTTCCTGGCCCGGGCTGAGCTCCAGCTGCGCTACCTCGTTGAGCTGGATGGCCTGGGCGTCGGCATCGAGGTCCCGCAGCGGGATGAGCCAGACGCCTTCGCCGTTCAGGACTGGACGGTGCCGGAGGTGCTGCCGGCAGCAGGGTCGGCCATTCCGGCAGGATCCATCCAAAAGACCTCCCAAAGGTGCCCGTCGGGATCCTGGAAGCTGTGGTTGTACATAAAGCCCAGGTCCCGGGGATCCTCCGACAACGTGCCGCCAGCAGCAAGGGCGGCACTTACCGCCTGATCAACGGCCTCCCGGCTGTCCACGCTGTAGGACATGATGGCTTCCGCCGCCCCCGCAGTGCCGGCGACGTCCTTGGAGGTAAAGGTCCGGAAGTAGTCCTCCACCAGTAGCATCACGCAGGCATTGTCGTTGACGATCATGCACGTGGCATTCTCGTCCGTGTAGTCCGGGTTGAAGGAAAAGCCAAGGGCGGAGAAGAAATCGACGGAGCGCTGGAGGTCTTTGACGGGCAGGTTCAGGAAGAGTTGGGTTGCCATGGGCCAAAGGTAGCACCGGGCCCGGACAAAGGGACAGCAGCCGGAAAACGGCTATTGCCCGTAGAACACGCGTTCGAACACGGCCCGGGCGCGGCGGCTGACGCGCAGGTAGTCCTCTTCCAGCGCGGCCGCATGGCCCGGTTCGTAGCCGCACCACCGCGCCACGGCCTCAAGGTCGCGGCGCGACGACGGCAGGAGGTCGGATGCCTTGCCGCTCCAGATGACATTTGCGGACCTGATCCGGCTGGCCAGCCGCCATGCCTGAGCCAGGAGGTCCGCGTCCTCACGGCCGAGGAGTTCCAGCCGGGCAGCGGCTTCCAGCGCTTCCACCGTGGAGGTGGTGCGCAGCTCGGGGTGCTTGCCCGCGTGCTGCAGCTGCAGCAGCTGGACCAGCCATTCGACGTCGCTGAGGCCGCCGCGGCCGAGTTTGAGGTGGCGGGCGGGATCGGCCCCGCGGGGAAGGCGTTCGGATTCCACCCGTGCCTTGATCCTGCGGATCTCCCGGACGTCCTGGTCGGACACCTCGTCGGGGTAACGGATGGGGTCGATCAGCGCCAAGAAGTCCGCTGCCAGGTCGTCGTCGCCCGCCATGGGACGTGCCCGCAGGAGTGCCTGGGCCTCCCAGATGAGCGACCAGCGGCGGTAGTACTCGGCGAACGAGTCCAGGGACCGCACCATGGCCCCGCTCTTCCCCTCCGGGCGGAGGTCGGCGTCCATCTGGAGCACCCGCTCAGCCATGATGGCCGGCTTCACGGGCTGGGTCAGCAGGCTTGAGACTTTGGTGACGATGCGGGCAGCCTGTTCCTGTGCCTCCGCCTCCGCGTAGCCCGGGAGCGCCCGGTGCACGTACATCACGTCGGCGTCCGAACCGTACCCGATCTCGCGGCCGCCCTGGCGGCCCATCGCCACGACCAGCACGGCCGTCTTCAAGGGCCCGCCGGCGGAGACGATGCCCTCGGCCACGCGGAGGGCGCCCAGGACTGCCGCCCTGTCAGTGTCGGCCAGCGCGGTGCCCACCTGGTCCTGATCCAGCAGCCCGGCGGAATCGGCGACGGCGATCCGCAGGATCTCCCGCCGCCGGATGAGCCTGATGAGGCGCATGGCACTTTCGGGATCGGAGTGCCGCGACATTTTGGAGGTGATTTCCTGCCATTGCGCCTCGAACGGCACCGGCACCAGGTCCTTGTCCTGGCCGAGCCAGGCAACCGACTCAGGCGAAACTTCCAGCAGGTCCGCGATCAGCCGTGAGTTCGAGAGCATGTGGCAGAGGCGCTCGGCAGCGGCATTGGAGTCCCGAAGCATGCCGAGGTACCAGTGCGTGGTGCCCAGGGCCTCGCTGACCCGCCGGAAGGCGAGCAGGCCGGCGTCGGGGTCCACTCCTTCCGCGAGCCAGTCGAGGAGGATTGGAAGCAGCTGCTTCTGCAGTGCCGCCCGCCGGCTGACTCCAGCCGTCAAAGCCTCGATATGCCGCATGGCGCCCTGCGGGTCCCGATAGCCGAGGGCAGCAAGCCGGCCCTGGGCAGCTTCCGGGGTGAGCCTGGCATCTTCGCTGCTGAGCCTGGCGGCGGTATTCAGCAGGGGCCGGTAGAAGATCCGCTCATGCAGTTCCCGCACGGAGCGCTTGGTCTTCTGCCAGGCGGCCAGCAGCGCGTCGGGATGCGGCCGCTCATTCGAGAACGGGCCCAGGACGGCTTTGGCCAGCGCCCGAAGCGCTGGCTCGGCAACGGGCATGAGGTGGGTCCGGCGCAGCTGGAACAGCTGGATCCGGTGCTCCAGCAGCCTCAGGTACCGGTAGGCGTTGTCGAAGGCGGCGGCGTCGGACCTGCCGATGTAGCCACCCGCGGACAGGGCCGCAATCGCGGAGGTGGTGTCCCGGCGTCGCAGGGTCTCATCCGCCTTGCCGTGGACAAGCTGCAGCAGCTGGACGGTGAACTCGACGTCCCGCAGTCCGCCGCGGCCCAATTTGATCTGCCGCTGTTCCTCCGCCGCCGGAATGTGCTCGGTGACCCGGCGCCGCATGGCCTGGACAGATTCCACGAAGCCGTCCCTGCCCGCCGAACTCCAGATCAGCGGCTCCACGGCGTCCTCGTACCGCCGCCCCAGTTCGGCATCCCCGGCGATGGTCCGGGCCTTCAGTAGCGCTTGGAACTCCCAGCTCTCCGCCCAGCGCGCGTAGTAGGTCTCATGAGAGGCCAGCGTGCGCACCAGGGGTCCCGACTTGCCCTCGGGCCGCAGGTTGGCGTCCACCTCCCAAAGGCCGGGTTCCCGCGCCACCGAGGAGATGGCCCGGGAGATGCCGCTGGCCAGCGCCGTGCCGATGGTGTTGGCCCGGGCGTCCTCCAGCCCTCCGCTATCCACCACGTAAATGACATCGACGTCGGAGATGTAGTTCAGCTCGCGCGCCCCGCATTTGCCCATGCCGATCACGGCCAGCCCGACCTCCGCCACATCAGGGGCGCCGTACTGTTCGGCGGCCTCGGCCCGGGAAACTGCCAGTGCGGCCTCGATGGCGGCACCGGCAAGGTCTGCAAGTTCCCCTCCCACCGAGGGCAGGAAGTCGAGGGGGTCTGCCGCGCACAGGTCCTTGACGGCAAGGTCCACCACTCCCCTGCGGTAGGCGGTGCGCAGGGCTGCGTAGGCATCCGGCCCGGTTGCTGCGGCAACTGGCCGCACTGCCCGCGGGTCTGCCCCTACGGACTGCAGCAGGGTTGCGCGCAGCTTCTCCGGGTCTCCCGGCAACGGTTCGGGACTGGCCCGGACATTGAAGGCTTCGAGATGCTCGGGATGCCGGATGAGGAACTCGCCCAGCGCCTCGGATGCGCCCAGCACCCGGTACAGCGGCTCGCTGGTGTCTGGCTCGGCACCAGCCAGTTCCCGGAGGTCCGGATGCTTTTCGATCAGCCGGACCAGGGACTGCAGGGCGGTGTCCGGGCTGGCCGCCATTTGCAGTCCGGCGAACAGCGTGTCCTGGTCCAGGCCTTCGAGTTCCCGGGCGGCCAGGAACCGTTCGCCTTTGTCCAGGTCGCTGAAACCAGCCGCGATCAGGCGGCGTGCCAGGCTCACGCCCGCCGCCTAGAGGATGCCGAGGTTGCGCTGCAGTTCGTAGGGCGTGACCTGCAGCCGGTAGTCCTGCCACTCCGCGCGCTTGTTGCGCAGGAAGTGCTCGAACACCTGCTCGCCCAGGATCTGCGGCATCAGCTCGGAATCCTCCATCGAGCGGATAGCGTCGTGCAGGCTGGCCGGCAGGGGGTCGTGACCCATGGCGCGGCGTTCTGCCGAGCTCAGCGACCAGACGTCGTCTTCGGCGGCCGCCGGAAGGTCGTAGCCTTCCTCAATGCCCTTCAACCCGGCACCGAGCAGCACCGCGTATGCCAGGTAAGGGTTCGCGGCCGAGTCGATGCCGCGGTACTCGATCCGGGCGGACTGGCCCTTGCCCGGCTTGTACAGCGGAACGCGGACCAGGGCCGAGCGGTTATTGTGGCCCCAGCTCAGGTAGCTGGGAGCCTCGCCGCCGCCCCAGAGGCGCTTGTAGGAGTTCACGAACTGGTTGGTCACGGCGGTGAATTCCGGAGCGTGCTTGAGGATGCCGGCGATGAACTGGCGGGCGGTCTTGGACAGCTGGAATTCCGCGCCGGCCTCGTAGAACGCGTTGGTGTCCCCTTCGAACAGGGAGAAGTGCGTATGCATGCCGGAGCCCGGGTGGGTCGTGAACGGCTTCGGCATGAAGGTAGCGTAGGTGCCCTGCTGCAGGGCCACTTCCTTGATGACCGTGCGGAAGGTCATGATGTTGTCCGCGGTCTGCAGCGCATCCGCGTAGCGGAGGTCGATCTCGTTCTGTCCGGGTCCGCCTTCGTGGTGGCTGAACTCCACGGAGATGCCGACTGATTCCAGCATGGTCACCGCGGTGCGGCGGAAGTCCTGGGCAACGCCGCCCGGGACGTGGTCGAAGTAGCCGCCCTCGTCAACCGGCACCGGCGCTCCGTCCGGGCCGAGCTCCTGCGACTTGAGCAGGTAGAACTCGATTTCCGGGTGGGTGTAGCAGGTGAAGCCCATGTCGGCGGCCTTGGCGAGCGTCCGCTTCAGGACGTTGCGCGGATCAGCCGCGGAGGGTTCGCCGTCAGGGGTAAGGATGTCGCAGAACATGCGCGATGTCTGCTCCGTCTCGCCGCGCCAGGGCAGGATCTGGAACGTTGACGGGTCAGGCTGTGCCAGCATGTCCGATTCGAAGACACGGGCAAGGCCCTCGATGGCCGAGCCGTCGAAGCCCAGCCCTTCCTCGAAGGCGCCTTCGACCTCGGCCGGCGCCAGGGCAACAGACTTGAGCGAACCTACGACGTCGGTGAACCACAGGCGCACGAAACGTACGTCGCGCTCTTCGATTGTGCGCAGGACAAACTCTTGCTGGCGGTCCATGATGGCCTCTTCTCCGGTCAACGTCCATGCTCCGGGGTCCGCGGTGATTGGGGGAAGCCGGCAGCAGTTCACAAACACTGTACTAAGCATTCGGCGCCAATGCTGGCGTCTGCGCCGCGCGTAACACAGCGTTAACACCCGCGGCATCCCGGAGAGGGCCGCCGTCGGGCTCTGCGTAGTCCGGGCAACATATGTGGGCGCCCAGCGCATATGACCCTTATCACCCCGCACGCGGCCCAGGCCATGTAGCTAGGACGGCAGGTACCGCACTACGCTCATGCCATGGCCTCAAGCAACAGCTCGAACTCCAGCGCGTCCGCCGAAGTCCCCGCACCCTACGGCAACGCGCCTGCGCAGGCACCGGCACCCGGCCCGGCAGCCAAGCCGGGCAAGGTACGCATCCACCACCTGCAGCAGGCCAAGCGCGACGGCACCAAATTCGCCATGCTGACCGCTTACGAGCAGTACACGGCCGAAATCTTCGACGCCGCCGGCATCGAGGTCCTCCTGGTGGGCGACTCGGCGTCCAACAACGTGTTCGGCAACGAGACCAGCCTTCCCGTCACGGTGGACGAACTGCTTCCGCTGTGCCGCGCCGTCGCCAGGTCCGCCAAGCGGGCACTGGTGGTGGCAGACCTGCCGTTCGGCAGCTACGAGGTTTCCGCGGAGCAGGCCGTGGCCGCCGGGGTCCGGTTCCTGAAGGAAGGCCTGGCGCACGCCGTCAAGATCGAGGGCGGCCAGTACTACGCCTCCACCGTCCGGGCCATGGTGCAGGCAGGCATCCCCGTCATGGCCCACATCGGCTTCACTCCGCAGAGCGAGCACGCCCTGGGCGGGTACCGGGTACAGGGCCGGGGCGACGACGCCCAGCGCCTGATCGACGACGCGGTGGCCCTTGCCGATGCCGGCGCATTCTGCGTGCTCATGGAGATGGTGCCGGCCCAGACGGCGGCTGCCGTGGATGCAGCGGTCAGCGTCCCCACCGTGGGCATCGGCGCAGGCAAGGAAACCACCGGCCAGGTCCTCGTCTGGCAGGACATGGCCGGCCTGCGGGGCGGCCGGATGGCCAAGTTCGTCAAGCAGTACGCCGACCTGCGCAGTACGCTCCTCGATGCCGCTACGGCCTATGGCGACGACGTGCGGTCCGGGCAGTTCCCTGGCCCGGAGCACTCTTTCTGACAGCGACTGCTCCCGCAGGACGCGCCGCGGGCCAGGCAATACCGCTTGCCGTCAGTCGTCGTCGTCTTTTTCCCACGCCTCGTTGCGGGCCCGGACCTTCTCAAGGGCGTGCTCGGCATCTTCGCGTGTCTGGTAGGGCCCGATCAGCTGGCTCCAGTCTGAGAGTCGGTCCTCTTCCACCTCGTGGGTCCTGATGTTGTACCAGTACTCAGTCATCGTTGCTCCCGTTCCGGCAGGCAGGGAAGCTGCGGCGTGACCCGCGTAACACAAATGCATACGCGCGCCCTGCACGGCTCCCGGTTGTTAGGCGTTCTGTGGTGCCTTATATGATCAATCTATGCCTTCCCTTGCCTCCACTGCACCCATCGGCACCCTCACCCCCGGTACCGTAGGCCCGCAGCGTTCCGTCCCGGCGTCCATCCCCCGCCCGGAGTATGTCGGCAGGCCCGCCCCCGCCAAATTCACGGGGTCCGAGGTGAAGTCAGCCGAAACGATCGAGAAGATCCGCATCGCCGGAAAAATCGCCGCGCAGGCCATCGTTGAAGTGGGAAAACACATCCAGCCCGGCGTGACCACGGACCAGCTGGACAAGGTGGGCCACGAGTTCCTCCTGGACCACAATGCCTACCCCTCCACCCTCGGCTACCGGGGATTTCCGAAGTCGCTGTGCTCCTCGCTGAATGAGGTCATCTGCCACGGCATTCCGGACAGCACAGTGGTCCAGGACGGCGATATCCTCAACATCGACATCACGGCCTACATCAACGGCGTCCACGGCGACACCAACTACACCTTCCTGGTGGGCGATGTGGACGAGGAATCCCGCCTGCTGGTGGAACGCACACAGGAGTCGCTGAACCGGGCCATCAAGGCCGTAGCCCCCGGCCGTGAGATCAACGTCATCGGCAGGGCCATCCAGTCCTACGCCAAGCGGTTCGGCTATGGGGTGGTCCGCGATTTCACCGGCCACGGCGTAGGGGAAGCATTCCACACCGGACTGATCATCCCGCATTACGACGCAGCCCCGGCCTACAGCACCGTCATCGAGGCCGGCATGGTGTTCACCATCGAGCCGATGCTCACGCTGGGCACCGTGGAGTGGGACATGTGGGCGGACGACTGGACCGTGGTCACCAAGGATCGCAAGCGCACCGCCCAGTTCGAGCACACGCTGCTGGTGACCGAATCCGGTGCCGAGATCCTCACCCTGCCCTGAGTGCCGCACGCATGCCTGGCGTGCTCACACCCCTGATGAACTGAACCACCGGCCCCTGGCCGGATATCCTTTCCGGGGCCGGCCACCGGCCGCCCTTTTCCTGCCCGCACCTGCCACGAACGGAAACCCACTTTGGCCAAGAAGGACGAGAAGTCGCACAAGAACGCCCCGCTGATCGGCATCGACATCGGAGGCACGGGAATCAAGGGCGGCATTGTCGACCTCAAGAAGGGCAAGCTGGTAGGTGATCGGTTCCGGGTTCCCACCCCCCAGCCCGCCACTCCCGAGTCCGTGACGGAAGCCGTGGCCCTGGTGGTGGCTGAACTTTCGGCCCGCCCCGAGGCGCCCGCCGCCGGTTCCCCGGTCGGCGTCACCTTCCCGGGCATCATCCAGCACGGGGTGGTGCACTCAGCGGCCAACGTCGACAAGAGCTGGCTGGAGACAGACATCGACGCCATGCTCACCGCACGGCTCAACCGGCCCGTCGAGGTCATTAACGACGCCGACGCGGCAGGCCTCGCAGAGGCCCGTTACGGTGCCGGCGCGGGCGTCGGCGGTACCGTCCTGGTGATCACCCTCGGTACGGGCATCGGCTCAGCCTTCATCTTCGACGGCAAGCTCGTCCCCAATGCCGAACTGGGCCACCTGGAAATCGACGGCTTCGACGCCGAAACGAAAGCATCCGCGGTGGCACGTGAACGGGACGGCCTGACCTGGGACGAGTACAGCGTGCTGCTGCAGCGCTACTTCTCCCACGTGGAGTTCCTGTTCTCCCCCGAACTGTTCATCGTTGGCGGCGGCATCTCCAAGCGCGCGGACGAGTACCTGCCCAAGCTGAAACTGCGCACCCCCATTGTTCCCGCAGTCCTGCGGAACGAGGCAGGCATCGTGGGCGCCGCCATCGAGATCGCACTGAAGCACAAGCTGGCAAAGTAGTCCGGGAACGGACGACGCTTAAAGACAGGACGCCCCCTTCCGGTACCGGAAGGGGGCGTCCTGTCTTATGTGCCGGTGGCGGCTGCGGCTTCCCCTCCGCTGCGGCCACCGGAGATTAGAGGGGGCTTTTCTCCGTGCCCTTGGCGTTTTTCGCCGGCGCGCCCTTGGCATCCTGCTCCGCCTCGTGGCGCAGCAGGGAGATGGCCGTTTCGAAATCCTCGAGGGATTCGAAGGCCTGGTAGACGCTGGCGAACCGGAGGTAGGCCACCTTGTCCAGCTTCTGCAGCGGCCCCAGGATAATCAGGCCGACCTCGTGTGCGTCGATTTCCGCGGCGCCGGACGCGCGGATCTGCTCCTCCACTTCCTGGGCAAGCAGCGCGAGGTCATCCTCACTGACGGGCCGGCCCTGGCAGGCCTTGCGCACGCCGTTGATCACCTTGCTGCGGCTGAAGGGCTCGCCCACGCCGGAGCGCTTGATGACGGAGAGGCTGGTGGTTTCCACCGTGGTGAACCGGCGGCCGCACTCGGGGCACTGCCGGCGCCGCCGGATGGCCGAGCCGTCATCCGCCATGCGGCTGTCCACCACGCGGGAGTCAGGGTTGCGGCAGAACGGACAGTACATGGTGTCCCTCCCTCGCATTGTCCCGCTGCCGGGATATCCCAAATGAGCGCGCGGAAGATCCGCGCTGTAGCGCCTTCCAGTTTACGGGCATATGTAGCGTAATAACAAGCCTGTAATTACCAGATGTAGTGCTAGTCCTCCGGAAACCGCGCGGTGACGGCGTCGCCGTGAGCCGGAAGATCCTCCGCGCGGGAGAGATTCACGATGTGGCCGCTGACTTCCTTGAGCGCCTCACGGCTGTAGTTGACCACCTGGATGGCGCGCAGGAACGTGGTCACGTTGAGCCCGGACGAGAAGGCGGCCGTGCCGCTGGTGGGAAGCACGTGGTTGGAGCCCGCGCAGTAGTCTCCCAGGCTGACCGGGCTGTAGTCCCCCACGAAGATGGCGCCGGCGTTCCGGATCCGGGCGGCGACAGCAGACGCGTCGCGGGTCATGATCTCCAGGTGTTCCGCGGCGTAGGCGTCGCAGGCGGCAATACCCTGGTCGAGGCCGTCCACCAGGACGACGCCTGACTGCGGCCCCGAGAGCGCCTCGCGCACCCGGTCCGAGTGCTTGGTGGCGGCAGCCTGCCGGTCGAGTTCAGCCCGGACTGCGGAGGCAAGGTCCTCCGAATCGGTGATGAGCACTGAGGCTGCCTGGGGGTCGTGTTCGGCCTGGCTGATCAGGTCCGCGGCGACGAGCGCGGGCTGGGCCGAGGCATCAGCCAGGATGGCGATCTCCGTGGTGCCGGCCTCGGAGTCGATACCGACCACGCCCTTGACCAGGCGCTTGGCGGTGGCCACGAAGATGTTGCCCGGACCCGTCACCACATCCACGGGCTCGAGGGCAGGACCGGCAGGCGTTTCCGCCACGCCGTAGGCGAAGGCGGCGATGGCCTGCGCCCCGCCGATCGCGTACACCTCGGTGATGCCGAGCAGCGCTGCCGCAGCAAGGATGGTGGGGTGGGGCAGGCCGCCGAATTCCTTCTGCGGGGGTGAAGCGAGGGCAATGGACTCCACCCCGGCGGCAAGAGCCGGAACCACGTTCATGATCACCGAGGACGGGTACACGGCGAGGCCGCCAGGCACATACAGCCCCACCCGCGCCACCGGCACCCAGTTCTGGCTGACCACGGCGCCGTCCCCCAGTTCCACGTCAACGTTGCGCGGGCGCTGCCCGTCCGCGAACCTGCGTGCCCGGCTGATGGATTCCTCAAGGGCCGCACGCACCGCCGGGTCCAGCTGTTCCAGTGCGCCCGCGAGGACGTCTTGCGGAACCAGGGGGTGCTCCTGGGTCACGCCATCGAAGCGGAGCGCCAACTCGCCGAGGGCCGCGAAGCCGCCGCGCCGGACGGCAGCAATGATGTCCAGGACTTTTTCTTCGGCGTCGGCAACAGTCTGGCCCTTGGCCCGCGGCACCGCTGCGCGCAGGCCAGCGAGGGTGAGGCTTTGTCCCCGCACATCAATGGTGCGAAAGTTCACGGCGGCAGTCGCGGGGGCGGGAAACTCCGAAGAAATGGTCACCGCACCATTTTACGGGCCGGAGCGGGTGCCCCTGCCAACGGCCCGCTGCTGTGGCTGCCGTCATGGTGCGGTACGGCCCGGGGCGGGACCGGCCGCGTCGGCGCCGCTGCCTGGCTTCTTTCCCAGCAAATCCTGCAGTTCCAGCACGAAGACGGAGATCGCCGCAGCCGCCGGCCACAGCAGCAGCACCGGCAGAGCCCGGAGCGAGAAGGCGATGCTCGCGTTGGCGGATGCATCCACCGCCGGTCCCCAAAGGCTGGCGGACAGCACGCCTGCCTGCCATGCCAGGACGCTGCCCGCAATGGCGCCGCCGAGCCCCAGCAGCAGTGCCGCCTGCGGGTTGGCGCGTTTTTTGTCCGCCAGGAAGACGCCCAGCATGTAGCCGGCAACAACCAGGATGGCGGCAAGGGTCAGGTCGCGCGGCAGCCAGACTGCCGGGTTGGTCCCCGCTGCGAGGCCGGGATCCCTGGTGATCAGGTTCAGGCCGCCGGGCGCGAGCACCCACCAAAGGATGCCTGCCGGGACACCCGCCGCCGCCGGAACCGCCAGCAGGGCCCACGGCAGCCGCGAGGAAGCACGGCGGAAAGGTTTGACCATGCAACAAACCTTAACAAACGTTCCGGCGGCGCAACGCGCAGACCCGCACCGCCAGGCGATTCCCCCGTGGAGCCTGCTGACAATACGCTTGGAGGGAAGCACCCATCCACTGTCAGGAGTTTCCGGTGGCCGACAACAGCGCGCCCTTCGAGCAGACGTTCCGGGAGATGTTCCGGCGCCATGCCGCGGGGGTTGCCATCATCACGGTGAACTACCAGGACGAGCCCTACGGGTTCACTGCAACGTCGGTGGCGTCGCTGTCAGCCAAACCGCCGCGGTTCACATTCAACATGGCCCGCAGCTCCAGGTCCTGGCCGGCCGTGGCCAACACGCAGTACCTGGGCGTCCACATGCTGGGGCTGGAGAACCAGGAACTGGCCGCTCGCTTTGCCCGCCCGGGCAACCGCTTCGAAGGCAACCACTGGGAGATCGGGCCGCACGGCGTGCCCATCCTGAAGGACGTTGCCGGCTGGCTCGTCGGCGAGGTACAGATGCGGCTCTCCTTCGAGAACAACGCAGTGGTGGTGGTCCAGGTGATTGACGGCCAGGTGGGCGGCGAAGGGTCGCCCCTGCTGTACCACGGCGGCGCCTACGGGCAGCCCATGCCCCTGGACTACGAGATCTGACGCTTCCCGCCGCGAACCGCGGACGACGGCGGAACGTGCAGCCCGTCGTCGTCCGCGGCTTTGTCAGGCGTCCAGGCAGGCCGGACCGAGCAGCACTTTGAGGTCGCCGAACAGGGACGGGCTGGGGTTCACCCGGAGGTGCACGGGCAGGGCCATGACCTCCGTGCGGGTATCGCCCTGCAGGTGCAGGCGGACCTCGGAGTTGCCCCGGTGGGTGCGCAGCACGTCGCCCAGCTCAGTGACTACGGCCTCCGTGGCCTTGTGCGTGGGCATGGTGATCACCAGGGGACCGTTCATGCCCTCGCTCAGGTCCGGGACGGAAAGCTCCATGCAGTTCAGCGTCACCGCGCCGTCGTCCCGCTTCTGCAGGCGGCCCTTGACCACCACGATCAGGTCCTCGGCCAGCACCGACGCGATGGGACCGTAGACCTGGCCGAAGAACATCACTTCCATGGAACCGCCCAGGTCCTCAACCTCCGCCCGGGCGTAGGCGTTGCCGCTGGCCTTGGCAATCCGGCGGCTCAGGGACGTGATCATTCCGGCGATGGTGATGATGGCGCCGTCCTGCGGCCCGTCCTCCCCCAGCACCGACGTGATGCTCATCTCCGCGTGCTGGCTGAGGAGGCCTTCCAGGCCCTGCAGCGGGTGGTCCGAAACGTACAGGCCCAGCATGTCCCGTTCGAAGGACAGCTTGTCCTTCTTCTCCCACTCCGGCAGGTCCGGGATCTCAATGCTGAGGGACGACTCCGACTCCGCCTCCCCGATCCCGGCAAAGAGGTCGAACTGGCCGATTGCCTCGTTCCGCTTCAGGGTGATGACCGAGTCGATGGCCTCTTCGTGGACCATGGCCAGGGCGCGGCGGGTGTGCCCCAGAGAATCGAAGGCGCCTGACTTGATCAGCGATTCGATGGTGCGCTTGTTGCAGACCACCGCCGGAACCTTCATCAGGTAATCCTTGAAGGACGTGTAGGCGCCCTCGCTTTCGCGGGCCGCCACCATGGCCTCCACCGCGTTGACGCCGACGTTCCGGATGGCCCCCATCCCGAAGCGGATGTCGTTGCCCACCGGGGTGAAGTTCAGGGCGGATTCGTTGACGTCCGGCGGAAGCACGGTGATGCCCATGCGCCGGCATTCGTTGAGGTAGATGGCCGACTTGTCCTTGTCGTCACCCACGGAGGTCAGCAGGGCGGCCATGTACTCCGGCGCATAGTGCGCCTTGAGGTACGCGGTCCAGTAGGAGATCACGCCGTAAGCGGCCGAGTGGGCCTTGTTGAAGGCGTAGTCGGAGAACGGCAGCAGGATGTCCCACAGGGTCTTGACGGCCTCCATGGAGTAGCCGTTGTCCTGCATGCCCTGGGAGAAGCCGGCGAACTGCTTGTCCAGTTCGGACTTTTTCTTCTTGCCCATGGCGCGGCGCAGGATGTCTGCCTGGCCCAGCGAGTACCCCGCCAGCTTCTGCGCTACGGCCATGACCTGCTCCTGGTACACGATCAGGCCGAACGTCCCGCCGAGGATCTCCCTGAGCGGCTCCTCCAGTTCAGGGTGGATGGGGACCACTTCCTGGACGCCGTTCTTGCGGAGCGCGTAGTCCGTGTGGGCGTTGGCGCCCATGGGGCCGGGCCGGTACAGGGCCAGCACGGCGGAGATGTCCTCGAAGTTGTCAGGCTTCATGAGCTTGAGCAGGGACCGCATGGGGCCGCCGTCGAGCTGGAACACGCCCAGGGTGTCGCCGCGGGCCAGCAGCTCGTAGGAGGCAGCGTCGTCCAGCTCGAGGTTTTCGAGGTCCAGGTCGATGCCGCGGTTCATCTTGATGTTCTCGAGGGCGTCGGAAATGATCGTCAGGTTCCGCAGGCCCAGGAAGTCCATCTTGATCAGGCCCAGTCCCTCCGACGTGGGGTAGTCGAACTGGGTGATCACCTGCCCGTCCTGGAACCGGCGCATGATCGGGATGACGTCGATGATCGGATCCGAGGACATGATCACGCCGGCCGCGTGGACGCCCCACTGGCGCTTCAGCCCTTCGATGCCGAGCGCGGTTTCGAACACCTTGGCGGCCTCGGGATCCGTGGCGATCAGCTGGCGGAAGTCCCCTGCCTCGCTGTAGCGCTTCGCTTCCGGGTTCTGGATGTCGGCGAGCGGAATGTCCTTCGCCATGACGGCGGGCGGCAGCGCCTTGGTGAGCTGTTCGCCCATGCTGAAGGGGTAGCCGAGGACGCGGGAGGAGTCCTTGAGC
Source organism: Arthrobacter sp. K410C (assembly GCF_059090105.1). Taxonomy (NCBI): domain Bacteria; kingdom Bacillati; phylum Actinomycetota; class Actinomycetes; order Micrococcales; family Micrococcaceae; genus Arthrobacter; species Arthrobacter sp. K410C. The sequence continues at coordinate 18,647 of NZ_JBNHFJ010000019.1, forward strand.
GCCTGCTTGGTCTTGATGGTGCCGTAGGTGACGATCATCGCTACGCGCTCGTCGCCATATTTGCGCGTGACGTAGTCGATGACCTCGGGCCGCCGCCGGTCATCGAAGTCGACGTCGAAGTCGGGCATGGAGACACGGTCGGGGTTGAGGAAGCGTTCGAAGATCAGGCCGTGCCGCAGGGGGTCGAGGTCGGTGATGCGCATCGCGTAGGCAACCATGGAGCCGGCGCCGGAACCACGGCCAGGACCCACCCGGATGCCGTTGTTCTTGGCCCAGTTGATGAAGTCCGCCACCACCAGGAAGTAGCCCGGGAAGCCCATGGAGGTGATGACGCCCAGCTCGTAGTCGGCCTGCTTGCGGACCTCGTCCGGCACGCCTTTCGGGTAACGGTACTGCAGGCCCTTGTCCACTTCCTTGACCAGCCAGGAGGTCTCGTCCTCGCCGGGCGGGCAGGGGAACCGGGGCATGTAGTTGGCGTCCGTGTTGAAGGACACCTCGCAGCGCTCGGCAATCAGGAGGGTGTTGTCGCACGCTTCGGGGTGGTCGCGGAAGAGTTCGCGCATCTCCTGCGGGGACTTCAGGTAGTAGCCGCTGCCGGAGAAGGCGAAGCGCGAACCCCCGTTGTCGTAGGTGGGCTCCAGCAGGGTGGAACCCGACTGGATGGCCAGCAGCGCCTCGTGGGCCTTGGCGTCGTGTTCATGGGTGTAGTGGAGGTCGTTGGTGGCCACCAGGGGCAGGTTGAGTTCCTTGGCAAGCCGAAGCAGGTCGCCGGTGACGCGGCGTTCGATGTCCAGGCCGTGGTCCATCAGTTCGCAGAAGTAGTTTTCCGCGCCGAAGATGTCCCGGAACTCGGCGGCCGCCTCCAGCGCTTCGCGGTATTGGCCCAGCCGGAGCCTGGTCTGCACTTCCCCGGACGGGCAGCCGGTAGTGGCGATGAGACCCTCGGAGTAGGTGTTGAGGAGCTCGCGGTCCAGGCGCGGCCATTTGCCGAAGACAGAGTCAAGCGAGGCGATGGACGAGGCCCGGAAGAGGTTCCGCATGCCCACGTTGTTGTAGCTCAGCAGGGTCATGTGGGTGTAGGAGCCACCGCCGGAGACGTCGTCCTTGCGCTGCGACTCGTCCCCCCAGCGGACACGCTCCTTGTCCGTGCGCGCGGTGCCGGGAGTCACATAGGCTTCGACGCCGATGATCGGTTTGATGCCCTTGGCCTGGGCCTTCTGCCAGAAGTCGAAGGCGCCGAACAGGTACCCGTGGTCCGTGGTGGCCAGCGCGGGCATGCCCAGGCGTTCGGTTTCATCGAACAGCTCTCCCAGGCGGGCTGCTCCATCCAGCATGGAATATTCGGTGTGGGTGTGCAGGTGGACAAACGAATCATTGCTGGAAGTCACCGCACTATTCTAAGCGTTGGCCCCCGGCCGCCCGTGTCAGGCCCGCCCGGACCCCAGGACCTCAAGGGCATACACCAGGTCTTGCGGGTAGTCGCTGGTGACCCGGATCCGCTCCCCCGTGGCCGGGTGGTCGAACGCAAGTTCGCGTGCGTGCAGCCACTGGCGGGTCAGGCCCAGGGTGGCGGCGAGGCGGGGATCGGCGCCGTACGTCAGGTCCCCGGCGCAGGGGTGCCGGAGCGCGGAAAAGTGCACGCGGATCTGGTGGGTCCGGCCCGTCTCAAGGTGGACTTCCACCAGGCTGGCCTTGCCGAACGCCTCGATCACCTCATAGTGCGTGACGGACTCCCGGCCGTCCTCGATCACGGCGAACCGCCAGTCGTGGCCGGGGTGCCGGCCGATGGGTGCATCGATGGTGCCGGTCAGGGGGTCGGGCAGGCCCTGCACCACGGCGTGGTACACCTTGTCCACGGTCCGCTCCTTGAAGGCGCGCTTCAAGGCCGTGTAGGCCCGTTCGGTCTTTGCCACCACCATGACGCCGGATGTTCCGACGTCGAGCCGGTGCACGATGCCGGCCCTTTCAGGCGAGCCGGAGGTGGAGATACGGTATCCGGCGCCTGCGAGGCCGCCCACTACAGTGGGTCCCACCCAGCCCGGCGACGGGTGCGCGGCAACGCCCACGGGTTTATCGACGACGACGAAATCGTCGTCGTCCAGCAGGATCTTCAGGCCTTCCACAACTTCCTCCACGACTTCGAGCGGGTCCCGCCGTTCCGGCATGCTGACGTCCAGGACGTCCCCCGCAGCCAGTTTTGCCGATTTGCCCAGGGCCTTGCCCCGGCTCACCACGTGGCCCTCCGCTATCAGGGTCGCCGCCATGGAGCGGGAGACGCCCAGGATTCCGGCCAGCCCGGCGTCGGCCCGGGAGCCGGCGAATTCCTCGGCAACGACATACCGCTCAGGCATCGCCGGACTTTTCCTTGCGCTCCGGGGCAAGCCGGGTGCCGTCCAGTGCGACCCCGCGCAGGGTCAGGATGCAGATGATGGCGACGGCGGATACAACGGCGGAATCGGCGATGTTGAAGATGGCGAAGTTGGGAAGCTGGATGAAGTCGACCACGTGCCCCATGCCGAAGGACGGCTCCCGGAACAGCCGGTCGGTAAGGTTGCCCAGCGCTCCGCCTAGGAGCAGGCCCAGGGCAAGGGCCCACCATTTCGAGCCCAGCTTCCGGATCTGGAGGACGATGGCGATGGCGACAACGGCCATGATGATGGAGAACACCCAGGTGACGTTTTCGCCGATGGAGAACGCGGCGCCCGAGTTGCGGATGAAGTACCAGTGCAGCAGCGGGGGGAAGACCGGGATCCGTTCCCCTTCCACCATGGTGGAGGTAACCCACAGCTTGGTCAGCTGGTCCAGGACATAGGCAAAGACTGCGAACCCGGCGAAGAGGGAGAGCAGCACGGCCCGGCGGGGGCGCGGTGAGGGCGGGACAGGGCGTGCAGCGTCTGCAGCGAGTTCGTCAGTCATGGTGCTTTCATTCGTAAAACAGGTGTCAATGCCGAAAGCCGGCGGCCGAGGAATCCTCAGCCACCGGCTTTCAGAATACGTGCTTGACGGACTAGTTGGCTTCGCTTACTTCCGGCGTGGCCACTGACCCGCGGGCATCGAGGTCGCGGAGCTGGCCTTCGATGTAGGCCTTCAGGCGTGAGCGGTAATCCCGCTCGAAGCCGCGGAGCTGCTCCACCTTGCGTTCCAGGACGGACCGCTGCTGCTCGAGGGCGCCAAGGATCTTGCGGGACTTTTCCTGAGCGTCGTTGACGAGGCTGCTGGCTTCGATCTGCGCCTCGGCGATGATCTTGTCCTTCTGCGCCTGGCCGTCAGCAACGTGGCGGTCGTGCATCTGCTGCGCCATGGCCAGCAGGCCTGCGGCGGATTCGGCGGCCGGCGTGGCGACGGCGGCCTGGCTGGCAGGAGCGGGTGCGGCAGCAACCGGAGCGGGAGCCTGCGCCTCCTTCTTCTTGGCAGCTTCGGCGGCCTTGGCTTCAGCCTCGGCCTTTTCGCGTGCTTCGTCCTTGTCGGACTTGACGGGCGCGGGGACCTTCTCCACTACGGGTGCGGCGGCGGCGCTGGCAGGAACGCTGGAACCGGCTTCGGCGAGCTTCTTGCGGAGCTCGTCGTTCTCCTGGTTCAGGCGGCGGAGCTCCACGACAATCTCGTCCAGGAAGTCGTCAACTTCATCCTGGTCGTAGCCCTCACGGAACTTGGTCGGCTGAAAGCGCTTATTGACAACGTCTTCTGGCGTCAAAGCCATCTGGTCACCTCACTGGTCTGGTTAGTCAGTAGGCCTTCCGGCCGTCGAAACTACGGTACCTAAATTTGGTCTGCTTACTCTAATTCAACACTGCAGTGTCAAACGCGAGTTTCTACGCTTCACAGTAACTGTTCCCGCGGGTCCAGGCTGCGCTGCTGGTCTATTCGGTAAATCAGGCGAGTCCCCGGGTGATTCCCATGGCAATGCTCACGGCAATGAAGAGGATCAGGAAACCCAGGTCCAGCGAGATGCCGCCCAGGCGGAGGGGAGGAATCAGCCGGCGCAGGACCTTCAGGGGCGGATCGGTGATGGTGTACACGGCGTGAGCGGCCACCAGGGCGGCCCCGCGCGGCCGCCACTCCCGGGCAAACATCTGGACCCAGTCGTACACCAACCGGATGATGAGGGCCACAAAAAACAGCAGGAGCGCGAGATAGACAAGTCCGAAAACAATTCCCATGACTTAATTCATATCTCCATGTCCATTGTGGGTACGGCAGTCTGTTGCCGATGCTTCCCGTCTATTTCAGCACAGATGCCAGACAGGTGTCCCTGCCTGGCATCCGGATCCTGCCTGGTGGTCAGCTCTGGTTGAAGAAGCTGGCTGTGTTGTCGCTTGCCTTCTTGTCGTCGCCGATGACTTCGACATACGACGGCGACAGCAGGAATACCTTGTTGGTCACCCGTTCGATGCTCCCCCGCAGCCCGAATACGAGTCCTGCAGAGAAGTCCACCAGGCGCTTCGCGTCCGCTTCGCCCATATCGGTGACGTTCATGATCACCGGAATGCCGTCCCGGAAGCTCTCGCCGATGAGTTTGGCGTCATTGTAGGAGCGCGGGTGGATGGTGGTGATCTGGCGCAGGCCGCCGGTCTCTTCGCGGCTCGAAGCCGCTCGCTTGATGGGGGTCACTGGGGCGCGGTATTCCTCTTCAGGGGTGTAGGACGCTTCGCGGCTGACCTCGCGGACGGGTGCGGGTGCACGGCGCTCCTCGCGGTCAGCTTCCATCGTTTCGTCCTCATCCTTACGTGCGGTCTGTTGCTCGGACTCGTAATGCTCATCGCCGTCGGCGAGCCCAAGATAGATCATTGTCTTGCGCAGAGCGCCGGCCATGGTCGACTCCTATTCGTGTCCCGTACGCGGGTCGTCCAATGACTTGACAGCATTGGGGTCCCCCGCCCATCACTTCCAACAGGACCGACGCTACCCCACTGCGGGACGCGATCCGAGAATATCGGAACCGATCCGCAGGTGTGTCGCCCCGAACTTGACCGCTGCCTCCAGGTCCTGGCTCATGCCGGCCGAGATGCCCGTGGCCGCCGGATGGTCCGCCACCAGGTGCGCCGAGACGCCGGCGAGCTTCTCGAAGGCCGGCTCGGGCGCGGCCCCGAACGGGGCCACCGCCATCACGCCTGCGAGGCGCAGGCCGTCGGCCGCCGCGATCTGTTCGGCCAGCCGGGGCACGTCGGCGGGGGCGGCACCGCCGCGGTGTGCCCCGGCGTCGTCCTCGAGGCTGACCTGGATGAAGCATTCCAGTGGCGCCCTGCCTGCGCTTGCCTGTCCTGCGGAAGCAGCCTTCGCCAGGGCCTCCACCAGCTGGGGCCGGTCCACGGAGTGCACCGCGGCGGCGTAGCGGACTACCGACTTTGCTTTCTTGGTCTGGAGCTGGCCTACGAAGTGCCACGTCAGCCCGCAGTCCGCCAGTTCCGCGGCCTTGGCAGCGGCCTCCTGGTCCCTGTTTTCGCCGACGTCCGTCACGCCCAGCCCAGCCAGCCGGCGAATGTCCCTGGCCGGGTGGAACTTGGTGACCACGATCAGCGTGGGCAGGCGGTCCCCGCGGCCTGCGGCTGCTGCGGCTGCTTCGATGCGCCGCCGGACCACGGCGAGCCTCCCGGCAAGTTCGGCAGTGCGGGAATCCCTTGCATCCGGCGCGTCAGTCATGGCACCACACCAGACCCGCGAACCTGCCTGTTTCCCTGTTGCGCCGGTAGGAGAAGAGTGACTCTGTCTCCAACGTGCATGCTCCGGTGTACGCCACCTCCACGCCTGCGCGTTCCAGCTGGCTGCGCGCGCCGGCCGGCAGGTCCAGTCCGGGTGTGCCCCAGGACGTGTTGCTGCGGGTGGCTGGCACTTCCGCCGCCACCTCGTCCTGGAGCACGGCGGGAACCTCGTAGCAGCGTCCGCAGATCGATGGACCCAGCCAGGCCCGGATGGCGCCCGCGCCCAGGGACTTCATGCTCTCCACCGCAGCCGGGATGACCCCGTTGGCGATTCCCGGGCGCCCTGCGTGGACGGCAGCGAGGACCGGACCATACGCGGATTCGGCCGCAAGGAGCACGGGGATGCAGTCTGCCACCATCACGGCAAGAGGCACTCCGCGGGAGACCATGGCGTCAGCCTCGGGCGTTGCGGTGTCCGGCTGCATGACGGCCACGGTCGTGCCGTGGACCTGGTTCATGAACCGCAGTCCGGCCGGCGCCACGCCCATGGTCCGTTCAAGCTCTGCGCGCCGTCGCTGCACCCGGGCAGGATCGTCGCCGACATGCAGCGCGAGGTTGCCGGCGTCCGTATTTGTGAATGCGGCGGACACTCCGGGCAGGATGTCGGCGCGCCAATGGAACAAGCCGGGGCCTACTTCAGGAAGTCGGGGACATCCAGGTCATCCGGGTGGTTGCCGGTGAGGTCCGGCTCCACCACGGAAGGAAGGTCGACGTCGAACCCGGAGTCTGCAGGGACGGCGGAAGGACGCTGCTGGCCCCAGCTGCTGAGGCCTGCGGCACCAACACCGGCGTGGACCGGCTGGGCGCTGGCCTGGTGGTGGCCGGACGACGGAGCCTGGGCCGGCGCCGGAGCTGCGGATGGCGCGGCGGGGCGCTGCGGAGCCACCTGCGGCTGGGACTGGTCCATGGACGGCGAGGTTGCCTTGACGTCGTCGAAGCCGGCGGCGATGACGGTGACACGCGCCTCGTCACCCAGGGCATCGTCGATGACGGCGCCGAAGATAATGTTTGCCTCAGGGTGGGCCACTTCCTGGACCAGGCGGGCGGCCTCGTTGATTTCGAACAGGCCGAGGTCCGAGCCGCCCTGGATGGAGAGCAGCACGCCGTGGGCGCCGTCGATGGAAGCTTCGAGGAGCGGGGACGCGATGGCGAGTTCTGCAGCCTTGACGGCACGGTCCTCGCCGCGGGCGGAGCCGATGCCCATCAGGGCGGAACCGGCACCCTGCATGACGGACTTGACGTCCGCGAAGTCGAGGTTGATCAGGCCGGGGGTGGTGATGAGGTCGGTGATGCCCTGGACACCGGACAGCAGCACCTGGTCCGCCGAGCGGAAGGCGTCCAGGACCGAGACGTTGCGGTCACTGATGGAAAGCAGCCGGTCGTTCGGGATCACGATCAGCGTGTCCACTTCGTCGCGGAGGGCGTCGATGCCGGCCTCTGCGGATCCTGCCCGGCGGCGGCCTTCGAAGGTGAAGGGACGGGTGACAACACCGATGGTCAGGGCACCAAGGGAACGTGCGATGCGTGCGACGACGGGCGCGCCACCCGTGCCCGTGCCGCCGCCTTCGCCGGCGGTGACGAAGACCATGTCGGCACCGCGGAGTACCTCCTCGATCTCGTCAGCATGGTCCTCGGCCGCCTGCTTGCCGACCTCGGGGTTGGCTCCCGCACCCAGGCCACGGGTCAGCTCGCGGCCAACATCCAGCTTGACGTCGGCATCGCTCATGAGCAGGGCCTGGGCGTCCGTGTTGATGGCGATGAATTCAACGCCCCGGAGGCCGACCTCGATCATGCGGTTGACTGCGTTCACGCCACCGCCGCCGATGCCGACGACTTTGATGACGGCCAAGTAATTCTGCGGAGCTGCCACGTTACGTGTCCCTTGTTCGTGTTTATTGCGAAAACTGATGGAGAGCTTGAAGCCTGCAACCTTAACCTTCGACTTGAAGGTTATAGTTATGTCAAGTAACTCATGTCTGTGACGGTATTTCCTCTGGTTGCCACATTCAATAACCGGGTCCGCGTGTCGGATTAATACCGGAAAGAATGCCGGTCACCGCGTCACCGGGTGGCGCGGCACGCTGACGTCGTACACCTTGACCGGGTTCTTGGGGTCTGCTGGAACCTTGAGGAGCGCCTCCAGGACTTTAGCCTTAAGTTCCTTCTCCGATGCATTCCCCCAGATAATGGTCTGACCGTCCACGAGCTTGAGCTCCACGGCATCCACCGACTGCGCGGAGGCATTGCTGAGCTTGGCCAGGACATCGGCGGGCAAGGCACCCAGGACGGCGGCAGTGGCGCGGAACAGGTCCTGGCCGATCGTCCCGGCGCCGCCGTCAATGACCGGCAGGGAGACCGAGGCGGCATCGGCAGTAGTTGCCAGCTGCACGCCCTCTACGTCCACCAGCTGGTACTGCTCCCCCTGCTTGACCAGCGCCACGGGCACGCGCTCCCGCACGGCCACGGCGAGTCCTGACGGCGGCCGCGCCTCGGCCGAGACGGACTTCACCTGGACCAGCGGCTGAAGCAGCCGTCCCACTTCCTCGTCAGTAATTTGCGGCAGCGGTTTGCCCCGCAGTGGCTCCAGGGCGCCCTGCACCTGCTCAGGGGTCAGGAGCCGCGTCCCGGAAACCGAGATGGACTCCAGGGCAAGCACGGGCGAATAGACAGCTCCTGCCAGCAGCCCGGCAACCAGCGCCGCAACGGCAGATACCACCATGAGCAGGTTCCTCTTGCGCCGCTTTCCCTTCGGTTCCGGAAATGCAAGGACGTTCGGGGCGGCACCGCCGGACGGCCCTGCGGGCTTGTCCTTCCGGAGTCCCGGGAACCGCAGCTTGCTTTCACCGGCCGGCTTGGCGGCCTTCGGGGGTTTCCTGGCTGCGGCAGGCTTGTCCGGCCCAGTTTCGGGAAGGCTGCGGGACGCGGAGATCACATCGTCGCGGCCGGAAGCAGGCAGCCCGGAAGCCGGCGTGCTTTTTCCGCCGGAGCCGGTCGCAGTGCTCCCCGTCCTTCCAGCCGGCCGGTAGGTGGGCCGGCGGGAGCTAGGCACTCAGGGCCTCGAGGATGAGCGGGCCGTACGCAGTAACGTCGCCGGCGCCGGCTGTCAGGACGATGTCGCCTTCCTTCGCCGTGTCCACCACCGCTGTCACGGCGTCCGCCGCAAGGACCAGCCGGCCGCCTGCGCCCAGGTGGTCGGCGATGAGCTGGCTGGAGACGCCGGGAATCGGGTCTTCGCGTGCGGGGTAGATGTCCAGGACCAGGGCGGTATCGGCGAGGTTGAGGGCCTCAGCGAACTCCCGGGCGAATTCGCGCGTCCGTGAAAACAAGTGCGGCTGGAAGAGCACATGGACTTTGTGCTCCCCTGCCACCGACCGCGCTGCCGTCAGCGCGGCACGGACTTCGGTGGGGTGGTGCGCATAGTCGTCGAAGACCCGGACGCCCCTGGCGGACCCCTTCAGTTCGAAGCGCCGGGCCGCGCCGGAGAAGTTCGCCAGGGCAGCGGCGGCCGTGGCCGGTTCCACGCCCAGTTCGAGGGCAACGGCGAACGCGGCGGCGGCGTTCAGCGCATTGTGCCGCCCCGGTACCTGCAGCGAAAGTTCGTGGCGGCCTGCGGCTCCGGACACCGCCACCTTGCCGGGTCCGTCGTCGTGAAGCACCAGGTCCGCGCCTGCACCGGTGCCGTACAGGACCACGCGGGTGTTGCCGCGCGCCCTGGTCCTCTCGGCAAGGGCCAGCGCCCCGGCGTCGTCGGCGCAGGCAACCAGCACGCCCTCCTCGGGCAGCAGCGCTGTGAACCGGTCGAAGGATTCGTAGACCGCCTCTGCCGTGCCGTAGTGGTCCAGGTGGTCGGGCTCCACGTTCGTGACCACCGCGATTCGGGGGCGGTAGTTCAGGAACGAGCCGTCGGACTCGTCGGCTTCGGCGACGAAGATTCCGGAGTTGCCGTGCGCGGCATTGACGCCGAGGGCCGGCACGTTGGCGCCGATCGCGAACGAGGGGTCCAGCCCTGCACCCTGCAGCAGGACTGTCACCATGGACGTGGTGGTGGACTTGCCGTGCGTTCCGGCCACGGTGACCACGAGGTCCTCCCCCATGGTGGAGGCAAGCGCCTCGGAGCGGTGCAGCACGGGCAGGCCCGCCTGCCTGGCGGCAACGAGCTCCGGGTTGTCTGCGCGGATGGCCGAGCCGGCCACTACCGTTTGCGCGTCACCAAGGTTGGCTGCGTCGTAGCCGACGGCGATGCGGGCACCTGCGGCGGCCAGCTCCGCCATGACCGGAAGGTCCTTGGCGTCCGAGCCACTGACGGGGACGCCGCGGGCCACCATGATCCGTGCCACCGCGGACATCCCTACGCCGCCGATGCCGATGAAGTGGACCTTGCCGAGGGATTCCAGGCTGCCCGGATATTCAAGGCCGGCGTTGTGGGGGTTCATGCCGTTACCGCTTCCAGGATGAGACCAGCCATGCGCTGGTCGGCGTTTCGAATACCGAGCCGGTAGGAATTGGCTGCCATGGTGGCAAGCCGGTCCTTGTCGGTGACCAGCGGTATCAGCTCCCGCGCCACCCAACCGGCATTGAAATCCCGGTCCGGAACCAGCAGTGCGCCGCCGGCCGCCACGAGGCCCGCGGCGTTCAGGGCCTGTTCCCCGTTGCCGATGGGCAGCGGCACCAGGACTGCAGGCACTCCGACCGCGGCTGCTTCGCAGACCGTCGCAGCACCCGACCGGGCCAGCAGCACATCGGCGGCGGCGTAGACGAGCTCCATGCCGTCGACGTATTCCACCTGCCGGTAGCCTTCCGCGCTGAGCGGCTCGCCGGCGTCGTCCAGGATCGACTTGCCCCGCCCTGTGATGTGCAGGGTCTGGATCCCCGCGGCTGCCAACTGGCCGGCGGCGCCGCCGATGGTCCGGTTGATGCTCTGGGCGCCGGAGGAGCCTCCGGTCACGATCAGGGTGGGCTTGTCCGGTTCAAGTCCCAGAGCTTCCCTGGCAGACTGCCGTGCCGCCGGCCGGTCGAGCGATGAAATTTCGGTGCGCATGGGCATGCCGACGTGCACGGCGTGCGGGAGCGGCGTTCCATCGAAGGCAACCGCGACGCGCTTTGTCAGCATTGCCCCCACCCTGTTAGCCAGGCCGGGCCGGGCATTGGCCTCGTGGATGACGATGGGGATCCGCCGCTTCCGGGCAGCAAGGTACATCGGGGTGCAGACGTAGCCGCCGACGCCCACCAGGACATCCGCCTGCGCCTTGTCCAGGATGGAGCCCGCCTGGCGGACGGCCCCTGCCAGGCGTGCCGGCAGCCGGACCAGGTCCACGGAGGGCTTCCGGGGAAACGGCACGCGGTCAATGGTGGCCAGTTCCACCCCTGCCGCCGGGACAAGCCGGGTTTCCATTCCGGCGGGCGTCCCGACGGCGAGCAGGGCAGCATCCGGAGAGGCATTGCGCACCGCTGCCGCGATGGCCAGGAGAGGGCTGATGTGGCCGGCTGTTCCGCCGCCCGCCAGGACGATGGAGGGGGTTTTCGGAGTCATCTCGGATCAGGCACGCTTTCTTGCAGTCTTTTTCTTCGCAGCAGCCCCGCGGCTCCTGCCCTTGAACTTCAGCATCTTCTTCGGGCGGATGGCGGGAGCCATTTGCTCCCGGGCCAGCGACAGCACTACGCCGACGGCGCAGAGGGACATCAGCAGGGCCGAACCGCCATAGGAGATGAAAGGCAAGGGCACGCCGATGACGGGCATCAGCCCGGTGACGACGGCCATGTTGACGGTCGCCTGGCCCAGCAGCCACACCATGATGGTTCCGGCAAGTACCCGGTGGAACATGTCCTCCTGGGCCACTACGACCCGGTAGATGGCGGCGCCAAGGATCGCAAACAGGATCAGGACGACGACGGTGCCCACCAGGCCGAGTTCCTCGCCGATGATGGCGAAGATGAAGTCGTTGTGGGCTTCGGGAATCCAGCTGTACTTTTGCCGGCTCTGGCCGAGTCCCACGCCGAACCAGCCGCCGGAGGCCAGTCCGTAAAGGCCGTTGGTCGCCTGGTAGTTGGCGTCGACGCCGTCGGCACAGGATTCACCGGTCCACCAGGAGGTGATCCGGCAAACCCGGTTGGAGCTGGTCACAGCCATAACGGCTGTTCCGGCGGCTGCCACGAGGCCGGCGATGCCGAAGAGGTAGACGGGCGCCCCGGCGAAGAACAGTGCCGCAGCGGTAATCATCATGATGATCATGGCGGTACCGAGGTCGTTGCCCACCAGGACAAGAACGATCACCGCAGCGGCCATGGGGACGGCGGGGATGGCAACATGCTGCCAGCGGCTCAGCAGCCGGCCCTTGATGGCCAGCACCGTGGCCATCCAGAGGGCGAGGGCAAGCTTTGACGCCTCGGATGGCTGGAAGGTGATGCCACCCAGGTCGATCCAGTTCTTGTTGCCGTTGACTTCGGCACCCACCACCTGGACCAGGACCAGCAGTGCCAGCGCGATGCCGATCGCCGGCCAGGCGAGCCGCTTCAGCCAGACCACGTTGATGCGTGACAGCACGAACATGGTGAAGATACCGATGGCGGCAAACATGCCCTGCTTCAGGGCGTCCCCGTAAGGCGACTTGCCCGCTGCGATGGATTCGACGCTTGAGGCCGAAAGGACCATCATGATCCCGATGGCCGTCAAGGCCAGGGTGGAGCCCAGGATGAGGTAGTACGTGGAGCCGTTGCGCGAGGTTCCGTTGCCTTCAAGGGCGGACCAGAACCTGCGGTACGCGTTCCGCAGCTTTGCGGGGAGGGTTGACTGCCGGCCGGGGGACGTTGCGGAGGAGCCGGGGCCGGGCGTGCGGGCCTGCTGTCTGGCTGGCGGCCGGGTGGGCGTGCTGGCCATTCTTACTCCTCGCCGGTCTGTCCCTGCCCTTCCACCAGCCCGCGGACAGCTGCGATGAAAGTGTCACCACGGTGAGCATAGGAAGAGAACTGATCCATGGAAGCAGCTGCCGGAGCCATCAGCACAGTATCGCCGGAGGCGGCCTGCCGGGCGGCCGACGCAACGGCCAGCGACATCACCTGTTCCCCGGACAGGGGGGAACCCGCTTCGTCGGCACCCGCTGCAGCAGTCTGCACTTCTTCAGTGTCACCCGCTACCGCCTTGATCACCGGGACATCCGGCGCGTGTCGCTGGAGGGCGGCAGTAAGGACCGAAGTGTCCTTGCCGATCAGCACCACGGCTTTCAGCCGGGAGGCGTGCTCCCGCACCAGGTCGTCATAGGAGACGCCCTTCGACAGGCCCCCCGCAATCCAGACCACGTTGGTAAACGCGGCAAGGGAGGCGGAGGCCGCGTGCGGGTTCGTGGCCTTGGAATCGTTGACCCAGAGCACGCCGTTGTGGCGGGCCACCGGCTGGATCCGGTGGTCGCCGGGGATGTAGTCCCGGATGCCCTGCCGCACGGCGGCTGCATCCACCCCGTAGGCCCGGACCAGCCCGGCGGCAGCGAGGGCGTTGGCCACCATGTGGCGGGGCGCGAAGGCGCCGAGGTCTTTCATCGAAGCAAGTTCGGCCGCACTGTCCTTGCGCTCCTCGATGAAGGCCCGGTCCACCAGGAGCCCTTCAACCACGCCGAGCATGCTGATGGCGGGCGTAACAGTTGTGAACCCGATGGCCCGGCATCCTTCCACGACGTCGGCGTTCTCCACCATGCGCTCGGTCTCGAACTGCTCGGCGTTGTAAAGGCAAGCTTTTTGGGTCTGCTCGTAGACCTTGGCTTTGTCCGCGAGGTACGAGTCGTACGAGCCGTGCCAGTCGACATGGTCTTCGGCAACGTTCAGGCAGACGCTGGCCACCGGGGAGAGCGATTCGGCCCAATGCAGCTGGAAGCTGGACAGCTCAACGGCGAAGACGTCGTACTCTACGGGGTCCCGGATGGCATCGAGGATGGGCGTTCCCACGTTTCCCACGGCGATGGCTTTTAGGCCTGCTGCGCGGAGCATCGATTCGGTGAGGCCCACCGTGGTGGTCTTTCCGTTGGTGCCGGTGATAGCGAGCCAGTCGGCGGTCTTCCGGCCTTCCCTGGTCCGTACCCGCCAGGCGAGCTCCACGTCGCCCCAGACGGGGATGTGGGCGCGGGCTGCGGCAGCGAGGAGTGCCTGGTCCGGGCGCCAGCCCGGCGAGGTGACGATCAGTTCCGGAAGTTCCCCGTCAATCCGGGGAATGCGGGTGACGGCGTCCTCCCCCAGCAGCACATCGGCTGCGCCGACGATCTTGAGAGTCTCGGCGTGTGCTTTCGCTTTCTCGGTGGTGGCGGCATCCACCACTACCACGCGGGCTCCCAGTTCGATCAGGGTGTCGGCAGCGGCAAAGCCGGAAACGCCGATACCGGTGACGGCCACGCGCAGGCCACTCCAGTCGGAGTCCCAGGTAACGAGGTTTTGCAGGCGGGGGGAAACGGTCACAGCAGTACAACCCATTCAGCGTAGAAGATGCCAAGGCCGGCGGCCACGAAGAGTCCGCCCAGGATCCAGAAACGGACCACCACCGTCACTTCCGCCCAGCCCTTGAGTTCGAAATGGTGCTGCAGCGGCGCCATTTTGAAGACGCGCTTTCCTCCGGTGGCCTTGAAGTAGCCCACCTGGATGATCACGGACAGGGTGATCAGGACGAAGAGGCCGCCGATGATCCCGAGCAGCAGTTCAGTCCGGGACAGGATGGCAAAGCCGGCGATGGCGCCGCCGATGGCAAGCGATCCGGTGTCGCCCATGAAGATCTTGGCCGGTGACGTGTTCCACCAGAGGAAGCCCACCAGGGCAGCACTCATGATGGCCGCCAGCAGCGCAAGATCCAGGGGGTCCCGCACGGAGTAGCAGCCGCCGCCGGCTTCCCTCGGGGACCCGCAGGCCTGGTTGCTTTGCCAGATGCCCATCAGGGTATAGGCGCCGAAGACCATGACCGAAGCACCGGCTGCGAGTCCGTCGAGGCCATCCGTGAGGTTTACGCCGTTAGTGGCGGCCGTCACGATCAGGTTGGACCAGATGACAAAGAGGATGGCGCCCAGGACCGTGCCGCCGAAAGCCAGATCCAGCCAGGGCAGGTCCCGGACCAACGAGATCTTGGTGGAAGCCGGCGCCAGCCCGTCCTCGTTCGGGAAATTGAGCGCCAGCACGGCAAAGATGATGCCCACCGCTGCCTGCAGGATCAGTTTTGCCTTGGCGTTGAGGCCCAGGCTGCGTTGCCGTGAAATCTTGATGAAGTCGTCAAGGAAGCCGACGAGCCCCATCCCCACCATCAGGAAGAGCAGGATCAGGGCGGATGCGGACGGCCCGGGGGAATCCGGGTTCATCATGAACATGATGAGGTGGGTGAGTCCGTAGGCCAGCAGGACCGCTGCCACGACCACCGTCCCGCCCATGGTGGGTGTCCCGCGCTTGGTGTGGTGCGAGGTGGGCCCGTCGTCGCGGATGAACTGGCCATAGCCGCGGCGGACCAGGAGCCGGATGAAGAGCGGTGTTCCCACAAGGGCGCACAGCAGGGCGAGCCCGGCGCCGATCAAAAGTGCAATCACAGCAGAGTGCTCCTTTCATCGGCGGGTTGGCGGGTTGGGGGTAATGCTATCCGATCGCCCAAATGGCGCAGTCCCACGCTGTTGGAGGACTTGAACAGCACCAGGTCCCCGGGTTGGAGTTCCGCATTCAGGAGCTCGTAGGCCTCGTCGGCGGTCTCCGTGAAGATGCATTCGTCCCCCCAGGACCCTTCCTGTACGGCGGAGACATAGAGCGCACGCGCTTCGCGGCCCACCACTACCAGCCGGGAGATGTTAAGCCGCACCACCTGGGTGCCCACGGCGGTGTGTTCCCGGATGGAGTCATCGCCGAGTTCCAGCATGGCGCCGAGGACGGCCCAGGTGCGCCGTCCGCGCCCCAGGTCGGCGAGGGTACGAAGGGCGGCCCTCATGGATTCGGGGTTTGCGTTGTAGGCGTCGTTGATGACGGTTACGCCGTCGGCGCGTTCGGTCCGTTCCATCCGCCAGCGGCTGGCAGCTGTTTGACTGCTCAGCCCGGATGCGATGTCCGCGCCGGAGATGCCGGCGGCGAAGGCCGCTGCTGCCGCTGCGAGGAGGTTCGCGGTATGGTGGGCGCCGATGAGGCGGCTGGAGACGTGGTGCGGCCCTTCACCGCCTGGCAGCAGGAGGTCGAACTCCGGACTGCCGCCGGCGTTGGTGTCGGCATTCAGCGCCTGGACGGCGGCGTCTTCGCGTCCTTCCGCGGAGAAGCCCAGCACCGCTGCCGTGGTGCGGCTGCGCATCGCAGCCACCCTGTCGTCGTCGAGGTTGATGATGGCAGTTCCGGCGGCGGTGAGTCCCTCCACGAGTTCACCCTTCGCGAGGGCGATGTTGTCCACTCCCCCGAATTCGCCGGCGTGCGCTGTCCCGACGCCAAGGACAACCCCGATGTCCGGCTTGACCATTTCCGCGAGGTAGCGGATGTGTCCGATGCCGGTAGCACCCATCTCGATGACGAGGTAGCGGGTGTCGGTATCCGCACGGAACACCGTGAGCGGTACTCCGACTTCGCCGTTGTAGGACCCCTGCGGTGCCACGGTCTCGCCGTGGGCCGAGAAGATTCCGGCAAGCAGGTCCTTGGTGGTGGTCTTGCCGGCGGAGCCGGTGATGCCCACCACTGTGAGTTTCCCGCCTGCTTCAGCCCGCGCCGCACGTATCCTGCGGACAGCCTCGGCTGCCAGCGCACCCATGGCCAGGACGGCGTCGGGCACCAGGATGGAGGGGTATGGCAACCCGTCCGGCCCGGCTACGGGCCGCTCGGCAAGGGCCAGGACGGCCCCGGCTTCAAAGGCGGCCGGGAGGAAGTCGTGGCCGTCCGCGAACTCGCCCGGCTTTGCGACGTAAAGCGAACCTGTCGTGGCTTCGCGTGAATCCGTCACCACCGTGAGGGGCGTGATTCCGGGATCGGCGTCCAGGCGCCCGCTGGTGATTTCGGCGATCTCCGCCGCAGTAAATGCAATCATCTCGGTCTAGGACTCTATCCGGTCGGCTTGGAGAACGTTGAATCCCCTGGCTGTCAAGGCGCTCCGCAGTTCCACCCGGTCGTCGAGGGCAAGGTTGACGCCCTTCACTTCCTGCCAGACCTCATGGCCGCGTCCTGCGACAAGGATGGTGTCCTGTGGCCGCGCCAGCTCCACTGCCCGGCGGATCGCCTTGTCACGGGGGAAAACCTCCAGAAGTTCGCACGGCAGGCCCTCGCCGGCCTGGGCCTCCTCCGCCCCGGCCAGGACGTCCCGGCGGATGGCCGCGGCGTCCTCATCGTGGGGGTCGTCGTCAGTGACGATGACGGTGTCGGCCAGCCGGGCCGCGATGGCACCCATTGCCGGGCGTTTGCCCTGGTCCCGCTGCCCGGTGGCACCGAAGACCACGATCAGCCTGGAATCCGGCTTGGGTGAACGGACTGCCTCCAGGGCCCGCGCCAGCGCATCCGTGTTGTGCGCGAAATCCACGACGGCAGCAGGTTCCTCGGAGATGAGCTGCATGCGGCCGGGCACCGCCACCGTGAAGGGATCCGCGGCATCCAGGGCCGCCTGCAGGTCCGCCGGTTCCACGCCGGACTGGAGCACCATCAGTGCCGCCAGGGCCGCGTTGGCCACGTTGAAGCTTCCGGGAAGGCCGGTGTGGAGGCAAAGTTCCATGCCTTCCGGTCCACGAAGCGTGAACTCCGTGCCCAGGCCGCGCGGGGACGTCGAGGCGACGATCCAGTCCGCGGCAGTCCCCGGCACGGTGCCCAGGGTGGTGACCGGCACCTCCGCGGCGCCGGCAAGGCGCCGGCCCCACTCGTCGTCGACCGTCACTACTGCCTTGCGTGCGCGGCCGGGCGTGAACAGCTCAGCCTTGGTGGCGAAGTAGTCGTCCATGGTGCGGTGCAGGTCGAGGTGGTCCTGCGTCAGGTTGGTAAAGCCGGCAACGTCGAACATCAGCCCGTCCACCCGCTGGTAGGAGATGGCATGGGAGGAAACCTCCATGGCGGCGGCTGCCAGTCCCCGTTCGCGCATCAGTGCCAGCAGCCCGTGCACGTCAGTTGACTCCGGTGTGGTGAGCAGGCTTGGGATGGGGTCGCCGCCGGCAAGGATCTCGATGGTGCCGATCAACCCGGCACGCTTGCTGAGCGCGGCCAGCAGGGAGGTGATGAAGTACGTGGTGGTGGTCTTGCCGTTGGTGCCTGTGACACCGAACAGTTGCAGGGAACGGTCCGCGCCTGACTGGCTGCGGTAGATCATGGCAGACAGCGGCCCCACTACATTGCGCGGCGACTCAACGACCAGTACGGGTACGGGCGTATCGGAGGACAAAGCCAACAGCCGTGCACCGGCGCCGTCCGTCAGCACTGCGACCGCCCCGGCCTCAATCGCCTGGGCGGCGAAGTCGGCGCCATGGCGGGCGGCGCCCGGAAGTGCAACATAAAGGTCTCCGGGTTCCACTGCCCGGGAGTCCATAGAGATGCCGGTCACTGATGTGTCGGCGGCAGGTCCGGGAACGCTGACGCCCACAGCGTCACCAATGCTGCCCAGCGGCAGCGCCTCCACGTCCGAGGGCCGGAACCGGGCATTGGTGGCAGGAGCGGCGGGAGCGGCGCTGTCCTGGGGCAGGTTGAACTCAGACAAGGAATCTCCGATGGTGCTAGTGGACCGTGGCCGGCGCAGAGGGGACCGGATCAGCGGGCTGCTGGTCCGGACTTCAGGCCGGGATGCTACTTGGCGAACTGGGGCAGCCTGGCCGGCTCGCCGGTGGACGGCTGGACGTTGTAGGTCCGCAGCGCCTGGCTCATCACCGACCGGAAGACCGGCCCGTTGGTAATCCCGTAGATGCTGCCCTTGGGCCGCTGGAGTACCACCTCAACAATAAACCGCGGATCATCCATGGGTGCCATGCCCACCAAGGAGGCGGTGTAACCGCAGTAGCCGGCGCCGTCGTCGCACGGTGACTCCGAGGTGCCCGTCTTCGCCCCCACGCGGTAGCCGTCGATGCCGGCATCCTTGATCTGGCCTTCGGTGACAGCGCTCTCCAGGATGTCCTGGACCTGCTGGGCCGTGTTCTCCGAGACGATCCGCCGGGAAGGGGCTGCAGGCACCTTCTCCTCCGCGCCGTCGGGCGAAATATAGGAATCGATCAGGCGCGGCTGGAGCATGACCCCGTTGTTGGCAATGGACTGGAAGGCCCGCACCGTCTGCAGGGTGGACTGGGAGACGCCCTGGCCGAACAGGACCGTGTATTCCTGCCGGCCGTCCCATTGCTCCCAGGGAGTCAGGATGCCGGAGGCTTCGGCGGGCAGCCCGATGTCCGGGGCCTCGCCGATGCCGAACTTCTGCAGCCATTCGTACCGCTGTTGCTTGCTGAGCCGTTGCCCGGCCATCACCGTGCCGGTGTTCATCGAATAGCCCAGGATGCCGGCGAGGGTCCGTTCCTCGGTGCCGTGGGCGAAGGAGTCGCTGAACGTCTGGCCGTCCACGGTATAGGAGGGACCCAGGGTGAACGTGTCCAGCGGACTGGCTTTTCCCTCCTCGATCAGGGCGGCAACCGTCATCATCTTCTGCACGGAGCCGGGTTCATAGGCGGCCGTGACAGCGCGGACTCCGCGGTCCTTGGCGGCCACCCGGCCGGGATCATTGGGGTCCGGGGCATTGGTGTCCGCCATGGCCACCAGGTCGCCCGTCTTGGCATCCATCACGATGATGGTGCCCCACTCGGCGCCGAGCTTGTCCGTCTGGCTTTGGATGGCCTGCTGGGCGAAGTACTGAAGATCTGAGTTGAGGGTGAGCTTGACGTCCTTGCCATCCTCCGGCGGCGTCAGCTCGTCCATGCCCACCGGGATCCTCAGTCCGTCCGCACCGATCTCGAAGAGCCGCCTGCCGTCCTTGCCCCGAAGCAGTTCGTCCTGGGTCTGCTCGATGCCTGCCTGGCCGGTGCTGCCGTCCTTGAGGAAGCCGATAATGCCGCCGGCCACGGAACCGTTGGGATAGACCCGCTTACTGACGCCTTCCGTGACGATGCCCGGGATCTGGAGTTTCGAGATGCGGTCTTCTACATCCGGCTTCACGTCCTTGGCCACGATGTAGTAGGGCCGCTCCCCGGTCACGGCTTCACGGATGGCGTGCTTGTCCATCCCCAGTGCGGCAGCGAGCTCGGTGAGCCCCTGGTCCCGGGAAACGTCCACCAGCTTTTCGTTGGCTTCGTCGAGCCGCTTAAAGGTTTCGGTCTTGGTGTTGACCCGCTGGTCCACCACCACGTTGTACCGGATGACGCTGTTGGCCAGGACGGTGCCGTTCGAGTCCAGGATGCTTCCCCGTTCGGCCGGCAGGACCGTCTCGGTCATCCGCTTGTTGAGGGCGGCCGCTGCCATGCCGCCAACGTCCAGCCCCTGGACCAGGAACAGCTTGCCGCCCACCACCAGCAGGAGGGTGAGCATGACGCCGAGCCCCAGGCGCAGCCGCCGGGTGGCGTTGGGTACCTTGTCTGCCGGTTTGCCGGTCCTCTGCGCCACCGTGGAATTCCTTGCTGTTCGTCCCTGTTACCTGCCGGATGTCCTGGCTATTGCCCCGGGACCTTCTGCTGCGGCACAGGTACAGTGCCGCCGTGAAGCTCAACAGGGGGTACCGCCGCGGCGGGCGGTGCTGCAGGCGGCTGGGCCTGTGCCTGTGCCTGTGCCTGCGCCTGGCTGGCGGGAGCGTCAGCGGCGGGCGTCTGGGTTGCAGGCGGTGCCGCTTCCACAGGCTTGCGGCTTTCCAGCGGCTCCCCCTTGGTTGCCGGCGGTACCACCAAAAGCTGGCCGGCGACGGCCGGGGCCGGGATGACGGCTCCCTCGGAACCTCCCTTAACTGCCGGTGTCGCCTTGCCTGTCACCGACAGGGTGGACAAATCGATCTGACCCTTGACGGTGGAAGCCACCATGCCCAAGTCCTTGGCCTTGGCGGCCAGGTTCTGCGGAGCCTCAAAGTTCTGCACCTGCTGGGTAAGGTCCTGGTTCTGCTTGGTCAGCGTGCTCTGCCGGGCGCGCAGCTCCACGAGCTGGTACTGCGCGGTGGAGACCGAGATGTTCAGGACCAGGACAGCGATCAGCGCCACAGCCAGCAGGGCAAAGCACAGCACCACGAAGGGAGCGCGGCGCTTCCGGGGAATGTTGCGGACCACGGACAGCGGCGTGCGGCTCTTCCGGCCGGCACCCGGTGATCCTGCAGGCAGGCTGCTGCTGGCTGCCGAACTGCCGGAGACGACGGGAAAGTTCTTGACGGCAGCGGTGCTCATGCAGCTCTCCTGGCTCTGATTCGTTCAGCCGCACGCAGCCTTGCTGAGGCTGCCCGCGGGTTTTCGGCGATTTCGACGGCGGTAGGTACCTCGGTGCCTTTGGTAAGGGTCTTGAGTTCCGGTTTATGCTCCTCCAGCTCCACGGGGAAACCGAGGGGCGCCGACGACTTGGAGCGGGACTGGAAGACGCTTTTCACGATCTTGTCCTCCAGGGAGTGGTAGGACATCACGACGAGGCGCCCGCCCAAAGCGGTAGAGTCGACCGCCGCCGGGACGGCCCGCTCCAGCACATCGAGTTCTTCGTTAACCTCAATCCGCAGTGCCTGGAAAGTCCTCTTGGCCGGGTGTCCCCCCGACTTGGCGGCGCCCGCAGGTACCACTGCCCGGATCTGGTCCACCAGCTGTCCTGTGGTGGTAAAGGGTGCCTCTGCTCGGGCAGCGACAATCCGGTTGGCTATCCGGCCGGCGAACTTTTCCTCGCCCCATTTGCGGATGATCCTGACCAGCTCTTCTTCGCTGTAGTTGTTGACCACATCCGCGGCGGTCTGGCCCCGGCTCGTGTCCATGCGCATGTCGAGGGGAGCATCGAAGGAGTATGCGAAGCCCCGCTCCCGCTCGTCGAGCTGCAGCGAGGAAACACCAAGGTCCATCAGGATCCCGTGCACCTCCGGCACGCCCAGGTCCTCAAGGACATCCTGGATCTCGTCATAGACAGCGTGGACCAGGTCCGTGCGGGCTTCGAAGGGCGCCAGGCGCTCCCCCGCGAGGGCAAGGGCCTCCTCATCGCGGTCGATGCCGATGAGGTGAAGGTCCGGGAAGCGCTGGAGCATGGCTTCGGAGTGGCCGCCCATGCCGAGGGTGGCATCTATTGCCACGGGGGTTTCGCCGCGGAGCCTTGCCGCCTCGAATCCCGGGGCCAACAAATTGATGCACCGGTCCCGCAGGACCGGCACATGGCGTTCGGACGTGGGCTTCGGTTGTTCGTTCATGCCTCGTCCTTTCTCGCCGTCGTGGTCGCCGTACCTGCTTCTTGGGCCAGATCCCCATCCGCGCCTATCGTCCCGCCCGCCTGGCTCCGGGGAAGTGAGTCAGGTTGGCCAGCCGATGGGCGGCTGGAGATCTCGTCCAAGAAACTCCTGATGCTTATTCCGGAAATTCAGAGAATGCCCGGAATGGGATCATCAGTTTCCGAGAAGGCAGTTTCCTTCTCGGCGAGGTATTCATTCCAAGCCTGGGCGTCCCAGATCTCGGCCCGCGAACCCGCCCCAATAACGGCAAGCTCCCTGCCCAGTCCTGCGTACTCCCGGAGCGCCGGTGGAATAGTTACGCGCCCCTGCTTGTCAGGTACCTCGTCAGAGGCTCCAGAGAGAAAAACGCGGATGTAGTCACGGGCCTGCTTCGAGGAGATTGGCGCCTCCCGCATTTGCTCATGGACCCGTGCAAATTCCTTCTCACTGAAGACGTAGATGCATCGTTCCTGGCCCCTTGTGAGCACCAGCCCGCTGGCAAGTTCCTCGCGGAACTTCGCGGGGAGAATGATCCGTCCCTTTTCATCCAGACGTGGCGAGTGCGTGCCCAGAAACACTGGCCCACCGCCCGTCCGCTGTCAGGAACTGCACATCCCCAATGTTGCAACCACCCTCTTATGTCCTCCACATTACTCCACTTTCCCCCACAGTCAACGCAAAGCACATCACGGGCACTGCGAGTTATGGGAATTCAACCCTGAAATGGCGCGGATTTGGGCTGGTGGTGGAAAGTGGAGGGCCTTTATCCAGCAAGCGCTGTTGGAAGCACCGCCTGCCTCGCCCGCTGCCTTACGGCCAGCAGGCATGAGGGGCAGCTGCATCCCGGCCCTGAAAAGAGGGGGCTTAAAGCAAAAAAGATCCCCTTTCGGGGATCTTTTTGGAATTGCGCACCTCGCAGGGGTGGAAGGTGGAGGGGCCAGGGCCCCGGCGGTTACTGCTCGCCCCTGCGCCTTTCATCCCAGCGCTCTTCGAGGCTGCTCATGAAAGAACTCCTCTGCTTGCCGGACTTTCCGCCGCCGGACTTGGTACCTGTTTTTGCCCCGGCCGAGCTTCGCATCGTGGCAAAGTAAACGCCGCCGCCCATCACGATAAAACCCAGGACGCCGACGAGGATGCTCTGCAGCGTGACACCCACCAATAGCAGGAAGACTCCAGCCAATGCGCAGAGGACGCCAATCACCACATGCCGCGTGGACCAGGAGCGTCCGGGGTCGGACCCCATGGAATTCGCGAACTTCGGGTCATCCTCGTGAAGCTGCTTCTCCAGCTGCTCAAGCAGCTTCTGTTCGTGCTCCGACAGCGGCATCACGACCTCCTTTTGTAGGCCAACGTCCGGGCTGGTTCCCAGCCACTACTTCTGCACCGTTAACGACTGTTGTTCCTTTGTGGTTCCCGCTTTGCCGGCATTGGCAAGAACGAAAACCAGGCACACAGCCGCGGGAGCGGGAGCATGTCCAAGAGGGTCCGGCAGTAAGTCCAGTCACTCAAAAACTATGTATCTCTAAGGATAGTTTGTTGAGGGCTGTTCTGAAAGACGGCAATCGGCTTTGCGGACCGCCCGCAGACGGGAGCTGACCGCTGATTAAGTGCCCGTTCCGGGTTCCATCAACCGGGCCGGCAACACCGACTTGTTGCCGAATTTGCGGGCCACTTCATCCAGCGCCTGTTCCGCCGCGCGCCAGTTGTCATCCCGGCGGTCAATGCTGAGCTGGAGCGAGGTCCGGGAGGCATCTTCCAGCTGCTCAGCCCTTACTCCCACGAGGCGGACCGCCATGCCCCGGTTGCCCGCCGACTCCAGCAGCTGAAGGACCACCGCGTAGATGAGCTGGGCACTGTCCACCGGCGTGGACACTGTCCGGCTGCGGGTAATGGTGGAAAAGTCGGCAAAGCGCAGTTTCAAGGCAACGGTCCGCGCCACCATTCCCGAACTGCGCAACCGCGCGGCGGTACGGTGCGACAGTCGAAGCAGTTCCCGGTGCAGGACTGCCTGGTCCGCGGTATCCGTGGCGAATGTCTCTTCTGCCCCGATGCTCTTCTCCAGCCGTACCGGGGTCACCGGGCGGGGGTCGATGCCCCAGGAGAGCTGGTGGACGTGTTCACCTGTGGCACCCAGCGTCTTTCGGAGTGCGGATACCGGTGTCGCCGCCACGTCCGCAACCGTCCGGATGCCCATCTTGGCAAGGACCTCAGCCGTTTTGGCGCCGACTCCCCACAGCGCACCGACCGGCAGGCTGTGCAGGTAGGGCACCGTTTCATCGGGCCCGATGAGGAGCAGGCCATCAGGCTTGCACCGGGTGGAGGCGATCTTGGCCACAAACTTGGTCTCGGCTATGCCCACCGACGCCGTGATGCCCAGCTCCGAGGCAACCTGCCGGCGGACCAGTTCGCCGATCCCTCTCGGCGGACCGAGCCGGCGGAGGGCTCCGCTGACATCGAGGAAGGCTTCGTCGACGCTCAGCGGCTCAACGAGTTCGGTAATGGACCCGAAGATGGCCATCAGCTGTGCGGAAACCTCGTAGTACAGCTTGTGACGCGGTTCGATGATTACCGCCTGCGGGCAGATTCTTGCTGCAACAGCCATGGGCATGGCGGACTTGACGCCGAAGGCCCGGGCCTCGTAGGAGGCGGACAGGACTACCGAGCGCTCCGCCGGAAAGCCGACGATTACGGGTCTTCCACGCAGTTCGGGACGCGTCCGGAGCTCCACCGAGACGAAAAAGGCGTCCATATCCACGTGCATGATGCACTTGCGCCTGCGGCCCGGAATGCGCGCAGCGGCTGGCTGATTGGTATGGTCTGGCCCCACGACTGCAATCCTATCCGCCGGTACTGACTAAACTGGAGGCTGCATCCGGCATCAACTCCAGGAGGAAAATCCCTGTGACGGTCTTTGGAAACCTCAAGCCTGTGGGCTTGGCTGCTCTCGCTGCCGGTGCAGCCCTGGCGCTGGCAGCCTGCAGCCCCACTCCGTCAGCCGCACCGGGATCCACTTCCGCCACGTCCGGGCCGGCCGCCACGCAGGCTACGGTGACGGCTTCGCCCAGCCCGTCCGCTTCGCCCAACACCTCCGCCACCGTCGGCGGCGTGGTGGCAGGTTTCCCGCAGGAACTGCTGCCCCTCATGCCGGGTGCCACGGTGGTGTCCAGCAGCTTCGACAAGGCGTCGGCACCCGCAACCGCTGCCTTGGTCGCAACAGCGGGCGCGCCTCCCGCCGCCGTGCTCGACTTCTACACCAAGGCCCTGGAGGGGCAGGGATTCAAGGCGGTCCCCGGTGATGCTGTGGGGGCAGTGGCATCCAAGGACTTTGTCCGGGGCGACAACGAAACGGTGAACGTCGCGGTAGTGGAAGCCTCGGGCGTGTCCACCTTCACCATCGGCGCCAATGTGGCAGCCGAGTCAGCCAAGTGACCGCCGCGGAGCAACTGCGGCACGAACAGGCAGACTATGTGGCGGCGGTGGCCGGTGAACTCACCGGGTTCCTGACGTCGCGGCAGTCTGTCATGTCTGCCATTTCCCCTGATATCGATCCGATCATGGGCTCCATTTCCAACCTGGTCACGGGCGGCAAGCGCCTTAGGGCCCTGATGTGCTACTGGGGCTGGCGCGGAGCAGGCGGCGAAGCCGCGGCCGCGGAAGTGGTGACTGCAGGTGCCGCCCTGGAGCTCT
Organism: Arthrobacter sp. K410C; assembly: GCF_059090105.1. Lineage (NCBI taxonomy): Bacteria > Bacillati > Actinomycetota > Actinomycetes > Micrococcales > Micrococcaceae > Arthrobacter > Arthrobacter sp. K410C. The sequence goes on from NZ_JBNHFJ010000019.1 coordinate 44,324, forward strand.
TCCAGGCAGCCGCCCTTATCCATGACGACATCATCGACCGCTCGGACACCCGGCGGGGAGGACCGAGCGTACACCGCCGCTTCAGCCAGCTTCACGGTGCCCAGGGCTGGGCGCTGGACAGCGAAAGGTTCGGCCAGGCGGCGGCCATCCTCGCCGGCGACCTGTGCCTGTCCTTCAGCGAGGAAGCCTTCACGGACATCGGCGAGCGGGCGGCCTCGGGGAGCAGGGCGAGACTGATCTTCAACCTCATGCGGGCAGAGGTCATGGCCGGCCAGTACCTGGACATCCTTGAGGAAGTGGCAGGCCCGGTCCGGGACCGCGCCGGCGCCGTCAGCCGGGCCCAGTCGATCATCCGCTTCAAGAGCGCCAAATACTCCACCGAGCACCCCCTTGCCCTGGGCGGTGCCTTGGCGGGTGCTTCGAATGAGCTGCTGCGGGGCTATTCAGCTTTTGCGTTGCCCCTGGGCGAAGCTTTCCAGTTGCGGGACGACGTCCTGGGTGTCTTTGGTGACCCGCTCACTACCGGAAAGCCTGCCGGGGACGACCTGCGCGAAGGCAAGAGAACCGTCCTGGTGGCCCTCGCACTCGACCAGGCAACAGCTGCGGAGTCCGCATTCATCGACGGCAGGCTGGGCAGTCCGGACCTGTCGGATGACGACGTGGAGGAAATCCGCAGGATCATTGAGGAATCCGGTGCACTGCAGGCCACGGAGGTTCTCATCAGCGAGTTCGGCTCGGCGGCGTTTGAGGCCCTGGAGGCTCTTCCGCTCGAGGAGCTGCCCAAAACAGCCCTGCGGAGGCTAGCTGAGGCCACCGTCAGCCGCGCCTCCTAGGGCTGTTTGTCACCAGGCGAGGGTCTGGGCCCGGCGCCTGATCTCGGTCTTGCGGCCCTCCCGCAGCGCGTCGATAGGCCGGCCGCGCAGCGATTCGTCGTGAGTGAACAGCCAGATGATCAGGTCCTCGTCCGAATATCCGGCATCGGCGAGGACCACGATTGTCCCTTTAAGGCTGTCAACAACCTGCCCGTCCTGGATGAATTCCGCGGGCACAGACCTGATATTGCGGTCCCCCACCCTTAAAGCGGCCAGTGCCCGCTCGTCAATAAGGCTGTGCACCTTGGTGATGGAAACATCCAAAAGACGGGCTACGTCGGGGAGGGGCAACCATTCGCCCACGAGGTCTTCTACATTACTCACGGATCAAGGTTGCCACGGTGGGCCCCCGGGCGCCTAGTCGATAAAGCGCAACCTGGCTCCTGACCTGCGGACACTCCGAAAATCTTTTCTTGCCGGGATTCCCGGAATTCTTGTGCTATCTCCGGATTCATGAGACATTCACAGTGTTAACCCCAGTAACAGTAATAACTTGAGTAACAGTAGTATCAGGAATGTCAGCGGCATCCCCGTCCGCGCCCGCAGTTGAGAAGAGGATTTTTTCCATGACAATGTCCCGCTCGCCCAAGCGGCCACCCAAGCCGAGCCTGCCAATGATTGCCGCCACCACAGCGGCACTTCCCGCGGTCGTATTGTCATCCCTGGCTGTGGCCGAGCCTGCTGCTGCGGAAAAGCCTGCGCGCGCCCTTCCTGCGACCCTGGCTGCGGCCATGGAAGCGCAGGCGGCACAGGCAAAGGCGGCCCACATTCCTGCAGCTTCGGTGTCCACGACCATCCCCACCGCTTTCAAGCCGGCACAGCCTTCAGCCCCTGCGGAGTACACCATTGTGCGGGGCGACACCATCAGCAGCATTGCCGGGCGGTACGGCTTGAACACCGGGGATGTCCTCCGGCTCAACAACCTCCAGGCGAACACCCTGATCTACCCGGGGCAGAAGATCAAACTTTCCGGAGAGCCGGCGGCACCGGCCGCGCCCGCCGCTGCGCCCGCACCGGCAGCACCCGCAACGGGTGAGGGTGCCACCTACACCGTAAAGCCCGGTGACACGCTGGGAGCGATCGCCGCCCGGCACAATGTGCCCTTGTCCGAAGTATTCAGCTGGAACAACCTCAACATGCGCTCGATCATCCATCCGGGACAGAAGATCAAGGTGGGCGGCGGACAGCCCGCGCCGGCTGCCCCCGCCGCAGCGCCGGCACCCGCGGTATTGGCGAATTCAGCCGCCACCCCCGCCCCGGCCACTGGCTCCTACACCGTCAAGGCCGGGGACAGCCTCTATGCCATCGCGTCACGGCACAACGTCAAGCTCTCCGAACTCCTGTCCGCAAACAAGATGAGCATGAGCACCGTCATCTACCCGGGCAACAAGCTGGTCATTCCCGGCGCCCCCGGCCAGGCTCCGGCCCCGCAGCCCGCGGCGGCAGCCGCACCGCTGGTACCGAGTTCCTTCCTCGGATTCAGCTATCCCGCCGCCGTGGTCAGTTCGGCCAACGAGAACAAGGCGCTCCTGAACGCGGCTCCGGTGCCGTCCCGCGCTGAAATGCGCAACATCGTGGCGGACACGGCACGGCGCATGGGCGTTGATCCTGCGCTGGCCCTCGCCTTCGCTCACCAGGAGTCGGGCTTCGACCAGCGCGCCGTCTCTCCCGCCAACGCAATCGGCACCATGCAGGTGATCCCCAGCTCCGGCCAGTGGGCCTCGGACCTCGTGGGGAGGAAGCTGAACCTCCTGGACCCGTACGATAATGCGACTGCAGGCGTGGCGATCATCCGGCAGCTCCTGGCAACCAGCAAGGACGAAGACACCGCCATCGCGGGGTATTACCAGGGTCAGTACTCCGTCAGCAAGTACGGCATGTACGACGACACAAAGGCTTACGTAGCCGCCATCAAGGCGCACCGCAAGAACTTCGCATAGTCCCAGCGGCACTTACTGCGGGGATACGGGGACTGCTGTGAGGAGGGTCCGGACCGATGACGGGTTCGGACCCTTTTCATTGCGGGATTAGGATCAAAGGGTGCAGGAACACGTCTCTGACCCCTTTGTGGGAACGCTGGTGGACAACCGCTACACCGTGCAGTCCCGGCTCGCCCGCGGCGGCATGTCCACGGTTTACCTGGCCGTGGACCAGAGGCTGGAGCGCCACGTTGCACTGAAGGTGCTGCATCCGCACCTGGCCGCGGATGAGAGCTTCCTCGGCAGGCTGGGGCGGGAGGCGAAGGCGGCGGCCCGGCTCTCGCACCCCCATGTGGTGGGGGTCCTGGACCAGGGCCATGACGGCCACACCGCCTACCTGGTCATGGAATACATCAAGGGCCACACCCTTCGCGACGTCATCAACGACAAGGGGGCCTTGCCGCCGCGGCTCGCACTTGCCCTGATTGATCCCGTCGTGGAAGGACTGGCCGCGGCCCATACCGCGGGCTTCATCCACCGCGACGTGAAACCCGAAAACGTCCTGATCGCCGACGACGGCAGGATCAAGATCGGCGACTTCGGCCTTGCCCGGGCGGTCACCTCGTCCACGAGCTCCGGGACACTGATGGGAACCGTCGCCTATGTCCCGCCCGAGATCGTCCTGGGCCGGCCGGCAGATGCCCGGAGCGACGTCTACTCAGTGGGCATCATGCTGTTTGAAATGCTGACCGGGCAACAGCCGTTCAAAGGCGACGTCCCCATCCAGGTGGCCTACCAGCATGTCAACGGCACGGTGGGTCCGCCGTCGGCTCTGGTGCCCGGGCTGGCGGGCGAGCTGGACGAGCTCGTGCAATGGTGTACGGCCAATGACCCGGAGAACCGGCCAGTGGATGCGAATGCGCTCCTCCAGGAGCTGCGGCACATTCGGACTAACCTGACCGATTCCGAGCTGGACCTGCATCCTCCGGCCGCCGCCGGCACCGCAGCGCCTGCCTCCCCCGGCGCCCAGGAGACAGCCCCGGTCCAGGATGCAGCTTTCGGGAATCACACAGAGTTCATTGCGCAAACCAACAACCCCACCACGGTCATGCCCTCCGGCAGGCCGGCGCCGCCTGCCCATGGACCCGCGCTGGGGCGCGAGCCTGCGCGGCCGGCTCCCGGAGCCGGCCGGGGCAGCCACATCCTTACCCCTCCCGGGGAGGATGTGGAGGAACCCTGGGCGCCCCCGGCGCCCCAGCTCAGCAAGCGGGCACAGCGCAAGGCTGAAAAGGAGGACGAGAAGGCCCGTGCCCGGGCCGCCGCAACCCCTGTCCGTTCACTCCGCGAAGGCAGTGCCCGACGGCGGGGCGTCCTGTGGGTGGTGGTCCTGGTCCTCGCGGCCCTGCTCGCCACGGGAGCGGGCTGGTTCTTCGGTATGGGCCCCGGGGCTGCGGCCACCATCCCGGCCGTGGCAAACAGGACGGTGGCGGAGGCCCAGCAGCTCCTCAGTGAAGCAGGATTCAGGTCCACCACGAGGGACGTATTCGACGACGATGTTCCCAGCGGGCTGGTGGTGGGAAGCGAGCCGAAGGCCGGAACGGAAATCCGGAAGTTCCAGCCTGTATCGCTTTATGTGTCCAAGGGCCCGCAGCTTTTCCCCCTGCCGCAACTCTCCGGCGGCACGCTGGACGAGGCCAAGGACGCCCTGAACGGTGCCGAAATGGCGCTGGGTACGGTCACCGCGGAATTCAACGAGGACGTGCCTGCCGGCATTGTCCTGTCCCAGGAGCCGGCTGCCGGCACGCCGGCCAGGCATGGAACGCCGGTGGCCCTGGTGGTCTCCAAGGGACCCGAGCCCATCCCCGTCCCCTCCGTGGTGGGCCAGGACGAGGATGATGCCGTGGACGCCATCGAGGCGGCCGGGCTGCAGGCTGAGGTGGCCCGCGAAGAGGTGTTTGACCGGAATGTGCCCGAGGGTGCTGTTGTCAGCCAGTCGCCTGCCAGCGGGACGCTTACCCGCGGCGGCACCGTGACCCTGACCATTTCCAAGGGCCCTCGAATGGTGGAGGTTCCCAGCTTCATCGGGCGGCAGGCGAACGAAGCCAGGCGGGCGCTCGAGGCACTGGGCTTCGAGGTCCGAGTCAACAATGTGCTGGGCGGCTTCTTTGGAACCGTCCGCGCCCAGGACCCCGTGGACACAGAGGTCCCCGAAGGGTCCGTCATAACGCTGACCGTGGTGTAGGCGGCCCGACCGCCCACACCATCCGGCAGGGTCAGTGCTTGGCGAGTGCGCCGGCCACCAGGAATGCCATTTCCAGGGACTGCATGTGGTTCAGCCGCGGGTCGCAGACCGACTCGTAGCGGTGCAGGAAAGCATCCTGGTCGATGGGATCGGCGCCGCCAAGGCACTCAGCCACATCGTCGCCGGTCATCTCCACATGCAGGCCGCCGGGCACGGTTCCCAGGGCATGGTGCACCTCAAAGAAGCCGCGCACCTCGTCAATGACGTCGTCGAAGTTCCTCGTCTTGTACCCGTTGGGGGACGTCACAGTGTTGCCGTGCATGGGGTCGGTGACCCACAGCACCTGGGCGCCGGAGGCAGTAACCTTCTCGACGACGGCGGGCAGCTTCTCCCGGATGTTGCCGGCACCCATCCGCGTGATGAACGTCAGGCGTCCCGGTTCGCGTTCCGGATCCAGTTTGTCGATCAGGCGCAGGGCGTCATCGCCGGTGGTCGAGGGACCAAGCTTGACGCCGATCGGGTTCCGGACGCGGGACAGGAAGTCCACATGGGCATGGTCCAGTTCGCGGGTCCGCTCCCCGATCCACAGGAAGTGGGCGGAGGTGTCGTACGGGAAGCCGGTCCGGGAGTCGATCCGGGTCAGCGCCCGCTCGTAGTCCAGCAGCAGGGCCTCGTGGCTGGCGAAGAACTCGACGCGCTTGAGCGCCTCAAAATCCGCACCGCAGGAGTCCATGAATTTGATGGCCCGGTCGATGTCCCTGGCCAGCGACTCGTAGCGGGCGTGGGCAGGGTTTTCGGTGAAGCCCTTGTTCCACTGGTGCACCGAGCGGAGGTCGGCGAAGCCGCCCTGCGTGAAGGCCCGGATGAGGTTCAGCGTGGATGCGGAGGTGTGGTAGGCGCGGAGCATGCGCGAGGCGTCGTGGCCGCGTGATTCGGGGGTGAACTCGTAGCCGTTGACGATGTCGCCGCGGTAGGCCGGCAGGGTGACACCATTCCGGGTCTCGTCATTGGAGGAACGCGGCTTGGCGAACTGGCCGGCCATCCGGCCCATCTTGATCACGGGCATGGCAGCGCCGTACGTCAGCACGACGGCCATCTGGAGGATGGTCTTGACCCTGGCACTGATCTTGTCCGCCGTGGCGGCCTCGAAAGTTTCCGCGCAGTCGCCGCCCTGCAGGAGGAACGCCTTCCCCTGGGCAGCAGCGGCGAGCCGCTCGCGCAGGATGTCCACTTCACCGGCAAACACCAGCGGGGGGAGCACGGAAAGTTCCTTGACGGAGGCGTCGAAAACTTCCTGGTCCTGCCAGCTGGGCTGCTGGGAAATGGGAAGGTCCCGCCAGTCGTCCAGTCCGGGATAGTTGGCGGCTCCGCTCTGGGCGGTGCTGGACAGCGAAAAGGCAGGTTTTGCAGATAGCTCAGTCACCATCTAAGACTAACGGCAGCGCAGGACCACTGGACACCGCACCGTCACGCTGGCCGGCGTCCGCGTCACAACCCCCATGCGTGAAAAAGCCCGCCCATCAGCCGGTGGCGGCAGCACCGCCGTCGTCCGTCCGGTCCTGCTGCCTCACACCGTGGCCGGGAACGGGATCCGCGGGGTTCACGCCGCCCGCCGGCGATGCCAGAGGTTCTGCGCTTGCCTCGGGTTCCACCGGCCTGCCGGCCAGCCGGAGCTTCACTACCGCCGCGTACTCGTCAACATATTCCTGCCCGGAAAGCCGCTGCAGTTCGAACATGATCTGGTCCGTGACTTTCCGCTGGACATCGCGGTCCTCTGCCTGGTCCCGGTAGGCCGTGAAGTCCAACGGCTCACCGAAGATCATGCCGATCCTGCGGATATTGGGCAGCCGTTTGCCGATCGGCTGCACCTTGTCCGTGCCGATCATGGCCACCGGGATGACCGGAACCCCGGCCTCCAGCGCCAGCCGGGCAACACCCACCTTGCCGCGGTAAAGCCTGGCGTCCGGGCTGCGGGTGCCCTCAGGGTAGATGCCGAGCAGCCCGCCGTGGTTGAGCACGTCCATCCCGGCGCTGAGGGATGCCGCAGATGCCGCACCGCCGGAGCGGTCCATGGGCAGCTGGTTGGTCAGCCGGAAGAACAGGGCTGTCAGCCGGCCCTTGATGCCGGTACCGGTGAAGTATTCCATCTTGGCCAGGAAGACCACGGGGCGGCGGACCATCAGCGGCAGGAAGATGGAATCGGAGAACGACAGGTGGTTGGAAGCGATGATCGCCGCACCCTGGCCGGGGATGTTGTCAAGGCCCTTGACCCAGGGGCGGAAAAGCAGCTTCAGGACCGGACCGAGGAAGATCCTCTTCATGACCCAATAGAACACGTGGTGAACCTCTCCGGAAGACGGCCCCCAGGCTCCGCACCGGGCCTGGTCAGCAGTTCAATGCAACCCTACTCTAGTGAGATTTGGCCGGAACAGTGACACGATGGACTCATGACTGAAAGCAGCGTCCCGCCCCGCCCTGCCGCTTTCAGCTATCCCGGGCATGGAGCAAACGCGCAGGTGGGCGTGGCAATCTGCCATGGATTCACCGGCAGCCCGCTGAGCGTGCTGCCGTGGGCCGAGCACCTGGCCGGGCAGGGATATGCCGTCTCGGTCCCGCTGCTGCCCGGGCACGGAACGGACTGGCGCCAGCTGGCCAGGACAGGATGGAGCGACTGGTACAGCAGCTACGAGACCGCCTTCCTGGAGCTCCAGGCACGCACCGAAACGTGCTTTGTGGCGGGACTGTCCATGGGCGGGGCGGTGGCCCTGCTGACCGCCTCCCGGCATCCGGTGGCAGGGGTCTCGGTGGTGAATCCGGGGCTCAGTTTTTACGACCGCCGCATCCATATTATTGGGGTGCTCAAATACTTCCAGCGCACAACCATCCCCATCCAGGAGGACCAGCCGACGGCGCCAGCCACCGAAGACGGTGACTACTCCCGCACGCCGCTGGCGGCCGTGCACGAGCTCAAGAAGCTCTTTGGCGCCGCAATCCGCGGCTTGCCCCGCATCACGGCACCGGTCCAGGTCTTCAAGTCCAGGACGGACATTGTGGTTCCGCCCACGTCGTTGGCATTGCTCCGGCAACGGCTCGGCCCGCACCTCACTGAGGTGGTGGACCTTGCCAGCAGCGGCCATGTGGCTACGCTGGACGTGGACGCGCCGGAGATCTTCGCCAGGTCCAGCGCCTTCATCCGCGCCCATGCCCGATTGACCAGCACTTCGGAGACACCATGACGTCCAGCCCGGACCACAGTCCCTTCACCAGCGCGTCCAGCGGGGACGGGCCCAGGACCGGCGTAGTCCTCTCCCATGGCTTCACCGGCAGCCCCCATGGACTCCGCCTGTGGGCGCAGGCCTTTGCCGCTGCCGGATTCGCTGTGCGCATGCCATTGCTGCCGGGACATGGCACCAGCTGGCAGGACCTCGCCCGGACCCGCTGGCAGCAGTGGCACGGCGCGCTGGATGATGCCTACCTGGAGCTGGAAGCGGAGTGCGACCACGTGTTTGCGGCGGGGCTGAGCATGGGCGGCGCGCTGGCCCTGCGGGTTGCGGCCACACGCCCCGTGGCGGGAGTGGTGCTGGTCAATCCCGCGCTGGTGATCGACGATCCCAGGGCTCCGCTCGCGGGCATCCTCAAGCTGGTGTTGAAATCCACGCCGGCCATTGCCAACGACATCCTCAAGGAAGGCATGGACGAGGGCGCGTATACCCGCACTCCGGTAGCGGCGGCCCATGAGATGAACAAAATGTTCAGGGACACCATCCGGCTGCTCCCCCGGATCACCGCCCCCGTGCAGGTCTACAGGTCCACCGTGGACCACGTGGTCTCCGATGCGAGCATTGCCGCGCTGCGACGCGGCTTGAGCGCGCCCGTGGAGCTGGTCCGGCTCGACAACAGCTACCACGTGGCCACCATGGATAACGACGCCGAACGCATCTTCCAGGGGTCGGTGGAGTTTATCCGCCGGGTGCTGGCCGCCGGCGCAGCCCCCGCGGCGGGAAGACAGGAGGTGCAGCATGAACAGGCATGACTCCGGCTCCCCCGACTCGGCGGACCAGGGAGCGAACCAGGACGACGCCGTCTGGCTGGACCTGGTGGCGCGACTGGAAGCTGACACCGCTTCCGGGCCGCCGGATCCCCGCAACCCGGATCCGGAGCCGCCCGCAGAGCCGGAGGCTCCGGCAGCCCGGGGAACCGCGTCCTTCCGCGATTTCGATCCCCTGGGCCTGGCGGGCGCAGCCCCGGCCGAACCGTCTGCGGCGCAGCGCCAGGCAAGGGCCGGCCAGGGCCGGAACGGGGATACGCCGGAGGGCCCCCGGAACTATACAGTGGACGACGACGACGGCGACTTCATCCCCGAAGAACCCCCGAGCCTGGCCGGCACGGACCCGCTGACCATGCTGGCCTGGCTGGCGGCGGTGGGCGGGCCGGTAGCGCTGCTGCTCTCGGCGATGTTCTGGCGTTCCGCGCCGCTGCTGGCGATAGTGGGCATCGTGGCCGCGTTCGTGCTGGGAACCGTATACCTGATCATGAAGCTCCCGCAGGAAAAAGACGAGGACGACGACGGCGCCCGCGTCTAGCGGGTCAGTGGCGGACCCGGCCGCTGACCCGCGACAGGTCCGCAGCCCCGATCAGTCCGGCATTGGGCCCCAGGGCGGCAAGCTCGATCCCGGCGGCGGGACGGAAGCCGCGCCCTGTGAGGTTCCGCGCGAACGCCTTCTGCGCCGGTTCAACCAGCAGGTTTCCGGCCGAGCACAGTCCGCCGCCAATCACGAACAGGCCGGGATCGAGCGCTGCTGCCAGGTTCGCGAGGCCCAGGCCGAGCCATTCGCCCACTTCCTCGAGCAGCTCACGGGAGGCAGTGTCGCCGGCCAGCGCGAGGTCGGTCACCACGGCCCCGGTGATGGTGTCAGCGCGGCCGCCGACTGCTGCGAGCAGGTCCTGCGCCATTGGGGAGTTACTGCGGGCCAGGATGCTGGCTTCCCGCCCCAGGGCATTGCCGGAGGCATACTGCTCCCAGCATCCGCGGTTGCCGCACTCGCAACGGTGCCCGCCCGGCATGATGATCTGGTGGCCGAACTCGCCGGCCACCCCGAACCGGCCGCGCTCCACCCTGCCGTCCATGACCATCGCACCGCCGATGCCGGTGCCGAGGGTGATGCAGACCAGCCGGTCCTCACCCCGGCCGGCACCGAAGCGCCATTCAGCCCAGGCCGCGGCATCGGCGTCGTTCGCCAGCAGCACGGGCCTACGCAAGAGCTGCTGCAGGTTGGCCCTCAGGGGCTCATTGCGCCATGCCAGGTGCGGACTGAACAGTACGGTGCCGCCGTCGAGGTCCATCCAGCCGGCCGCGCCTATTCCAACCGAGCGGATGCGCTGTCCCCTGCCCAGCTCTTCCACGAGTTCCACGATGACCTGCTCAACCTCGCGCGGATCCGTGCCGGGCGTGGAGCGGCGAGCCTCGCTAAGGATCCTGCCTTCGGTATCCACCACCCCGGCCGCCACCTTGGTGCCGCCAATGTCGATACCTATGGCCAGTCCCTTGCGGCCAAGCCGCACCTGCCCGTGGAAGCCGTCACCCCCTCTTCTGCCTGCCCGGTAGGGGGCGGAGCGGCGCCGCCAAGGGACGGCCCTGCTAAGTGGACCGGCCTGCTCGCCGAAAGATTGTGCGTACATAGTTCCCCATTCTAGGTTTTGCACCCATGGGCGGCGGGACCCCGCCTCGTGCAGCGGGACCCATTGACGGATAAGTTACCCGCCAGTAGGTTTAAGTGCTGCACTGCTCCCGCACCGGCGTACTACTCTGTAGGCATACCCCTGAAGCGGGAGTTCGGATATCAAAGGAGCTATAGTGCGCGAATTCAGTGTTCCGCCTCTTGTTGTTGTTCCACCGGAAACCAATATCACCGATCTGGTGCTGCGGCAGGCGAAGAAAGCCAGCAACCCGGCACTGTTCTCGCGCCTTGATTCAGCGGGTGCCTGGCAGGATGTTTCCGCCACCGAGTTCCTTGCCGACGTCAAAGCGCTTGCCAAGGGGTTGATTGCCAGTGGCGTCGGCGTGGGTGACCGCGTTGGCATCATGTCCCGCACCCGGTACGAATGGTCCCTGGTGGATTTTGCCATCTGGTTCGCCGGCGGCGTCTCCGTCCCGATCTACGAAACCTCGTCCCCGTCCCAGGTTGCCTGGAACCTTGGCGACTCCGGCGCCGTGGCCGCCTTTGGCGAAGCCGCGCACCACGAGAACGTCATCCGGCAGGCCGTAACGGCGGAAGGCCTGACTGGCCTCCAGCATGTCTGGCAGCTGGAAGGTGCAGGCCTGGATGCCCTCCGCACGGCCGGATCAGGGATCAGCGACGAGGAGCTTGAGTCCCGCCGGACTGCCGCCAAACTGTCCGATCTCGCAACGATCATCTACACCTCGGGCACCACCGGACGCCCCAAGGGTTGCGAGCTGACCCACGGCAACTTCGTCGAACTCTCCGACAACGCCTTGGCCATCATCGGCGAAATTGTCCATGAGAACGCCAAGACCATCATGTTCCTGCCGCTGGCCCACGTCTTCGCACGGTTCATTTCGGTGCTGGCCATGGCCGCCGGCACCACCGTTGCCCATACACCGGACATCAAGAACCTGCTGTCGGACCTGCAGAGCTATGAGCCCACCTTCATCCTCGCGGTCCCGCGGGTATTCGAGAAGGTCTACAACTCTGCCATGACCAAGGCGGAGGACGGCGGCAAGGGAGCCATTTTCCACAAGGCTGCGGATACGGCCATCGCCTTCTCCAAGGCACGGCAGGCCGGGCGGGTGGGACTGGGGCTGAAACTGCGCCACGCCTTGTTCGACAAGCTGGTCTACAGCAAACTCCGGGCAGCGATGGGCGGCCATGTCGCCCACGCGGTGTCCGGCGGAGGGCCCCTCGGCGAACGGCTGGGCCACTTTTTCCAAGGCATCGGCCTCCAGGTCCTGGAAGGCTACGGCCTGACCGAGACCACGGCTCCCATCTCCGTCAACACCCCGTCCCGGATCAAGATCGGTTCGGTCGGCAAGCCGCTGCCCGGGAACGCCGTGAGGATCGCCGAGGACGGCGAGATCCTGGCCAAGGGCGTCTGCGTTATGCGCGGCTACTACAAGCGTGAGGACCTGTCAGCGGAAACGTTCACCGACGGCTGGTTCCGCACGGGCGACATCGGCCGCCTGGACGAGGACGGCTTCCTCTGGATCACCGGGCGCAAGAAGGAAATCATTGTCACGGCCGGCGGCAAGAACGTCATTCCTGCCCTGCTTGAGGACCAGATCCGCGCCGACGCCCTGGTGTCCCAGGTGCTGGTGGTGGGCGACAACCGGCCGTTCATCGGCGCCTTGGTGACCCTGGACCAGGAAGCCCTGCCGGGCTGGCTGCAGCGCCACGGGCTGCCCGCGGACACCACCCTGGACCAGGCCGCCGCCAACCCTGTGGTCAAGGCCGCGGTCCAGGACCTGATCACGGCGGCCAACGGCTCCGTGTCCCACGCGGAGGCCATCAAGTCGTTCCGGATCGTGCCTGCGGATTTCACCGAGGCCTCCGGCCACCTGACCCCTTCCATGAAGGTCAAGCGGGCGCAGGTCATGAAGGACTTCGAGACAATTATCGAGGAAATGTACGCGGCGCCGCGTTCCTGACGCCGGTAACAACAAAGGGTCCTTCACTCGTGTGAACTGCTCCCCGGGAGTTGGACTGAGAAATTCAGTTCCGACTCCCGGGGAGCAGTTTTATGCGTGCGTCTAGTTCGTTGTCTGAGGATCAGCG
>NZ_JBNHFJ010000020.1:0-53167 GCF_059090105.1 Arthrobacter sp. K410C
GCTGGGCGGTCTCGTGTTGGTCGCCGGGTTCACTGAACCACTGGAAACATTGCCGGAACTCGATGGTTTCCTCGCAACTGACGTTGCCGTAGAGCGGGTGGCAACGAGCATTCGGGAACGAACAGTACTTCGCTCTGACACAGATCCTTTCGTGCCGCCGGAAGAATCCGATGACCTGGCCAGACGTCTAAGCGCACGTCTGCAGGTCTACCCGGGAGCAGGACACTTCATGGCAGAAAATGGCGTCACAAGGCTGCCGGCTCTGATTGACCTGATTCGGTCCAAGCCAGGGGCTTCCGGTAAAGAAGCCCCTAGACCGCACTGGTGGTCATGATGGGGCGTTGAGGCGGCGGATCTGCCCGGCCGGCAGCTGGATATGGATTGGCAGAACCATCTGGCCAATTCCGTGCCCCACGGGTTCATCGAGCCGGTATTTTTCGAGGGTTTGATCCACGTTCCGCCGTCCTGACGCCCAAAAACTTAACGGATGACTGCTCGTCGTGGCGCTCGGCATAGTGGCGTCAGCAAGACGGCAGCTAACTCCAAGGCTGGTTTTAGCCCGTTCGGCGAACATCCATTTTCCGGCAGGTAACCTGACAGCCCTAGTTGAAAGCCCAAAACCAGTGACGGCGCCGGCTGGCTTAACAGAATCTTCATTATCGGCGTTTGAGTGGGGCGAGTAGCCCCTTGCAACGCCGGCTTTCCACACCGTCCTCAAGAAACTGGTGCGATCACCTTATTTCTTGCCGTAGCTGCCGGGATTATTCTTTCGCCTGACGCTAGTCACTGATGGCCAAATGATATTGGACGGGGCTCTTCTCAGGGTGTGTTACTGGATGGGAAGGAACGCAAATATCTACCGACCAGGATGCCAATGATGCCCACGTTCACTGACACAGTGATAATCCCGTCTCAACTCCCGCGCATCGCATGGTCAAACGGCGCCGGCTATACGCGGCAAATTGCGATCGGCACACTGGAGGGTTCTAAAGCACCTCCGCACTACAGGTGGCGGTTGAGCCTGGCAGACCTGACACAACCGGCAGCTTTTTCGCTGCTGTCGGGAATCGATCGCGTGTTCACACTCGCCAGTGATGGGCCCATTACGATGACCTCGGACCGCCGCAGCTGTACGTTGCGGCTCGGCCAGACAATCGAGTTTGAGGGGGAATCGCCCATGGCTTTTGAGGGCAGCACGGGCGAGCCGCAACTGGGATTGAACCTCATGACACGCCGTGGCGTTTGCACTGGCTCCGTGCGGATTATGCGGCTAGATGGTCAGATGTTGCTCGACCCCGCTGCCGGGGTGGTAGCCGCTACCGTTCTGCAAGGGATGGGCGCCCTTTCTAACGGCCGGAGGTTGGATAGCCTGGCAACGCTGGTGCTTGATACTGAAGCCGTTCCATTAGAGAGCGAGGGTTGTTTGATGGCCATCACAACGGTGCAGGAAGCGTAGGGCTGCCGTCCAGACAACGAGTCATTTGTCCTCCTTGCACCAAGGCCAGCCCCGAGCCGTGCAGCAGCGGATGTGCCAAGAAAAAAAATAGTGATTTAGGACGAACGAACGGTCCGGGCTGCCGTTCTGCCGGAAAGCAGAGGCGGCAAATCAAAAAGGCTTTGTATGGCTCCCGGATGCCTAGGTCCCTCTCGATTAAGGAAAATGGCGTGTAGGCCTGCGTTTTGCGCTCCTTCGACGTCCACTCGATAGTTGTCGCCCACATATAGCGCCTGCGCTGGCGAGACCTGCATACTCATGCACGGCTTCAGGAAAGCCTCGGGCGCAGGCTTGGCGTAGCCGGTCACATCTGAACTAAAGACCTGACTGACGAACGGCCCAAGCCCTATTTTTCCGATCTTGGCCGATTGCTGATCCAGTATTCCGTTGGTGACAACGGCGACGGGTACCCCAGCGGCATGCAGGGTCCGCAGGGCAACGGCAGCATCAGGGAACGCAGTCCAGGCATCCTCGTAATTCTCAAGGAAGAGTGCGAACATCTCGTCAAGTTGGCGGGATTTTTTAGGTATGGACATCGTTGTCAGGGAAAGGAACTGACGAAGCCGCTCACGGCGGTGCTCCTGAAGTGAAAGTTGTTTCGCCAAGAAGCGGTCGAAAACGCGGTTCTCGATTTCGAACCATGCCCGCGTCAGTTCCTCCGAGCGATTCAGTCCCAACTGGCCGAGAAATGCGTGAACTGCAGCACGGCTGGAGGCTTGATGGTCAAACAAGGTGTTGTCCAAATCGAATAGCACAGCCCGGATTTCCACTTGCCCAGCGTAGCCGTTCTGTCCAGTCCGAATTGACGCTTCGAAGGTTGGTGTCCACTCACGGATACAGGGAATCAGTGGCCGTTCTGCGTTTCTCCAGGCACGAGCCGCCAAGTAACACCCCTACCGATCCCGACCATCGGGATCTGTGACGCGGTGACATGCGATTTGAACAGTCACTGGCCGACACGACTGCATTGAGGCGGCCGGTACCGGCCCAGTCGTCCGGGTCCTTGCCGAGATGTTGCCTTCGGTCCCGGCATCCTTCCGGTGACTCCTTGCGCATGCAACCGGGCTTCAGATGTTCCAGACGAGGATTCGTGAGCGTATCGGACGGCTTCTATACAGCGGAGTACAACGTCCTTTTCGAAAAAAGTCTTGCGTGATATGTGATCACATATTAAAGTGATCATATTGAAAGGTTTACCCAAGGCGCAGGCTTTGGACCACTCGCCGTCGATCCGGTGGAGCCAATATTCGCCAACAATCTAAGGAAGATCTGCCATGAAAAAGATGGCATCATCAAACGCCAAGCGCAGCGCGGCTCTCCTGGAGAAATCCACGGAACGTAGCGTCTCTCCCGTGCAGCAGGTTGGTTGCTGTGGAGCGTTTGCCCTTGACTGCCCATTTTGCTGGAGCTCTGACTGGGAGTCCCCGGCCCAGGACACCAAGTACTTCAACCTTTACTAAGTTCCGGTCCCGCCAGCCTCCATCCGGATGATGAGAACGCTTCCTGAAGGCGTGCCGGTTAGGGCGGCTGCAGACGCACTTTCCGCCTCCTACCTTGAAAGACTTAGGGCCCATGATCAACCTACTCCGATTGAACCTGCGAGAACTTGAGCAGCAGAAGTGGCAGCAGGCCATGTGGAGCACCATTGAACCCAAGGACGTCATTGCAGTAGCTCTCGAGGATGGCGTCGTGGCGGTGGGAACAGTGGACGAGTTCACAGCGGACCGCTCCGTGTTCTGGCTGAGGCTTTCTCGTTCTAATGAGCGCCGATGCTTTCTCACATCTGAAATGTACGGTGCTTGGTTTCCACCCCCTGCCCGGCACACGGCCGACTTAGACATTCCCGGGTCCGGCGCCCGTAGAGCTGGAAAGCCACTCAGCCACTAAGGGAAGCGCTTCGTATGTCGTTTGTGCGTTGAAACGGGCTATAACAGCAAGGCCATGCCGTCGTCCATCGCGGCGTGATGTGAAATGAGCAGGCCGCCGGGCACCCCGTGGCATAACCAGCAGACCTACGATCCCTGAAGAGAAGGCATGAACCGTAACCAAGTCACGACTCCCTGGGTATCCCCCTCAGTTACGACAGGCCATAGGGCTCTCAAAGACCGCACAGTGTTGGTCACCGGGGCAGGCCGGAACATCGGACGTGCCATTGCGCTCCGCTGCGGATCGGAGGGTGCCCGCGTTGCGGTCAATGACATCGATGCAGAAGCGGCGGCAGTTGTTGTTACTGAGTTGCGAAGAGCCGGTGTGGCCGCGTACCTTGCGGGCGGCGATATGTCGGAATTCGCCCAAGTGGACCGGATTTTTGACGAGACGGAGAATGCGCTCGGCATTGTCGACGTGCTGGTCAACAACGCCTACGCCCGCTCTGGCGAGACGGTCTGGCGAAACTTCCTTTCAGTAGAGCCGTCCGATTGGGAACTCTTTGTGGGCAAGAACATGAATATGTTCTACGGTTGCACCCAACGGGCAGCGCGGAGGCTGGCCGCGAACGGGCAGAAGGGCTCCATCGTCAATATCAGCTCCATCGGAGCCGAACGGGCCCACCGGAGGAGCATCCCCTACGACTCCGTCAAAGGTGCGATGGAATCATTTACGCGGGCCGTAGCCATAGATCTCGCCCCCTGGAACATCCGAATCAACGCCATACGTCCCGGGGCCATTGCCGTTGACGGGGAACCGACAATACCGGCACATGCAGAGGATCCCCGCGCTGCCCAAATTCCGCTAGGTCGTCGCGGCGTTCCCGAGGACGTTGCTGCTGCCGTTGTTTTCTTGGCATCTGCAGAATCTGCATATGTCACCGGGCAGGTCTTCAATGTCGACGGTGGCATGATGGCCCAGGCTAGAGCTCCCCAAGTCGAAGCCCAGCCGGTGATACACCCTGGAAATGCGTCGCCGATCCCTCCAACTCTGCTTCACTGATTGGCCTGCTCCCACGGCCGAAAGAACTGCCCTCCCCCGGACACCTCATGAGGGGAAGAAGCGTTTGCTCCTGCTCTTCATGCTTCCGCTGCCCAGGCCTCGTAGAGTTCGGTTATTTCGAACAGCCTCCGGCCTTGCCCTACGGTCTGCAGCCACAGGATCTTTCCGTCGTCCGTCACGGCGTCCACGTGTCCGCTGCAAATGTTCGACCCCTGGTGCCGGATTTCCACGCTGGCGCCGGGCAGGATGGTCCAGTCGGTGACGCGGCGCAGGTTCATGCTTGTGTCCTTTCACGAAAGGGGCCATGCACCCCGGGGTCAAGGGGTGCATGGCCAGGGATGGCACGGGGTTAGCCGCGGTTGTACATGACGTGTTTGGTGCGGGAGAAGTCTTCAAGGGCGTAGATGGAAAGGTCGCGGCCGTAGCCGGATCCCTTAAAGCCGCCCCACGGTACTTCGTTGGCGATGACCAGGTGCGAGTTGACCCAGACGGTGCCGAAGTCCAGCCGACGGGGAACGGACAGCGACCGGGAGGCGTTGCTGGTCCACACCGAGGCAGCCAGGCCGTACTCGGTCTCGTTGGACCGGGCAATGGCTTCCTCGTCGGTGCTGAAGGTTTCCACCGAAACCACCGGTCCGAAAATTTCTGTGCTTGCCACCTTTGCGCCGGCGTGGACGCCGGTCACCACGGTGGGTTCGATGAAGTAGCCCGGACCCGGCAAGGCCTTGCCGCCAACGGCGATGGTAAGGCCGTCGTTGCGGATGTCGTCCAGTGCAGCGAGTACCCGCTGGTAATGGTCCTTGGAGATCATCGAACCGATTTCGACGTCGCCGGCGCCGGGGGTGCCGACAGAGATCTCGCTGACCTCCCGAACCAGAAGCTCCGTAAACTTCTCCGCCACCGACTCGTGCACCAGGACGCGGCAGGCAGCGCCGCATTCCTGCCCGCCGTTCCAGAACCCGGCACTGCGGACACCCTTGGCAGCCGCCTCCAGGTCGGCGTCGTCGAACACGACGACCGGAGCTTTGCCGCCCAGTTCCAGGTGCACCCGCTTGACGGTGGACGCCGCGCTGGCGGCCACCTTCTGGCCGCTGCCCACGCTTCCGGTGATGGCCACGAGGTCAACGTCCGTGTGCTCCGACAGACGGTGGCCCACCACCCGGCCGGCTCCCGTGACGATGTTCAGGACACCTGCCGGGACGTCGGCGGCGACGAGCTCAGCGAGCTTAAGCGTGGTCAACGGCGTCTGCTCGGACGGCTTGAGCACCAGGGTGTTGCCTGCGGCAAGGATGGGAGCGATCTTCCAGGCTGCCATCAGCAGCGGATAGTTCCACGGGGTGATGACACCCACCACGCCCACCGGTTCTCGGAAGATCACTGAGGTGTGGTTCTCGGCATAGTCGTCCGCGCCGAGGGTGGTGAAGGCGCGGGCGGCACCGGCGGAGAACCGGAACGTGTCGATGGCGCTTGAGATGTCGTCCTCGGCCACGGCTGCCGGCTTGCCGGTGTTGGCCGACTCCAGCGTTTCCAGGAGTACCCGGTTTTCCTCGATGATGTCCGCGATGCGGAGGAGGACGGCGGAACGGTCCTTGGGCGTCGTTGCCGCCCATCCCGCCTTGGCCGCTACGGCAGCCCCGACGGCGGCATCCACGTCGGTCACGGAGCCACCGGGTACCTGGGTAAGGACTTCCTCGGTGGCCGGGTTCACCACGTCGACCTTTGCGTCGGTTGCGGGAGCCACGAAGGCACCGTTGATGAACTGGCCAAAGGGCGGAAGGGAGGGTGCCAGCGGGCTCTCTGCCCGGAGGACGGTGAACTGTGCGGTTTCTGTTGCAGTCATGATTTTCCTTTTGTCCTGTCTTGGCTATGCGTTGTCCGTTATTTGGCGGCCGGGACGGGTTTCTCGCTGGGCTCTTCCCAGAAGTCCGCGCCTTCGATGCCCAGGGTCTTCGGGTTGAAGGTGGGGTCCAGGCCCAGTTTTCGCTGGCGTTCGTAGTCCTTGTAGATCTTGCGGACGAGCGGGAACAGGAAAACCAGGCAGATCAGGTTGACCCAGGCGATCAGGCCGAGCCCTATGTCGCCTGCGGCCCACACGACCTGGGCGTTCACCACGGATCCGAAGAATACGATTGCCATGGTTCCCACCTTGAGGATGGTCTTCCAGGCGTGCCCGGGCTTTCCGTCCAGAAGGTAGAGGAGGTTCGAGTTCGCGACGTAGAAGTAGGCAAGGAGGCAGGTGAATCCGAAGAGGAGCACGGCGACGGCCACAAACCCGGCGCCCCATCCGGGGATCAGGGTGTCGATGGATTCCTGGACCCAGTTTGCGCCGACCGGGACTCCCGGGAGGTTGTTGACCAGGTAGCCGCCTGAACCGTCGGAGACGTTGTACTTGCCGGATACCACCATCATGAGGCCGGTGGCCATGCAGATCAGCAGCACATCGATGTAGATGCTGAATGTCTGGACCAGGCCCTGCTTGCCGGGGTGGGAGGTGCGGGCTGCGGCAGCCGCGAACGTTGCTTCACCCAGGCCGTTGGAGGATGCAAAGACTGCACGGCGCACGCCCCAGGCGACGGCAGCGCCAGCGATGCCGCCCAAGACGGGGTGGATACCGAGCGCAGATTGGAAGATGAGGGCCACGGCGGCAGGGATGCTGCCGATGTTGATGCCGATGACGGCGAGGGCCAGGAGCAGGTAGCCGATCGCCAGGACCGGGACCAGGGCCTGGGTGACCTTCACCAGGCGGGTGGTCCCACCGAAAATGACCAGGGCGATGAGGATGGTGACAAAGACGGCGGGGATCCAGCTGTCCAGCCCGAATGCCAGCTTGGCGCTGGCCGCGATGGTGTTGACCTGCAGGCCGGGAAAGACGAACCCGTAGCCAATGACACCGAGTACGGCGACGAGGGCGCCCACCTTGGGCAGCTTCAGACCGTACTTGATGTAGTAGGGCATGCCGCCGACATCCTCGTTCGCGCTGCGCCGGTCCTCGTCCTGGACCTGGCGCTTGAACGTCTGGGACAGGGCAGCTTCGGCGTAGCCCACGGTGCATCCCACCAGGCCGGTGACGGCCATCCAGACCAGTGCACCCGGCCCGCCGGCGCCGACGGCCGTGGCAACGCCGGCAATGCTGCCCACTCCCACGCGGCTGGCCAGGGCCAGCACCAGGGCCTGGAAGGATGACAGGCCGCCTTCGCCGCCTTCGCTGTCCTTCAGCTGCCGGAGCATGTCCGGAATGCGGCGGAACTGGATGCCCTTGGTGGCGATGGAGTAGGCCACGCCGAGGCCCAGGACCACGTAGGCCATGGGCGCCCAGATGACGTCCGAGACATGTGACAGGAAGGCTCCGAAATCGGTACCCATGCTTTAACCGACGGTCTGGTACAGGGCGGCCAGGGCCTGCTCAACGCGGGCCCGGTCCTCGGCACCCAGGTCTGCCGTGGGGCGCCGCGGGGAACCTGCGGGGATGCCCTGCAGTCCAAGGCCGGTCTTGACGGCGGGGATGAACGGGACGGAGAGGAGGGCGTCGATGACCGGATAGACCTTCTTCCACTGGCTAAGTGCGCCGGCGAGGTCGCCTTCGGCGATGTTGCGGCTGACGGCGACGATCTCGTTGGGGACAACGTTCGCCGTGCCGGCCATCACGCCGGCCGCACCTTCGACTAGGGCGCTGTAGAGGTAGACGTCCCAGCCGATGAAGGTTCCGATGACGTCGCTGTGGTGGTGAATGAGCTGCAGTGCCTGTTCCCAGTTGGCGCTGGAGTCCTTGATGTAGCGGATGTTCTCCACTTCCTCGGCCAGGGCCCGGACCGTGGCCGGATCCAGGTTGACGCCGGTGACGGGCGGGATGTTGTAGAGCATCACCGGGATCGTGACGGAGTTGGCGACGTCCTTGATGTAGGTGACCGTCTCCTCCAGGCTCAGCGGCTCGTAGTACGGAGTGATCAGCATGAGCACGTCCGCGCCCAGCTTCTCGGCGGCCTGCGAGAGCCGGATGGCCTCGGCCGTGGTGGTGGCTCCGGTGTTGGCGATCACGGGGACGCGACCCTTGGCCTGCTGGATGACGGTTTCGATCAGGAGCAGGCGCTCCTCGGAGGACAGGGCACCGACCTCGCCGGTGGAGCCTGCGGCGACGACGCCGTCGACGCCGGCGTCGATGGAGCGGTCCACAATGCGGCGGAGGGTTTCGACGTCGATGGTCTCGTCCTGGTCGAAGGGGGTGGAGAGTGCGGTCAGGACGCCGCGGAGGTTGGTGGTCATGGGGGTTTCCTCTTCTAGGAATGTGGGGTTTTGGGTCAGATAGTCGCTGATCAGGCGACGATGGACAGGCCAGAGGCCGGCGGGGCCTGGCGGTGCGTGGCGAGCCGGCTGGCGGCTTCCTGGGCCGCGGAGAACCCTGTGGTGATGGAGCTTTCGGTGTACAGGGTTCCGAGGTAGTCGCCGGCCAGGAAAACGCGGTCGGCTCCGCGCATCAGCGTGGACTGGATCTTGGCCCGGCCGGGGAAGCAGTAGGGGGAGGCATTCTTCCAGCGGTCGATCTTGGCCTCGACGACGCTGTCGGCGAAGCCGTGTCCCAGCACCTGGTCGAGGTCCGTGAGGTGGGTCTTAATGACGTCTTCCTCGCTCTTTTCCAGCAGGGCGCGGCCCAGGCTTGCGGGCGAGAACGTCATGAAGCTGCCGCCGGGCTTGCGCAGGGACTCCGTGCCGCGGACGATGCTCGCCTGGTTCAGGGCGATCGCGAAGGAGCGCTTGGGGGCGGCGATGGCGTAGATGTCGTCCCAGGGACGCGCTGAGGTTTCGTTGGTCAGGAAGGCGGTGCTGACGTGCGGACCGTACTTGATCTGGCTGAGCGCGCCACGCAGGTCCTCGGGCAGGTCCACGCCGACCTTGTGGGAGACGTCGGCGGTGGTGGCCAGGACCACCGTGCGGGCCTCCTCTTCCCGGTCGATGCCGTCCTGCCGGTACCGGACCACGACAGAGTCCTTCTTGTGCACTACTTCGTACACAAAGGCCCCAAGCTGGACGCGGTCACCAAGTGCCGCTGCGATGGATTCCGTAAGGGTGGACGGGCCGCCCACGATGCCCTGGCTCAGTCCCTGCCCGAACCCAAGAACCAGGCTGAAGTAGCCGATGCCTGCGCCTGCCGAGATTTCGTCCATATCTCCGGCGGACCGTGTGACAGTTGTCTTGAACAGCGCGGCCGCGTCCTCGGAGAGGTTTCCAATGAAGTCATGAAAGGAAGTGTTGTTCTCGAAGTCGTAGATGCGCTGCTGCCGCATGGCGCCGGACTCCCCCGGACGCTTCCGGACCACGCCGGTGTACTTGGCGACTCCGCTGACCACCTTCATGCCGGCCTTAAGCGTATGGATGCGGGAAGAAAGCGACATCGGGATGCGGAAAGGGTAGGTGGCGATGTGCCCCTTCTTGATGAACTTTCCGTTCATGGACAGGGCCTGCAGGGAACCGGGGATCTGGACGGCCATGACCCCCACCTCACTCAGCAAGGCATCCGTGGAGGAGCCAGCACCGGCGAAGACGTGCCCGCCCCAGTTCAGCCAGTAATCACCCCGGCGTTCTGAGCGGATTCGTCCACCAACCCGGCTGCCGGACTCCAGGACCACCGTGTCCCAGTGCCGCAGCCGCCAGGCTGCTGAAAGGCCGGCGAGTCCAGCACCGACGATGACAACATCTTTCATGAGTTTGAACTTCCTTTGAGGGACCAATGCCCCGGTCACTGCAGATCAGCAGCGGTAGAGGTGACGGATCAAAATGACGCGCTGGTTTCTAGCAAGGACATCAAGACCCTTCGGAGGCCACGTCCTGCCACGGGCCTCATGTGCCTGGCGTCACAAACAAAGATACATCATTGTATGATTAATGCAATAGGTAAGGCGTTCAGAGGCCGGACGCTAAATATGTAAAGCTTTAAGGAAATAATTGATTCTGGTCGTCGGCCAGGCTTGGGCATGGAAATTTAGGGAAGGTCCAATGGAGAGCGCGGCAATTTCATCGCGGGCCCTGGATCTGCTGCTGCTGTTGCGGGGAAGTGAACCGGATGGTTTGGGCCGCGCAGACCAAGTGTCGTATCAGATTGAGACGGCGATCCTGATGGGGATCCTGACCGAAGGCGACAGGCTCCCCACCGAGTCCGCCCTTGCCTCTGAGCTTGGTATCTCCCCCATCACCCTGCGCCAGTCCCTTGCCGCGCTCCGGACCAAGGGCTTGATCGAAACCAGCCGCGGCCGCAGCGGCGGCAGCGTCATCCGACGGCAGATCGAACTCACAGATTCGGAACTGCGGCACAAACTACGAGACACCAGCACCGAAGCCCTGCGGGATCTGGGCGACCTGAGAATAGCGGTCGCGTCGATGTCCGCCCGACTGGCCGCCGCCCGGGCCGACCGGCAGAACGTTCAGCATCTAGAGGATTTGGCAAGACGCCATCGCGAAACCACCGATGAAAGAGCGCGTCGGCGAGTGGACAGCCGGTTCCACGTGGCCATCAGCGTTGGCGCACAATCCAGTCGGCTGACCTCGGCAACCCTGCAACTGGAGGCCGAACTGATGACACTCTGGTGGAGCGTTCCCGCCGACGCCGGCCGCAAGGACATAGCGGTGGACCAACACCGGGCGATCGTTCAGGCAATCAGCGACCGGGATGACGACGCGGCAGCCAGCGCCGCCGAACAGCACAGCCGCAGTGACATGGAATTTCTAATTGAGCAGCATCTGCGGTTAACGATGCAACCCGACGAAGGAGCCTGACATGGAGCCCCTCACGGAAATCCTTGAGCGGACCGCTAAGGCTCTCTCCACCAGCATCAACGCGGTTTTCACGGATCTGGAAAAGATCGGTGGCGCCGTCTCGGCGGCCGCGGATGCGGCTGCGCAGACTCCCCGGCGCAGCGACTTCCTGTTCCTGAAGCAGGAACTCGCCAGCTTCATCAGGCTGCATACCGAACTCATTGTCGGCGCCGGGATCGCCTACGCCCCGGGGAGCCTGCGTGAGGCACCGAACTGGCTGGAATGGTGGCGGGCACAGCCCAAAGGCGAGCCAAAGTTCGTCACCCACGATCTCAACCCGGAGTCACTGAATTACTACGACTACACAAGCCGGGAGTGGTTTACGCTGCCTTCCTCCACCGGGCAGCCGGTTGCGGTGGGGCCCTATGTAGATTTTGGCGGAATTAACTCCAGCATCATTACGCTGTGCGTCCCTGCCCCCACTGCCCAGGGGACACACATCCTCGGATGCGATCTTCCACTGGCAAAGCTTGAAGGCATCTTCCTGCGGACGCTACAAATCCGTCAGCCTGCGGTCGTCCTCATTGGCCCTAACGGCAGAGTTATTTCCTCCAACCACGCCACCATTGCAACAGGCACCCTGTTGCCCGCGCAGGACGTAGCGCGGGCCGCTGTCGCACTGGACGTCACTGCGGGCAATCCCAGCCGTCTCCCATGGAAGTTAATAAGCCTCGATCGGTAGGCGTGCTGTCCCCGAAGCCCCTAAGACTGGCAGAGCCGCCGGTTTGCTACGGCTGAATCTGACACCGGCTAGCACGGAAAAAGCGACAAAGCATTCGAGGACCACGGGTCCCCGAACGCTTTGCCGCTCCTAATTCCAGCTCGAACCTGCCATAGGGCTATCTAAGCGGGCGATCTGAAGTTGCTAGTCAGCGTCGTAGGTGTTGGCTATGTAAACGTCGCAGGGTGCATTGTGCGCCACGCTGTTGGCCACGCTGCCCAGGACGCGTCCAATGCCTTGCATCCTGCGGTTGCCCACAACGATAACGCGGGCCTCCTTGCGGATAGCTTCCCGGATCAGGGCATCTGCCGGCCGCCCTGAAGCCGCGGAGTAGGTGATTTTGATGTCCCCGCCCAGGGTGTCTGCCACGGTTTTGGCAACGTGTTCGGCCTTGTCGGCGTCGGATACGAGCCATTTGTCGCTACCGGTTCCGAATAGCTCCGACCGGTCACCGTCGAACGCTGACACCACGTGGAGAGTTGCGCCAAGGGCGGCGGCAAGGTCCCTGGCTGACTCCGCTGCTTTTCTGGCCGTCGCACTGCCGTCAACACCTACAACAATGATTCCGCTCATGTGTGTATGCTCCTTTGCTTGGTTTGAGGCACCGTTCAGATTTACGCTGCCTCGCGTCATTCGTTTTATTGCTTCAGCCCCGAAGTCCTCAGGGCTCCTGCGCGTTCCCGCAGTCATCAAGAGCTTGAAAATCCCGCAAAATGACGGGCCCTGGTCGCATCCCGGCGGCGACGTGCCTAGACCGCGGCGGGAAGGCGGTCACCCACCGTCGGAGCGGCGCCCGCTGCCATGTCTATATCGACCGGTTCCAGGGCAGGAGCTGCTGCAGGCGCGCGGTCGATAGTGGCGGCCCACCGCTCGCCCAGGTGGGCAATCTCGACGGCGGTGCCCACCGATGCAATTTCAGGGTCTACCCATGCAAAAGCGAGGAAGTAGCCTGTTGCGGGTTCCTCCGCCGCGCTGCTCACGTAACCGGCCACCATGCCGTCCTTCGAGACCGGCTCGCCCGGCACGACGGCGTGAAGATTGCTGTCCATCCGAAGCCGCACCAGGAGCCGGTGGCCGGGGCGGGCAGCCCCACCGCCGGCAGCCGCGGAGAGCCCCGCCTCGGCAGCGTTGTCCTGCGGGCCGTAGTCGGCACCAAAAGCGGGGATGCCGTTGGCAATTGCAAGGGCGGTAACGGCTTCATCACCCACCGGGGCGATCCCGTGCCCTGCTCCCGCTTCCAGGAGGAGGTCCCAGAGGTACAGGCCATGCTCGGTGGCGGCGTACAGTGTCCAGCCGCCAACACCGGTGGTAGTTTCCTCAATGGCACGGACCGGGACGCCGCCGATATCGAGCACCGGCGCCTGCGAGGATCCGGCCGCGGGCAGGGCGCCGCGTGTCACTGAGGCAAGGACCGCAACGGCCTTTGGTCCGATCAGCGCCAGGCCGGTAGTGGCAGAGGAGACATCGGAGACTGTGACAGAGTAGGGTGTTTCCCGCCGAAAGTGCCAGATGTCTTCGGGGCTGCTGCCCACTATCAGGTAGGCGTCCTTCGCCGTCCGCACCAGAGTCACGTCGGCGGCAATACCGCCGGAGGGGCTCGCCACCAGCGCGGGGGTCCCCTCGTTGACCTTGAGGAAAGCGCCCGCGCCGGTGATTTCCTGCAGGTGCTGCGCCGCGCCGTCACCCCTTACCTCGAACACGCTGGCCGCTCCCCTGTCGGCCAGCCCGACGCCGCTGGCCGCCTTGCGCGCCTCTGCCGAGATGCTGGGTGACCAGCCGTAGGTGCCCCAGGCGTCCCGGGCCACGGACAGCGCGGATCCGTCCGGGGCGCCGTACCAACGTGGCCGCTCCCAGCCGCCCTGGGCTGAGCCGAACTCAGCCTTCAACGCTTCCTGGCGGGCGTAGAACGGGGTGGTGGCGAACTTGCGCAGGGAATTGCTCTGCTTCCGCGGGTGGGCGATGTCGTAGACCTCGTCGTAGTTTTCGCCGGCTTTTGCGAGGCTGACGGTCCGGGTCAGGTGAGTCTGGTCAAAGCGGCGGAAGTCAAGGCCGGTGGTGTCCACTCCGGGGTCCCCAGTAACAATCCAGTCGGCCAGGACGCCGGCGACGCCTGCGGATTGGGTCAGCCAGACGGACTCACCCAGCCACAGCCCGCGGATGCCCGGAACCTCGCCCAGGAGAGGATTGCCGTCGGGGGTGAAGGAGAAGATGCCGTTGTAGCCGTCGTCAGGCTCGCACGCGTTCGTGTCCGGGAACAGGTGCTGGAGCGCTTTCCAGCCGTCTTGAAGATCGGGCCAGGTGAGCGGGTGGATGGCGGGCTCGACGCGGGTCTGAGCAAACTCTTCGGGGGAGGCGATCTCTTCCTGTTCCACGGGGATGACGCGGTGTTCGTAGCTGCCCCACAGGAGCCGCTCGCCGTACTGGCGGAAGTAGGAGCCGGTTGCCTGGTGCCGCACCATGGGCAGGCTGACTTCCTCCTCCTCACTGGAGCCGGCAAGCGACGGGACAGCACTCGTTGAGGAGGAGCAGTGCTCCATTGGCACCATGGGCAGTTCCAGACCAAGCATCTTGCCCAGACCGGGGCCCCACAGGCCGGCGCATACGACGACGACATCGGCCTCGAGCACCGACGTCCCCTCGGGCAGCCGCTCACCCTTGGAAGGGTTGCCTGGCACAGGCGGCGTGGGGCGGACGTCGACGCCCGTGACCCGGCCGCCCTCGATCCGGAAGCCCGTCACCTGCGTGTGGCCGTAGAACTTTGCGCCGTTCGAGATGGCGCGGCGGGCCTGCCACTCAACGGCGCGGACGGCCTTAACGACGCCATCCGTCGGCGTGTGCAAGCCGCCCAACACAACGGACGCGTCCAGACCGGGGAACAGTTCAGCGCACTCCTCCGGCGCGACCAGTCTCGCCGGGACGCCCCACGACTGGGCAAGGTTGTGCCGGCGGTGCAGGTACTCCATCCGTTCCTCATCGCAGGCCAGTTCCAGGCCACCCACCCGTTTGAGGATCCACTGCCCGTCCAGTGTCAGCCCGTCCAGCTTGTCCAGCGTCCTTCGTGCGAGCTCAGTCATGACCGGAGAACCGGTGGTCTGGAAGGCGAAGCCGGGTGCATGGGAGCTGGAACCGCCAGTCCGGTACAGCGGCCCCTGGTCCACCACGGTCACCGACGCCATACCCTGGCGGGTAAGGTCGTCGGCCAGAGCGGCACCGACCACCCCGGCGCCAATGATGAGGATGCGGGTGTCTGCGTCAATTCGGGCGGAGGCCACGTTATCTCCCTTGCGGTCAGAGACGTCCACGTCTCGTATGGAAATTGTCAGGTCGGTTCCGGTGTCGCAGTGACACCCTTTCCGGCCAAGCAATGATGGGACATGCTGAGGCTGCAGCGTCCCGAAGCTGTCGGCTGAATCACACTATAGATGAGATATGTGATCACAACCAGCCCCGTGCGGGTTGTGATGCGAAATCCAGAAAAAGTTGCAGAAAGGCGGTAGGGCAGCGCCCTATCGAGACTGCCCTACAAGCGGGTGTTTGCTTCGGACTTCGCTGGCTACATCAAGG
Organism: Arthrobacter sp. K410C; assembly: GCF_059090105.1. Classification (NCBI taxonomy): domain Bacteria; kingdom Bacillati; phylum Actinomycetota; class Actinomycetes; order Micrococcales; family Micrococcaceae; genus Arthrobacter; species Arthrobacter sp. K410C. The sequence continues at coordinate 15,513 of NZ_JBNHFJ010000020.1, forward strand.
CCGGTTCCCCAGAAGCTCCCGCCACAACTCCTCCTGCAAGTTCTTTCCGCAGGAGCAGCGCCACTCTGCCGGCCTCTTGGTACGCGCCGTGGGAACCGGCTGTTTCGGCGGTGTAGTCTCCGGCGAAATGAAGGTTTCCGATGCTGCGCTGGAGTTCGGGCAACGCTTCATTGCGCTTGGGAGACAGCACGGAGAAGCAGTGCTGCCAGGTTCCAGCCACGGCTCCAACGATCCTGCCCCGAAGCTCAGGGGCGACACACAGGAAGTCCTCCACCCACTCCTGGATCTGTTGCTCGTCGTTTTCGATGCCTGGGATAAAGCCTGCGGAGTTCCCGTAGCAGGTGAACCTGGCAATGCCATCGTCGGGAACGGCGCCCGGCTGCGGATTGATGATGCAGTCGAACTTTCGTCCCACCGTGGAGACGAAGGACCATTTTCCAAATTCGGGGAGGCCCCTGATGTCCGCGGCGATGCTCACTGTGGTGCTGCCCGGAGTCTCAGCTGCCTGCAGGGCATCACGCTTCCAGCCGGGCAGGCCGCTGCATAGGGCAGGCACCTGCGGCGCCGGAACTGTCATCACCACGTGCCGGGCGAGCAGCACGCGCTCCCGGCCGTTGTCCTCGACCGTTACCTGCAGGAGCCCGCGCTCCTGAACCACGGAGCGGACACGCACCCCGGTTTGGACCGTCGTCGAGTGCCCTAACTTTCCTGCCAGTGCATACGGAAGAGCCTGCATCCCGTTTACGGGGTACAGCCGGTTGTTTTGTTCGTGGGCAATGTAGCTGGCAAGGTAACGCAGGGCGTACTTGGCCGACAGCTGGGCAGCATCGCCTACGGATCCGCCACGGACGGCGGCTTCGATGACACTCCGGGCCGGCTGGGGAAGACCTTCGAGCCTGGCAGCGACGGTTTCCTGTTCCAGGCCGGCGGCCTTGTCCGTGATGGCGCCGTTGGACACTGCCTCCCGGTATTCGCTGACGAGCCCGTCCATGAAAGCGACCAGCGCAGTCTTGGACTCCTCGGGCAGCGGCAACTGGCTGACAACGCCGAGGGTAGATGGCGCAACGGAAGTGACACCGTCTATATGCACGCCATACGTTTCCGGATGAAATGGTGTGGTTTCCAGTCCAAGTTCCCGGGCAAGGGCTTCGGCGCGGGTCCCTTGGTAGATAAACATTGCACCAGTGTTGACGGCTGCACCAGCAAGCTGAACGCTTCGCGTCCGGCCGCCGATCTCCTCTTCGGCCTCCAACACCTGGACGTGCAGGTTGAGATCGCGGAGGTCGTATGCGACGACCAGGCCGGCGGGGCCGGCACCAACCACAACGATGTCTAATATTTCGCTCATGCCTGGCGCAACTTTCTGCTTGAGTTTGCGGCGCGCGGCACACTGGTACCGCGGAAGGAAGTCCGCTCAGGCTACGACTGAGATGTGTGATCACACAATAGGTTCGAGAGATATTTCTCCCCTGAGACAGCGCACAAATTCACCAGCTGCCGGCGACAGAGATAGGGGCCGTGCCACGTGGAGTTCCGTCTGGGGCCGGCCGGCCAGCGGTCGCGTGGTCACACCGGGCATCTGGAACCGCTCCACGGATGCAGGCAGCACGGACATGCCCAGCCCCGCGGCCACCAGGCCAAGGACCGTTTCCTGGTGGATGGCCTGCTGCACGACGGCGGGAGGCACCGCGAGCGGCTCGAATACCCGCAGCACCCGGGACACGAAGCCTGGCATCAGGCGGTACGGGAAAAGGATCATGGGCTCGCCCTCAAGGTCCTCCGGCCGGACCTCCTCCTGCCCGGCAAGGGGGTGCGTTTCCGGAAGGACTACCACCAGGTCCTCGGTGCTGAGCAGTTCGAGGTGAAGGCCGGGCACGTCCCCCGGGTCCCGGACCAGACCCACGTCGAGCTCGCCGTCGAGCAGTTGTTCAATCTGTTCGCCGCTGGTGAGCGGGTTCAGCACCAGGTCCACCCGCGGCCGGTGCTGGCGGAAGGCGCGGATCGCCTCCGGGACCGTGGTGTAGCTCGCGGAGCTGACGAAGCCCACCTTGATCCTGCCACTCTTGCCCGCCGCGACGTCGGCAACATCACCGGCGGCGCTGTCCAGATCGGTGACCGCGGCGGAGACGCGATCCCGGAACGCCTGGCCGGCTGGCGTCAGGGTGACGCGGCGGGTGGTGCGCTCGAACAACTGGACGCCAAGCTCACGTTCCAGGCCCTTGATGGCGACGGTCAGGGGCGGCTGGGTGATGTGCAGGACTTCGGCCGCCCTGCCGAAGTGCAGCTCGTCCGCGACGACGAGGAAATACCGCAGCTGCCGGAGCTCCATGGGAATTCTTTCGATTGACGCCAATAATTGCTAGTCAAATGATATTGGACCTAGGGCATTTGTGCGTGCGTAACTGGATACAACAAAGTCCCTCACCACCAGAAAGCACAAGGAGCGATCATGGATTCGATCGAGTACGCCGTCGTTGGGGCAGGGCTGTCCGGAGCCGCGACCGCCTGGCACCTCGCCGCGCGCGGCCACGGGGTTGCCCTGCTGGAACGCACCACTCCCGCCAACGACGCCGGAAGTTCCCACGGCTCGGCCCGGATCTTCCGCTATGCCTACCCCGAGGAGTTTTACACCGGCCTGGTCCAGGAGGCCAAGGCTGGCTGGGACGAGCTGGCGCGCCTCAGCGGCAAGCAGCTCATCACCCCTACGGGGGCCGTGGACTACGGTGCGATCCGGCAGCCGGAGCGCCTTGCTGCTGTGTTGGCCGCCCGCGGTATCGAGCACGAACTCCTCACCCCCGCGGAAGCGAGCCGCCGCTGGCCGCAGATCGCCTTCGACACGCCCGTGCTGTGGCACCCGGACGCCGGCGTGATCGACGCCCACGAATCCGTCGCCGCCATGGTCGACCAGGCAGTGGTTAAGGGCGCGGCACTGCACACCAGCTGGGCTGTTGCCTCCATCACCGGCTCAGCCGGCGCCTATGTCCTGACCTCGGAGGACGGACGGACCCTGCGCGCCGCGAACGTCATCGTCGCCGCCGGCGGCTGGCTGCCCCAGCTGCTCGGATCGCTCGCGCTGCCGTCATCCTTCCTTGCCGGCATGCCGCCCATCCAAGTGCGCCAGGAACAGGCCTACCACTTTCCCTACGCCGACGGCACAGACCGCTCAACGTGGCCCACCTTCATCCACAAGCGCGAGGGCTGGCAAGCTTACGGCCTTCCCGGCGGCCGCGACGCCGGCTTCCGCGGACAAAAGGTCGCCGAATACAACGGCGGAAAAATCCTGCCCTCCGCCGCCGAACAGGACGGCCGGATCAGCCCGGACAACCGCCAGCGGGTCATCGACTACGTCGCACAATACCTCCCCGGCCTGGTGCCCGAACCCTACGCCGAAACCACCTGCCTGTTCACCAACACACCCACCGAGGACTTCATCCTGGACCGGGCCGAGGGCATCACCATCCTCTCCCCCTGCTCCGGCCACGGCGCCAAATTCGCCCCGCTGATCGGGCAACTTGCGGCAGACCTCGCCACAGGGGCAGGACCCGTCCCGGACCAGTTCCGGCTCGCGGCCCAGGCCCACGGCGCAGCGGCGGCCCACTGATGACCAGTACTAACACCACCCGTCTGGCCCCCGCTGCCACGGTTACGGGGCTGATGTCTGAAATCGCAAAGGTGGGGGCTGACTCGCTCCGCGGCGGGTACACCCGCCCGGTGTACTCCACCGCCGAACTGGACCTGCGCAGCTGGTTCATCGAGCAGGCCCGGAAGCGGGGCCTGTCCGTGGAAACGGACCGCAACGGCGCCATCTGGGCCTGGTGGGACGTGCCTGGCGGGGACCGCAGCAACAGCCTGGTCACCGGCAGCCACCTTGACTCCGTCCCCGGCGGCGGGCCCTTCGACGGTCCGCTCGGCGTCGCCTCCGCCCTGGTCGCCGTGGACATCCTCAAAGCCCGGATCGCAACCCCGCCGCGCCCGCTCGCCGTCGTGGTGTTCCCCGAAGAGGAAGGCTCCCGCTTCGGCGTTGCCTGCCTCGGCTCCCGGCTCATGACCGGCGCCATCGACCCGGACAAAGCCCGGAACCTGCGGGACCCCGACGGCTCAACCTTCGCCGACGTTGCACGCGCCAACGGACTTGACCCCCGCCACGTCGGCAAAGACGAACAACTCTTGGGCCAGATCGGCGCCTTCGTGGAACTGCACGTCGAACAGGGCCGCGGACTGATCGACCTGGACCAGCCCGTAGCCATCGCCTCGTCCATCCTGGGGCACGGACGCTGGCGCCTAAGCGTCCACGGCCAGGGCAACCACGCCGGCACCACCCTCATGGCCGACCGGCACGACCCTATGGTCTCAGCCTCCCGCATGGTCGTAGCCGTCCGCGACATCGCCCGGAAACAGCCCCACGCCCGGGCCACAGTCGGCAGGCTGCAGCCCGTCCCCGGCGGAACCAACGTCATCGCCTCCCGCGTGGACTTCTGGCTGGACGTCCGCCATCCCAACGACGCCGTCACCGCAGCCCTCGTGGAAAGCATCCACCTCCAAGCCCAGGTCATCGCCGCCGAGGAAGGTTGCCGCGTCGAGCTCCGCGAAGAATCGCTGAGCCCCACCGTCCACTTCGACCCCGCGCTGCAAAAGAAACTCCAGCTCGTCCTGCCGGACGCCCCCGTCCTGGACACTGGGGCAGGGCACGACGCCGGCGTCCTGGCACCCTACGTGCCCACCGCGATGGTCTTCGTCCGCAACCCCAGCGGCGTATCCCACTCCCCCGAAGAACACGTAGAAGACGAAGATGCCGAAACCGGGGCCCAAACCTTGGCGGACGCCCTCCACGGGCTCATGGCCTAACGACATATAGCCTGCACCCGCGCCGGTTTGACGGCGCGGGTGCTTTCCTGTGGCCGCAAGGCTACCCAACAACTTCCCTGCCAGACAGAAAAATCACGGACTCCGGGCGCCGCATTGTCGACGGAGACACCGCTGTCAAAGACGACATCGGCACAGGAGTTCTTCGAAGAAAAGGACAAACACGTGAATCCGGCCGCATCAGACCTTTACGCCGTGGATGGCGCCAGTGACGCTGCCACCTCCAATGTGTGGCGAACGCGCGAGGACCTCTGGGAGTACCTCACCCATACTGCGGAGAAAATTGGCGGTGACCTTTCTGCAGAGACGAACCTGCGGCTTACCGGGGACATCATCGAGGTCCTTGACCGCTTGGCACTTGTGGAGGGGCACTGGGCCCATCCCGGGCTCGCCGCCGTCGACGAACTTAGGGCCTTCGCAATTGCTGGTGACGTCGCAGGCCTGGGCGAGGCAGTGGAACGGATCAAGCACCGCCGTCGCCTGCCCGCACCGGCGGCGGGAGCAGCGCTTTCCGAAGGGGAAGCCGGATCGAACGGCAGACCCCGGTTCGAAGTCCTGCTGGTGGACGACTGCACGGCGGCTGACGGAGCAGCATTCGTCCACGAAATGTTGCGGCAGCGCCGCCCTCAGGATCCTTTCGTCTACGAGATCAACATCGTCCCCAGCTACGAGGACGCCGTGGCCGCCCTCTTGCTCAACACGGACATCCAGGCTTGTGTCATCCGGCCGGGTTTCAAAACCCGCTCGCGCCGTCCCCTGGAGCAGGATATCCGTGATTTCCTTGCTGCCAGCGCCACACGGGACCTCCAAAATGGGCGGGTGCTCGACCCTGCCAGGCCTATTCAGCGGATTCTTCGGCTTGCCGAGAAGGCAGCCGAGTTGCGCCCGAGCCTGGACTTGTACTTGGTGGCAGGGGTGTCAATCGAAAAGCTGGGCGGCTCCCTCACCAGTCGTTTCAGCAGAATTTTTCTCCGGGCAGACAGCCTGGAACTTCACCTGTCCATCCTCCGCGGCGTCGGTGAACGCTATGAGTCCCCCTTCTTCACAGCGATCCAGAACCACAGCCGCCGGCCGGGCGGGGTGTTTCACGCGTTACCGGTGTCCCGGGGCGGTTCCGTCTCCAACTCCAAGTGGATCAAGGACATGGAGGAGTTTTACGGACTGAATCTGCTGCTCGCTGAAACCTCTGCCACCTCCGGGGGGCTGGACTCGCTCCTGGATCCGCACGGCTCCATCCGGGAGGCCCAGCGCCTGGCGGCTCGGGCGTTTGGTGCACGGCAAACGTTCTTCGTCACCAACGGCACGTCCACCGCCAACAAGATCGTCCATCAGGCCATGCTGGCTCCCGGCGATGTGGTCCTGGTTGACCGGAACTGCCACAAGTCCCATCACTATGCGCTGCTGTTGGCGGGTGCCAAAGTGGCCTACCTTGAGGCGTACCCGATGAATGAGTTCTCCCTGTACGGGGGCGTCCCGCTGTCATCCATCAAGAAGATGCTGCTGGACTACCGCGCGGCCGGGCGCCTTCATGAGGTCAAGATGTTGGCGTTGACCAACTGCACCTTCGACGGAATCGTCTACGACGTTGAGCGCGTGATGGAAGAATGCCTGGCCATAAAGCCCGACCTTATCTTCCTGTGGGATGAGGCCTGGTTTGCCTTTGCCGGATTCCACCCGATCTACCGGCGCCGCACGGCCATGGCGGCTACCCAGGCGCTGGAAGAGCGCTTCCGCAGTTCGGCGGCCCAGGAGAAGTTCGCGGCGCAGGCCGTGGAGCTCTTCGAAGCCGAATCCGGTAAGCCGAAGGATGATGCCGTCTGGCTCAGCACCCGGTTGGTCCCTGACCCTCAAAAGGCCCGGCTTCGGGTCTACGCCACACAGTCCACCCACAAGACCCTTACCTCGCTGCGCCAAGGTTCGATGATTCACGTCTACGACCAGGACTTTGCAGGGCTCAGCGAGGAGGCGTTCCGGGAAGCGTACATGACGCACACCTCCACCTCCCCCAACTACCAAATCCTTGCGTCGCTGGATGTCGGGCGGCGGCAGGCCGAGCTGGAAGGGTGCGAACTGGTACAGAAGCAGGCGGATCTGGCTACCAGCGTGGCCAGTGCGATCGACCAGCATCCCCTGCTACGGAAATACTTCCGCATCCTCAACACCTCAGACCTGATTCCACAGGAGTTTCGTTCCACCATGTCGCCGATGCCGCTTATGGACGGGCTGGCGGCAATGGACGAGGCTTGGCACAACGACGAGTTCGTTGTGGACCCCAGCCGGCTGACAATGTACATCGGCGCCACCGGAGTAGATGGCGACACCTTCAGGCACCACTACCTGATGGATGGCCACGGGATCCAGGTCAATAAAACCTCTCGAAACAGCGTCCTGTTCATGACGAATATCGGCACCTCGAGAAGTTCCGTCGCGTACCTGATCGAGGTGCTGGTCAAGCTGGCCGAGGCCTTCGAATCTGCGGCGGAGACCCGGAGCCCGCGGGCCAAAATGGCACACAGCCTGATGGTCTCCCGGCTCACCAAGGGCGCACCACCGTTGCCGGACTTCAGCAGCTTCGCCACCCGATTCCGGACCGACGACGTCCTGCCGGACGGCTGTATCAGGACGGCCTACTTCGAGACCTACAGGCCTGACGCCTGCGAATACCTCACGGACCACGGCGTACGGCAACGGATTAAATCAGGACAGGAGGTGGTCTCGGCAGCATTCGTTACGCCATACCCGCCCGGATTTCCGGTCCTCGTTCCCGGGCAGCTTATCTCGGCCAACGTTCTGGACTTCATGGCCGCGCTGGATACCCGGGAGATTCACGGCTACGACAAGGACCACGGCTACCGAGTGCTGCGGACCGGGAAAACCGGCTAACAGGCAGGAAAACATGAAGGGGCGGCTGGATCAAAAACTCCAGCCGCCCCTTCATTTTGTTTTATTCTGTCCGGCCGCGGGTCAAAGCGCGCTCGGTGCGCCCGGCTCGCCGACGGCGGGATCCAGCCCGTACTTTTCGAGGATCTTCTTGATGGTCCCGTCTTCCCGGAGCTTCTCGATGTCCTCATCCAAGGCCTTGCCAAGGGCCTCATTGTCGAGGCTGGACGGCAGCATGACCTGGCCGACCGCGGCGAACTCGGGAACGTTCGGGTTCGGAGTCACGTCAATTACTTGGGCGCCTTCAATGGGGGCGTCCTCGAACCGGCCCTTGGCGGACGCGGCTGAGGCAACAATGGCGTCGATGCGGCCTGCCTTAAGGTCACCGTAGATGGACTCGTCGTCCTGGTAGATCTTGAAGTTGTCGCCCAGCCACTGCTGCAGGCTGTTGTTGTAAAGGTTGCCGGCCACCGAACCGACCACTTTGCCTTCCAGGTCGTCGCTCTTGATGCCCTTAGTGGAGATGATTGCCTGGGGATCGTTCCACAGCGGCGTGCTCATGTAGACGATCTTTGCCCGTTCCTTGGTGCGCAGCCAGCTGCCCGATCCGATGTCGACGCGCTTGGACTGCACGTTCGGGATGACCGCCCCGGCGCCGCCGGAGGTGCTGACCGTGAGCTTGAGGCATTCCATCTTGGCGATCTCATTGATCAGGTCGCCCTCCAGGCCGGTAAGATTATCGCCCTCCACTTTCGTGGCGGGGTAGTAGTCGTAGCTGGCCACTGTGAGCTCACCTTCGGTGACGGTCTGGAGGCCCTCATGTGCCGGGGTACAGTCGGCAGCGGTGCCGGCGGTGTCGCTGCCGCCGCAGGCGGTGAGGGAGATGGCGAGCAGCCCGGCGGCGGTGCCGGCTGAAAGCGTGCGCATCAGGATGCGGGAATTCCTGGTCATGGTTGTTCCTTTGCTGTGGTGGTAGGGCTGACCGCCCCAGAGTTAGTGGGACGGGCTGCCCCGGTGGGTGGGGTGGAGCGTAGGTTCAGTTGCGTTGCAGGTGGCGGCCGAGGCGCTGTTCAAGCACACGGACGGCGCCGAGGAAAATGAGGGTGAGGGTTCCGTAGATGACTGCGGTGAGGGTGTAAACACTGAGGTATTCGAAGGTGATGGATCCGATTTCGAAGGCTTTGGACATCAGTTCGGGTACGGCGATCACGAATGCGAGTGCGCTGCCCTGGAAGACGAGGACGGCGAGGCCTGCCAGGGGCGGGGTGGAGATCCGAAGGGCTTGGGGCAGGATGATGAGCCGGAACCCTGCCCAGCCGCGAAGCCCGGAGGTCAGGGCTGCTTCTTTCTGGCCCAGTGGTACGGCGGCGATCCCGGCGCGGAAGTATTCGGAGGCGTAGGCTCCGGTGTTCCAGGACAGGGCGATGATCGCTGTGGTCATCGATGTCAGGGTGATCCCGGCGTCGGGGAGGCTGAAATACAGCAGGTAGAGCAGCACCAGTGCCGGCAGGCCGCGGCCGATCTCAACGAAGAAGAACGAGATCCATTGCAGGGGGACGAGTTTCGAGGCTGCCATCACGGCGAACAGCAGGCCGAGCGGAAAGCCGAAGAACAGTGCCAGTCCTGTGAGCTGGAGGCTGATCATCAGGCCCGGGACCAGGTTTGGCATCCATCCGAGCCATTGGGTGAACATATCCATCACGCCACTCCGATCTTTTTGCGCAGCGTCAGGTCTACCCGTCTGGCGACGACGGCGACGATGAGGCTGATCACGATGTACAGGGCACCAGCAACCACGAACGAGAGCAGGCCCTCGTGCGTTTGCTTCGCAGCCTGCTGGGCGTAATAGGTGATCTCACGAACGCCGATGGTGGAGGCCAGGGCGGAGTCCTTCAGCAGGCCGATGCCGTACGTGGCGATAGCAGGAAGTGCAACGCGGAAGGCCTGCGGGGTGATGATGTGCCCGACGGTGGTGACCGTGCTCAGACCGAGTGCGTGGGCGGCTTCGCGCTGGCCCTCGGGGATGCTGAGGAGCCCGGAGCGGTAGATTTCGGCCATGAATGCCGAGGCGATGATGGAGAACCCGATGATCGCAGCCTGGATCGTGGTCAGCCGCAGCGCGAACTGGGGCAAGCCGAAATAGATCAGGAACAGCCACGTGATGGGCGGGATGACCCGAATCACGTTGATGTACAAGGTGGCGGCGGTCCGGACGATCGCGAAGGGCGAGCGGGCAGCCCCGACGAGCACCAGGCCGATGATGCCTCCGAAGAGGAGAGAGGCGCCAGTGACGTAGAGCGTGAGGCCGACGCCGCGGGCTATAGCGGGCAGGAGTTCTGCAATCATCGGATGCTCACCTGTCCAGGACTGCTTTGAGGAACTGGCGGGTGCGTTCGTTCTGGGGGTCCGACATGACCTGTTCGCTCGGGCCGATTTCCAGGACTCCGCCGTTGCCCATCACCATGATGCGGTCCGAGACATCCCGTGCGAAGTGCATTTCGTGGGTGACCACGAGCATGGTCATGCCCTCGTCGGCGAGATCGCGCATGACCGCGAGGACCTCCAGGCCAATCTCGGGATCCAAGGCAGACGTTGGTTCGTCGAAGAGCATGACTTTCGGTGAAAGAGCCAGCGCACGGGCGATGGCGATGCGCTGCTGCTGCCCTCCAGAGAGGCGGGCGGGATAGGCCTTGGCCTTGTCAGGCAGCCCGACCCGCTTCAACAACTTTTCCGCGACCTCCTGCGCCTGCTCCTTGCTCGCACCCAATACTTTGCGCTGCGGCAACGTGATGTTCTCCATCACGGTCAGGTGCGGGAACAGGTTGAAGCTCTGGAAAACCATCCCGGTGACGCGCCGCAGGTGGTCAAGGCTCGCCTTGTCCGGCAGCTTGCCGCCAGCTACAACGCGGGCCCCGCCGATTTCGATGGTGCCCTCTGTGGGGGTCTCGAGGTAGTTGAGGCATCGCAGGAACGTGCTCTTGCCCGCCCCCGACGGCCCGATGATCGAGACGACCTCGCCTTCGTTCATCGCCAGATTCACGTCCGACAACACACGGCTCGCGCCGTAACTCTTACCAAGCCCAGATACTGCGACCTCACCCGAAAGGGCGGTCGCGGGAGCTTTCGTGCCAAAACTTAGGCCCATTTTCGTTTTCCTTCAGGTAGCGGACTCATATAACCCTGAAATGGGTCCGCGCAAGGTTGGATGATCTGCAAGGGCCGGGCGGAAGCCCGGCGTCTGTACAAGCTGAGGGATGTCCCCTCAGAACATTGCATCGGCCCTTGGAGGAGCCGGAGCGTATGTGGTTGACGTCACATGCAAACTGTAATCTGTGATCACATATCAGGTCAATGGGTTTGTGTAACACGGCCGTATATTCATTCCAACCGTGCGGAGTGGCCGAATGGCTAGTCCGTCTCAGGCCCGGTGCAGTAGAAGCAGCCGTCGGCACACACGTCACCCTCGTCGGACGGGGCGACAGTCGCGGGCATTGTATTCATGGGGCAGTCCTTTCGAATGGGAGAGAAAATTCTCGCTCGCATCTTGTGTGATTTGTGATCACAACATAGTGTGGTCTACACAACACTCGCAAGGGGGTTGGGCAAAAAAGATCGCCGGACCTAATCCAGGGGACGGCCGGGAACCGCGGTTAGTCCGCGGCGACTTTTAGGAAGTACACAATGCCGAACAGACTGCTCCTGCATGTCGCAGAGAACAAGAAGCTTGAAGCCATTGCCACGCGCAACCGGCTGACCCGCCCCATCGTGGACCGGTATGTAGCAGGCCGCGGGCTCGATGAGGCCTGGACCGCCACAAAGGCTCTCAACGGGGCCGGTATCGATGTGAGCCTTGACCTGCTGGGCGAATCCGTCCACCAGCTGGCCCAGTCGAAGGCCGCCACCCAGGAGTACCAGGGGGCGATCGAAAAGATTCAGGAGCATGCTCCCGGCTCCACCGTGTCGGTCAAGCTCTCCCAGCTCGGGATCATGATCGACCCCCAGGAGTGCGCCAACAACCTGAAAACCCTTCTCGATGCCGCCGATAAGCACGGGGCAACGGTGGAGGTGGACATGGAACACAGCTCCGTGGGCAGGGAGACCCTGGCCATCTTCAAGAGCATTCTGCCGGACCACCCCAAGACCCGCGTCGCTATCCAGGCGAACATGCGGCAGACCCCCGAAGACCTGTTGTCCTTTACGGACATCAAGCCCCGCATCCGGCTGGTCAAGGGCGCCTTCGACGAATCCTCCTCGGCGGCCCTCTGCGATGCCAGTGAGGTGACTGAACAGTACAAGTACCTGTCGCGCTGGGCGCTGCAGCACCTTCCGGACCCGGCGTTTGGAACCCACGATGACACCTGCATTGATGTCATCAAGGAAACGGCGGCGCAGCTTGGACTGGGAAAACGGGATTTTGAGTTCCAGATGCTCTACGGCGTCCGCAGGAAACTGCAGGATGAACTGGTGCGCGACGGTTACCGCGTCCGTGTTTACCTCCCCTACGGAACGCAGTGGTATCCCTACCTCATGCGGCGCATGGCGGAGAAGCCGGCAAACCTCCTGCTCTTCCTCCGCTCCCTCGTTGGCGGATGAGTCAGCTTCCGGGCTAGCCTGTAATGTGATCAAATATCACTAACCCATTGCAGTTCCCGAAAGGCAGACAGCATGAGCCAACAGGTCGCCAATCCCGTGACGCCAACTCTCGTGGCCGACCAGGTCTACGAGGTTCTGGAAAAAGCGATCCTGACCGGCTCGCTGCAATCGGGGTCACCGCTGCGGGTCCGGGGACTGGCCGCCATGGTGGGCACGAGCGTCATGCCGGTCCGGGAGGCAATCCGCCGGCTGGAAGAAGCCGGCCTGGCAACCCGCATCCCCCACAAGGGTGCAATGGTCCGGACCTTCACGGTTACGGAACTGATCCACATCTACGACGTCAGGACGATTCTTGAGGTTCAGGCCGCCACCCAGGGAGCCCCCAAAGTCACCGCACGGGACCTCCAGAACATGGCGACCGCCTGTAGCAGAATGCAGGAGGCGGTCGCGGACGGACGAATTGTCGACGCCCTTGATTTGGACGAGGAAGTAATTGGAACCCTCTACCGGGCCTCAGGGAACCCGGTCCTGATCAGCACCATCGAACAGCTATGGCTCCAGTGCCGGCCCTATAAGGTCATTGGCGCAACGGAGGCAGTGGCGAAGAACGACAACACTCTCTGGACCCCGCAGCCCGCACTGGTCCAGGCCCTTACAGACGGCGACACCGCCGCCGCAACCACCATCACCGCAGACTCACTGGCCAGCGCCCTGCGCAGGCTGGAACTTCGGCTGGAAACCCAATAACCAACCCCGCGGGCCTCGGGCCCCGGCAACAAGCAACAGGAGACAACAGGACAATGTCACCCCAGACCGTCAGCGTCACTGGCAACTTCAGGGTCCCCACGCCCTTCAACGAACCGTCCCGCGAGTTCCGCCCCGGCTCCCCGGAAGCAGCCTCCGTCAAGAAAAAGATCGCCGAAGTCACCGCCACGGTGCGCGACCTTCCGCACGTCATCAACGGCGTACGGTCAATGACCGGCGAACTGCGCGACGTCACCGCCCCGCACCGCCACGCCCAGGTGCTGGCCCGCATCCCCACCGCCGATGAAGCAGTGGTGCAGTCGGCGATCGAGGCCGCCCTGGCCGCCCAGCACGACTGGTCCCGGACACCTTGGTGGGAACGGGCCGCCATCTTCCTGCGCGCCGGAGAGCTCGCCGCTGGAAAGTACCGTGACGAACTGGTAGCCACCACCATCCTTGGCCAGTCCAAGACCTTCCACCAGGCCGAGATCGACGCCGCCAGCGAGGTAGCCGATTTCTTCCGCTACAACGCCCACCTGGCCCAGCAGATCTTCGCCGACCAGCCCGCCTCCCTGCAGGGTGAAGGCAACTCGCTGGACCAGCGCGGCCTCGAAGGCTTCGTCCTGGCCATCACACCCTTCAACTTCACCGCCATCGGCAGCAACCTGCCCACCACCCCGGCCCTGATGGGCAACACAGTGGTGTGGAAGTGCTCCGAAAAGTCGGCACTGAGCAACGACGTTCTGATGCGGATGTTCGAGGAAGCCGGGCTTCCACCAGGCGTTATCAACCTGGTGCACGGCTCGGGCCGCGCCATTTCCGACCAGGCTATGAGCCACCCGGACTTTGCTGGCCTGAACTTCACCGGCTCCACCGAGGTCTTCCGCAGCCTCTGGAAGAAGGCCGGGGATAACATCGAAAACTACCGCTCCTTCCCCCGCCTGGTCGGTGAAACCGGCGGCAAGAACGCGGTGGTGGCACACCCGTCAGCAGACCCGGATGCCCTCCGGGCGGCCCTGATCCGCAGTTCCTTCGAGTACTCGGGCCAGAAGTGCTCCGCTTCCTCACGCGCTTACATCCCCCGCAGCATCTGGACACAGATCAAGGACGAACTGGTCGAAACCACCAAGTCGCTCCGCTTGGGCGATCCTGCCGAGCACGAGACCTTCACCAGCGCCGTTATCGACGAAACCTCGTTCCGCAAGCTCGACGAGGCGATCGGGAAGGCCAAGGCCCTCCCGAGCCATACCCTCCTGGCTGGCGGTAACGTCCACGGTGAAGAGGGCTGGTTCGTCGAGCCCACGATCTTCGAGACGACCGATCCCCACGCCTTCACTATGAGCGAGGAATTCTTCGGTCCCATCCTGACGGTCTACGTATACGAGGACGCCGATTGGGATTCCGTGCTGGATCTGGTGGACAAGACCAGCTACTACGCGCTCACCCAGTCGATCTTCGCCAACGACCGACGCGCGGTCTCGCACGCATTGGATAAGCTGCGCAACTCCTCGGGGATGACATACATCAACGACAAGCCCACCGGCGCCCTCATGGGCCAGGTCTCATTCGGCGGCGGCCGGGCCTCCGGCACCAACGACAAGACCGGTTCCCGCCTGGCCCTGCAGCGCTGGCTCAGCGGCCGGTTCATCCACGAGAACTTCTCGCCCTCCAGCGAATGGCGCCAGCCGTACCTCGCCCAGTAAAACCTACCCATTAACAAGGCCCGGCAACGCCAGGCCTCCAGAGCGGCCGGGTGCGCATCCGCGCACTTGGCCTTCCAACCGCCGTCGGACTCCTCGCAACGTACCCGAACGGCACCCAACAGCCGCCGCCTGGACCTCCAGACGGCGGCTGTTGCCCTCCTCGGCCTGACACAGTGGAAGTTTTCCGATGAAGAAACGAAATATGTCCCGGACGGCATCCGGGCCTGCAACGGCAGCAAGGCCACAAAAGAAGCGGGACGAACGAGGGACCGCGATGTCCATCCTGCTCCTGTTCGCCCGCCACCGTAGCCTCAGCAGCTCCCAAATCTGCGGCCTTCTCCGGCTGCCGGCGTCAACGGTCCACCGGCATCTGCAGACCCTGCTGCAGTCCGGGTTCCTTGTCGAAAGCCAGATCATGGGACGCTACTCAGCCGGACCGGAGGTGATCCGCCTGGCCGACAACTACCGCAAGGAAGCTCTTGCCCAAGGTGCAGTGGCCCAGCGGCTGGAACAACTTTCCAGGGAAACCGGGGAGCTGGCCGCATTCCTGGTGCAGAGCGGTGATGAAGCCCTCTGCGTGGAATCGGTTGAGAGCGAACACATCCTCAGCTGCAGCTACGCTGCCGGAAGGTCGCGCCCACTCCTTCACGGCGCCAGCGCACGTGCCATTCTCGCCCACCTTCCGCAAGAGGAGGCCGAGGCGATCCTCGCCAGCCATTTTCTTATCTGGGAAGAAGAAGCCGCCATCCGCGCCGACCTCGAAGCCATCAGGGAGCGCGGCTACGCCACCAGCTCCGGCGCCCTGGCACCGGGAATCTGGGGCGTCAGCGCCCCCGTCTTCACCGGAGACGGGAACTTGGCCGGCGTCGTCACCACCATGGTCCCCCTCGAACGGGCACCAGAAGATGCCCGGGATGGGTTCATTGAACACACCTGCCGGGCCGCTGCAGAGCTTGGGCAGGTGGCAGTACCGGCCTAGCCAATAGTTGCGCAGCAAGTAGGAGTTGCCCCCGGATCGTCAATGAAACGGGGACAACTCCTTTTTCGCGTCCGGGAATTGCCTGTACCCGAGATCCTGGCCTGGCGGGCAATCCGAGGGCGCGACCCATAGGATCGTTTCCATGCCAGGAAAAAAAGGTGAAGCTGCTCAACAACCGGAAACGCTAAAGGCCATGCCGGAGACGGCCCCGGCATCCGCTCCGGCTTTCTCCATCACCCCCACCCTCGTCGCCGACCAGGTTTATGAGGCACTCCGCACCGCGATCCTGACGGGCAAACTGGCCGGCGGGTCCCCGCTGCGGGTACGGGATGTCGCAGCGATGGTTGGCACAAGTGTCATGCCGGTGCGGGAGGCCATACGCCGGCTCGAAGAGACGGGCCTGGCTACACGCGTCGCCGCCCACCGGGGCGCGGTGGTCCGTGAGTTTACCGTGGGCGAGCTGATCCACATCTATGAGGTCCGCGCCATCCTGGAGATCGAAGCAGCAGGCCGGGGAGCTGTCAATGTCACGGACGCTGACGTCGCCCGGATGGATGCTGCCTGCACCAGGATGCAGAAAGCCGTAGCGGACGGCAGGGTGTGGGATGCGCTGGATGACGACGAGGATCTACTCCGGACCCTTTACTCTGCCAGCGGGAATCCGGTCCTCCTGGACGTCATAGAAAACCTGTGGCTGCAGTGCCGCCCCTACAAGGTCATCGGTGCCACCGAAGCCATTGAGCACCAGGATGCCAGTCTCTGGACACCCCAGCCAGCCATACTGGCGGCGGCACGTTCCCGAGACGCGAAAGCGGCTGCCAAACTTACCAAGCAGTCCCTGGCAAGTGCACGCAAGCGACTGGAGAAGCGGCTCGAGGCCCAATGAACGCCGCAGCCCGCTGAACAACCGGTTTAAGCCAAAGGAACGGGCGCCGCAGCTGCGGCGCCCGTTCCTTGCGATTGCTGAAGCCGTCAGTGCGAGTATCCGGCCGCCGTTTCCGTCAGGCTCTTGCCCTTGGTCTCTGGCGCCAGCCACTGCGAGAGGGCGGCGCCAACGAGGGTGAGCCCGGCGGCCATCAGCATGGTGACCTGCGCGCCGTAAGCCTCCATCGACCAAGGCAACAAGAATGTGCCGGCACCGGCTCCCACGCGGCTGACGGCGGTGGCAAAACCGGTTCCGATGCCGCGGATTTCGGTGGGAAAGACTTCGCCCGGGTAGACGCCGGTCAGCGTGTTGTACCCGGCATTGAAGAAGGAGAAAGCAAGGAAGCAGGCCAGTACCACCCACGCCGGTGCGCCGGCCCACAAGCCGATGACCAGCAGAAGCACGAAACACAGCCACTGCGGCGGGACGGTCAGGGCACGCCGGCCCAGCCGGTCGATCAGGACCACAGTAAGGACAACCCCGGCGGTTGCCACAGCCGAGAGGCCCACGCCGCCGGCGAGCCCCTGGCTAAGTCCATAGCCTTCCAGGACACTTTCTGCAAAGGTAGCGATGGCGAAGTAGGGGGTCACTGCGCAGAGCCAGAACATGGAGCAGAACAGGGTGGCACGCCAGTACTGGCGGGAGAACAGCATGCTGAACCTGCCCTGGGGCCGGTCGTGCTCATGCTCCACGTCGTTCAGGTCGCCCGCGTTCTCCAAGTACTTGTGTGCCACGGCCCGGGCTTCGTCACGGCGGCCCTTGCTCCACAGCCAGCGTGGAGATTCCGGCAGGCCAAAGCGGGCGAAGAAAAGGATGACAGCCGGAATGGTGCTGGAGCCGAGGATAATCCGCCAGTCCATCGAAGTGGTTGTGGTGAGCAGATACCCAACGATGAAAGCAAACATGAAGCCGACGTAGAAGGCGACCAGGGTCAGTCCCATCAACCGCCCGCGGAGCCGTGCCGGAGAAAATTCAGACATCAGCGGCCAACCCACGGAGTACTCGACACCGATCGCAACGCCCATCAGCAAGCGGACCAGGAACAGTTGCCACGGTTCGTGGACGAAGAACTGGAGGACCGAAGCGAGGACGAAAATCCCCATGTCGATCATGAACAGCGGCTTGCGCCCGAATTTGTCGCCTAGCCACCCGCCAACCGGCGATCCAACCAGGATGCCCAGCAGCGATGACGCCACAATCAAGCCCTCCCACAACGGAGTGAAGCTCAGCTCGATGGTGATGGCGCCGATCACGGTGCCGATGATTCCGAGGATGTAGCCATCCAGGAACATGCCCCCCACCAGGACGGCGGTCAGCTTGGTCAGGAAACGGCGTTTGAAGGCCGCGGTTGGGGCGTCGTCTGTTGCAGGTCTTGCATTTTTCAGGGAAGGCACCGGTGGCTCCTTGTGCTCTGGGATGGTGTCATGGGCCCCTCGTTCATCCTTGAGGGAGGTTCGCCCGGAAGGGTCCGGGCTTGCGAAGTTTCGCGGGCCTTCAGCTTGTCGCTTCACTCATGTGGCTCCGATCACCATCAAATGTAATCTGTGATCACATCTAGGTCAATGTGGGGGTGTAACGCTCATGTAAATTAATCCCTAGCATCCCACCACCGAGATCCGGCGTCTGCCCCCAGATCGCGCCCTTTTTCGAGTGCGTCCTACCTCACCGAAAGGCGGTCTCTGCGACGGCATGAGCGCAGTCGGATATCTCGCCGCCTCGATTCTTCCCAGGACGGCGTCAGCCGGTTCGGCGGTTGCCCTTCCTATTCTTGCCGTGCAGCAACTGGACAACGTGGGCATTGGTGGAGCCCTGGTGGCCGCCTCATTGGGACCGAGCGTACTGGCAGCCCCGGCAGCGGGTGCTGCGCTGGACAGGGCGCGGCGCCCCGGGATTCTGGTTGCCGCAGCAGGCCTGCTGACCGCGGCAGCCCTCGCGGTCACAGCATTTTTGGGGCAGGCTCCGTTGCCGCTGATCGTCATATCCCTGGCACTTGCCGGAGCAGCGTCCCCGTTTTACATGGGCGGCCTCTCCAGTTTTGTATCCGGTTCCATTCCGGACGTGCGCAGGGCCTTTGCCTATGATTCCCTCTCCTACAACTTTTCCGCGGTTGCGGGGCCGGCTTTCGTCGCAGTGATGGCAACCTTCCTTCCGGCGGCGGCGGCAGTGGGAGCCTTATCGATCGCGGCAGTAGTGGGAGCGCTCATCGTCGGCGGGATTGGCCTCAAGCCGCACCGGGCAACCGAAGTGTCGCCTTGGCATGCGATCAAGGCCGGACTGCACCGGATCTTCCGCCACCGCCCGCTGGCGGTGGTTACTGCTTCATCCACCCTCACGCAACTTGGCCAGGGCGGCCTGGCGATTGCCGCTGTCGCCCTTTCGATCGAAAGGACCGGCACGCCAGGCGAAGGGGCGGTAATTGTGACGGCATTTGCCATCGGCAGCCTGCTGGGCGCATTGCTCGAAACCATCCGGCCAAGCCGGCGGCCGCCGCACAGGGTCATGATGGTCGGGTTCTTTGTCACCGGCCTGTTCACTGTGGCTGCCGCACTCAACCTCGGCATAACCTGGACGGTCCTTGCCATCGGCACTTCCGGCGTTTGCACGGCAGCCAGCGCCGCGGCCATGCTCACGCTGCGCAGCCGCCTCAGCCCACCTCACCTCCGATCCCAGATTTTCACCGTGGGAGCCGGTCTCAGGACCAGCGCCTCCGCGGCCGGCGCTGGCCTCGCCGCGTCGGCCACTGGACTAGGAGGCGCGGTGGCGGTGGCGGCGATCGGAATCATTTGGATCCTGTCCGCGGCAACAATAAGGACTTATCCTGAGGAAACTTCTTGACCTCGAATGTGATCACAGATTACATTTCTTGTGAGGGTGACCACATCTTTCACCGCGCCGGCTTTTATGCACCTGTGAAGGTGGCCGGGAGCGCCCGGATCGGGGCCCACCCTGGACCGGGAGCTCCCATGAGAGGAACGTAAGACCAATGAGCACCATAGAACGCGAAGAACTGCTTTCCCTGTGCGACCGGGCGCTGCTGACAGCAGGTGCGGGCCAGGAGAACGCGAGGGTCCTCGCAGAAGCAACCGTCGAGGCGGAGCAGGTGGGCAACCGCGCGGTAGGCGTGGCACACCTTTTCGACTACCTCGACGGCTACCGGAAGGGCCGCATCGCAGCCGATGCCCAGCCAAGTGTCCGCCGCCCGGCGCCTGCTGTCATCGATGTCGACGCCGGCAACGGCCTCGCGCAGGCAGCCTACGAAGCTGCGTTCCAGGACTTCACGGACGCCATCAGCCAAGCCGGTGTGGCGGCGCTCTGGATCCGCCGGTCCTACACGTGCGGAGAGCTCGGCTACTATCCACGCCGACTGGCGCAACAGGGCTTCGTCGCTGTGGCTTCCGCAAACAGCCCGGCCCTGATGTCCATTGGCGGATCCCCTAAGCGCGTTTTGGGGACAAACCCCCTGGCCTATGGAATTCCCCGCCCGGGCAATTTGCCCCTGGTCATCGACCAGGCCTCGTCTTCCACGGCCTTCGTCAACATTCGGCGCGCAGCCGAGGCTGGGGACCCGATTCCGGAAGGCTGGGCACTTAACACCGAAGGCAAGCCAACAACGGACCCCAATGAAGCCGTCCAGGGAACCCTTTTGCCCTTCGGCAGCCACCGCGGCGGCAACGTTGCCCTGCTCATCGAAATACTGGCTACCCTGTCCGGAGCATCCTTCTCCGTAGACGCCGCCCCCTTCGACAGCGGCACTGTGTCCCCTGATATCGGAGTGTTCGTGCTGGGGATCGATCCGGGCAACTTCACCGGTTCAATCGAACGCCTCGCCAAACAGTTCGGAACGTTGAAGGACGAGCACCAGGTCCGGCTCCCCGCACTGGAACTCACCGAACTTCCAGACCACGTCAAGGTGGATCCGGATGTCCTTCAGCGCCTGCGGGAAGCCGCAGGCGCCTCCTGACTAAAGACTTACAAATACATACCGGCTGTGCCTCAATGATGCAGCGCATGGCCACGACACAGACAGGAAGATTTTCAAAATGTCCTTTAAGCGGATGATCCAGGCCGTGGAGACCCACTCCGGGGAACCAATGCGCGTAATCACGGGCGGAGTACCGCACATCCCCGGCAATAGCGTTTACGAGCAGATGAAGTGGCTCGAGCACAACGATGACCAGATCCGGATGCTAATGCTCCGTGAGCCGCGCGGCTATCCCCCGCTGTGCTGCAACCTGATCGTTCCGCCCAAGCACCCTGAGGCGGCTGCCGGCTTCATCATCATGGAACAGGTGGAATACCCCGTAATGAGCGGCGGGAATACCATCGCCGTCGCCACCGTCCTGTTGGAAACCGGCATGATTCCCATGCAGGAACCCTTCACGGAGTTCAAGCTCGAGGCCCCCGCCGGCCTCATCGACATCAAGGCACGGTGCGAAAACGGCAAAGTCAAGGAAGTAACGTTCCAGAACGTGCCTTCCTTCGCCGTCTACCTGGACGCTGAGATCGACGTGCCGGAACTGGGCAAAGTGACAGTCGACGTGGCCTGGGGCGGCATGTTCTACGTCATCGCCGACGCAGCACAGTTCCCGTCCCTGGAACTGGTCCCGGACCGCGGCCGAGACATCACCCGCATCTCCTCCCTCATCCTCCGCGCCGCGCAGGACCAGCTGCCGGTAGAGCACCCGGACTACCCCGGAATCGGCATCACCATCTCGCAGCTCTCCGGTGTGACGGACAACCCGAACGCTGACCGCAGGAACGCCGTCACCGTGGCCAGCGGACCGGTGGACTTCAACAATCCGGCAACCTGGACCGGCGGCGTGGACCGCTGCCCCTGCGGAACAGGCACCTGCGCAAAGATGGCCGCCCTGCACGCCAAGGGCGAGCTTCCCCTCAACCAGCCGTTCCGGCACGAAGGTGTCCTGGGCACCGTCTACACCGGGGAACTGGTCGAAGAAGTGGAAATTGCGGGTCGCACTGGCGTGGTTCCGAAAATCAGCGGCCAGGCTTGGATCACCGGATTCAGCAACTGGGTCCTTGACCCCGAGGATCCCTTCCCCAACGGCTACACCCTCGGCGATATCTGGGCACCCGCGGCCAAAGAGAACGCTGCTGCCGATGACGCACCCGTCAGCGCAAGTGACACTGACCGCACCCAGGTGGAAGCACCAGTCTAATAACCGCTCATCCGTAGGAAGGGAACCCTCTCCCGCCGCTGTCCGGGGCGGGCTTGATCTGATTCCCTGCTGGGACCCGCGTTCGAGGCAGAAGGCCGAGGATGAGGCCCGGTGGCAGAAGCGTTTTCAGCAGGTGAAGGACCTCCGGGAAGCTGGTGGTGACTGGCCGCGTCATCAGAAGACCCCGGATGGTACCGAACGCGTCCTGGGGGTGTGGCTGCACGGCCAGCGGATCAGCTACAGCCATGGGAAGCTGGCCCCGGAGAACGGAATCGCGGCTGAACGACGTCCTGCCGGGTGGCGCGAAGGCAGGCGCCGCACCGGCGGCCGACGACGGAAACCGCAAATCCCGGTGACAGGTAGACCGCAAAGACAAGGGGACCTGTGTTCCTGCAGCCCCTCGCCTGTAGTCCCTGGGTTGCCTGCTGGGGCCGCTCTTGGACCTTTCGACTCCGACGGCTGCCCCTGCAGAGGTCTTTCTGGCCTTGGCAGCACCTTTACCGATTGTGCCGGCTCGGGTGTGCCTTCACTGCGTTCCGCGGCTGCCCGCCGTCGAACTAGCGCTTCGTTAGCGCCGGTAGTGGCCAGGGATGCGGCGAACGCGTCTTGGCGTTCCGCTGATCCGTAGTCCGCAGCGGATGTGCTTCCGGCTTTCAGACCCTGGTCTTTGAGCTGGCTACTGTCGCTGCCGGTGACACGGTTCTCGATCGCGCGGCCGACGCCTTCAAGACTGGCGAAGAGTTCCTTTTCAGCCCGTTCGTACCGCTTTCAGTCCGTTCGTACCGCTGTTCCAGTGAAATCCATTGGGAGCCTTTGAATCCGCCCTCGGCCAGCAGCTTGGCTTCGTGCTTTCTTTGGCTGCTTTGACTAACTCGGGATCTTTGAAGTGGGAGTCGTTGGCGCCGTGGACGTTGGCGTGGTTTCTCTGCGCAGCTGCCGGGCGGCTTGTGCATGCAGCAGATTCAGCGGTTTCCAATCGGCTTCGCGCCGTCCTGCTGGGGCGGTGCAGGAGCGTCTGAGGATTCCCAGAAGGACGCACCCTTGATGCCAGCCATTGCCGGGTTAAAAACAGGGTCAAGACCAAGTTTTTTCTGGCGTTCATAGTCCCGAAGAGCACGCACGGCGATAGGGCAGAGAAAGGCAATGGCGATCATGTTGAACCAAGCGATGAGGCCGTAACCGATGTCCCCGAGTGTCCAGGCAAGTTCCGTGCTGCGGACAGTGCCGAGGTAGACGGACAGCAGCACACCGACCTGGACAATGCGTGCGAGGATGCCCCGGGAGGTACCTGTCAGGTACACAATGTTCGTCACGCCGTAGTAGAAATACGACAGGATTGAGGTAAAGGCGAAAAAGAAGATGGCCACGGCCACAATGCCGGCACCGAAGTTTACCCCAGGGAGGATCGTATCCACGGCGACCTGGGTAAACTCTGCACCTGGTTTCACTCCAGGGAGGTTCTCGACAATCGCGGCCCGGCCTTCAGGCAGTATGTTGTACGCGCCGGTGGACAGGATCATGACGCCGGTTGCTGTGCAGACCAGCACGGTGTCGATGTACACGGAGAATGACTGGACCAGCCCTTGCTTGACCGGGTGGGAAACCGAAGCCGCTGCACCGGCAAAGCCGCCTTCTCCTACCCCGGCAACATTGGAATACAGGGAGCGCCTGACGCCCCAGGACACGGCCGCGCCGATCATGCCGCCGTAAAGAGCGTCGGCCCCGAACGCGGAGGCCAGCACCAGCCGGATGACTTCCGGGATGGCATGAAAATTCACGACCAGGACGACGAGGGCAAGCAGCACGTAGACGGCGGCCATCGCCGGCACGGCCTTTTCAGCAAACGCGGCGATGCGCCGGGTTCCAACAAAGACAACTAAAGCAGTGAGGACGACCAGGATCAGGCCGGAAATCCATGTTGGAATACCGAAGGCTGTATCCAGCGAGGTCACGATGGTGGAGGACTGCACTCCCGGGATCAGGAAGGTATAGCAAATGACCGCCACGACAGCGGCAGTGACCGCAAGCCATTTGAGGCGAAGACCTTTCTCGATGTACCAGGGAATACCGCCCCGGTACTCGCCGTCCGACTTAACCTTGTAGATCTGGCCGAGCGTGGCCTCGATGAATGCACTGGATGCGGTAAGTGCGGCGGTGGCGATCATCCAAAACACCGCACCAGGACCGCCGAAAGCGATGGCGGTTGCAACGCCTGCGATATTTCCAACGCCAACCCGTCCGCCCAGAGCCATCGCAAATGCCTGGAAAGACGACGTGCCGGTCTTCGAACTGGCCCGCCCGAAGAGGCACTTGACCATTCCCTTAAAGTGCCGCACCTGCACGGCCCGCGTCGCAATCGTGTAAGCCAGCCCGCTGATGAGAGTGACGCATACGAGCGGGTCCCAGATGAAGTCGTAGATAGTGCTGAGGAGGTTTTCCAAGTGATGCTCCTTCTGCATAAGAGACATCCATGTCCCTTGAGCAAAGCTCTATGCCCTGCGGTGTGATCTGTTGGCCAATTCGTGGGGTGCTTTTAGAGCAAATCCGGCGGGCGGCCCGGTCAGCTCCTGCATCACCCGCCGTTTGCCAGATTGTCAGACAATACGAAAAAGCCCAGGGTGTGACTTGGGCCATGTCAAGGTGTAACGTGCTGCCCACGCCTCGGTCCGGACTGAGAGCTTTCGCTGCCAGGGCCGAAGCCCTGATGGCCGGGCATCGATACCGGCCTGAGAAGGAACTGCCGCCGGCAGTTGCCGCACCTCAGTGCCACTGGAGTCTGATTCGAGCGTCACCTCTGAACCATTGGATTCTTCCGGGATCAGACGCCTGGCAGATGAAATCCCCGCCTTGGCTGATGCCCAGGCGGGGCTTCATCAGTTTGATCCTTTGGCTTCGTCCCCCAGCGCAGAACCGGAGGCTGTTCGAAAAAGCTGAGTTCTACGAGGCCTGGGCAACAGAGGAGCGGACAGGCTTCCACTATGAGATTACAAAAGCTCTCGGAGGGCCCTCTTTGTCTAAGTAGGGCGCACCCCAACCGGACAAACGGGTCCGCGTGCCGTGACCTCCGTCTGTTACGAACTAAAAACCTTGCCTGACAGGATTCAGGTGGGATGCGCCGGTGAATGGTCAGCGAATTGGGTTGAGCTCCGTCACGGTGTCCGTTTCAGCTGCGGCATGACTGCCAGTCAGGCAAGGGTGGGGAGAGCCCTAGCCCAGCTGGGTGTGGCGCGTACTAATTATGCCGATCAGAGCGACAGCGCGAGGATGGTCCAGCCCGTGCTGTGCCTCTCCCCCGGTTCGAGGATCACGAGGTCCTCACCGGTGTTGAAGGCCTCCGGCGGGCATGTCATGGGCTCGACGGCAAGCCCGAGCCGGGTGCGCTCTGGTTGTCTCGGAAGGTCTGCTGTGTGGATCTGCACCCAGGGGCAGCTCGAGTCCCATACCATCGCTGTGCCGGTCCCGTGCGCGGGATCGATGACGCGGACTATGGCGCGCCCGTCGCGATCCAAGGTGAGGTTCGTGAAGGCGTGGTCGATTTGCGTGTCACCGATGGCACGGGCCGAGCGGAAGTCGAAGGGAGTACCGGCGACTGATTCCTTGGCCACGGGCAGGAGACGGTCGGGAGTTACTGTCAGGACCGTTGAGGCGGGCAGCTCGAGCACCCACTCGTCGAGCGGCGACGGCCCGGCCACGAGGTACGGGTGGGGGCAGACGCCGTAGGGAGCGCGCCGGGCGCCGACATTACATGCTGCTACGTCTGTCCTGAAGCCCTGCCCGTCGAGGCTGAACCGCGCTTGGAGGTAGAGCTTGAAGGGGTAGCCTTCCGTGGGCTCAATGGTGCATGCGAGGGTAAGGGTGCTCCCGGTGTGCTCCACCAGTGTCCAAGGGACATCGAACACGAGCCCGTGCAGCGCAGCGGCCCGGTCTGGCTCGTTAATTGCAAGCTGGTAGTTCGCCCCGTCGAACATGTAGCGCCCGTCGGCGATGCGGTTGGGCCAGGGAGCCACGAAGGCGCCACGGTAGTTGGGCATCTCTTCGTCGGAGCCGAAGCCCACTACGAGCGGCCGCCCCTGGTAAATCAGTTCGCGGACGGTGGCCCCGAAGCCGAGGACGACGGCCGTGTAGCCGCCGCCCTCGATCCTGTATTCGCGGTGGTTCATGCGAGGGAAACGGCCGTCCATGACACGGGAGGAAGGGTAATAGTGACTGCACCACCGTCCAGGGTGGCGGAGGTGTTGGCCTTCATGGTCACGCGCTCGGGCTCCTGGAGGGTGTTCTTCGCATATACGTCCGTATCGAACAGCGACTGCGCCTCGACAGAGCTGAACCCGTTGAGTGCCGCGATATCGATGGTTACGGTGGTCTCCTCGGTTTGTGAGCGGTTGACGAGGAAGACGGCGGTCGCACCCGTTTCGTCGTCGTGCGTGGCCACAGCGTCGACGAGCGGCACAGTACCGTACTCGCTGGTCTCGTACGTCCCGGCGTCGAGCTTGAGTTCAAGTACCGAGCCCTGCGCGAGCTTCGACGTGATCGAGAACGGGAAAAACGTCGTCTGGCGCCATGCCGGGCCGCCCGGCTCCGTCATAATGGGCGCAATAACATTGACGAGCTGCGCCAGTGACGCGGAGGTGACGCGGTCAGCGTGCTTCAGCAGCGAGATCATGAGGTTACCGAACACGACGGCGTCCGCCACCGAGTAGCAGTCCTCGAGCAGGCGCGGAGCCACCGGCCAATTGTCCAGGCCCTCAATCTTGTCGACGTTCTCGAAGCGGCTGATGTACCAGACGTTCCACTCGTCGAAGGAGATGTTGATCGTCTTCGAGCTCCCGCGTACGGCCTTCACATGATCGGCCGTGGCCACGACGGACTCGATGAAGTGGTCCATGTCGACGGCGGATGCGAGGAAGGACCCGAGGTCGCCGTTCTTCTCCTCGTAGTAAGCGTGGCAGGAGATGTAGTCGACGACGTCGTAGGTGTGGGTGAGCACCACGCGTTCCCACTCGCCGAAGGTTGGCATGTGGGCGCTGGAGGAACCGCAGGCCACGAGTTCGATCGACGGGTCCAACTGGCGCATGGCCCGCCCCGTAATGGCCGCGAGCTTACCGTAGTCCTCGGCGGAGCGGTGCCCGATCTGCCAGGGGCCGTCCATCTCATTGCCCAGGCACCAGATCTTGACGCCGAACGGGTCGGGGCGTCCGTTGGCCATGCGCTGGTTGGCGAGCGTCGTTCCCTTGGGCAGGTTGGAGTACTCAAGAAGCTGGAGCGCTTCGGTCGTGCCCCTCGTTCCGAGGTTAACGGCCATCATGAGATCGCTGTCCACCTTCTGCAGCCAGGAGGCAAACTCGTGCATGCCCACCTGGTTCGTTTCGGTGGAATGCCAGGCGAGATCCAGGCGGGTCGGGCGCTCCTCGCGCGGTCCCACGCTGTCTTCCCAGCAGAACCCGGAGACGAAGTTGCCGCCGGGATAGCGGATGGTGGAGACACCCATCTCCTTCACGAGTTCGATGACGTCCTGGCGGAACCCTTCGTTATCGGCGCTCTCGTGGCCGGGCTCGTAGATGCCGTCGTAGACGTGGCGGCCAAGGTGTTCGACGAACCCGCCGAAGATGTTGCGGTTGATTCGCCCGACCGTGAAGTGGGGGTCGAGCGTGAGGCGTGCGTTTTGCATCAAACTACTTTCTGTACGTGGTGGCGTGGGCCGGCAGCGGTTTGGAGGTTATTTGAGCGAGCCCAGCGACAACCCGCCCTGCCAGTACTTCTGGAGGGAGAGGAACGCGATGATCAGCGGGATGATCGAGAGGAAGGCACCAGTGGTGATCAGGTTCCATAGGGCCTCGCCGCCGCTGCCGGCGTTGGACAGGGCCTGCCATCCGTTGAGCCCCACCGTGACGGGGAGCAACAGAGGGTCACTGAGCACCGCCAGCGGCAGGAAGAAGTTGTTCCAGGTCCCGACGACGGACAACAGCAGTACCGTCACGATCGCCGGGCGCAGAAGGGGCAGTGCAATCTGGACGAACGTGCGGAACTCTCCCGCGCCGTCAATCCGGGCGGCGTCGAGTAATTCATCCGGAACCGCTTCCTGGGCGAAGACCCTCATGAGGTACACACCGAACGGACTGAGCAGCGAGGGCAGGATCACGGCCCAGATGGTGTTCACCAGCCCCACCGAGCTCAGGAGCACGAAGGTCGGGATGACCAGGGCCGTCAGGGGCACCATGACTGCACCCAGCAGGAGCCCAAAGAAGGGCCCCCGCCCGCGGAAGTTGTACTTGGCGAAGCCGTAGCCTGCAAACACGGCGAGGATGGTTGCCCCGACGCCACCCGAAATGGCGTAGAGGAATGAGTTCCCGAGCCAACGCCAGTAGATGCCGTCCTGGCGTTCGAACAAGCCTTGGATGTTGCTGAAGAAGTGGAACTCGTCGTCGAACCAAAGGGGTCCGCCCGAGCCGCCGAAGAGGCCGGCGGTGTCCTTGGTGCTGGCGACAGTCAACCACCAAATGGGGGTGATGAAGTAGATAACGAGGATAAGCAGGAAGATATGCGAGCCGATGCGGGGGCCGCCATTGCGGGCCCTGTTGCGGCCTGCAGCGCTGCGGCCTTTCCGGCCGCCCTCGAGTTGGGGGGTTTCGGTGACGAGTGCCATGGCTTATTTCAGTCCGCTCTGCTTGCGGGTCAGGAAGAGGAAGAGGAAGGAGAAAACGAACACGACGATGCCGAGCGCGAAGGAGATGGCGGAGGCATAGTTGAACTGGCTGTAGGAGAAGGCCAGCGAGAAGGCATACATATTGGGGGTATACGACGTCGGAATGGCACCCTGCGCCACACCACGGAGCACTTGCGGTTCAGTGAAGAACTGCAGGGTGCCGATGAGAGCAAAGATGACCACCATCACGAGTGAGGAAGAGATCATGGGGACCTTAATCCGCCATGCGATCTGCCGGTCGGAGGCGCCGTCGAGCACGGCTGCCTCGTAGATGCCGGGATCGATACCGCGCAGTGCGGCATAGATGATGATCATGTAGTAGCCGGCCCACTGCCACGTCACGATGTTGACGAGGCTGCCGAAAATACTGTCCTGCGCCAGGAACTCCGGCGCGGCCATGCCGAAAATGCCGAAGATGGAGCCGGCCGGCCCGAAGCGGGGGCTGTACAGGAAGCCCCACATGAGGGCGCCGATGACCACGGGAACCGCGTACGGGACGAAGATCATCAAACGGGAGAACTTGGACGCCCAGGTGGCAAGGTTGTCGAGGACGAGGGCTGCGAGCAGGGCTACGATCATTTGCGCGGGAATCATGATCAATGCGAACTTCGCTACCGTCGCCAGTCCCTGCAGGAAGATCGGGTCGGAGAACGCCTTGAGGTAGTTGTCCGCGCCGACGAACTTGGTGCCAGTGGCCAAGGTGCTCGTGAAAAGGCTCATCCTGAAGGCGTAGACCAGGGGGAGGATGAGGAAGGTCAGGAAGATTGCCGCGAAGGGCGCAACGAAGACCCATCCCCAGCGCTGCCGGCGCCGGTAGTTCTTGTCGGGGCGGTGCTTTGCGGGGGCCGGTGTCCCGGCCTGCGGGGCCGAACTCGGCGCGGTGGTCGTAGCCATGATGGTCTTTCCTCAAGCAATGGGACGGATGGCGCGGTGGAGGTGTCCACGAGGGCCGGACGGGTGGGTGCCCGCGATGGACGCGGGCACCTACCCCAGGCGGTTACTTCAGGGTGAATCCCTGCTCGGTCGCGTACTGCTCGAGGGACGCCTGAAGATCGTCGAGGGCCTTGCCCGCGTCCTTCTCGCCCTGGACCATCGAGTAGAGCTGCACGGTCAACTGGTCGTAGGCGTAGTTCTGGAACGGACTGAAGGTCGCGCCCTGGTAGCCCTCAGCAGCCTTGAGGAAGACGTCCTTGTTGATCTGCTGCCCGCCGAAGAACGGGTATTCCTTGTTGGCAAATTCCTCGGAATCGAGGACCGGCGCGTACGACGGGAAGAGCGCTCCCTTGTCAACGCCGAGGTTCATAGCCTCCTTGTTACCGAAGATGCCCATGGCCACCTTCGCTGCAAGTTTCTTGTCCTTAGCCTGCTTGGTCACTGCGAAGGTGGAACCGCCCCAGTTGACGTGGACGGGGTTGGCCGCGTCCCACTGCGGGAGTGGTGCTGCACGCCAGACTGCGTCCGGGTCGGCGTCGGACAGGCCTTGAAGGTAGCCGGGGCCCCAGGCTGCGGCGAGATAGACAGCGTATGAGCCGTCGACGAGTTTGGTGTTGTAGTCCGCGGTAAAAGCGTCATCGGTGGCAACGAGCCCCTTCTTGACGAGTCCGTCCCAGTACTCAAGGACGTCCTTGGCACCCTGGTCGTTAACCTTGATCCCGATTTCCTGCGGGTTGACGGAATCGTATTCGAACGGAACCGAACCAGCCTGCGCGAAAAGTGCCTGGTTGAACGCACGTCCGTTGGTCGGGAAGTCAGCGATGACAGCACCGTTGCCGGACTCCTTCAACTTTTGGGCTGCGGCTTCGAACTCTTTCCAGGTTGTCGGTACCTGGATGCCCGCCGCGTCGAAGATATCCTGGCGGTAGAGCATCCCCATGGGGCCGCCGTCGACCGGGATGGCATACACGGCGTCACCGCTTGAGGCATCCTCCCAGGCGCCTTCGGCGTACTGGTCCTTGACGTCATTGGCGCCGAACTCGGTGAGGTCCACAAGCGCGTCGCGGATGGTAAAGCTGGCGAGCACCTCCGACTCGAGCTGGATCACGTCGGGGGCGCCGGAACCGGATTCGATCGAGGTCGAGAACTTCGTGTACTCATCGTTGCCCTGGCCAGCGTTGGTCCAGCAGATCTGCACGTCGCTGTTGGTTTTGTTGAAGTTGTCGACAACCTCGTTGAACGCGGGGTACCAGGCCCAAACGGTGACTTGGGGTGCCTCCGCGTTAACTATGGTGTTGGTACAGGACGCGGCCGCCGAGCCGCCTCCCCCGCCGCTTCCGTTTCCTCCGGAGCAGCCTGTCAGTACTACGGCAGTGGCGGCTACGATGCCAGCCGATGCCAGGAACTTGGCTTTCATATCTCTTGCTTCCTCTCGCGGTGGCATTCCACCGTGGTCCGCCCGTAGGCGGCCGGTCCGGGCGATGCTTGAAGGAGGATCGCCGGGCACCAAGTGCTGTGCCGCTCGATCTTCCTTGATCCGGGTCCGTCATCCTGCAAGTACGCCTCGCGGCGAGGCTTTCGCAAGTGCCTGGTCGGTTATTGCATCGTTGTAAGTAAACGTTGTAGAAAAAGCATGCCGAGTGAGGCCCGTCACTGTCAAGCTGTTGTTCGAAAAATTTTGCTCCTCAGCGTTTTCAGCTGGTGGGCAGCTGCGAGGACTCGCGCTCAATGACTTGGAACCGCGCCTCGAACTCCCGGGGAGCCGCATCATGTCCTGAGATCCGCTCCTGCAGGATACGCACGGCCGTCTCGGCGATTTCGCCCCTACCCGGATCGATAGTCGACAGCGTGGGTAACGAATACCTGCCCTCGTCGAGATCGTCAAAACCGATGACAGCGACGTCGTCGGGAATTCGAAGGCCTGCCTCCTGCAGCACGCGCATGGCACCGAGTGCCAACGTGTCATTCAAGCCGAACATCGCGTCGAACTTGACGCCGGTCTTGAGCAATTCCCGCATTGAGGTGGCGCCGTTGGAGCGGTGCCATAAAGTGGTGTAAGCCACGAGCCTGGGGTCGAACGGGATGCCGGCTTCCTCCAGCGCCTCCTGGTAACCGCGCAGGCGGAGCCCGGCAGAACCAATGACCTCCCCTTCGTGTCCTCCGACGACGGCGATGCGTTTCCGGCCTTTCGAGATCAGGTGTGCCGTTGCGGCCCGTGCCGACTCCACGTTGCTCATGGTCACGTGATCGGTGGGACCACCGAAAATCCGCTCGCCGAGGAGGACGAGCGGGAAGTTGACGTTGAGGTGGTGGGCGTCTTCGTTGGACACACCTAATGGGCTGAACAACAACCCGTCAGTCATCTGCAGCCGCGGGCTGGCGAGTATCTCGAGTTCGCGGGCGCGGTCGCCGCCGGTTTGTTCGATCAGGACCTTGAGGCCGCGCCCTTCGGCGGCCTTGATGATGGAATCCGCCAGCTCGGCGAAATAGCTGAGCGAGAGTTCGGGAACAGCGAGTCCAATCACGCCGGTCTTGCCCGAGCGCAAGCTCCGAGCCGACAGATTGGGGCTATAGCCTAGGCTGGCGATAGCCTCCATAACCCGCTGCTTGGTGTCCGCGCGGATGTACTGGTAATCGTTGATTACATTGGACACAGTCTTAATCGAGACTCCGGCCGCCAGCGCAACGTCCTTAATTGTGACCGCCATGCCGCTCCCCGGTATATCCCCGCCGTGATGCCCGATACGTCACGTGCAATTTAGTCTATAACGTTGTAGGACGCCGGGCATCATTAAAAGGTATCGGCCGCCACAAGCGAGCTGGGTGGTTAGATGATGCCATAACGGCGCCTAAGTTGAAACCGGGTTTCACCGGGAACGGGACGCTAAATCCCGTCCCGGTGGCGCAGGGGTGCACTAGCCGGAGTTTCGGTGGCGGGCATACTCCCTCAAAGGGATATGCGCGGTCACAGTCCTCCTGCCAGCCTGTAGTAGGCAGCGTTCCAGTTCTTTTTTGAACTGGCGGATGGCGGTGCCTTCGTCGATGGTGAGGAGCCCGGTTTTGTTGATTTCGGTGAAGTCTTCGAACACTTCCATGCCCACTTGGGTGGAGGCACGGTGTGGTGCGCGGCGCCGGCGGCGAGCCAGGCGGCGGCGGAGGTGACGAAGTCCGGCTTGGGCTGCCACAGCGCCCGGGCGACGGGCAGGTTGGGCAGTGGATGGTCCATGGGGACCACGTCGACGGCGTTGGCCGCCAGGCGGAAGCGGTCCCGCATATCTGACAGCGCGACCACCACGCCGGGGGAGGCATCGGCGTCGAAGACCAAGCCAGACCATCAAGCCGATCCTGGATCCAGACAACAACGACGAGTCTGTGGTCACAACCCCTAACATGGGCGGACTGGTTATCCCGAGCAATAAACAGGAGCCGCTTGCAAGAGTTCCCGACCGATCCGCTCGCCTGCGAGCAGTGCCCGGAAGCTTCTCCTCTTGAACAAGTGTTCAATCGGCCTATTGAACACTTGTTCAAAATGCACTAATCTCATCGTATGACCCGCGCCACACACTCCAACTATCAGCGGAACGCTGCCTTGGAGGTTTCTTGCCGCAACTGGCCGGATGTAGAAAATATGCCGCGGAGACCCCGCGCAGTAGTGGCAACGTAGATCATCAATTTGTCCTCGTCTTTGTCAGGCTTTCATCTCGCGGACCCGATCTGTAAGTAAACCCCGCCAGTCCAACCCCCCGCAGATCGGACGGCTCCGGTTCCGCCTGTAAGCCAAGCGACCGGTCGGTGCCATCGTGTGGCGGTTGCACATCAAAAGATGTGTCAGGAGTTGCTGCACCAACACGCTGGTACAGCGGACGCATCACTTTTGGCCTCCCGCTCAGACCACCGGATTGCCTGAGTCCTTGGACGAATAAGACGTCGTCAACTTTTGGAAGAGAACACGGCCCCGCAGGTCAGCGGCTGGTTGCTGACCATTCAAGGAGAACTACATGCATACAGACAACATTGAAAACCTCAAAGATTGCGGGTTTGATTACGTCGTGGTAGGCGGCGGGTCCGCGGGCGCCGCGGTGGCCGCCCGGCTGAGCGAGGACCCGGAGGTGACCGTGGCCCTCGTCGAGGCGGGCCCGGATGACCGCAACCTGCCCGAAATCCTGCAGTTGGACCGCTGGATGGAACTGCTGGAATCCGGCTACGACTGGGACTACCCGATCGAACCGCAGGAAAACGGCAACTCGTGTATGCGGCACGCTCGCGCCAAGGTAATGGGCGGCTGCTCCAGCCACAACTCCTGTATCGCTTTCTGGGCACCACGGGAAGACCTGGACGAATGGGAATCCAAGTACGGAGTCACGGGCTGGAACGCCGATAACGCCTGGCCGCTGTACAAGCGGCTGGAAACCAACGAGGACGCCGGCCCGGACGCACCCCACCACGGCGACTCCGGCCCCGTGCACCTGATGAACGTGCCCCCGGCCGATCCTGCCGGCGTCGCGCTCCTGGACGCCTGCGAACAGTCCGGCATCCCCCGCGCCAGATTCAACACCGGCACCACCGTGGTCAACGGCGCCAACTTCTTCCAGATCAACCGCCGCGCAGACGGAACCCGCTCCTCCAGCTCCGTCTCCTACATCCACCCCATCATCGACCGCGACAACTTCACGCTGCTGACCGGCCTGCGGGCCCGCCAGCTGGTGTTCGACGCGGACAAGCGCTGCATCGGGGTGGATGTGGTTGACTCGGCGTTCGGCCGGACCCACAGGCTCTCCGCCAGCTGCGAGGTCATCGTGTCCACCGGCGCCATCGACACGCCCAAGCTGCTGATGCTCTCCGGCATCGGCCCGGCAAAACACCCGCCGGACACGGCATCGAGGTGCTGGTGGACTCTCCCGGCGTGGGCGAGAACCTGCAGGACCACCCCGAAGGCGTGGTCCAGTTCGAAGCGAAGCAACCCATGGTGCAAACCTCGACGCAATGGTGGGAAATCGGTATCTTCACCCCCACGGAGGAGGGCCTGGACCGCCCGGACCTGATGATGCACTACGGATCTGTCCCGTTCGATATGAACACCCTGCGGCACGGCTACCCCACAACGGTGAACGGCTTCAGCCTCACCCCCAACGTCACCCACGCCCGCTCCCGCGGCACCGTCCGCCTCCGCAGCCGGGACTTCCGCGACAAGCCCATGGTGGATCCGCGCTACTTCACGGACCCTGAGGGCCACGACATGCGCGTGATGGTGGCGGGCATCCGCAAGGCGCGGGAAATTGCCGCGCAGCCTGCCATGGCAGAGTGGACCGGCCGCGAACTATCGCCCGGCATCGAGGCACAGACTGACGAGGAACTGCAGGACTACATCCGCAAAACGCACAACACCGTCTACCACCCCGTCGGCACAGTCCGCATGGGGCCAGTGGACGACGACATGTCCCCGCTCGATCCCGAACTGAGGGTCAAAGGCGTCACCGGCCTGCGTGTTGCAGACGCCTCTGTTATGCCTGAACACGTCACCGTTAACCCCAACATCACCGTGATGATGATCGGGGAACGCTGCGCCGACCTTATCCGCTCCAACCGAAGCGGCGAAACAATGACCCTGGAGACGGAGCTCAGCGCGTCCCTCGCCTGACCGGCAGCACCAACGACCAAATTAGACCGTATTCAGGCGCCCGATGGAGTAGGCACCCAACTCCTCCACCGACGCCTTTCCCATGTCTTAATCACCCGATGAAGCCATGATTGATGAACCTAAAAAGGAGAAATAATGACCGCCACCGTTGAGCAAATCGGCGACGCCGGAAAAACGCAGGATGTGGTCAGGGGCCTGTACGTTGACGGCGCCTGGCAGGAGGCGTCCGACGGCGGCACAACTGTCGTGCGCTGCCCTGCGGACGGCAGCGAGGTCGCCGTTGTCGCCTCGGCAACGGTGGAG
This sequence comes from Arthrobacter sp. K410C, assembly GCF_059090105.1. NCBI lineage: Bacteria > Bacillati > Actinomycetota > Actinomycetes > Micrococcales > Micrococcaceae > Arthrobacter > Arthrobacter sp. K410C. The sequence continues at coordinate 50,954 of NZ_JBNHFJ010000020.1, forward strand.
GATGCCGAGCGGGCAATCGCCAGTGCACGGGCAGCCTTCGACGACGGTCCCTGGCGGCGGCTTTCCGACATCGAGCGGGGGGCGGTCATGCTCCGCGTTGCGGACCTGCTGGAGCGAGACAAGGCCGCCTACGCACTGGCCGAGGCCCTGGACACCGGCAAGCGCCTCGTCGAGGCCGAATACGACATTGACGACATTGCCGCCTGCTTCCGCTACTACGGGAAGATCGCTGGGCTCGATGCCGGCAGGGTCATCGACACGGGCCGGAAGGATGCCATCAGCCGCGTGGTCTACGAACCACTCGGCGTCTGTGCCCTGATCGCGCCATGGAACTACCCGCTTCTCCAGGCCGCCTGGAAGGTGGCCCCGGCACTCGCCGCGGGAAACTCCTTCGTACTCAAGCCCAGTGAACTCACTCCGTCGACGTCCATCCTGCTCATGGAGACCCTTGCAGAGGCGGGGGTACCCGCCGGCGTCGCAAACCTCGTCACAGGAAAGGGATCGAAGGTGGGCGGCCCGCTCAGCTCGGACCCGCGCGTCGACCTCGTCTCCCTCACCGGCAGCCTGGCCACCGGCCAGACAATCATGGCCGCCGCCGCGGAAACCGTGAAGCGCGTCGCCTTCGAACTCGGCGGAAAAAACCCCAACGTCGTCTTTGCCGACGCGGACTGGGACGCCGCCGTCGACAACGCCCTGACCGCCGTGTTCCTGCACTCTGGCCAGGTCTGCTCGGCAGGAGCACGGCTCGTCGTGGAAGAGTCCATCGCGGAACGGTTCGTGGCTGAGGTGGTGGAACGGGCGAAAAAGATCCGGATGGGCGGGCCGTTCGATCCCGACGCCGAGACCGGGCCGCTGATCTCCGCCAAACACCGCGACCAGGTCCACGCCTACGTCCAGGCCGGCATCGCCGAAGGTGCCGAACTGTTGTGCGGCGGCTACATCCCGGACGAGGGCCCACTTGCCGACGGCTTCTTTTACCCGCCCACGGTGCTGGGCAACTGCCACTCCGGCATGAGCGTGCTGCGGGAGGAGTCATTCGGCCCGGTGCTGACCGTGGAAACATTCCGGACCGAGGACGAGGCCGTGGCCATCGCCAACGACACGGAGTACGGTCTGGCAGGCGCGGTGTGGACCTCGGACGGGTCAAAGGCGCAACGTGTTGCGGGGGGCCTCCGGCACGGAACAGTATGGATCAACGACTATCACCCGTACGTCCCGCAGGCGGAATGGGGCGGTTTCGGCAAGTCCGGCATCGGCCGCGAGCTTTGCCACGCCGGACTGAACGAGTACCGCGAAGCAAAACACATCTGGCAGAACATCCAGCCCGCACCCAGCGGCTGGTTCGGTTCGGCTCCGCAGGAACCGGGGGTTGCCGCTGCCGAGTAGGCACCAAACAGCAACGGGGGAACGGCCGGGGCGCCGCGCACGGCGGCGCCTGGCCGGTTGCATCACCTGCGTCCAATGGCGGCCGCGGGGCATCACCATCGTGCTTTTCTCATCTAGGAGTTCGGATGTTGGAACCCAGCAAGAGTACTGATTCAAGTGGCATGGACGAGTTCGGCTATGCCCAGACCCTGGACCGCAGCATCGGCAAGTTTGCCAGCTTCGCGGCCGGCGTCAGCTATATCTCCATCCTCACCGGCGTCTTTCAATTGTTCTACTTTGGTTTCTCCATGGCCGGGCCGGCCTACGCATGGTCTTGGCCCATCGTCTTCGCCGGCCAGCTCATGGTGGCCCTCTGTTTCGCCGAGCTGGCCGGCCGGTATCCGGTGGCCGGATCGGTCTACAACTGGGCCAAACAGCTTTCGTCGGGGACGTTCGCGTGGCTGGCGGGCTGGCTGCTGCTCATTTCCTCGATCGTGGCGCTCGGGGCCGTGGCCTTGGCACTCCAGCTCACCCTGCCCCAGATCTGGTCCGGTTTCCAGATCATCGGAGACGGCACCGGGACATACGATTTCGCCCTTAACGGCGTGCTGCTCGCCAGCATCATGATCTCCATCTCCACGCTCATCAACGCGTTCGGCGTGAAGCTGATGACCAAGATCAACAGCATCGGCGTCTTCGTGGAGCTCGCCGCCGCCGTGCTCCTCATCCTTGCCCTTGCCTGGCACGTGGTGCGGGGCCCGGAAGTCCTCTTCAGCACCGAGGGCTACGGCATGGACCACGACCTTGGCTTCTTCGGGGTGTTCCTGATCGGCGCCATGGCTTCCGGGT
>NZ_JBNHFJ010000021.1:0-49877 GCF_059090105.1 Arthrobacter sp. K410C
TGTGCGTGTTGAAACAGTACTGCGGCTGGCCCTTGGCACACGCCCGGCACTGGCCGCAGACCGCGCGCCAGTTCAGGATCACCCGGTCACCCGGGGCTACGGACGTCACATCGGGGCCCACCGCGCTGACCACTCCGGTGGCCTCGTGGCCCAGCAGGTACGGGAAGTCGTTGCCGATGCCGCCCTGCTTGTAGTGCAGGTCCGTGTGGCAGACCCCGCAGGTCAGGATATCCACCAGCGCCTCCCCCGGCCCCGGATCCGGCACCAGGATGGTCTCCAGCGTTACCGGCGCGTCCTTCTCCCGGGCAATGACAGCTTGAACTTTATGGACCATTGTTCTCGTGTTCCTTTCCTGGATCCGGCCGGATCCGGTGAGTCGGCACCACGTGCCAATCTAGCTGACGCAAATGTGCCTGCAGAAGCCGTCCTCCCGGTTCGCCAGCCGCACGGTCAATTGCGCATTACGCAACCAATCGCACATAGCGCTACAGGAAAATATGACAGTGGCCACAGCCCCTGTCAATAGATATATCAGTGATGGGCGCATCAGCCGGCGCCGCAGTAGGCTGGATGGCATGTCTTCGAAAGAACCTCCCGCGGAACGGCGCCAGGTTACGGTGCGGCGGGCGCCCAAGTATGTGCCCTTCCTCATCCTGGGCGCACTGGTGGGCATTGCGGCCGCGGCAGTGGTGGCCTACGGGCTCCCGGGCAGCGCAAGCTTCGATTCCGGCGCGGTCTTTGGATTCTTCACGGTGATGTTCGCAGGGGGCGGAGCCATCCTGGGCGCGGTGGTGGCCCTGGTCCTAGACCGCCGGAGCGTCAAGCGCCAGCAGCGGGCTGTGGTGGAATCGGTCCCCGACTCCGAGCCGGACACCGATCCCCAGTCATAAAGGGAGCGCCGGAAAAGTCATACCTCATATCGTGAGATAATCGACCAGTGGCACGCGGCGATGGAAAACTTTCCCATGATCTTCTCCCTGGCGAAAAAGGCCCGCAGGACGCTTGTGGCGTCTTCGGGGTCTGGGCACCAGGTGAAGAAGTAGCAAAACTTACCTATTACGGACTGTACGCACTGCAGCACCGTGGCCAGGAGTCGGCTGGCATTGCAACCAGCGACGGCAAGCGGATCAACGTCTACAAGGACATGGGCCTCGTCTCCCAGGTCTTTGACGAGACCACGCTGAACACCCTGACAGGGCACCTTGCGGTGGGGCACTGCCGCTACTCCACCACTGGCGCAAGCCACTGGGCCAACGCCCAGCCCACCCTCGGCGCCACCAGCACCGGCACTGTGGCGCTGGCGCACAACGGCAACCTGACCAACACCGCCGAGCTGAACGCCATGATCCAGGAGCGCAACGGCGGCCAGCTCACCGGCGAGATGAAGCAGGGCAACACCTCGGATACCGCCCTGGTGACCGCCCTGCTGGAGGGCGAGCCCGGCAGGACGCTGGAGGAAACCGCCACGGACCTCCTCCCCAAGATCAAGGGCGGCTTCTGCTTCGTCTTCATGGATGAAGGCACGCTCTATGCAGCGCGGGACACCTTCGGCATCCGCCCCCTGGTCCTTGGCCGGCTGGAGCGCGGCTGGGTTGTGGCTTCCGAGCAGTCCGCCCTCGCCACCGTGGGCGCCAGCTACATCCGCGAGATCGAGCCCGGCGAATTCATCGCCATCGACGAGCAGGGCGTGCGGTCCAAGCGTTTTGCCGAGCCGACGCCGGCCGGCTGCGTTTTCGAGTACGTCTACCTTGCGCGTCCGGACGCCGCCATTGCCGGCCGGTCCGTGTATGAGTCCCGGGTGGAGATGGGCCGCCAGCTGGCCCGCGAAAACACGCATGCGGCTGACATCGTCATCCCCGTCCCGGAATCCGGCACCCCCGCGGCCGTGGGCTATGCCGAGGAATCCGGCATTCCGTTCGCCCATGGCTTCGTCAAGAACTCCTATGTGGGCCGTACCTTCATCCAGCCCTCGCAGACCCTGCGCCAGCTCGGCATCCGGCTCAAGCTCAACGCCCTCGAATCCGTCATCCGCGGCAAGCGCGTGGTGGTGGTTGACGACTCGATCGTACGCGGCAACACCCAGCGGGCCATCGTGCGGATGCTCCGCGAAGCCGGTGCCGCGGAAGTGCACGTCAAGATTTCGTCCCCACCCGTACAGTGGCCCTGCTTCTACGGCATCGACTTCGCTTCCCGCGCGGAACTCATCGCCAACGGCGCCACCATCGAGGAGATCTCCCAGGCCATCGGAGCCGACTCGCTGGCCTACATTTCCGAGGACGGCATGATCGGCGCCACCCGCCAACCCCGGGAACGCCTCTGCACAGCGTGCTTCACTGGCCAGTACCCCATCAAGCTTCCGGACGCGGACAAGCTCGGCAAGAACCTGCTCGAGCGCACGGATCTCGGCGGCCTGACGCCGTCGCCGTCGGCCCTCCCCGGTGAAACCGCAGCACTTGCCGTGGACTCCGAAGAGGATCCCGCCGAGAAGGCCGGTGCCACCGGCTGCGATCCGGGCCCCGACTCCGAGTTTGAGAACCTGCTGACCGACGCCGACCTCGTGCCAGATGTACACGCCGCCGCAGGCGCCGACAAGAAAGAGTCCTGATGACTTCCGCCAACACCGCCGCCGGCTCCGCCTCTGAGAAGGCAGGCATCACCTACGCCTCCGCTGGCGTCGACGTCGAAGCCGGGGACCTCGCCGTCGAACTCATGAAGGATGCCGTCAAGGCGACCCACAACTCCTCGGTGATCGGCGGGGTGGGCGGTTTCGCCGGCCTCTACGACGTGTCCCGGCTGCTGACCTACAGGAAGCCGCTGCTGGCAACCTCCACCGACGGCGTGGGCACCAAGGTTGCCATCGCCCAGGCCATGGACATCCACGACACCATCGGTTTCGACCTGGTGGGCATGGTGGTGGACGACATCGTGGTGGTGGGCGCAGAGCCGCTTTACATGACTGACTACATTGCCTGCGGCAAGGTGGTGCCGGAGCGCATCGCCGGCATCGTCCGCGGCATCGCGGCCGCGTGTTCCGTGGCCGGGACCGCCCTGGTGGGCGGCGAAACCGCCGAGCACCCCGGCCTGCTGGGTGAGCACGATTACGACGTCGCCGGCGCCGCCACCGGCGTGGTGGAAGCCGATGCCCTGCTGGGCCCGGACCGCGTCCGCGCGGGCGACGTCGTGATCGGCATGGCCTCCTCCGGCCTGCACTCCAACGGCTACTCCCTGGTCCGCCGCGTCATCAACCACGCAGGCTGGGCCCTGGACCGCCAGGTCTCCGAACTGGGCCGCACCCTGGGTGAAGAACTCCTGGAACCCACCCGGGTCTACGCCGCCGACTGCCTGGACCTTGCCCGCGCCTTCCCGGTCACGGGCGCGGCGGCCGTGCACGGCTTCAGCCACGTCACCGGCGGCGGGCTGGCCGCCAACCTCGCCCGCGTCCTGCCGCAGGGCCTGGTGGCTACGGTGGACCGCGCCACCTGGGAACTGCCCGCCATCTTCAAGCTGGTGTCCGAGCTGGGGAACGTCCCGCTGGCGGACCTGGAGCGCACCCTCAACCTGGGCGTCGGCATGGTTGCCATCGTGTCGCCGGAGGCAGCGGACGCCGCCGTCGCCCGCCTGAACGGACGGGGCCTGCCATCCTGGATCATGGGCACGGTGACCGAGGATTCGGACTCCATCCTCAAGTCCGGCCCGGACTACGTCCAGGGCGCCAAGGGCGTGGACGGCGGCGCGGTCCGCCTGGTCAACGCCTACGCCTGACATCCAAACAGGGCTTCCCACTGCGGTGGGAAGCCCTCTTTGTATAACCGGAAACCTGGACCAGGCTCAGGACGCCGCCCTGGGGATCGCGAATGGTGGCCGGCCCCTCCGCGGGATCGTCCGCCGGCTCCACCAGGACCTGGCCGCCTGCATCCAGCGCAGCATCGACGGCCGCCCGAAGGTCCGCTACTGCAAAGTAGATGTGCCATTCTGCCGCCGCTCCTTGCCCGGCAGGGAGGACGCCGGCCACTTCCCTGCCCCCGGCCATCAGGGCGCTGTAGCTCGCGCCGTCGTCCTGCGGGTACTCGGTGACCTCATGCCCGAAAAGTTCCTGGAAGAAGCCGACGGCGGCCTGCGGCTCGGGCGTTGACAGTTCAGCCCAGGCCAGGGCACCGGGCTCGTTGGACAGGCTGCTTCCGCGGTGGGTTCCGGCCTGCCAGATGCCCGTGGTTCCGCCGCCGGGCGGCGCCAGGAAGGCGAGGACGCCGGTATCGCCCACGTCCTCGGGTCCGAACTCCACCGCCCCGCCGGCGTGCACCGCATCCTGCAGCAGGGAGGCGGCATCAGAGGCTGCGAAGTACACGTTCCACCGGGCGGGATCGCCGGCGGCCTGCTGCAGGGGATTCTGCGGAGCAATGACGGAGACTAGGTCCCCGCCCGCGAACGCCTGCGAGTAGCTGCGGCCATCCGGGGTGGGAAAGTCCCTGTACGTCCAGCCGAACACCCGGCTGTAGAAATCTTTGGCTGCTGCAACATCAGCTGTCTGAAGGTCGGCCCAGCACGGCTCGCCGTGCGGGTACCGGTCTACTGCTGGCATGGCGTCAACGCTACACGGGGGAACCAGCAAAAGCCCGCTGCCTGCACTCTAAGAGTGCTGGCAGCGGGCTTCCGAACTGATGTCGGGACCTGCATCCGCACGGATGAGAGTACCGAAAAAGAAGCGCTTCACCGGTGGGCACGGCAGGATAAGGTGCTGTTTCCGTTAGTGCTGCGGCATCACAGGGCTGCCCTCTTGAAGTCCTGGCAGCTTGCGACAACTAGCCGATGCGACGGGTGTCTACCTCGTCGTCGTCTTCTTCCAAATCATCCGCGTACTTATCCACATACGCCGAATAGTCCGGCTCAACCGGCTCATTCGCGTAATGGCTCGTGGCACGACTTGCCGGGCCCGTCAGCTCACGCTGAAGTGCCGAGTAGTCAGTGTTCGGGGAGTAGTACTTGATATCCCGAGCCTGCTTAGTAGCTTTTGCCTTTTGACGGCCGCGCCCCATGGCGTGACCCCCTTTTGTACTTGGACCGGAGGTGGTCACCTTTGGCGATGGTGAGGCCCCGGAATGTTTGGTCAATTTGTCGTACACCTAGATTACATGCTTTCGGCGGCCCCTGCTTGCCAGACAGGGCCCCCTACCGTCGCCCGCGCTTCCATTCCCCCGCCCGGCCCGCGAGTTTCCAGCTTTTTTCTTCGGTAGAGTCGCTTAAACAACTGCCGAAAACTGGATGGCTGACCGGCTGCCCACCCCGGACAGACTGCAGGAGGATGCACCCACGTGAACAACCAGGACGTCCCGCCGAAGCCCGCCTCGCCGCCCACAGCCGGGCTCCCCAAGGTTCCCGCCCAGAGCACTGCACCCCCCTCCAACCCGCCGTCCGCCCCGCCGCCGGCATCCGTCGCTTGGTCCCAGTCCCAGCCCGAGCCTGAACCGCAGCCGTCTCCCAAGATGTCGCCGGCAAGGCAGCGGACGCTGTGGAAGGTGCTGTTCGCCGTCGTACTCCTGGCGGTGGTCGGTGGCCTGGTGTGGCTCGCCATGTGGCTGAACTCGGGGGCAGGGTCGGAAGAGGCCGGGGGCAATTCCGGCGTCCTCGAGACAAGCGTCACACCGCGGGCAACTCCGCTGCCACTGCCGCGTGAGGGCGTGCAGCCTGGCGAGTATGCGCTGGGCGACTGCTTTGCCGACTTCGACCCCGAAGCCCTGGCTTCCAAGGTGGTGCCCTGCGATGCTGCCCATTCCGCCCAGCTGGTGGCTGTCTTCCGCTACCCGGATTCCGAGGACTATCCCGGGGCCGAAACACTTAAGGCCAAGGCGCTGGAAGCGTGCCAGGCGGCGAAGCTGGGTCCTGCGGCCAATGAATACCAGCTCAACTTCCAGCGCAGCTTCCCGAGCAATTCCAGCTGGGATTCCGGGGACCGGAGGGTGGACTGCTACGTGACCGCTCCCGGCGGCAACGTCATTAACGCAAGCGTGCTGCCCTAGCGGAAACCCCGCCAGGGCAGCACGCCTGCTTATGCCGGGCCCGGCTTAGCCAGGCCTGGGGAGCCGTTAGCCCTTCCGCCGCACGGACAGGCCCGAAGTCAGGGCACCGGTCAGCGTGTCGACGTCATCGGTGGAGGGTTCTACGGCGTCGGCCGCGGTATCCACCAGCACCGTGTCGCCGTCGCTGATGTCGCCGGCCAGGATGGCCTTGGCCAGCCGGTCGCCGATCTCGCGCTGCACCAGCCGGCGGAGCGGACGGGCACCGTAGGCGGGGTCGAAACCGGAGATAGCGAGCCACTCCTTGGCGGCGTCGGTGACGTCCAGGCTCAGCCTGCGTTCGTGCAGGCGGCGCCCCAGTTCGGCAACGTGCAGGTCCACGATCCGCGAGAGTTCCTCCACGCTGAGCGCGTCGAACAGCACCACCTCGTCCAGCCGGTTCAGGAACTCCGGCTTGAAGGACGCATTGACCGTGGCCATGACGGCGTTCCGCTTGGCTTCGGCATCCAGGGACTGGTCCACCAGGAACTGGCTGCCCAGGTTGGAGGTCAGCACCAGGATGACGTTGCGGAAGTCCACCGTGCGGCCCTGCCCGTCGGTGAGCCGGCCGTCGTCGAGCACCTGCAGGAGGATGTCGAAGACTTCGGGGTGGGCCTTCTCCACCTCGTCCAGCAGCACCACCGAGTACGGCCGGCGGCGCACTGCCTCGGTCAGCTGGCCGCCCTCCTCGTAGCCAACGTAGCCCGGGGGTGCACCCACAAGCCGTGCCACGGAGTGCTTCTCGCCGTACTCGGACATGTCGATGCGCACCATGGCGCGTTCGTCGTCGAACAGGAAGTCCGCCAGGGCCTTGGCCAGCTCGGTCTTGCCCACGCCGGTGGGACCGAGGAAGAGGAACGAGCCGGTGGGCCGGTTGGGGTCGCTGATGCCGGCCCGGGCACGCCGGACGGCGTCGGATACGGCCCCAACGGCCTTGGATTGGCCGATCAGCCGCCTGCCAAGCTCTTCCTCCATGTGCAGCAGCTTCTGGCTTTCACCCTGCAGCATGCGGCCGGCCGGGATGCCGGTCCAGGCGGAAATCACCTCGGCGATGTCCTCGGCCGTCACTTCCTCGGCCACCATCTGTGCGGACTTGTCCGTGACGGCAGCTTCGGCTTCCGCGGCGGCGTTCAGCTCGCGCTCCAAGGCTGGGATTTCGCCGTACTGAATGCGCGACGTCGTCTCCAGGTCACCTTCGCGGTAGGCCTTGTCAGCCGCACTGCGCAGTTCGTCCAGCTTCGCCTTAAGGTCACCCACCCGGTTAAGTCCTGCCTTTTCCGCTTCCCAGCGGGCGTTCAGGGCGGCGAGCTCCTCTTCCCTGTCCGCCTTGTCCGCACGGAGCGCCGCAAGGCGTTCCACGGAGGCAGCATCGGTTTCCCCTTCCAGGGCCAGCTCCTCCATGGTGAGCCGGTCAACCTGGCGCCGGAGCTGGTCGATCTCCTCCGGGGCGGAGTCAATTTCCATGCGCAGCCGGGACGCGGCCTCGTCCACCAGGTCAATGGCCTTGTCCGGCAGCTGGCGTCCCGAGATGTAGCGGTTGGACAGCGTGGCTGCGGCCACCAGGGCGGAGTCCGCGATGGAGACCTTGTGGTGCGCCTCATAGCGCTCCTTCAGGCCCCGGAGGATGCCGATGGTGTCCTCCACACTTGGCTCGCCAACATAGACCTGCTGGAACCGGCGTTCGAGCGCGGCATCCTTCTCGATGTTCTCGCGGTACTCATCCAGGGTGGTGGCACCGATCAGCCGCAGCTCGCCGCGGGCCAGCATGGGCTTGAGCATGTTGCCCGCGTCCATGGAGGAATCACCGGTGGCACCGGCCCCCACAACGGTGTGGATCTCGTCGATGAAGGTGACGATCTGGCCCTCGGAGCCCTTGATCTCCTCGAGGACCGCCTTCAGCCGCTCTTCGAATTCGCCGCGGTATTTCGCACCGGCAACCATGGAGCCAAGGTCCAGCGAGATCAGCGTCTTGCCGCGCAGGCTTTCCGGGACGTCGCCCGCCACCATCCGCTGCGCCAGCCCTTCCACGACGGCGGTCTTGCCCACCCCGGGTTCACCGATCAGCACCGGGTTGTTCTTGGTCCGGCGGCTCAGGACCTGGACCACGCGCCGGATTTCGGAGTCGCGGCCGATCACCGGGTCCAGCTTGCCGGCACGGGCCATGGCCGTGAGGTCCGCGCCGTACTTCTCGAGTGCCTGGAAGGTGTTTTCCGGGTCCGGGCTGTCCACCTTGCGGTCGCCTCGGACACCCGGCAGGGCGGCGAGCAGCGCCTCACGGGAGGCACCGGCGTCGCGCAGCACCCGGGCTGCTGCATCGTTTCCGCCCGCAAGGCCCAGGAGGAGGACCTCGGTGGAGACGAAGGTGTCCCCCAGCCGGTCGGCTTCCTCCTTGGCGTTCTGGATGGCCTGCAGGGCAGGGCGGGAGAGCTGCGCCTGCTGGCTGGAACCGCCGGAGGTGGCGGGCAGCGCCTTAATGGCGCTGCTGGCCTGGACGCTGACCGCGTCCGGGTCAGCACCGGTGGCGTGCAGCAACGCAACGGCAACACCTTCGCGCTGGTCCATCAGCGCCTTGAGCAGGTGCGCGGGCTCCACCTGCGGGTTGCCTGCCGTGGAGGCGTTCATGGCCGCAGCCGAAAGAGCCTCCTGGCTCTTGGTAGTGAATTTGACGTCCAAAGAGAGCTCCTTTCAGGGGCGGTTTTCAAGTTGAGTGTACTACGCTCAACTTTGCTTTAGGACAGTTTATTTCCTGTTGCGGCCACCAGTTTTCCCGCAGCGCAATTCGGTTCCGCTGTTCCCTTGGGAAGCAGGTGCCCCTAGGATCGGGCGTGTGACCGGGGAGGACGGTTCCGCCGGCGCACTCGAGACGGGACAGGACATGAAGAAGTTTGTTGTTCTCTATATCGCCCCGCAGTCGGCCCAGGCCCAGATGGCCGAAAGCACGCCCGAAGCTGCACAGGAAGGCATGAAGGCTTGGATGGAGTGGGCCGGGCGCGCGGGCGACGGCATCGTGGACATGGGCAATCCGCTCGGCACCGGCAAGGAAATCACCGCCACAGGTTCCTCCGAAGCCACCACCGGGGTGGCGGGCTACGGCATCCTGCAGGCCGAGGAGCTCGCCGGCGCCGAGGCACTGCTGGACGGCCACCCGCACCTCATGATGCCGGGGGCCAGCATCCAGGTGTACGAGTCCCTGGACCTGCCGGGCATGTAACCCGGCCCGGCTCCCTCTCCAGAGTTTTTGTCCAGATAGGGCGGCTTTGAGCCATTGGAAGTCGCCATATCTGGACAAAATCTCAGGCCTCGTAGACGGACACCTCGGCTGCCTTAACCACGAAGTGCACCGTCATGCCGGGAACCAGCCCCAGGTCCGCCGAGGCAGCGGGCGTGATGTCCGCCGCCATTCCGCCGGCCCGGACCCTGACCTGGTCGCCATGGGGCTCCAGGTCAGTGATGGCGACGGCAAAGGAGTTGCGGGGGCTGCCGTGCGTGTCCGCCACGAACACCGACACGGCCGACGGCGGAAACACAGCCACGCCGGGCCGGCCGGATCCCCGCGCCTGGCTGCCATCCTCCAAGTGCCCGTAAACCTCCCGGCCCTGGCTGGTCCTGACCCCATTGTCCGTCAGCGTGCCCGGCACGAAGTTCAGCCCGGCCAGGCCGGCGGCGAAGGAGCTCCTGGGCCGTTCGAGCACCTGCCGCGTGGGGCCTTCCTCCACGATGCGGCCGCCTTCCAGGATGGCCACCCGGTCCGCGAGCATCAACGCGTCCAGGACATCGTGCGTGACGATGATGGCCTGCCGGCCGGCAAGGACCCGTTTCAGCATGCGGCGCAGCATCGGGGCGGAGTGGATGTCCAGCGCGGCCAGCGGTTCGTCCAGCAGGAGGAGGGCGGGTTCGGCGGCGAGAGCGCGTGCCACGGCAACCCGCTGCGCCTGCCCGCCGGAGAGCTGGGCCGGACGCCGCCCCGCCAAATCCGCTGCTTCCACTTCCGCCAGCCAGCGCCTGGCCTCGCCCTCGGCCGCCCGCCGGGCTACTCCCGCACTCCGCGGCCCGAATGCGACGTTTTCCAGGGCATTGAGGTGCGGAAACAGCAGGGCTTCCTGCGCGAGCAGCGCGGCGCCCCGGCCGTGCGGCGGGGTCCACCGGTGCGTGGTGCCGTCCAAGTGGAAGAGTGCGCGGCCGTCGAGGTGTGCACGGCCGGTGTCCGGCTTGAGCAGGCCGGCGATGCTGGACAGCAGGGTGGACTTGCCGGCCCCGTTCGGGCCCATCACCGCCAGCGTTTCGCCCGGCGCCACGTCCAGGGCGACGTCGAAGCCCCGCTCAGCCACGGCTGCATGGAAGGAGAACGTCACCGAAGGGCCCCTCCTGCCGGGGCGGCCGCCGTCGTCCGTTCACCCGGGACCTGCCGGGCACCGCCGCGGGGACTGCGGTGGGCGAGTGCCACCACGGCGACAGCCACGGCTACGAGGACCAGGGACAGCGCGACGGCGGCGTCCGGATCCGTCTCCCGCTGCAGGTAGATTTCCAGCGGCAAGGTCCGGGTGACCCCCTGCAGGCTGCCGGCGAAGGTGAGGGTCGCCCCGAACTCGCCGAGGCTGCGGGCGAAGGACAGTACCGCGCCGGACGCCAGGCCTGGCAGCATCAGCGGCAGCGTGACCCGGCGGAAGACGACGCCGGGCGGCGCGCCGAGCGTGGCCGCCACCGCCTCGTACTTCTGGCCGCCGGTCCGCAGCGCCCCTTCCAGGCTGACCACCAGGAACGGCAGCGCCACGAAGGTCTGGGCCAGGACCACCGCCGTGGTGGAGAAGGCGATCTGCAGTCCCAGTACTTCCAAGGTCCCGCCCAGCAGGCCCTGCCGGCCGAACGTGTACAGCAGTGCGATGCCGCCGACGACGGGCGGCAGCACCAGCGGCAGCAGCACCAGCGAGCGCAGCAGGCCCAGCAGCGGAAAGCGTCCACGGGCCAGCACGAGGGCCAGCGGGACACCAAGCACAATGCACAGCACCGTGCTGGCGGCGGAGGTGCGAAGGCTCAGCCCCAACGCGGTCACGGCGGATTCCGACGTGACCAGCGCAAGGAAATTCCCCCAGTTGACCCGGCTGACGATGGCCAGCAGGGGAAGGACAATGATCAGGGCTGCCAGGGCTGCAAGGACGTAGAGCCAGCGGGGCACCCCCGTGTAGGCCGTCCCCTTCACCGGGTGCCGGCCCCGAAGCCGGCCCGTTCCAGGACCTGCCGGCCTTCAGGGCCGGCCACCAGGTCCACGAACGCGCGGGCGGCTGCGGTGTTCCCGCCGCCTGCCACTGCGGCGACCGGATAGCTGTTGACCGCCCCGGCCGCTTCGGGGAACGGAACGCTTTCCACCTTGTCCCCCGCGGAGCGGATGTCCGTGACGTAGACCAGGCCGGCGTCCGCCTCACCGGACACCACCTTGCCCAGCACGTCGGTGACCGAATTTTCCTCGCTGACGGGGTCCAGGTCCGTCCCCTGCTGTTCCGCCACCGCGGCGGCCGCTGCACCGCACGGCACCTGCACGGCGCAGGTGACGAGGCGTGTGCCTGGCCTGGAAAGGTCGGCAAAGGAACGGACGCCGGCCGGGTTGCCTGGCGGGACGGCAATGCCAAGGGTGTTGGTGGCGAAGATCCGGGGTTCAGCCTCAAGCAGTCCGGCGGCCCGCAGTTTTTCCATGTTCCTGGTGTCCGCCGAGGCGAAGACGTCCGCGGGGGCGCCCTGGCTGATCTGGGTGGCCAGGTCCGAGGAGCCGGCGAAACTCAGGGTGACATCGGTTCCGGGGTGCCGCGCCTCAAACTTCTCTGCCAGCTCGGTGAAGCTGGATTTCAGTGAAGCGGCAGCAAAGATCGTCAGGGTCCCTTCCGCTCCGCCGGCGGAACTGTTGGAAGCGGCGGTGCCCCCACCGCAGCCGGCGAGCCCGGCTGCCAGGACAAGTGCCACCAGCACGGCACACGCCTTCCGCCTCACAGCGCGCCCTTTCCCTGCGGGGTTTCGATGATCACGGTGGTGGCCTTCACCACGGCAGTGGCAACGGATCCCGGCTCCAGCCCCAGCTCAGCAACGGCCTCGCTGCTCATCAGGGACACCACCCGGAACGGGCCGCACTGCAGCTCCACCTGGGCCATGACCTTGTCCGCCTTGATGTCCGTCACCAGGCCGATGAACCTGTTCCGGGCCGAGCTGCCTGTCCGGTGCGGATCGTCCGGCAGCTGCGCCAGCTTCCGGGCATGCCGGGCGAGTTCCAGCCCGTCAACGGCGAGCCGGCCCGCGTCATCCCGCAGCGGGGTGAGGGAACCGTTGTCCGCCCAGCGGCGGACAGTATCGTCACTGACGCCGAGGAAGCGCGCAGCCTCGGAAACGCGGATAGTGGTCATTCGCCCACTATAAAGCGCATTTGCGGAACGGATCCTGCCTTTCTTCCGCTTTTCCGAATGTGACTGCTCCCCACGGATAGTCAACGGCCGCCCCGCCCGGCACTACTAGACTTCCTCCATGGCCATCTATATCGACCCGCCGCTATGGCCTGCACACGGCACGCACTTCTCCCACCTGGTCTCGGACACCTCGCTGGCTGAACTCCACGCCTTCGCCGGGGCGGCAGGAATCCCTGAGCGGGCATTCGATGGCGACCATTACGACGTTCCCGAACGCCGGTTCGATGAACTGGTGGCGGCCGGCGCCCTGCCCGTCGAGGGCCGGATGCTGGTCCGCAAGCTGATCTCCAGTGGCCTGCGGATCCCCGCCCGGCAGCGGAACAAGTCGCTCAAGATGCCGCTGCAGCTCCGCTGGGATGCCGTCATGCCCGGCCATGACGCGCTGTTCCTTGACCTGCTGGACCGCTGGAGCGAACCGCACCGCCACTACCACGGCTGCACCCACCTGCTCTCGGTGCTCGAATCCCTGGACCTGCTCACCGAACCGGCCGACCCGCCCCGCACCGTCCTCCTGGCCGCCTGGTTCCACGACGCCGTGTACCAGGGGATTCCCCTGCAGGATGAGGAGGAATCCGCCCGGCTCGCGGAGGACCGCCTTCGCGACGCGGGCCTGCCGCCCGACGAGGTGGCACAGGTGGCGCGCCTGGTCCGGCTCACTGGCGATCACCGCCCCGAAGCAGGGGACGACGACGGCGCCCTCCTCTGTGACGCCGACCTGTCAGTCCTCGGCCGGGACCCGGACGAATACGCCCGCTACTTGGCAGCCGTCCGGAAGGACTACGCCCACGTGGGCGACGCCGACTTCGCGGCGGGGCGGGCCGCCGTCGTACGTCGCCTGCTGGAACTGGACCCGCTCTTCCACACCGGCCGGGCGAAGGAGCTGTGGCTGGATGCCGCGCAGCGGAACCTGAAAGGTGAACTGGCATGAACGCCCCGTCCTCGAAGACCCTGCACGTGCATTCCGCAAACGCAGCGCACCGGCAGCTTCCCTACACGGTACGGCTGGAGTGGGGCCTGGACGGCGCCAGGACCGTGGTGCCCGGGGCGGACCTTGCCGTGGTGGTGGACGTCCTGTCCTTCGGCACTTGCGTCAGCGTCGCCCTGGATCGGGGCGGTGAGGTGTTTCCGTACCCCTGGAAGGACACCAGCGCCGAGGATTTCGCGGCCCGCCATCAGGCCCGGCTGGCGGGACCCCGCGACGGCGGCGGGCTCAGCCTGTCCCCCGCCACCCTCCGTGCGGCGGACCGCCTGGGGCGCGTGGTCCTGCCCTCCCCCAATGGATCCGCGCTGTGCCATGCGCTGGCCGGCGAGGTTCCGCTGGTGGCCGCGGTGTGCCTACGGAATGCGGCGGCGACCGCCGACTGGGTGGCGGCGAACCTTCCGGAGGACGCGGTGATTGCCGTGGTGGCCGCCGGTGAGCGCTGGCCGGACGGATCCCTCCGCCCCGCCGTCGAGGACCAGATCGGGGCGGGCGCCTTCATCGCGGGGCTGGCGGCCTCCGGTAAGGGCGGTTACGAGGCGGCGGAGGGCCGGGAGGGCAGGCACGGCTACGCGCCCGAAGCAGAACTGGCAATGGCCGTCTTTGAGGCCGCGGAGCCGGACCTCCGTGACATGCTGCACGGCTGTTCCAGCGGTCGTGAACTGGCCGGCGCGGGCTGCGGCAGGGACGTGGATATCGCCGCCGAACTGGACGACAGCGACGCCGTCGCCATCCTGGTGGACGGTATGTTCCGGAGCAGCGTTTACCGGTAGGCCGGCACGAACGGCGCGTTGGTGGGCACGATCTGCTTGCCCAGCGGCATTAGGGACACAGGGATGAGCTTCAGGTTGGCAATTGCCAGCGGGATACCGATGATGGTGACCGCCATCGCAAAGGCCGTGACCACATGGCCGATGGCGATCCAGATGCCCGCAACCAGCAGCCAGATCACATTGCCCAGCATCGGGAAGATGCCCGTTCCGCCCGGCTTGTCCACCACGGTGCGGCCGAACGGCCACAGCGTGTAGGCGGCAATCCGGAAGGAGGCGATGCCCCACGGGATGGTGATGATCAGCAGGCAGCAGATCACGCCGGCCACAAAATATCCCAGGGCGAGCCAGAGGCCGCCGAAAACCAGCCAGATGATGTTGAGCAGCGTCTTCATTCACCCATTGTCCCCCGGCCGGTACCTCACCATGGTGGGGGACGCCCCTGACCGGACCCTGAAATCACCGGTCCCGGAAGCGCCCCTGGCCCGGCCCGGGCGTCAGACCGTGGCGTCCGACTTCGCGGCGTGTACGAAGGCGCGGATCTTGGCCAGGTCCTTCACCCCGCGGGATGCCTCCACACCGGAGGACACGTCCACGCCCCACGCGTGGGCGGCGGCGGAAGCCTGCGCCACGTTGGCCGGGTTCAGCCCGCCGGCGAGCAGCCACCTGCGTTCCTGCAGCTCAGGCACCTCGGTCATCGCTGCGTAGTCCCAGGTTTCACCTGAGCCGGGCACGGCGGCGTCGATCAGGAGCAGGTCCTCGCCCCAGTCTTCAATCTCCTGCCGCGTGGCATCCATGGTGACGGCCCTGATGACCTTCATGCCGGCGTCGTGCACGGTGGCGATGTCCTCCCGCGTGCGGGCTCCGTGCAGCTGGACCCATTCCAGCCCCGCGGCCCGGGCAATGGCGACGGCGTCGGCAACCGGCTCGTGGCGGAACACGCCGATGGGGGTGACCCGGTCCGGTACATCGGCCAGAAGGGAGGACACCTGGCCCGGCGAGACAACCCGCGGACTGGCGGTAAGGACGAAACCTACGGCGTCCGCTCCGGAATCAACCGCCTCGCGGACCGATTCAGGGGTACTGAGACCACACACTTTGACGAACATTCCCGGGCTCCTTCAGGCTGTTTTCGTGATGACCCCCCGCAGGAGAGTAGCAGGGAAGGCCGGGACGCGCGACGGCGGGCAGCCCAGCCGGGGAACTAGGCTGGGCTGATGCAGATCATCCGCTTCGCAGACCTCAAAGCCGAACCGTGGCGTAACGGCGGCGGCGTGACCCGCCAGCTGGCCAGCCGGCCCTCGGCCGCCGGTGATGACGGCCAGGGCGGAGGCTGGGACTGGCGGGTGAGCATCGCCGACGTCACCAGGGCCGGCGACTTCTCCCCCTTCCCGGGGATGGAGCGGCTCCTGACCGTGATCGAGGGGGACCTGCTGCTGCTGACCGTTGGAGGCGCCGAGCATCCGGTGGAAAAGTACCGGCCCTTCCGGTTTGACGGCGGGGCCGCCACGTCGGGTGCCCTGCCCACCGGTGACATCCGGAACCTCAATGTCATCACGCGGTCCGGGGCGTACAAGGCCTACACGTCCATCATCGAGCTCTCGAAGAAGCGGTCCAAGCCCCTGTGGGACGGGCAGGTGGGCGTGCTGCTCCAGGGCCAGGCCACCGTGGCCGATGCAACCCATGAACCGGCAGCCCTGGACCGGTACGACGCCGTGGTGGGGTCGGACAGCAGCACCCCGGAGGTCCTGGGCCGGGGCTTCCTGGCCGTGGTGTCCATCGACCCCGTCGAGGACTGATCCGAGCCGCTGCAGAGCCGCCGGATAGGCCAGCCTCGCCTTGGGAAGACCAGCCTTTCCACACTGGTTACCGTTGGCCGCCGTCCCTAGACTCAGGCTATGACCAGAACAACATTCAACGCGCTCCTGTCCACCCAGATCGCCAACGAGTTCACTGCATCGCAGCAGTACATTGCCGTGGCCACCTGGTTCGCCAACCAGGACCTTCCCCAGCTGGCCAAATACTTCTACCGCCAGTCCGTGGAGGAACGGAACCACGCCATGATGATGGTGCAGTACATGCTGGACCGCGACATCCCCTTCACCATCCCGGGCGTCCCGGCCGTCCGCAACGACTTCTCCAAAGTCACCGAGCCGCTGGCCCTGGCCCTGCACCAGGAGAAGGAAGTCACCCGCAACATCGAAGACCTGTTCCGGGCTGCCCGCAGCGAGAACGACGCCCTGGGCGAGCAGTTCATGCTGTGGTTCCTCAAGGAGCAGGTGGAGGAGGTGGCGTCCATGACCACGCTGCTGAACATCGCGGAGCGGGCGGACAACCTCTTCGACATCGAGAACTTCATTGCCCGCGAGACCATTGGCGACGGCGGCCGCGACTCCGCCGCTCCCGAGGCTGCCGGCGGCGCCCTCTAGGGCCAGCACGCGGCTGGTGAGGTTGGCCACCAGACGTGGCCAGCCGCCGTCGTGCGTTGCTAGGCTGGAAACCAAGGCTCCGCACCCGAGCCTCCGGACGACGGTTCAGTACCCGGCACGCGACAAGACTGGCCAAAGGATCTGTCATGTCGTGGTTAATCCTTCTTCTCTCCGGCGCCCTGGAGGCCGTCTGGGCGGCCGCCCTGCACCGCACCTTCCAGGCCACCGGCCGCCGCCGGATTGCTCCTGCACTCCTGTTCGTGGTCTCCGTCGCGGCCAGCACCGGCGGCCTGGCCATAGCTATGCAGACCATCCCCACCGGCACCGCCTACGCCGTCTGGGTGGGAGTGGGCGTGGTGCTCACCTCCGCCTACGCGATCATCACCAAGGTGGAACGCCCGACGGCGGCGCGGCTGCTCCTGCTCGCCGGCATCGCCGCGTGCGTGGTTGGCCTGAAGGTGGTGGCGTGATGTTGAAGCGTTCCATTCCCTGGCTGGTGCTCCTGGCGTCCGCCGTCCTCGAAGCTGTCTGGGCAACGGCCTTGGGCCTCTCAGACGGGTTCAGCAAACCCCTGCCGACGCTGGTCTTCATCGTCACCGCCGTGCTGAGCATGCTCGGCCTGGGCCTCGCCATCCGCAGCATTCCGTTGGGCACCGCCTATGCCATCTGGGTGGGTATTGGTGCCGCGCTGACGGTGGGCTGGGCGATGGCTACTGGCGTAGAGCCATTCAGCCTGCTGAAGCTGCTGTTCATCGCGGGAATCGTGGCGTGTGCAGCCGGGTTGAAGCTGCTCCCCGCCCGGAAGCAGGAGCCAGCCGCCGAGCCGGCCGCGGAACCTGCCGGGCCGGCCCGCCGCTGATGCAAGCAGGGGCGGTCTAGGCTTTTGCCATGGACTCCCCCGAAGTCAGCCAGGCCCTGGATGCCCTGCGGCGCCGCCTGGTCCCCGGAACGCGCACTATCTTGGGCATCACCGGCGCGCCTGGATCGGGCAAATCCACCTTCGCCGCCTGGATCCAGCAACAGCTCGAAGAGGGGACGGCGGTGGTGGTCCCCATGGACGGCTTCCACCTGGGCAACGCCATCATCGACGGGACGCCCCTGCAGCAGCGGAAGGGCGCCATCGAAACGTTCGACGCCGGCGGGTACCTTGCGCTGCTCCGGCGCCTGGCGCGCCGGGACGAGCCTGTGGTGTACGCCCCGGAGTTCCGGCGCACCCTGGACGAACCGGTGGCCGCCTCCATCGCCGTGCCCGCGGAAGTGCCCCTGGTCATCACGGAGGGGAACTACCTGCTCGCCGAACAGGAGCCGTGGAAAGAGGTCCGGGCACAGCTGGACGAGGTCTGGTTCGTAGACACGCCGCAGGAACTGCGGCTGCGCCGACTGGTGGCACGGCATGTCTCGTTCGGGATGGACCAGGCCGCCGCGGAGGCGTGGGCCGCGGGACCGGACGAAAACAACGCCCGGCTGATCCAGGCCACCAGGCCCGCCGCGGACCGCATCATCCCCTGGAACTGAACCATGCGCACACCACCAAGGAGGCCCCAGATGGCACCAGCAGTACAGCTCGGCGACGGATTGTCCGTCAGTCCCCTTGGCTTCGGCGGCATGGCCCTGACCCCCGTCTACGGTGACGTGGACCCGGCGGATGCGCTGCATACCCTGCACCATGCCGTGGACGCCGGTGTCAGCTTCATGGACACCGCCGACGTCTACGGCGCGGGCAGCAATGAGGAACTTATTGGCCGGCTGCTGCGGGAGCGGCGCGGCGAGGTCCAACTGGCCACCAAGTTCGGGCTGGTGGGGAGTCCTGCCGGCGGTTACACGGATATCCGGAACGATGCTGCCTACATCCGCCAGGCCGTGGACCGGAGCCTGCAGCGGCTGGGCACCGACGTGATCGACCTTTACTACATGCACCGCCGTAACCTCCACGTTCCGATTGTGGAAACCGTGGAAGCCATGGCGGAGCTTGTAGAGCAGGGCAAGATCCGGCACCTGGGCCTGTCTGAAGTGACGGCGCAGGAGCTGGAGGAGGCCTCCGCTGTCCACCCCATTGCGGCGGTCCAGAGTGAGTGGTCTATCTGGAGCCGCGACGTGGAACGCAACGTTGTTCCTGCCGCCGCCGCGCTGGGGGTAGGGTTCGTGCCGTACTCACCGCTGGGCCGGGGATTCCTCACCGGCACGGTGGACGCCGCCAGCCTGGCGGACAACGACTTCCGCCGCAACATCCCCAGGTTTGCCCCGGACGCCGCGGCCGCGAACCAGGCAGTGGTGGCCGCCGTCCGGGCGGTGGCCGATGAGTTGGGTGCAACGCCCGCCCAAGTGGCCCTGGCCTGGCTGCTGGCGCAGGGCAGGCGGCTGGGCCTTCCCGTTGTCCCCATCCCGGGCACCCGCAAGCGTGACCGGATCGATGAGAACCCGGGCGCCCTCGCCCTGGATCTTAGCCCCGCCCAACTGGACGCGCTGGACCAGGCCTCGGACGCCGTCGTCGGCTCCCGCTCAGCGGATCCCACCTGGGTGTCGCAGGGCCGGGAATAGCCCGTCCCGCGGGTCCATAGACTGAAGCCCATGGACTCACTTCTTCACGACCTGCCGGCCCTGACCATCCGCCGCATCGCCGTCAGCGAAATGGACAACAACGTGTACCTGCTGACCGCCAAGACGAGCGGTGAACAGGTGCTGATCGACGCGGCCGACGATGCGCCCGCCATCCGGCAGCTGCTGGCAGACGGGGCAGCGGACACCTCCGCCGCAGTAAGCCTCGCGCTGATCGCCACCACCCACCAGCACTGGGACCACGTGCGGGCGCTCCAGGAACTGGTTAAGGAGACCGGCGCGCCCACCGCCGCAGGAGCGGACGACGCCGAGGCGCTGCCTGTTCCGGTGGACCGTCGCCTTGGGCACGGAGACACGGTTGGCGTGGACGGGTTCGAGCTCACGGCTGTCCATTTACGCGGACACACCCCGGGCTCGATCGCCTTTGTGTACCAGGACCCGGAAGGCCCGGTCCACATCTTCTCCGGCGACTCGCTCTTTCCCGGCGGCGTGGGCAACACCCAGAAGGATCCCGAACGGTTCAACCAGCTGCTGTCCGACGTGACGGAGCGGCTGTTCGGCGCCTACCCGGATGCCGCCGTCGTGCATCCCGGCCACGGCAAGCCGACGACGCTCGGCGCCGAGCGGCCACACCTGGAGGAGTGGCGCGCCCGGGGCTGGTAACTACCGTCCGCGGCGTTCGTTCGACGCCGGAGCCGAAGCACGGCGGGGACCGCTGCGGGCGGGGCGGCCCGAGCCGCCGTTGCCGGCGTAGGAGCCGCCGGACGTTCCGCCGGTGTTGGAGGACCAGACGGCCTTGCTGCCGCCCGTGTTGGACGCACCCGCGCCGGAGCGCTGTCCGCCCGAGCGGCCGGCACCTGCAGAGGCACGCTGGCCGGTAGCCGGGCGTCCGGAGCGCTGCCCGCCGGAAGCGGGACGTCCCGTTCCTCCGCGGGGAGCGTCGCTGCGGGTGATGCGTGAATCCGTGCGGCCTTCCGAGCTGCGTCCGTCGGAACCCCGGCCCGCTGCTGCGCGGCCGCCAGCGGCGGGAACGTCGTTGCGGTGGGTGCTGCCGGTAGTGCCGCGGCCGCGGGCGTTGCGGCGTGCAGCCGCAGCGGCAATGGCGCGGTCCTCGTTCTGCTCACGGACGAAGTCGGCAGCGGCGCGCGCCTCGGTGCGGCCTTCGAAGGTCGCGGCGCGGCGCTCTGCGCGGGGAACGTCGGTGCGGGCAGGCTCAGCAGCGACCTTGCCGCGGCCGCCACGTCCGCCGCGGCCTCCCGCGGTGGGGGCAGCCTGGCGGCGGGCCCGCTTGCGCTCGGCGTTGGCTCCGGTGGAGGTGCCGCCGCCCTGTTTCTGGGCCTTGGCTGCCAGCAGTGCGGCGCGGGTGCGGGGATCAACCTTGTCCGCCATCTCGCCCACCAGCTCGGCGACGAGGGGCGAGCTGGCTGTGACGCGTTCGAAGTTCACGTCCACGCCGGCGGCCTTCATCAGCTTCTTGACGTCGGTCTGCTGTTCCGGGAGGGTCAGCGTGACCACGGTGCCGTCGGAGCCGGCGCGGGCGGTGCGGCCGGAGCGGTGGAGGTAGGCCTTGTGCTCGGTGGGCGGATCAACGTGGATCACCAGTTCGACGTCGTCCACGTGCACGCCGCGGGCAGCGACGTCGGTGGCCACCAGCACGCGCACCTCGCCGGAGGAGAACTCGGCCAGGTTGCGGTCCCGGGCGTTCTGCGACAGGTTGCCGTGCAGGTCCACGGCGGGGATGCCGGCGTCGGTCAGGGTCTTGGCAAGCTTGCGGGCGTGGTGCTTGGTCCGCAAGAAGAGGACGCGGCGGCCGGCGCCGGACGCGAGCTCCACGATCAGCTGCTTCTTGACGGTCTGGTCGTTGACCACCAGCACGTGGTGCTCCATGGTGGTCACCGCGGCCTGCGGATCATCCACGGAGTGGGTCAGCGGGTTGGACAGGTAGCGCTGGACGATCTTGTCCACGCCATTGTCCAGGGTGGCGGAGAAGAGCAGGCGCTGGCCCTGGCTGGGGGTCATGTCCATCAGCTTCTTGACCACGGGCAGGAAGCCGAGGTCGGCCATGTGGTCGGCCTCGTCCAGGACGGTGATCCCCACTGCTTCGAGCGTGAGGATGCGCTGGCGGATCAGGTCCTCCAGGCGGCCGGGGCAGGCGATGACGATATCGACGCCGGCGCGCAGCGCCTTCTCCTGGCGGGCCTGCGAGATGCCACCGTAGATCACGGTGGTGTTCAGGCCGGCGGCCTTGGCCAGCGGCTCGATGGTGGCATTGATCTGGGTTGCCAGTTCACGCGTGGGCGCCAGGACCAGGCCCATGGGGCGGCCGGGCTTGCGGAAGTACGGCGCTTCGCGTTCTGCCAGGCGGGCCACCAGCGGAATGGCGAAGGCAATGGTTTTACCGGAACCGGTGCGGCCGCGACCCAGGACGTCGCGTCCGGCCAGCGTGTCCGGCAGGGTCTTCACCTGGATGGGGAACGGGGATTCGATTCCCTGCGCCGCAAGGGTATCGGCAAGGGCTTTGGGCGTGCCGAGGGCAGCAAAAGTAGTCAAAGTCAAAGGTCTTTCAGGCGGTATCCGTGCGGATATCGGCCCCCGGCGCCGGTTGGCCCAAGGGTTTCGCCGAAGAAAATTCAGGTGGTCACACCAGCCTGCTGCCGCTTATGCAAAGCGACGGCCGGGACCAAATGGAACGCGTTCATCGACGCAGGATGTGCCTCTCACATGAAAAAAGCCCAGTCCCTAAATGGAGGAAACCCGGGCATCACTGCACATCAAGTTTCACCAGTCTAGCATCCCGCGCGGGTCCGCCCCGCCCCGCCGGCCCCGGGGCGTTGCCTCAGCAGGCGGGGCAGGGCAGTGTTGAGGCATGAGCGAACAGGCGGCACACCACCACGACAGGCACCACGGCGACGCCTCCCCGGGCGGCGGTACCGGTGGCCTCGGCAGCGGGATCCGCGGCGACGACGCCGCCTCGATCTGGGACGAGCGCTACCGCACCAAACCCCAGATGTGGAGCGGCAAACCCAACCCGCAGCTGGTGCGGGAAGCCGGGGGATTGAGGCCGGGCAAGGCGCTGGACCTTGGCTGCGGCGAGGGCGCCGACGCCATCTGGCTCGCGCAGCAGGGCTGGACGGTGACCGCCGTCGACGTGTCCGCCGTCGCGCTGGAACGCGCGCAGTCGCACGAGAAAGCTGCGCTGGCAAGGGAAAGCGTCCACGCGGCCGATGGTGCCATTGCCAGCCGGATCACCTGGCAGCAGGCCGATCTGGAACAGTGGCAGCCCGAGGGGACCTTCGACCTGGTGACCTCGCAGTTCCTCCACTCCCAGGAACTGGCCTGGCAGGGGCCGCTGCGGACGGCCGCTGCGGCTGTGAAACCGGGCGGGACGCTGCTGGTGGTGGGGCATCACCCGGACCGGCTTCCACCATGGGGCGCCAACCACCACAACCACCGGGACATGTTCTACACCGGGGATGAACTGGTTCACGAACTGGGGCTGGACGGTCCCGGGTGGCAGCTTGAAGTCCTCACCAGCCGGGAACGCCCGGTGACCGGACCGGAAGGCGAGCACGCCACCATCGCGGACGTCGTCCTGCGGGCGACCCGCCTCCCCTGACACTGGAAGAGTTTTTGTCCAGATATGGCGACTTCAGCGGCCTGCAAGTCGCCATTTCTGGACAAATCTCAAGGGGTTTTGGTGGTGACCCGCGGCGCAACCAGTGCCGCGGCTGCGGCGATCACGGCGGCAAGGGCGAAGACTCCAGAGAAGGACGCCGCCGTCGTCGTATATGCCGCGAAGACGATGCCCGTGGTAGCCAGCGCCAACGCCCCGCCCAGCGAGTCTGCGATGGACATGGCGGAGCTGTTGAAGCCCTCGTTGTCTTTGGTGGACAGGGCCAGGGTCATGACGCTGAGCCGGGGATAGAGCAGGCCCATCCCGCCGCCGGCAAAGATCCAGCCACCGATGGCGACCGCGGCCGGCCAGTGCAGCGCGGTGGTGGCCAGGGCGAGCAGCACCGCGCCCAGGACCATCAGCGCCCCGGCCGTGACGGCGGCGCGGTGGGACAGCCTTGTGCCCAGCCGGCCCTGCACGGCCGCTGCCCCGGCCCAGGCAAGCGCTCCGCCGGTGAGCGTGAGCCCGGCGAAGGTGGGTGAAAATTCGTACTGCTCGATCAGCAGATACGGCAGGTAGACCTCGGCGCCGAAGAACGCGGCCGAGGCGAGTCCGCGGGCAAGGATGACGCTGGGCAGGCCGCGCCGGAACAGGAGCGTGCCGCGCGGAACCAGCGGGCGGACCGCCAGCAGGGCAAGGACGACGGCGGCAACGGCCAGGAGCGCCGCGGCTGCGGAAAGCCCGGGGATCCGGACCTCCGTGGACAGGTTCAGCGCCAGCACCGCCAGCGCGGCGAGCGCCGCCCACGCCAACCGGCCCACCGCCCACGGAACCTTGGCGGCTTCTGCGTTCTGCGGGGCCATTCCCCGCAGAACGGGCGCGATCATCAGCAGCGCCGGAATGACCAGGCCCACCACGCCGAGGAACACCCAGTGCCAGCTGAAGACCTGTGCCACGATCCCGGCGGCAAACGGGCCCACGAGGGACGGGATCACCCACGCCGCGGAGAACGCCGCGAAGATCTTCGGGTGCAGCACACCGGGATAGATCCGGGCCACGAGCACGTACAGGGCGACGGTGAGGGCGCCGCCGCCCAGGCCCTGGACCAGCCTGCCGGAAACGAGCATGGACATGGTGGCGGAGGTCCCCGCTATCAGCAGGCCCAGGACAAATAGTCCCACGGAGGCGTAAAGGGGTGCGGTGGGGCCGCGCCTGTCCGACCAGTTGCCGGCGGCCACCATGCCGATTACGCCCGTGGCCAGCGGACCGGCGAAGGCCAGGGCGTAGAGGCCGGCCCCGTCCAGCTCGCGGCTGACCAGGGGCATGATGGTGGTCACCGCGAGCGATTCGAACGCGGCGAGGAACACCAGTGCACACGTGCCGATGGTGACCCAGAGGTAGGGCCGCTGCAGGATCCCGGCGGCGGGATGGGTGGCTGGAAGGGTGGGTTCGGGCACGGCCACGGCCTAACCGACGAACCTGTTGCGGCCGGCGCGGTAACCGAAGACCGCCGCGAGCAGCCCGACCACCAGGAACAGGAACCCGGCGGCCGCGAAGGACCCGGTTGCCTGGTACAGCTGACCCACCATAAGGGTCCCGGTGGAACCCAGCCCGTAGCCCACGCCCTGCATCATCCCGGACAGGTGCGCGGCGGTGTGCCCGTCCCGGGTCCGCAGCATGATCATGGTCAGCGCCACGGCCGTGAGGCTGCCCTGCCCCAGTCCCAGCAGGCCCGCCCATACCCACACGAGGTCCAGCGGCCCGAAGATGCAGAGCGCGAATCCGGCGCCGGTCATCAGCGCGACCACCGTATTGATGGCCCGCTGGTCCCGGAACCTCGCGGCCAGAGCTGGCGCGAACAATGAGCCGAGCATCTGCAGCACGATGCTGACGGACACGATCAGGCCCGCCGTCCCGCCATCCACGCCGCGCTCACGGAGGATGGGCGCCAGCCAGGCGAACACGCTGAAGGACATCATGGCCTGCAGCACCATGAAGAGCGTCACCTGCCAGGCCACGCCGGACCGCCACACGTTGACGCCGTCCTTGACGGCCGTGTGCCGGACCGGCTGCTGCCGGGCGGCCACCGGGAGGAACAGCAGCAGCACGACGGCGGCAGGCAGCGCCCAGAACCACAGGGCCAGGGTCCACTCCCCCGCCGCCACGTAGACCGGGTAGGTGAAGCCGGCCCCCAGCGCCGCGGACGCGCAGATGGCGGTGGTATACAGCCCGCCCATGAGGCCCAGCCGGTGCGGGAAGTCGCGTTTCACCAGCCCGGGGAGCAGGACGTTGCAGAGGGCGATTGCGGCGCCGCAGGCGGCCGTCCCGGCGAGGAGGGCGGGCAGATGCCCTGCGGCTGGCAGATCCACCGGGCGCACCAGCAGCCCCGCCGTCAAGACGGCCATGGCACCGAGCAGGACGCGCTCGGCGCCGAACCTGCGGGCCAGGACGGGGGCGAGCGGAGCGAACACTCCAAGAAGAGTCACGGGAACGGTTGTTAGGACCACCACCGCCCATCCCGGCAGCGCGGCCTGGAAGGTGGCCTCGGGCAGGACCGCGGAAAAGCTGGAAAACACGGTCCTCAGATTGAGCCCGATAAGGACCAGGCACAGGCCGAGGTAGGCAAGCTGGCGCCGGCTTCCCACCCGGGTGGGCTGCGGCGCGGGCAGTTCATCGATCTCGGCGTCCACCAGGGTGCCGGGCTCAGCCCTGGCCGGCGGCGCCGTCCGGGAAGGGATTCCCGGCCGCTGCTTCCTTGCTTCGGAGTTTGTCGCTTCCGTCACCCGCCCATTGTTGCAGGCGCCTGCTGCGGCAGGAGTTGTCCACATGCGGCATCCGCGGCCTTTTGGAGAGCCAGGCAGCCTCCCTACGTTTGAAGGGCACCTGCCGGGCCAGTCGTTCACAATCAAGGAGAACCATGGACATGCCACCACAGTCCGAGCGCAGCAGCCCCGGGACGGGCGACACATCCCCGCAGCTTCAGGCCGTGATTCCGGCACCAGCAGGCGGCGACCACATCGCCAAGGCCGTTGCCGGCCTTGTGCTGGCGATCGTGGCACCTGTGAGCCTCCTGCTAACGGCACCGTTCGCCAGTTTTGCCATGCTCCTGACCTTCCCGTACAGCGGCCCTTCGCAGAATCCGTGGCTGGCTCCCCTGGTGTTCTGGAGCCTGCCCCTGATCTTCGGCATTGCCTCCACCTCGTTGGGTGGCTACGCCCTTCGAAGGTCCGGACTCCGCGCCCGAGGGTCAGGACTGGCGCTGGCAGCGTTGTGTATCAACGGCGCGATCTTCACTGTGGGGCTGATCATGACGCTGCGGTTCGTGTACATGATGCGCTGACGCATCCCTTCCGCAGCCATCTCCGGCCGCCGGGTACCGGGACCCTCCGACGGTTCCTGCGCCGGTATCCTTGAAGGGATGAGTGAATCCCCGGAAAACCCCCAGCAGCCGCATGTCCCGAGGCCGGTCACGCCCGGGACGCAGGCCTCCTTCGGCACCTATGGCGGCCGGCCGGTCAGCTTTGTCCGCCGCGGCACCCGCCTGCAGGGCCGCCGCCAGGCCGCCTGGGAAGAACACGCGGAACGGTGGGCGGTGGACGTCCCCCGGCACGTCGCCAACACCTCCGTCCACCCTGACTACACGTTCGACGCCGAGGCCGAGTTCGGCCGCAAGGCGCCCCTGATCGTGGAAATCGGCTCCGGCCTGGGTGACGCCATCTGCCATGCCGCGGAGCAGAACCCGGACACGGACTTCCTTGCCGTGGAGGTCTACACCCCCGGCCTGGCCAACACCATCATCAAGATCAACAGCCGCGGGCTGACCAACGTCCGCGTCGTGGAAGCCAACGCTCCCGAGGTCCTCGCCACCATGCTCCCGGCCGGGTCCGTGGACGAACTGTGGGTCTTCTTCCCCGACCCCTGGCACAAGTCCCGGCACCACAAGCGCCGCCTCATCCAGCCCGAATTCGCCGCGCTCGCTGCCCGCGCCCTGAAGCCCGGCGGGCTCTGGCGGATCGCCACCGACTGGTCCAACTACGCCATCCATGTCCGCGACGTCCTGGCGGATTCCCGGGACTTCGAAAACCTGCACACCGGCGAGCGCCGGGGACCCGAAAGCCCGCTCACGCAGGTCTGGCAGTCCGGCGTCGAAACCGTGGTGGGAGGGGCACCCGTCCGCGAAGGCCGCGCACCGGTGAGCACCGAACACACCGGCCCCAACGAGGGCATCGACGAGACCGGCGGCTGGGCACCGCGGTTCGAGGGCAGGATCCGCACCAGTTTCGAGGCCAAAGCCCACGAGGCCGGGCGGCTGATCTTCGATCTCTGCTACCGCCGCCGGTAGCAGTCACGGCCAACGGCGGACGTGCCCCGCGGATCAGCCGACGCTGATGCGGGCCACGATCTCCTTCAGCATGCCAAGCCGGGGTTCCGCCTCGGGGTCGGCATAAGGCCAGATCACCACGACGCCGATGAACCGTTCGTTTTCCCAGACACCCACCGTGGCGGCTACCTTGCCCGGGCCCGCGTCGCCGTAGCCCACCACCACGGCGTAGGCGGCCTTGCCGGGCAGGTCCAGTTCACCTTCAGCCAGCAGGGTCCCGCTGCGCTCTTCAAGGTAGAAGCCGGCCATGAGATGCGCCCACCCATTGGCCTGCGGGGCATCCCGGACGGAGCTCTCGTCCTTGATGACGGTCACCAGCACGCCGCCCGGCAGGCCGTACTGCTGGCTGCCGGGTCCGGCACTGGAGGACTCAAGGACCTGGGTGTGCTCGGGGAAGTCTGCCGTGAACCCCAGCGGGGATTCGAAGTGGACGGACATGGTCACAGCCTCTCGAGCCTGGTGTCGTTGGGGACCTTATAGTACGTGGACACGTTGGTGGTGGACTGGTTCTCGGTACTGACTTCCACCTCACCCACCTTCACGTCCAGCCCTGCCTGGTTGGATGCAGTGACAACGTTGTTGACCTGGACGGTGGCTGAGCCTGCCTCGTAGAGCCTGGCGGCGTCCCGGGCTGCGGCGGCCTCGTTGCCGAGCGCCACGTTGCGGAGGTATCTGTCGATGATGGGACGGTTCTCCGGAGAGTAGTCGACGTCGATCTTCACCGTGCCCTGGGTCCCCGCGGTTACGGAGGACTCCACCTTCACCGCCTTCACGTCGGTGCCGGCCACCACGCCCTGCGCCACGGTGCCGTCCATGGACACGGATACGGAGGATATGTTGCTGTCCTCGTCCATGTTGACCTGCAGGCCGCCCTTGCCGGAGGCCTCGAACACCCGGCCGTCGAGGTTCAGCTTGCCCTGGGCCGATACCTCGCCGCTGGCTGTGGCAGTGCCGTCCGTGAGGTTCCGTTCGTAGGCCAGGTCAAGTTTGGCGGAGCCGGCAGCCGCGCCGCTCTCCCTTTCGGCCTCCAGCGAGAGCGTGCCCTTGGCCTTGTCCGTCTGGCCCGTGGATCCGTTGTCGCCGGCGGCATCGTGGATGGTATCCAGGATGTAGTCCGGCGGGTTGCCGGCCACGTCCCTGATCTCGCCCACGCTGTCCGGCGGCAGGTCCCGGTACATCTGCTCGCGGGCTGCCATGGCTTCCTCGACGCTGCCGAACGTGTACTCGCGGGACACCTGCCCGTTGAGGGTGACGCCGGCGGTTCCGGTGGTGTCATTGACGCCCAGGCCCATGTTTCCGTACACCTTCATGGTGGCGGAGCCGTCCGCGTTCTCCACCACTTCGGTCCCCACTTCAGCACCACCGTGCACCCAGGCCACCCGCGCTTCGATGGAAGCTTTCCCGGTTTCGGAGTAGACAGGAATATCCGCCTTGGCCAGCTCCTGCAGGTGGTCCTTGGCCTGCTCCTGCGCCGACTCGGGGATGCCGCCGTCCATGCGCATGAGGTCCTCGGCGAACGGGCCGTCCGCGCCGACGCCCTCGATCAGGTACTTCCGGTCGGCGGCGGACAGTCCGGCCCACCACTCCGCCTGGTCCCGGGGGCGGGCATCCAGCATGCGTTCCAGGCCTGCCTCCAGTCCCCTCCGGTGTTCCGCAGCCGCGGCCGCCGCCGCGGCCTGCTCCTGGAGCCAGTCCCGGGCCTGCCCGGGAAGCATCGCCACCCGGTCCCACTGGCCCGTGCCGCCTCCGGAGGGCGACGAGGCTTTCTCCTGCTCATCGGCGTGCTGCAGCAGGAGTTTCGAGTTTTCACGGAGTCCGGCCACCACCCGTTCCAGCCCCGGGCGGTGGGTGCCGGTCCATTCCCGCCGGAAGCGTTCGCCGTCCGCACCCTTCCACGGCGCAGCCTGGATCTGGCCGTGCAGGACGCCGGCCCGGGTGCTCAGGAGCGATGCGGCCTGCTCGGCCGCCTTGGCCAGCGTCCTCAACTGGCTGACGTCGGCGCCGTAAAAAGTCATTGGTCCCCCGGGATGATTTGCGCTGCGTGGTCAACCGCTGCTGCCCATGGTCGCACGGCGGCACCAAGCGGGCGATGGGGATCCCTCCCCATCGGACCGCGGTCCTCCCGTGGGCCGGGATTCCGGTGGGACCCACCGACGCCGGCACTTGGCAGTTGCCCTTGGCTGCCCTTGGCAATCCTTGAGCCACGCACACTGTTCCGGGCCCGGTCCGCGTGGGACGATTACGGTTGTGTGGGGCACGCACACCAGTGAACCACCGCGCGGGTGCCGCGCACGCACAAAGGAACAGCCATCAAAAGAGAACTCAAGCAGGCCGTAGCCGCTGCAGAGAACGCCACCAACTCGCGGACGCTGGAGGTGCTGGCCAGGGCGGGGTTTGCGGCGAGCGGCATCCTGCATCTGCTGGTGGGTGCAATCGCCATCCGGCTGGCCACGGGCGGCACCGGCAATGCCGATTTCAGCGGGGCCGTGGCGGAACTTTCAACCCAGCCCGCCGGGCCCTTCCTGCTGTGGGCCAGCTTCGCGGCCTGCGCGGCGCTGGCGCTGTGGCAGACCAGCGACGCCATCTTTGACTACAACCGCCTGCCCACCAAGGAAAAGGCAGGGAAGAAGGCAAAAGCCGGCGCGCAGGCATTGGTGTTTGCCGGGCTTGCGCTGACCCTGCTGTCCTTCGCCAGGGGCACGGGTTCGGGCGGTGACAACCAGCAGGCCGCCACCGACATGACCGTCAACCTTATGAAGGCGCCGGGCGGCGTGGCCCTGCTGGTGGTGCTCGGCGTGGCCATCGCCGTGACGGGCGTGGTGTATGCCATCCGTGGCCTGAAGAAGTCCTTCGAAAAGCACCTGGTGATGCCGGCCAACCAGAAGGCCAGGACGGCCGTCAGCGGGCTGGGTGTGGCCGGCTATGTGGCCAAGGGCATCGTGCTGTTCCTGACCGGCCTGCTCATCGCCATCGCCACCCTGCAGGCCCACCCGGAGGACTCCACCGGCCTGGACGGCGGCCTCCGTGCGCTCCGCGACCAGCCCCTGGGCGTCTACCTGCTGGCGGCTGTGGGCGCCGGGCTGATCTGCTACGGAGCGTTCATGATCGTGCGGGCCCGGCTTGCCAAGATGACCCAGTAACGGCAAACCGCGGGGATTGTGTGGCGGCTGGCTAGGCTGGGACCATGCCCCAGGTACGCGCCGAACGCCTCATCCGCCTCGACCCGGAGACCGTCTTCGCCTTCTCCCAGACCACGGGCTCCTTCCGGCTCAAGTGGGATCCGTTCATCTCCTCCCAGGTTTTCCTGGACGGGGCCAGTTCGGCGGGTAAGGGCGTCCGCACCCGGACCCGCTCGCGGTTGGGACTGGCAATGGTCAGCGAATACGTCTCCTACGCTCCGCCGCGCAGCGTGGGCATGACCATGGTTTCGGGGCCCTGGTTCTTCGGGAACTTCGGCGGCGGATGGCGCTTTACGGCCGTCGACGGCGGCACCCGGGCTGTCTGGAAGTACACCTTCTCATGCCGGCCGGCTTTGTTGCGGCCGCTGATGGAACGGGTTGGCACCTGGCTGCTGGGCCGCGAAGTTGAGCGCCGGATTGCGGCGTTCGCCAGCGCGTGCGAGGACCCGGCACTGGTGGCCGAATTCAGGGAGGACCTCAGGGCACGGTGATGACAGCCACTGCATTCTGCGTCCCGTCCCGCAATTCCACACTGGAGATGCTGCCCAGCTGAATCGGTGTGGCCCCCGTGACCCGGGCCCTGCCGCTGGGCGTTGCCGTCCAGGAGCAGGCCCGGTCCTCGCTGCCGGCACGGTCGCGGACCCAGAGTGAGAGCGTCCCGTCCTGGGGCAGGCTGCTCCCGTTCACCGCCAGCTCGGTTCCCCAGGTCTTCCTGGCGAGGTCGATGCTGAACTGAAGTCCGCCGCCGGACTGGACCGAATACGTGGCGTCGGGCGGCTCCGGCCGCGCCAGCAGTGGTCCGGCCAGGATGCCCGCGGCAAGGCAGGCCGCGGCAACCGCGCCCACCAGCGCCACCCACCGCCGCCGGACGGCACGACGGCGGCGCGCCAGTTTCGCAAGGAGCGGAGGCGGGGCGGGTGCATCGGGAGCGGCAGCAAGGGTTGAAACGACCGTCAGCGCCACCGCGTCCGGAACGGGAAGGACGTCAAGGGTCACGGGAAGCGTCTCCAGTCCGGCCAGTTCTTCCCGGCAGGCGGCGCACGTACGGAGGTGGGCTTCAAAGGCTTCCCGGTCCGGCGCCACAAGGCCGCCGAGCAGGTAGGCACCGAGCAGCTGGTGGGGATCCATGCCGTTCATCCTTCCACCCCCATTTCGTCCAGGATTGTCCGCAGTGCCCGCACCGCGTAATACGCGCGGGACTTCACCGTCCCGCTGGGAATGTTGAGCTGCACGGCGGCCTCGTTGACGGTGAACCGGCGGTAGTGCAGGGCCACCAGGACATCCCGGTGTTCCCTGCTCAACCGGAGGAGGGCCTCCTCCACCAGCACCCGGTTGAGCAACCCGTCCACCCTTTCCAGGGCGTCCGCGGGGTCCGGAAGGTTGTTCTCGAGGGATTCCGGCCGGCGCTGCGCCCGGCGGTAGTTGTCGATCATGATGTTCCTGGCCGTCCGGTACAGGTAGCTGCGCAGGCTGCCATTGATTTCCGGTGCATGCTGCCATACCCGAAGCACGGTTTCCTGGACCACGTCCTCCGCCAGCTGCGGATCCCGGGAGGCACTGATGACGAAACGGCGGAGGGCAGCGCCGTGCTCGCGGTAGATGGACTCCACCACGTCCTCGTCGAGCGGCATGACGTCCCTCCCGCCTGGGCCTGTTCAGGATTCCTGCTTACCACCTGAAGACGCTGCTGCCCGCAGAAAAGTTCAGGGGGCAGCCGCTGTGAACCATTCTTCACCCGGATGCGTCATACGGTTAGCGTCCGGTGATCCCACGCCGGGCCCAGCCAAGGAGCAAACCCATGAAACACCATCTGGGCGCAGGCCTCGCCATCCTGGCCCTTTCCGCGGCGCTGGCCGGCTGCGGCGGCGGCACCGGAACTGCACCGGCGGATACCAGCCCCGCCGTCACCACTGGTGCTCCCCCTGCTTCGGCAACCGCACCTGCTGCGTCCGTTTCCCCGCCGTCGGCTGCGCCAACCACCACGGCCAGTGCCGCCGTCGACCTCAAGACGGCCTCCTCGAGCGCCGGGGAGATCGTGGTGGGTGCGGACGGACGGAGCGTGTACTTCTTCACCAAGGACGTGAAGGATTCCGGAACCAGCGCCTGCACGGATGCGTGCCTGGCAGCGTGGCCGCCGGTGCTCACCACGTCCGCCACGCCGTCCGCAGAGGGTGTGACGGGCGAGCTCGGCACCATCACGACGCCGGACGGCAAGCAGCAGGTCACCCTCAACGGCATGCCGCTTTACTACTTCGCCCAGGACACCAAGCCCGGCGACATCCTGGGCCAGGGAGTCAACAATGTCTGGTACCTGGCCGACCCGGCGGGCGGCATGATCCAGATGGGCGGTGCCGGCTATTAGGCAGGGTGAGTTCCCGCGCAGCCGGAGCGGCTGACAATCGGGCCGCAGGCGCCTTTACCGCAGCGGAACTGCGGGAAGCGTTTCAGGCAGGTGCAGATCCGACGCGCCTGGAACGGGCACCTGCGGCTGCTGGCCCACCCCGTTCGTGAGGTCTTCGGGGACGGCGGTGGGCAGGTCCTTGGCCCCGGGGACCTCCACCTGCCTGCCGGGAGCGTCGGATTCCCCGGCGCCCTTTGCTGGTGTGGCAGGAACGTCCGACGGCGCTGCCTTCGCGGGCTGCCCAGGCTCCGGGGCCTTGACGGCGGCGGTAGGAACGGTGGCCGGGGCAGCGGGGACGGAGGGGACCTGCGCGGCTGGCTCCTCCACCTGGTTCCCGGCGGGAGCGGCCGGCGCGGTTCCGGTGACGAACGAGGTGACGGTCCGCTGCAGGTTGCTGAAGGAGTCGCGGAAGCCCTGGTCCGAGGCGACGGCGACAGCTCCGCCCGCGGAGAGCGAGACGGCCACGGACAGCGCGGTGAGGGTGATGCGGCGCTTCGCGCGGCGCCGGGCGGCCAGTTCATCCACAGGTGCGGACGCGGCGGCAGGTGCCACCTCCGCCGACGGCGCGGCAGCGGATGGCGCTGCATCACATGGCGCGGCGGCCTGCACGGCCTCCGCACGCTGAAGCAGGGCGGCGACGCCGGCGGAGGGCTCCGGCGCCACGTCGCCCAGGGCACGGAGCTGCAGCAGCGCGGGGCGGAGCTGGCCGTCGTCGTCCAGTTCCGCTTCCAGCAGCAGCTGGTCAACGAATCCGTCGCTGCGGGGTCCTGCGGTGTCACTCATGATTCGCCTGGTTTCTTGAGAGCGTTTGTGCCTTGAGGTTTTGAAGGGCCCGGCGCTGCATTTGCTTGATGGCGCCAGTGCTTCTGCCCATGATGGCGGCCACCTGTTCGATGGACAGGTCCGCCACGACGCGCAGTGCCAGGACTTCCTGGTGTTCTTCGCTGAGTCCGGCCAGCATGTCAGCGGCTCCACCGGTCAGCTCCACAGCGCAGTCCTCAGCGGAGGGTGTGGTGCGGGCATCGTGCTGGGGGTCGTACGGGCTTAGCTGGGGCCTGCGCTCCAGCCGGCGGTAGTGGTCAACCATGCGGGCGTGGGCGATGGAGAAAATCAGCGATTTGGCGCCCTGCAGGCCGCCGGTCAGCGCCTCGATTTTGGGGAAGAACGCCATGAACACGTCCTGGGTGACGGCCTCGGGATCGTCCACGCCACGGGCCTTGAGATAGCCCTGGACGGGGCCGGCGAAGGACCGATAGGCAGCACCGAACAGCACAGCGGGATCTGTTCCGGCTGCATCGTCGAATATGTCGGTTTCTTCTTGGGCCAGAGTGTCCAGCACCAGCGGCTCCCATCCCGGAAGGCGGCTCCTGCCGTTTCCGGTTTTCCAGTGTGGATTGCCAGTCCCCATGGTCGGTTGTAACTGCCCCGGTATCAGGCGGCAGCGCAGGACTGCAGGACCCCGGGGGGCGGGTCCTGCAGTCCAGGCGGCGCCCGCAGCAGTAAACAGCTGCGGTCCACCCTAGCTAACCGTGGTTAGCGGACGGAAACCGAGGGGGCTTCCACGGCGTTGCCGGCTTCGGCCGGAACGGCCGGTACGGCAGGAACGGCGGGCCCGCCATCCACGCCGGGAACGGCAGGAACAGCCGGAACCGCAGGAACCTCGGGACGCTCAACCTCAACGGCAGCGGAACCCGTGGCGTTCGCGCCAGCTTCGGCGGCGGCGCCGGCCTCGGCAACAACATCGGCGCAGTAGCTTTCAACGTTGGCTTCGCCGTCAGCGGCAATCACCAGCGAGGAGAAAGCCTCGGAGTTGGCGTTCAGGCCGCCGTTTGTGAAGGCGGTGCACAGGCCGAAGGCTGCGGCACCGGCGGCGTCGACGGCGGTGCTGGCGGCGGCGGAACCCGAAGCCTGGGCTGCGACGCTGTCTCCGGTTACCGTGGCGTCGGCGTCAGCAGCCGCATCGGCTTCTGCGGAAGCGTCAGCGTCGGCTGCGGCGTCGGTGGCGGCTTCAGCGGTGGCCTGTCCGCTGGCAGCTGCCTCGGCAGCCAGCTCCGGGGCGGGTGCGCCGAAAAGCTCATGGGCGGTCTGCTGGGCTTCGGCGGGGAGGGCGCCGGAAACGGCAGCGACGCCGGTTCCGCCAACGGCCAGGGTTCCGGCGGCCAGGACTGACGCGGCGACTTTACTGCTGGCGAGAACGGTGAACAAAGACATCAAGCACTCCAAACCTAGACAACTATTGGGGGTCGGGCCCGCCTGGCGGACCCATCACCTCCTACATCGCCGCCGGCAGCGGAAAGGTTACGGCGGCGGAATACTTTTTTCTTCCGGCCGCCTTGTCGGCAAAGGTGCTTACCATCGATGCATGCCTGATACCGCCGAGCCACAGCAACCAGAATCCCGGCCAGCCGGGCCGCAACACGACGGGCCGCAGGAGCCTGCCGGGAAAAAGACCGGCACCTGGCAGTCAATGGTGGACAACAACAAGTCGCTGCTGCTGCGCAAGACCGGCAAGGACACCACCTACTGGGTGGAACAGGCGCAGGCCGCGGGCATCAGCACGGACCGGGAGCTCCGCGACTGGATGCGGGACAACTTTGGCGTTACCGGCTACGCGCAGTACGCCGTGTCGTGGGAGATGTTCGGCTATCCGGAATTCATGCTGCGGGACGCCGACGAGTTGATTGACGGCCAGTACGCCAGCCACCCGCAGCTGCGGCCCATCGCCGATTCAATCCTGGCGTGGGCGTCCACCACCGAGGGGGTGCACATCCAGATGCGCAAGGGGTATGTGTCCCTGCACAGCGCACGCAGGAAATTCGCGCAGGTCACCCGGTCCACCAACACGGCCGTTGATGTCACCCTGCGGCTGGACCTTCCCCCGGAAGGCCGGCTGGAGAGGATCAGGACGCGTCCGGACGATCCGTTCACCCTCCGGGTGCGGGTGACGTCCCCGGAGCAGGTGGACGGCGAACTGCTGGACATCCTTGCCATGGCCCTGGAGCAAAACAGCCGGGGCTGACCGAGCCGCATGCCGCCGTGGCGGCACCGGCTCCGGCCCGCCGGCCTGGCTGCTAGGCCCCGACCAGGTCCGCGTCGGCCTCTTCGAACTCCACAGCGGCAACGATCTCGAGCGTCTCCGGGTTGATCATGAAGGCTTCGTCGTCCTCCTCGACCATCAGGAAGTCGCCGTGGTCGGTTGAGAAGTGCCAGGCCAGGGTCTTCTCACCGTCATGCATGTAGTTGGGATCGCCCATGGTGATCCTGACGAGCTCGTAGCCCACGATGCTGCACAGCTCACGGATGATGAGTTCGAAATCGGGGGCATCTTCAAGTGCTTCTGCTTCCGCCTTGGCCTGGCGCTCGGGCAGGTCCGGGATCTGGGCAACGAGCTGCTGGATGTACGCGCCCACCTCCTCGTCGTCGAGGACCAGCAGGTCGGCCTGCCCGCGCAGCCAGGCGGCGTTGAGCGCCGTGATGTTTTCCCGCTCAAGCAGCGCCTCGAACTCGGCGTCGAGCTCCTCCATGCGGAGGACGGCGTCAGGGGTCTCCCCGGTGTCGTCCAGCCCGCCGTCGAGGTAGAACTCCTCCTCCTCGTCGGAGAGGTGGTCATACGCTTCAACAGCCCGGTTGAAGAGCTCCAGGTGGGCGGCGGCGCCCATGCCGGCCATGCCTTCGCGGACGAAGGTGTCCGTTACGGACCTGTCACCAGCCACGAAGGCGTACTGCGCGAAGCCGCCCTCCAGCGCCTGGGCGAGGTAGAAGTCCACGTAGTAGCTGCGGACGGCCACCGGCGACATCTCGTTCGTGTGCAGAAGGGCGGTGTGCATGGCGTCCACCACGCTCACGTTTGCCTCTACTGCCTCCTCATCGCTTGCTTCGATGCTGCTGCTGGTCAGGATGGCGGGCTGGCTGGTGATCATGAAAATCCTCACTGCTTGATGGCGGGTGCTGCTTGGGACGCTTTTCACGCTACGTGCGCCGGGGCCGCGCCCCGTTGAGGAGGAAGTGAACGTCAAGCGAAGTTTTCATCTTCGGGGATCTGCCGCCAGCAGCAGTAGTTGCTGGAATTCCCCTATCCGCAGCTATTGACCTCCCGCAAGGGGCGTGAAAGCATATCGAGCAGTTGTGATACCGGTATCAAGCCGTATCAACAGCAACTACCCAAAAGACGAAAGGACAGCCCGTGCTCGGCTTCAAAGAAGAGGAATTTCTCGCCCAGACCCGCAGTGCACTTGCGCTGCGCGGACAACTCGAACAATTTGTGGAATCTATCCAGGAGCGGGGTTTCGACAACCTCTTCCTCATTGGGGCCGGTGGCACATATGCCGCGATGCTCCCCTACGAACACTTCATCCGCTCACGTTCCAACCTTCCCGTGCGGGCGGCAATCGGCAAGGAGTTAATGCTTACCGGTGACCCAGCGTTCGGGCCCGGATCGATCGCCGTTTTTGCCTCTGTTTCCGGGACAACGGAGGACATCATCGAGGCTATTGAATTCGCCAAAGCCAAAGGCGCCTACACGGTCGGCTTCACCGGTTTTGACGACAGTCCCTTCGCCAAGGCTCTGGATGTCGCCCTGATCACCGAACCCAAGACCTGGCCGTTCGACATCCCCTTGCTGCTTCTGTCCACCCGCCTTCTGGCTGCGCGGGGAGAGTTTGAGGGGTATGAAGAATTCGCGGGCGAACTCCAGGCCGTCCCCGAAGTCCTCGTTGAGGTGGCACGCCAGGCAGAACCTGTGGCGGAAGCGTTTGCGGAACGTAACAAGGACGCGGACTACCACTTCCTCGTCGGCGCCGGCAATCTCTGGGGCTTCACCTACTTGTACTCCATGTGCATCCTCGAGGAAATGCAGTGGTTGCGCACCACGCGTGTCCACGGCGCCGAGTTTTTCCATGGCTCCCTGGAACTGATCGAGGAAGACACCAGCCTGGTGCTTTTCCTGGGTGAAGACGAGAGCAGGCCGCTCATGGAGAGGGTGGTCAAGTTTGCCGAGAACTACAACAAGAACACCACCATCCTGGACACCAAGGACTATGAACTGGCTGGCATCAGCCCGAGGTTCCGGGGGCTTCTGGCACCTTTGGTTTTGGACACCGTGGCGGGCCGGATCAGCAAGCATCTGGAACGGGTCCGCAACCACTCGCTGGACCTGCGCCGGTACTACCGGGTCGTCGAATACTGACAGGCACCGTTGGCCGCGCCCCTGCCAGGGCGCGGCCAAGCATTGGCCGCAGGCCGGAGACGCTGCCGGCGGGAGACACCGCCGACAAGACAGGATAAGCATGAAAGTAATTGGATTTGGGGACAACATCGTGGACCGGTTCCTGGACCGCGGGGTTATTTATCCGGGTGGAAACTCACTTAACTTTGCGGTCATGGCATGCCGCCTCGGCGTGGAATCCGCCTACATGGGTGTCTTCGGTTCCGATCCTTTGGGCGCCTTTGTCCGTTCCGCGGTGGAAGCGGAGGGAGTAGATGTCAGCAGGTGCCAGACCCGCCAGGGCCCTAACGGCGTCACTGACATAAAGGTTATCGACGGAGACCGCATCTTCCTGGGCTGGAACGAAGGGGGTGTCACCATCAGCCAACCCTTCGTACTCGAGCCTGAACACCGGAACCACTTTGCCGCTGCAGCTCTTGTCCATTCGAGCGTTTACTCCGCCTCCGAAGACCAACTCCCGGCACTGCGGGCGGCCGGACCATTGGTGAGCTTTGATTATTCCTGGGAGCCGGAGCGCCGGACTGACCAATATTTGCGGCGGACGGCCCCGTTCGTGGATCTCGCCCTGTTATCGCTGGGAAACGCACCATTTGAGGCTGTTGCACAAGAGTTAGCCCGGGTGACAGCGGCAGGCGCCTCGCTTGCCGTTGCCACCAGGGGGGCCGCCGGCGCAGTACTGTACGACGGCGAGCAGTTGTTCACGCAAGTAGCAGCACCAACGGACGTGTACAGATTCGTCGATACCATGGGCTGCGGAGACGCCTTCGTTACGGGATTGAGCGTGAGCCTCCTTCGGTCCGGATGGGCGCGGGATGCCCCGCCAACTGCAGATTCCCTGCGTCGTGCCCTTGCTTTCGCCGCGGAAATGGCCGCCGGGCAGTGCTACGTTGAAGGTGCATTCGGGCACGGCCATCGCTTCGCGGCAGCAACTAGGATCTGAAGCAGAATTGTCCTCATCGGAACCGCGCCAGGGCGTTTCCAGACCAGAAAGGGAGCCGGATGTCGCCGGATCATCAGCACGGGGGCGCTCCGACCATTTCGGAAGTTGCCGCTGCCGCTGGAGTTGGCAGGGCCACCGTCGCCCGCACCCTGGGCAACTACGGTTCGGTCAGTGATGCCACCCGCGCAAAGGTCCTGCTGGCTGCCGAACGGTTGGGCTATCAAGCCAACACCCTGGCACGCAGCATGAGCACCGGCATCACCAAAACGCTGGGCATTGTTCTTGCGGACGTGGCCAACCCCTTCTTTTCGGGGGTCCTCAGGGGCATCTCTGAAACGGCTAAACAAGCCGGATACGATGCCATCACCTTGAGCACTGACGAGAAGCTGGAACTGGAACGCGACGCCATCGGGGTTCTGCTGGCCAAACAGGTTGACGGCCTTGTTGTTGCGTCAGCAGCGGGAAGGAACGACGACGTCACGCACATCTCCGCCGCGATGGAGCGTGGAATACCGGTGGTCCTTATCGACCGCCTGGTGGACGGCCTGGATATCGACTCGGTGGTCATTGATAACCGGGAAGCCGCCCGCTCCGCCGTCGCGTCCTTGATTGCGAACGGCCATCACAGGATTGCCTTCGCTTGGGGCCCGGTGACCTTAAGCCCCGCAACGGACCTGCAGCAGATGCATAAAATCCTCGATGAGGCCCTCTGGAGTGACGGTGAACGCCTTCGCGGTTATCTGGATGCCCTGGAAGAAGCCGGCATACCGTTCGACACCGCCCTGGTAACGCACGTCCTAAAAAATGAAAGACAGGCAACCAGGGCCATCGGCGGGATGCTGGCCCTGGCCGATCCCCCCACTGCCGTCTTCACCACGGAAACCGAGGCAACAGTGGGCGCCCTCCATGCACTACGCATGCACAACCGGCGAATCCTCAAGGACGTGTCCCTGATCGGCTTCGATGACAGCCCGTGGGCCGCAGTCATGGAACCACCCCTGACCATGATCCAGCAGCCCATGCGCGAGCTGGGCGCCGCCGCTGCACAGCAGCTCCTCGCCCGCATCGGTGGTGATTCCTCCGCGCCGAGGAAGCATGTACTGCCCTCCACCCTTATTGCCCGCTCTTCCGACGGCCCTGCGCCTTCACGAGCGGCCGAATAAACCGAGGGCAAGTATTTCCTCCTGAAACCCTTCCCCGGGGCGGCTAATCATGATTCACTGTGGTACCGGTATCACTTAGTCCCAAAAACACACGTGGTGTAGGTGCCATCCAACGGAGGGCGGTGCTCTTCGTCCCGTGCACCTCGGCTATTCAGCCATCCGAGCGAAAGTAGAAACCCATGCGGAAAAGCACGCACATGATCACAGCCCTGTTGGCGGGCACAGCCCTTGCTTTGACCGGTTGCGCCGGCGGGAGCCAGCCCGCCGCGCAGTTGGATCTGCAAAAGGAGCCCGAGTACTCGGGAACTCTGAGCATCCTTACCAAATTTGGCGGCGATCCCCTCGAACCGTACTTCGAGGAGCTGGCAGCGGAGTACACCAAACTGCACCCGGATGTCTCCTTCGAACTCATCCAGGAAACTGACCAGAGCATCAAGGACAAAACGAAGACCCTCACCGCATCCCAAGCGCTGCCGGACATCTACTTCACGTGGGCGGGGAACTGGGCAGACAACTTCATCGACGGTGGCCTTGCAGCGGATCTGACGCCGGCTATTGCTCCTGGAACCGACTGGGGAAACACCTTCGGCGAGTCGTCGCTCAAGGCCTTCGAGAAGGACGGCAAGTACTTCGCCGTACCTCTCTACAACAACGGCAAATTCATGGGTTACAACCAGAAAGTCTTTAAGGACTTGGGCCTCAACCCGCCGTCCACCTTCGAGGAACTGATCTCCTCCTGCTCAGTACTCAAAGGGGCCGGTTACGAACCTATTGCGTTTGGGAACAAAGACGGCTGGCCGGGCCTGCACTACCTGCAACAGTTGTTCGCCTATGAGGTCCCTTCTGAAGAATTGGAAGCCGACTTCGATCCCCAGACGGCGAAGCTCGAGAATCAGGGCTACCTCCGGGCCATGGAACAGTTCACGGAGCTCATCAACGAATGCACCGGCAGCGGCAAGGACTCG
The DNA here is from genome assembly GCF_059090105.1 of Arthrobacter sp. K410C. Taxonomy (NCBI): domain Bacteria; kingdom Bacillati; phylum Actinomycetota; class Actinomycetes; order Micrococcales; family Micrococcaceae; genus Arthrobacter; species Arthrobacter sp. K410C. The sequence goes on from NZ_JBNHFJ010000021.1 coordinate 41,097, forward strand.
AACGGCGTCCTATACACCACCGCCCAGCAGGCATTGGCTACCGGTGCCGCCGGAATGTACTACCAGGAGGTCCTCGAATTCGACACAACGGCCTCAGAGGGATCCCGGCTCAAAAACGACGGGCTGGGCATCTTCAGGCTGCCCCCCTCAAGCACGGCGAAGGGCGACACAAAGGCAATTGAAGGTTCTCCGGAGGGATACCTGATCAATGCCAAATCGAAAAACGCGGCACTTGCTGTTGACTTCATGAAATTCGCCACGAGCAAGGAGAACGCCACGAGGCTTTCAGCGCCGCCTTACGGTCAGCCCAGCGCTGTCAGGGGCGCGGTATCGGAGCAAAACTCGTCCGGACCGGTGGTCGAGGGTATCAAGCAGGTGAATGAAGCATCCGACGCCATTATCTGGCTGGACTCAGTCACAGTTCCCGAAGTGGCCGACGCCTGGCTGGCCGGCGGCGAAGCCCTTGTAGCCGGGACCCAGTCCCCACAACAAGTCCTTGACGCTGTACGTTCCGCCTCCAACTCAGCCAGGTAGCGGATCCTGCCATGACAGCTTCCAACACGATCCGGAGGCCTGCTCCTTCGGCCTCCGGATCTGACGCCAGAAGTCTCCCCAGCGGCCGGCAAAGGCCGGGGAGTAGCGCCCGCCGGTGGCGCAACATGGTGTGGGTCCTGCCAGCAGTCGTGCTCCTTAGTATCTTCTGCTACCTGCCACTCGTGCAGAATTTGGGCTTCAGCCTCCTCAAGTGGGACATCTACAGCGGTCGGCAGACCTTTGTTGGTGCCGACAACTACGTCAAGATGGTCAATGACCCGATTTTCTGGAAATCGCTCGTCAACAACACCCTTTATGCCGGGATCTCAATCATCTTCCAGGTGTTCGGAGCGCTGGTTCTGGCAGCTCTTGTCGAGGGATTGCCCAGTCAGCGGTGGCGGGGTGCTCTCCGGGCAATCTACTTCGTTCCCTCCGCGATATCCCTGACCGTGGCCGGGCTCCTGTTCTATTTCATCTATGAGCCGCGGATGGGCATCCTGAACGCCGCGCTTGAAACCCTGGGGCTCGGACACCTCGCACAAGCCTGGCTCGGCCAGGAAAACACCGCGATCTTCGGCATCATCGCCATGAGCCAGTGGCAGGGCTTTGGCTACTGCACCCTGCTCTTCGCAGTGGCGCTGCAACGTATTCCCACCGAGCTTTTCGAGGCGGCGTCAATCGACGGCGTTGGCCCCGTCCGCCGGTTCTTCTCTATTTCCCTGCCCCTTGTCCGCGAGATGAGCAGCCTCATGATGATAGTGACAGTCTCAGGGGCCTTCCAGGTTTTCAACGAGGTGATGGTCATGACCACGGGTGGCCCCAACAATTCCAGCCAGGTCCTGGGCACCTGGCTTTACCGCAGCGGTTTTGTCCGCAACGACTTCGGCTATGCCGCCGCCATTGCCACCGCTGTTTTCGTCATCACGCTCGTCCTCGCAGTACTCCAGCTCCGGCTGGCCAAGCGCAGGAGGGTGGAATGGTGACGCGCGCTTCAGTCCTGATGCTCCTGGGACGGGTTTTTGTCCAGGCCTTCCTGGTGGCCTTGGCTATCGTTGTTATCTACCCCTTGCTGTGGATGCTGCTGAACGGGGTGAAATCGAATTCCGAATTGTTCGCCGATCCGTTTGCGCTTCCGGAAACCTGGCGGTGGGAAAACTATGTGACCGCCTGGAACCGCGGCGTGGGTGACTATCTCACCACGAGCGTACTTGTCACGTTGGCCTCCACGGTAGCCACAGTGCTGATCAGTGCTTGGGCTGCCTACGGCCTGACCAGGGTCAAGATTCCCTTCAACCGGACCATCCTGATTCTGATCCTGGCCGGGTTGATGCTGGCGCCGACGGTGGCCCTGATTCCCCTGGTGAAGATGTTCCAGGCCCTGGGCCTCTACAACAGCTTCTGGGCGCTGCTGATTCTTTACACCGCTTTCCGGGTTCCGTTCACCACCTTCCTGATCCGTGCCTACATGCTGGATTTGCCGTCGGAGGTGGATGAGGCCGCCTCCGTGGACGGCGCCTCCAAGGCACGGGCATTCTGGCAGGTCATCCTGCCGATGTGCCGGCCAATCATCATCTCCACCATCCTGCTGAACGTTCTCTTCACCTGGAATGAATACCTTTTCGCCATGATCTTCACCAGCGGCGGGGCGCTGCAGACGCTGCCGGTGGGACTTACGAATCTCATGGCCAAACACGGCACGGACTATCCCGTGGTGTTTGCGGGAATGGCCATCGCCGCCGTCCCAGTGATCGTGCTCTTCTTCGCGGGCCAGCGCTATTTCATCCGTGGCCTGGCAGACGGCGTGGGGAAGTGATGATGGCCGGTTCCGGCCTGGACCAAGTCTGTGGCTCCAACTTCGCGTATCAGCACCACACCCTCGAGCGTTGCCTGGACGACATGGTGGAGCTGGGGCGCACCAAGGTGGAGTTGTGGGGCATAGCTCCCCACCTGCACCTCGCGGACGCAGACGGGCACCGGGTCAAAAAGGTAGCGAAGCTGCTGCGTGAACGTGGGCTCTCACTAGCCTGCCTGACGCCTGAGCAGGTGGCCTACCCGGTCAACATCGCTTCAGGCGAGGCATGGCTGCGGGAGGGCAGCGTGCAGCTTTTCCTCCGGGCTGCCGAAATATGCAATGACCTGGAATCGCCCCTGTTGTTCCTCACCTCCGGCCGCGGTTACGAGGACGAGCCGTTGGAATTTGCCTGGGAACGAAGCGTCCTCGCCCTGCAGGCGATCAGTGAACGGGCCTCGGAACTGGGGGTGTCCTGCGTATTGGAACCGCTGCAGCGGGTGGAGTCGAATCTGGTCACCGACCTGTCATCGCTTCGACGCATGGTCGAGGACGTGGGGCATCCTGCCCTTGGGGTGGTGATCGACACTGTGGCATTGGCAGTGGCAGGAGATGCGATCAGTGACTATGGCAAGGCTTTTGGGAAAAGGGTGCGCCACGTACACCTGATAGATGGCTCACCCGCCGGTCACTTGGCTTGGGGAGACGGCAACCTGGACCTGACGGCAATCCTGCGTGCGTTAGGGCAGTTGGAGTACACGAAATCGTTCACGTTTGAACTATTCGGCGACGGATCGTACACCCTGGAACCGCGCAGTTCCTTCCAGAAGTGCCTCAATGCGTTCAGGGACAGCGCCCTCCTGCTTCAGCAGGAGGGCGCTGTGGCTAGCACGCCACGGACGCGTATCTGACCAACGCCCACCATCGGCGGGACAAGGGCACACGCCTCCCACCCCGGCGAACTAAGATGGATCAGATAGCCAACCACCGGACCCGGCTCCGCCGTGTCCTGCCGAAAGTAGCGCGCGCCATTCCATCCCAACCGGACGAGAGTACGGATCTGGCAATACAGACCCCCGCAATCAACGACCGCTCCTTGGCGGCCGGGCTTGCCTACGCCATGGGCAGCCGCGTCTCCGGGATCTCGTTCGACGCCGGGACCGGGCTCATGCTGGGCAAGGTCCGGGGCGGTGCCGACGTGCCCTACTCCACCACCGCCAAGCTGGTCCGCAGGGGTGGCGGCTGGAGCTGCACGGTGGGCGTCTGCAGCTGCCCCGTGCGCAAGGACTGCAAGCACGTGGCCGCCCTGCTCTTTGCCGCGGAGGACAACCCGGCCATCCGCGTGCAGCTGTTGTCCCCGGGGGTTGCCACCCAGGTGTCCCGGGAGCCCGCCGGCGCAGTCCTGTCCGACTGGGAGCAGGCACTCAGCCCGCTCATCTCGCAGGCCCGAAACGCACCCGCCGCCAACGGCGTCCCGCTGGCGCTCCAGTTCGAGATCGAGGAGCCGGCACCGCACTTTTCCTACACCGGCCGCCGGGATCCGGTGCGCAGCGTCCGCCAGCTCAAGGCCCGTCCGGTGATCATGGGCGCCAAGGGCAAGTGGATCCGCGGTGACGTCTCCTGGAACACCCTGAGCTACCTGAACTTCCGCCGGGAGTGCAACGAGGCGCATATCGAGTGGATGCAGGAATTCCTGGCCGCGCACTCCGCCTCCGCCAGCCGGATGCACAACTCGTCCGGCCTGTGGCTGGGCCTGAACTCCTACTCGGGCAAGAACCTGTGGAGCCTGCTGTCCGACGCCCGCAAGATCGGGCTCGCACTGGTGCACTCGCGCGGCACGGAGCCGGTCCGGATCGCAGAGGCCCCCGCCGCCGTCGGACTCAACCTTGGGCGATACGGCACGCAGGCCAGGGGCGACGGCGGACAGGACGCCGCGCCCGACGGCGGGCTGGAACTTTCTTCCACCATCACCGTGGAGGGAAGCCAGGTTGATCCCGCCTCGGTGGGGACGATCGGACGGCCGGCGCACGGGCTGTTCTTCACCACGGGCGAAGCCGCGCTGCCAGGTGTCCCCGATCCCGACGGCGTCATCACCCTGGCACCGCTGGAGGCCGGACTGAGCGAGGAACTCCTGGCCTTCGTCACGGCCGGCAGCGCCCTCCACATCCCCGCGAAGGACGAATCGCGGTTCCTCACCGGCTTCTATCCGAAACTCAAGCAGAAGGCCCGGGTAACTGCACGGGACGAGTCGGTGGAGCTGCCCGCCCTTGCCGTTCCCAGCCTCTCGCTGCTGGCGAACTACGGCGCCGACCACCGCGTGCGCCTGCACTGGGAGTGGCACTACAAGAGCGGCAACCTGGTCACCGCCCAGCCGTTGTGGCGCCACCCCGGCGACCACGGCTACCGCGACGACGCTGCGGAGGCGCGCATCCTGGAAGGCATCGGCCAGCCCTGGGACGTGGTTCCTGCCCTTGGTGAGTCCGCAACCGGAGGCTGGGGCACTCCCCGGCTGGCGGCGTCGGCCGAGCTGAAGGGCCTGGACACGCTGGCCTTCACCGAGGAGGTGCTGCCGCGGCTCCGTCAGGCGCCGGACGTTGAGGTGGAGACAGCGGGCGATATCGCCGACTACCGGGAGGCCGAGGAGGCACCGGTGGTCTCCATCTCCACCAAGGCCACCGAGCAGCGCGACTGGTTCGACCTGGGCATCCAGATTTCCCTCGAGGGGCAGCCGGTCTCCTTCGCTGCCGTGTTCTCCGCGCTGGCCGCGGGGCAGACCAAGATGTTGCTGCCCAGCGGCGCGTACTTCTCGCTGGACCTGCCGCAGCTGCACCAGCTGCGGGCGCTGATCGAAGAGGCGCGGTCGCTGCAGGACAACAAGGACGCTCCGCTGCAGATCAGCCGCTTCCAGGCAGGGCTGTGGGACGAGCTGGCGCAGCTGGGGATCGTGGACCAGCAGGCTGCGGCCTGGCGTTCGGCCGTGGGCGGCCTCCTGGAGGGCGGCACGGACGGGCTGCCGCTGCCGGCGTCGCTGGACGCGGAGCTCCGGCCCTACCAGCTGGAGGGCTTCAACTGGCTCACATTCCTGTACAAGCACAGCCTGGGCGGCGTGCTTGCCGACGACATGGGCCTCGGCAAGACCGTGCAGGCACTGGCCCTGATGTGCGCGGCGAAGGAACAGGCTGTTGCCGCAGCCGGCGCCGATGCAAAGGCGCCCGACGGCGGTGCTGCCGCCGGCTCCTCAAGCCAGCCAGCCGCCGTCGCGCCCTTCCTGGTGGTGGCCCCCACCAGCGTGGTGGGCAACTGGGCAGCCGAAGCAGCCCGCTTCGCGCCCGGACTGAAGGTGCAGGCGGTGGGCGAGACGTTCGCCAAGAGCGGGCAGGATCCCCTGGCCGCACTCACGGATGCGGACGTTGTCATCACGTCCTACGCGCTGTTCCGCATCGACTACGACTCCTACGCCTCCCGCTCCTGGTCCGGCCTGGTGCTGGACGAGGCGCAGTTCGTGAAGAACCACCAGTCCAAGGCCTACCAGTGCGCCCGCAAGCTGCCGGCCGCCTTCAAGCTGGCCATCACCGGCACACCGCTGGAGAACAACCTCATGGAATTCTGGGCGTTGACCTCCATTGTGGCGCCGGGCCTGTTTTCCAGTCCCAAGCGGTTCGCGGAGTACTACCAGAAGCCCGTGGAGAAAAACGGCGACAAGGGGCAGCTGGACAAGCTCCGCCGCCGGGTCCGCCCGCTGATGCTGCGCCGCACCAAGGACCAGGTGATCAAGGACCTGCCGCCCAAGCAGGAGCAGATCCTGGAGGTGGTGCTGAACCCACGGCACCAGAAGGTCTACCAGACGCATCTGCAGCGCGAACGGCAGAAGATCCTGGGGCTGATCGAGGACGTGAACAGGAACCGGTTCACCATCTTCCAGTCACTGACCCTGCTGCGGCAGCTGAGCCTGGACGCCTCCCTTGTTGACCCGGCCCTGACCGGGATCCGGTCCAGCAAGCTGGATGTCCTGTTCGAACAGCTCGAGGACCTGGTGGCGGAGGGCCACCGGGCGCTGATTTTCAGCCAGTTCACCGGGTTCCTGGGGAAGGTGCGCGAGCGGCTTGATGAGGAGGGCATCGAGTACTGCTACCTCGACGGCGGCACCCGCAACCGTGCCGACGTGGTCAGCGAGTTCAAGAACGGCAGCGCTCCGGTGTTCCTGATTTCGCTGAAGGCCGGCGGCTTCGGGCTGAACCTCACGGAGGCCGACTACGTCTTCCTGCTGGATCCCTGGTGGAACCCGGCGTCGGAGGCCCAGGCCGTGGACCGGACGCACCGGATCGGGCAGGCCCGGAACGTGATGGTGTACCGCCTGGTGGCCAAGGACACCATCGAGGAAAAGGTCATGGCGCTGAAGGCCCGGAAGTCGCAGCTGTTCGCCGACGTCATGGAAGGCGATGCCCTCGCTGGCGGGGCCATCACGGCCGAGGACCTTGCGGGGCTGTTCAAGGAGTAGCGGCTGCCGGCCTGCTCTGCCGCCAGGGGCGTTTACTTACGAAAGCCCCTGCGGCGGCAGCGTCAGGATCTCGGCACCGCTGGCGGTAATGGCGATCGTGTGCTCACTGTGCGCTGTACGGCAGCCCGTGGCGCTCCGGAGCGTCCACCCGTCGGCGTCGGTGACCAGTTCTGCGGTGTCCGCCATGACCCAGGGCTCCAGCGCAAGCAGCAGTCCGGGCCGGAGCTTGAAGCCGCGGCCGGGACGTCCGGCATTCGGAACATGCGGGTCCTGGTGCATGGTGGATCCGATGCCGTGGCCACCGAACTGGGTGTTAACGGGGTATCCCGCGTCGCTGAGGACCGAGCCGATGGCGTGCGAGATGTCGCCGATGCGCGCCCCCGGTCCGGCAGCGGCGATCCCTGCCCGCAGTGCCCGCTCCGTTGCCTCGATCAGGGCCACGCTCTCCGGGTGCTTGCTTTCGCCCACAATGAAGCTGATGGCGGAGTCCGCCGCCACCCCGCCCTTCAGGACGGCGAGGTCAAGCGTCAGCAGGTCCCCGTCGGCCAGGGCGTAGTCGTGCGGCAACCCGTGCAGCACGGCATCGTTGACGCCGGTGCAGATGTAGTGGCCGAACGGTCCGCGCCCGAAGGACGGCGCGTAATCGACATAGCAGGACTCCGCGCCGGCTTCGAGGATCATGTCCCTGGCCCAGGCGTCGATCTCCAGGAGGTTGGTGCCCACCGTGGTGCGGCTCTTCAGCATGTGCAGGATGTTGGCCACCAGGGCGCCGGTTTCCTTCGCCCGGGCCACCTCGGCGGCATTCAGGATCTCAATCATGGGGCAGCCTCCTCGAAACCAACTACAGTACCGGCCCCATCCTGCGGCGGGGACAGCGCAGCGCGCAAGCCGCTACACCGGCGCCTGCTCCCGGTCCTCGAACGGGTCCCTGGGCAGGACAAACGGCAGGGCGTAGAACTCCTCCCAAAGGTCATCATCGGCCGGAAGGTCGTCGGGGTCCTCCAAGTTCCCGCTTAGCGGCTCCTCGATGGGCGGTTCGGGGTACAGGCGGTCGAAGTCCGGCCAAGTGTCCGGGTGCGGCATGTCCGGCCAGCCTTGCCGCTCGCCCGTCTCTGCCAAGATCCATGAGTCATCTGCCTCCGGCAGGCCTTGCGCCTCACCCATGCGTGGCAGGTGTGGTGGTTCCCAGTCCTGGTGTTCGCTGTTGTAGGTGCGGCCTGCCGGGGAGATCCAGCCCGGTGGTTCCTTCTTTGTTGCCGGGGTGGGTTCCCAGCCGCTGGCGTGTTTCATGCGGTGATGTTTCGGGCAGGGCTGTCCCAGGTTCCTGATCCCGGTGGTCCCGCCGTGATGCCAGGCCAGCAGGTGGTCGGCTTCATTATCGAGCGAGGCGTTGCTGCAGCCGGGGAACGGGCACTTGCCGTCCCGCAGCCGCAGCCACCGACGCATTGCAGCCGGTATCCGGTAGTTCTTGCGGCCGATCTCCAGCGGCGCCCCGTCCCGCGGGTCCACCAGCACCCGGTAGAACGACGCCGCCCCGTCGGCGACGAGTTGCCGGGCCATCGACGCCGGGACCGGCCCGTGGCCGTCCAGCACGGCGGGTTCGTCAGTGAGGCCAAGCAGGGAGAACACGGGCACGGTGACCAGCACCTGCGCCGCCGGTGACGGGACCTCCGCCAGGCTGGCCGCGGCCCCGGCGCCCGGCGCAACACTGCTCCCGGTGCTCAGCAGCGCCGCGGCGCCGGTACCTGTGGCCGCGCCCGTAGCCACGCTGCTCCCGGCGCCCAGGAGCGCCGCAGCCCCGATATCCGCCATCAGTTGGGAAAGGGTGCGTGGCTCATCCGGGCCCTGGAGGCCGCGGGCCAGTGCCCTGGTCCGGTTCCATGCCGCGTTGGCCTGCTCGGCGGGCAGCAACAGCGAGACCCAGCCCATCCCGTCGCGGTCCGGAGAATACTCCATCCGC
>NZ_JBNHFJ010000022.1:0-42282 GCF_059090105.1 Arthrobacter sp. K410C
CGCGAGCTTGCGAGGGCTGGGAGCCGGTGGATGGGCCCACGCCCGCGAGGGCCCCGGCGCGAGCTTGCGATGGCTGGGAGCCGGTGGATGGGCCCACGCCGGCGAGGGCCCCGGCGCGAGCTTGCGATGGCTGGGAGCCGGTGGGGACTACTTGATCCAGCGCAGGTTGTACTGGTACCGGTGCGGCTGGCCCTTGTTCACGTGGATGCCTGCCGCCACCGAGAAGCAGGTCAGGGCGATCCAGATCAGCGTGGCAATGACGGCGAAGATGTTGCCGATGACGGGGATGAATACCAGGATGTTCGCCACCACGGCCGCAATGGTGGGTGGCAGGCTGAAGTTCAGGGCTTCCTTGGACTCCTGCGCCGTGAACGGCCCGCGGTCGCGGAAGATCAGGAAGATCAGCAGCGCAGGTACGCAACCGAGGATTCCGCCGAAGTGCGCCAGGGTGGCCCATTGCCTGTCCTCGCCTGCCGTCAGGGGCAGCGCGTTCGCCGGGACGCCATGGTATTCGGAGCGGCCTGCGCCGCCCTGGCTGTCCCTGTGATCACGGGTGTTTTCTGCCACAGTCTGTTTCCTTCGAGAGTGCAAATAGTGCGGAATGCCGGTGCTGCCTTGCTGCGGCCGCGGACAGTGCCGCAGGACCTGCAGTACCAAGAATACTGGCTATCCGGGACATGGCTCCCCATTCAGGGCACCGTGAGGAAGTCGATCACTTCCTCAACGCGGCCCAGCAGCGACGCCTCAAGGTCAGCGTAGCTGCGGACGGCACCCAGCAGCTTCTGCCACCCCAGCCCGATGTCCTCCTTCGTGGCGTGCGGCCAGCCGAAGGCCGCCAGCACGCCGGTCTTCCAGTCCTGGCCCCGGGGCACTACGGGCCACTGCTCGATCCCCAGGACAGCGGGCCTGATGGCCTGCCACACATCCACGTACGGGTGGCCCACGATCAGGACGTTCCCCGCGGCGCCGGGGGACGCCATCACGGCGTCGGCAATGCGGGACTCCTTCGAGTCCGGCACCAGGTGGTCCACGAGCACGCCCAGCCGCCGTCCCGGCCCGGGCCGGAAATCGGCCACCGCTCCGGCGAGGTCGTCAATGCCGTGCAGGGGTTCGACGACGATGCCCTCCACTCGAAGGTCGTCTCCCCAGACCTTCTCCACCAGTTCGGCGTCGTGCTTGCCTTCCACCCAGATGCGGCTGGCTTTGGCCACCTGGGCACGCTGGCCCGTGACCCGGACCGAGCCCGACGCCGTCCTGCCGGCTCCGGCGCCGGCAGCGGCACGCGGTGCCGGCGGCATCAGGCGGATGGCCTGGCCCTCCAGGAGGAAGCCGAAGCCGAGCCGGAACGTCCGTGACTTTCCCCGCCGGTCTTCCAGCGCCACCACGTGCATGCCGCCTGACTTTTCCACCCGCGTCACGGCACCAACCCACCCGGACTGCACGTCCTCCAGGACCATGCCGCGTTCAACGGGGACTTCGGGAAGTTGGGTGCGGACGGGGCCGGACATCTCCCGGGGCCCCCAGTTCTGGTAATCCATGGATCGACTCCGCCTAGCGCTAGATCAGTGCCGCCGGAATTTCGCCCGGAGCGGTACCAATGCTAACAACGGGGCGAGTCATAATAGACTGTTAGCACTTAGGCATGTCGAGTGCTAACCCTGATGGTTTTCCCTGATGTTTGTTGCACAGGGTGGCGCTGCCGCCCTGACCCTGGATTGGAGGTGGAGTGTGAGCGAGCCACGCAAACTGGAAGTGCTGCGGGCAATCGTGGAGGACTACGTCCACTCCCGCGAGCCCGTGGGTTCCAAGGCGCTGGTGGAAAGGCATCATCTCGGCGTATCCAGTGCAACAATCCGCAACGACATGGCAGCCCTGGAAGACGAAGGGCTCATCACCGCACCGCACACCAGTGCGGGCAGGATTCCCACGGACAAGGGCTACCGCCTGTTCGTTGACCAGATCTCGGCTGTGAAGCCGCTGTCCCAGGCTGAACGCCGCGCCATCCAGTCGCTGCTCGAAGGCTCCGACGACCTCGATGATGTCCTGGACCGGACCGTCCGGCTGCTGTCGCAACTGACCAACCAGGTGGCGGTGGTCCAGTATCCCCATCTGAGCCGGGCCCTGATCCGCCACATCGAATTCGTCCTGCTGGCACCGCGGAAAGTGCTGGTGGTTTTGATCGCCAACAGCGGCAAGGTGGAGCAGCGGGTCATCGACGTCGGCCAGGACCTCGGTGACGACGCCCTCGCCGCGCTCCGGACCCAGTTCCTCGGTTCCCTCGCCGGAACCCCGCTGGGCCAGTTAGGGCAGTCCCTGCCCGGCGTCGTCTCCGCCGTCGGCCCGGCGCAGCGGCCGGCTGCGCAGGCACTGGCCCACGGGCTGGAGCTCCTGGCGCACAGCAGCCGCGAGGAGCGCATGGTCATGGCGGGCACGGCGAACCTTGCCCGGTCCAACGTGGATTTCCCGCTCAGCATCGGACCTGTCCTGGAAGCCCTGGAGGAACAGGTGGTGATGCTGCGCCTGCTGAGCGAAATGGCGCAGGACCACCGTGGCGTGGCAGTCAGCATCGGGCGTGAGAACCCGTACGACGGCCTTGCCGAAGCTTCCGTGGTGGCCACCGGCTACGGTCCGGACAGCGCAGCGAAAATAGGCGTGCTGGGGCCCACGCGCATGGACTATCCCACCACTATGGCCGCCGTCAGGGCTGTTGCCCGCTACCTATCCCGGATTCTGGGGCCCTGAGCGGGGCGCCGGTTGCCCTGGCAGCCGGTCCGCGGAAGGACACCCCCACTGCATGCAGTCAACAAGGAAGAGATACGAACTTTGAGCAGCCACTACGACGTCCTTGGAGTCTCACCGGAGGCCACCGGAGAAGAAATCAAAAAGGCCTACCGCAAGCTGGCCCGTACCCTGCACCCGGACGTCAACCCGGGCGAGGAGGCCGCTGACCGCTTCAAGGCAGTGACCCATGCGTACGAAGTCCTCTCGGACCCCCAGAAGCGGCGCGTCTACGACACCACCGGCAACGAGAACGGCACGGACAACGGGTTCGGCGGCGGCAGCTACGCCGGGCAGGGCTTCGCATTCCAGGACATCTTCGACACCTTCTTCGGTGCCGGCGGCTCCACCGGTCCGGCCTCACGCGTCCGACGCGGCCAGGACGCCCTCATCAGCGTCCGGATCGACCTCCGTGACGCCGTGTTTGGCGTCAACAAGAAGCTCGAGGTGGATACGGCGGTCACCTGCCCCACCTGCGAAGGCTCCTGCTGCCAGCCCGGCACTCATCCGGAGCGCTGCGACATCTGCGGCGGCAGCGGCCAGGTCCAACGGGCAGTCCGTTCCATCCTCGGCCAGGTCATGACGGCTGCCCCCTGCGGCAGCTGCGAAGGATTCGGCACCGTCATCAGGGATCCCTGCAACGAGTGCAGCGGCCAGGGCCGCATCCGGAGCCGCCGTTCACTGACCATCAAGGTTCCTGCCGGCGTCGCCACCGGAACACGCATCCAGCTGTCCGGGCAGGGTGAGGCGGGACCCGCCGGTGGACCTTCCGGCGACCTCTACGTGGAGATCCGGGTCAACAACGATCCCACTTATGTCCGGGACGGGGACGACCTCCACGCCACCTTGAACATTCCCATGACGGCGGCCGCCCTTGGCACCGAGGTCAGCCTGGAAACCTTCGACGGCACGCAGGAAATCGACGTTAAGCCCGGCACCCAATCCGGTGAAATCATTACGCTTCGCGGTTTGGGCGTCACCCACCTTCGCGGGTATGGCCGTGGCGACCTCAAGGTCCACCTGCAGGTGGAGACTCCCGCCAAGCTCGATGCCGCCCAGGAAGACCTGCTGCGGCAGTTGGCCAAGCTCCGGGGTGAGCAGATCACTGACGGCAAGCTGGCTGCGAGCGGCGGCATGTTCGCCAAGCTTCGGGACCGCCTCGGTAACCTGTAGCGGTGAGCAACCCCGTCTTCTTCACCGCCGCCGGGTCCCTGGATGGAATGTCGCCGGGCGGCCGCTTCGTCCTGGAAGGGGCCGAGGCCAGGCATGCCGTCGCTGTCAAACGGCTTGAACCGGGCGAAGCCGTCGATATTGTCGACGGCGCCGGCACCAGGATGACAGGGCGGGTCGCCGCTGCTGCGCCGGCGGCCCTCGAGGTGGAGTGCGCGTCCGTAACCGTCGAACAGCGGCCGGACGTCCGGCTGGTGCTCGTCCAGGCCCTGGCAAAGGGCGACCGGGACGAGCTGGCCATCGAAACGGCCACCGAGCTGGGGGTCGACGCCGTGATCCCATGGCAGTCCGAGCGGTCCATCGTGCGGTGGAAAGGTGACCGCGCAGCGAAAGCCCACGCCAAATGGCAGTCGGTGGTGACCGCCGCCGCCAAGCAGGCACGGCGGTCCTGGGTGCCGGAGGTCCGCCCCGCCGTCGACACCGCCGCGCTTTCCGCAGCCGTCGAGGCCGCGGACCTGGCGGTCATCCTGCACGAGGACGCCGTCCGTCCGCTGCGCACCGTCCTTGAGGGTTGGCAGGCCGGCGGCGGGGGAGCGGAACACCGCGAGGTGCTCCTGATCGTAGGACCCGAGGGCGGGATCAGTCCCCGCGAAGTCACCCGGCTCTGCGACAAAGGCGCCGTGACCGCACTGCTGGGGCACCACGTCCTGCGGTCATCCACGGCAGGGCCGGCCGCCGTCGTGCTGGCCAGCGACATCCTAGGCCGCTGGACGGCTACCGCACCTTGAAGGCGCGGGTGTCCTCGAACTGGTCCGGACGGCCCCCGGTTCCGGCCTGCGCCACCCGCAGCTCGTAGTCACCGGCCGGCATGGTCAGGGCCAGGGTGAAAACCCCCGCCTGGCCCTGCTCGGGCGAGGCTGTTGTCTCCCCGGTGAGGAAGGGCTCCGTGCTGCCGTTGGTTCCGGACCGCAGGATTTGCCAGCGGAGCTTGCCGCCGGCGGTTGTGCTTCGTCCGGTGATCTTGACGCTGCCTCCGGGTACTTCCACGTTTTCCTGCGGATCGATAATCCAGACGGGCGCCACCAGGCCCGTGCTCCGGGTCATCAGTGCGCCGAGCGGGATGTGGTCGAACGCCAGGTAGTCCGTATGCCCGTCCACCAGGATTCGGACCCGGATCTGCTGCCCGGAGTCGATCAGGCCTGAGCTGGCGGCGGCGGCGGTTGCCGTGTAGACCAACTGCTGGATGGCCCGGGCGGCCATCTCCGCATCGAGGTTGCTGTTGAAGGCGTCCTCGGAGACGTCCACGGTGATGACGTCTTTACCCGAAATGGAGGTGGCGAGCGTGCCGGGGTTCTGCCAGGGCGTGAAGAAGTCGGGGTCGAGCGGCTTGTCCGACATCATGGAGCGCAGGGCCCGCGTCACGGGATTTTCCTGGTCCGGCACGTCCCGGAATTCGCGGTACAGGAAGACGTCGCTGCCGCTGCGGCCAATCCAGTACACCGGTGCCTTGTTCGAGGACTGGGTGGTTTCCAGCGGCGCACTCGTGGACGGCGCCTGTGCCGTGCCGGTGGCGATGGGATCGGTGGCCAGTGTGCCCGTGGGCGTCGGCCCGGCCTCGGCGATGCAGCCTGTCATGACCGGGACAGCTGCCAGGACTCCGGCCAGCAGGAGACCGCGCATGCGGCCCACGGCACGGCCCGCCCTCAGGGGCGCAGCGGATTCCGGCACGTTCGTCCTGTCCTTTCCTAACGTGGAGGGCCGATCCCCGGGCGGCCTGGTCATCCAGTTGCAGCTGGATTTCCAGCATGGCACACCCTGCAGGACCTGCCGGCCGCCAGCCCTCGCCTGCGCCCAACTGAAACGGGAACGATATGAGGCCGATATGAAGTTGATACCTAATGACGGAACTGGGTCATTCTTCGTCCATGCGACCGGTTCCCGTATCCGGCGCCGGCGGCTGCTGGCGTAATATGGAAAGACAATCTGTACCGACCTTGAGGGGACCACAGGCCAGCAGGCCATCACTATGACTGAATCAGCGAACGGAAAGCGCCGGTCCACCGGAGAGGGCAGCAGCGGGGAGTTCCCCCACTCCCTCCCGGGCATCCGGACTGAGGTGGTCCTTTTCGACAACTCCGATCAGATGGTCCAGTCGCTCGGCAGCCACGATGAGGCGCTGCGGTACATCGAGGAGCAGTTTCCGGACGTCAACTTCCACGTCCGCGGCAACGAGCTTTCCATCAGCGGACCCATCCATGACGTACCCCGGATCATGCGGCTGCTCCACGAAGTCCGCGGACTCGTGGCGCGCGGCACCATCATCAGCCCGGCGGTGCTGCAGCAGCTGGTGGCCCTGCTGCGCACCCAATCGTTGCAGAACCCTGTGGAGGTGCTCACCCACGACATCCTCTCCAGCCGCGGCAGGACAATCCGGCCGAAAACCCTGAACCAGAAAACCTACGTTGACGCCATCGACGACAACACGGTGATTTTCGGCATCGGACCTGCCGGCACCGGGAAGACCTACCTGGCCATGGCCAAGGCGGTCCAGGCCCTGCAGCAAAAAGAGGTTACCCGCATCATCCTGACCCGTCCGGCAGTGGAAGCCGGGGAACGCCTGGGGTTCCTGCCCGGGACGCTGAGCGACAAGATCGATCCGTACCTGCGCCCGCTCTACGACGCCCTCCACGACATGATGGACCCGGAGTCCATCCCCCGCTTGATGGCGGCCGGAACGATCGAAGTGGCGCCCCTGGCCTATATGCGCGGGCGCACCCTCAACGACGCGTTCATCATCCTTGATGAGGCGCAGAACACCACGCCCGAACAGATGAAGATGTTCCTGACACGCCTGGGCTTCGGATCCAAGATGGTGGTTACCGGAGACGTCACGCAGGTGGACCTTCCGTTCGGCACCCGGTCCGGGCTCCGAATCGTGGAGGACATCCTGCAGGGCATCGAGGGCGTCAACTTCTCGGTTTTGGATGCCGCCGACGTCGTCCGCCACCGCCTGGTTGGCGACATTGTCAACGCCTACAGCATCTGGGACGACGCCCAGAGGGCCCGCGCCAAACATTCAGCAGTTAAGGAAAAACGGGGGGAACGCGCTTGAGCATCGAGGTGAACAACGAGTCCGGGGTCCAGGTGGACGAAGCGGAACTCGTTGCATTGTCCCGGTACATCTTTGAACAGCTCTACATCCACCCGCAGGCGGAACTGTCCATCCTGTTGGTGGATGAGCCTGCGATGGAAAAGCTCCACCTTGAGCTGATGGACGAACCCGGTTCCACAGATGTCCTGTCCGTGCCCATGGATGAACTCACCCCCGGAACACCTGACCGGCCCACGCCGCAGGGCATGCTGGGCGATATTGCCATATGCCCGCAGGTGGCAAAAGTCCAGGCCAGGAACGCAGGCCACCAGCTCCAGGATGAGATGCTGCTGCTGACAACCCACGGCATCCTCCACCTGCTGGGCTACGACCATGCAGAACCCGAGGAGAAGGCCGAAATGTTCGGGCTCCAGCGGGAACTCCTGTCCGGCTTCACCGGCAAAGAAGCACCCGCCGAGACCACCCAGTGACGCCTCTGCTCCTGGTCGCGATGGCCCTGCTTTTCCTGGGTGTCGCGGCGGTGCTGACGGCCGCCGAAGCCGCTTTCAATTTCCTTCCGCGCCATGACGCGGAGGAAGCGCTCCTTCGGAGCCGGAGCACCGCGATGCGCCGCATCCTTGCCCAGCCGGTTGCCCACATCCGTGCGCTGCGGTTCTGGCGGATCTGGTTCGAAATGGCCTCCGCCGTGGCTGTTGCCGTCCTGCTCTACAGCCTGCTGGACAACATCTGGCTTGCCGGGCTGGCGGCCACGGGCATCATGGCGCTGCTCGGATTCGTCATCGTGGGCGTTTCGCCCCGCCAGCTCGGACGGCTGCACTCCGCGGCCGTGGTCCGGTTCACGGCCCCCACGATCCGGTTCCTGACCTGGATCCTGGGGCCCATCCCTGGTTGGCTCGTGGCCCTGGGCAGCTCGGCCGCGCCCGGCGCGCCCGGCGGTGACGAGGCGTTCTTCAGCGAGCAGGAGTTCCGTGAACTGGTGGAGCGCGCCAGCGAATCGGACATGATTGAGGACACCGAAGCCGAGATGATCCAGTCGGTGTTCGACTTCGGCGACACGCTGGTGCGCGCCGTCATGGTCCCCAGGACGGACATCGTCAGCATCGAATCCGGATCGAGCCTGCACCAGGCCATGTCCCTGTTCCTCCGGTCCGGCTACTCGAGGATTCCCGTGATCGGCGAGGACACGGACCATATTCTCGGCATCATCTACCTGAAGGACGTGGCCGCCGCCGTCCATGGACTCGCCCCGGACGCGGAACCGCCCCTGGTGGACTCGCTGGCCCGCGAGGTCCGGTACGTCCCCGAGTCCAAACCCGTGAGCGACCTGCTGCGCGAACTGCAGAAGGAATCCACCCATGTCGCCATCGTCATCGACGAATACGGCGGCACCGCCGGCCTGGTCACCCTCGAGGACCTGATCGAGGAAATCGTGGGTGAAATTGTGGACGAGTACGACACGGAAAGCGCCGAAGCCGTTGAGCTTGGAGACGGTTCCTACCGGGTCAGCGCACGGATGAGCATCGATGACCTGGGCGAGCTCTTCGACATCGAGCTGGACGACGACGAAGTGGACACCGTGGGCGGCCTCCTTGCCAAGGCGCTGGGCCGCGTCCCCATCGTGGGAAGCCAGGTTGAAGTCCACGGCGTTTCACTCCGGGCCGACCGGCTGGAAGGCCGGCGCAACCGCGTCAGCCACATCATTGCGGCGCCGGTGCCAAGAGTAGACACTGACTTTGAAGACCTCCTCGAAGAGGCGGACACAACCCAGCAGGGAGTTCCACGTGAGCAAGAAAAATAAGGCAGCACCGGAAGACTTCGGAGGCTTCCACGCAGGATTCTCAGTCCTGGTGGGCCGGCCCAATGCCGGAAAGTCCACCCTGACGAACGCCCTGGTGGGGAAGAAAGTGGCCATCACCTCCGCGAAGCCGCAAACCACCCGCCACACCATCCGCGGCATTGTGCACCGGGACGATGCCCAGCTGATCCTGGTGGACACCCCGGGCCTGCACCGCCCGCGTACCCTCCTTGGAAAGCGCCTGAACGACCTCGTCGCGGACACCCTCGCTGAGGTTGACGCCATTGGGTTCTGCCTGCCGGCCAATGAAAAGATCGGCCCCGGCGATAAATTTATCGCCGCCCAGCTGGCGGCGGTGGGCCGCAAGCCGGTCATCGCCATCGTCACCAAGGCGGACCTGGTGGACCGCCAGGCACTGACCGAGCAGCTCCTTGCCGTGGCGGAACTCGGCCGCGAAGTCCTGGGGGAGGAGGGCTGGAAGGACATCGTGCCGGTCTCCGCCACGGACGGTTTCCAGGTGGATACTGTCGCTGACGTCCTGATCAGCCACATGCCGCCGTCGCCTCCGCTGTATCCCGATGGCGAGCTCACGGACGAACCGGAAGCGGTGATGGTCGCCGAACTCATCCGGGAAGCCGCGCTCGAGGGCGTGCGGGACGAGTTGCCCCACTCCCTGGCCGTGGTGGTCGAAGAGATCGTTCCGCGGGAGGACCGGCCTGACGACAACCCGCTCCTGGATGTGCGCGTGAACCTGTATGTGGAGCGCCCTTCGCAGAAGGCCATCATCATCGGCAAGGGCGGCAGCAGGCTTCGCGAGGTGGGCACCAACGCGCGCAAGGGGATCGAGGCGCTGCTCGGCACGCGGATCTACCTCGACCTCCACGTCAAGGTGGCCAAGGACTGGCAGCGCGACCCGAAACAACTGGTCAAACTCGGTTTCTGATCCGGCCTGTGCCGCCGCGGCCGGGCGGACGCCCGGCGTTTTCCCAGACTGGACCACTAAAATGGGCCGGATTTTGAATTTAGAGGAAGGTTCACCACGTGGTTCGAGGCCGCGATATACGCGACAACGAAGCTGATGCGCCAGCGGGAACAGGACCCGTATCCCGGCACGCGCACGATAGCGCCTTAGGGACCGCACGGCATCTTGGCCCACTCCGCGGCATGCCCGTCTGGCTCAAGATCGTCACCGGTGTCCTGTCAGTGGCCATCATCTGCGGCCTGGCTTTCGCCGGATTCTGGTACCTGCGCCTCCACAACAACATTTCCAAGGCGCCCTTGAACGCCGGCGGAGGCAACAGCGAGATGGTCAGCGACGCGACGGGCAGGATGCAGATCCTCATCCTGGGCTCGGACACACGGGACGGCAAGAACGCCGAGTACGGCGAAGCCGACCTTTCCGCGGGGTACGGCAAATCGGACGTCATGATGCTGATGGACATCTCGGAAGACAACAAACGAGTCAGCGTCATTAGTTTCCCGCGCGACCTGCTGGTGGACATTCCCAAGTGCAAGGACGAGAAGACCGGCCAGGAACACCCTGCCCGGAGCGGCATCATGATCAACGAGGCCATGACGGAAGCCGGCATCGGCTGCGCTGTGGACACTGTCAACAAGATCACCGGCCTGGAAGTGGACCATTTCATGATGGCCGACTTCAACGCCGTGAAGGAACTGTCCAACGCTGTGGGCGGCGTGGAAGTCTGCATCAGCGACGCCGTGTACGACCCTGACTCCCGGCTGCGGCTGCCTGCTGGCACCTCGATGGTCCAGGGCGAGCAGGCACTTGCCTTCCTGCGCACCCGGCATGCCTTTGCCGACGGCGGCGACCTGGGCCGCATCAAGGCGCAGCAGGGCTTCCTCTCGTCGCTGACCCGGAAGATCAAGGACGACGGCACCCTGTCCGATCCCGGCAAGATGCTGAAGATCGCCGACGTCGTGACCCAGAACCTGACGGTGGATGAAGGCCTGGCTTCCGTGCCCACCCTGCTGACCATCGGCAACCGGCTCAAGGACATCGATATCAGCAAGGTGGCGTTCGTCGCCGTCCCCACCACACCGGCGGACCTTGATCCGAACAGGCTCCAGATCGCCGAACCAGCCGGCTCCCAGCTCTTCGCTGCGCTCCGGCAGGACGTGGACCTGACCGACCCCACCGCGCCCGCCACGCCAGCGCCCGGCGAAAGTGCACCGCCGTCGGCCGCCCCCACCGAAACGGTTCCGGCGCCGCCACCATACGACAAGGCGCTGCAGCCGGTGACGGTGGCCAACGGCACCGGTGTCCCCGGCCGTGCCCAGGAAATCGTGCAGGCCCTGGTCTCCGGTGGGTTCACGCAGGCCGCCCAGTTCGAAAACGCAGCCGTGGAACAATCCGTGGTCTACTACGGTTCTGACTTCGCCGATGTTGCCGCCGACGTCGCCGCACTGCTGGGCATCCCGGCGGGCCAGCTGGTTCCCGCCCCCGGTGTCTCAGGAGTGCAGGTCTACCTTGGCACGGACTTTACCTCGGGCACCACCTACGGGTCCGGGGCGGGGGCCGCGCTGCCCGACGATATCGTCAACCAGACGGCTGGCGACGCGACATGCCAGCAGGCCAACCCGTACCTGATCGTCCAGGAGTAAATCCTCCATATAACCGAAAGCGGGGCGCCACCCACCAGGGTGGCGCCCCGCTTTCGGCTAGGGCAGCGTCCCGGGAGACCTACCAGATGCTGACCCGCTCCGCAGGCGGCATCCACATGCCGTCCTGTTCAGTGACGTCGAACGCCTCGTGGAACGCGTCCAGGTTTTTCGCAATGGCGTTCGTCCGGAACTCGTTCGGGGAGTGGGGGTCCGTGGCAAGCCGGCGGACGGCCTCTTCCTGCCGGATCACCTGGCGCCAACCGGCCGCCCAGGAGGCGAAGAAGCGCTGCGGGCCGGTGAGGCCGTCCAGGACTTCCGGTTCCCTGCCGTCCAGGCTGATCAGGTACGCCTTGTAGGCGATGGCCAGGCCTGCCAGGTCGCCGATGTTCTCGCCCAGGGTGAGCCGCCCGTTCACGTGATGCCCGGGGGCGGCCGACGGCGACAAGGCATCGTACTGGGCTACCAGCTTGGCCGTGAGCTGTTCGAAGGCCTGCCGGTCCTCGTCCGTCCACCAGTTCCGAAGGGTGCCGCCGCCGTCGAACTGCGAACCCTGGTCATCGAAGCCGTGGCCGATCTCGTGGCCGATCACTGCGCCGATGCCTCCGTAATTAACGGCGTCATCGGCGTCGGCGGTGAAGAACGGCGGCTGCAGGATCGCGGCGGGGAAAACGATCTCGTTCATCATCGGGTGGTAGTAGGCGTTGACCGTCTGCGGGGTCATCAGCCACTTGTTGCGGTCCACCGGCTTGCCCACCTCATCAAGGTGGCGGTCGACGTCGGCGTTGTGCGCCCGCTCCACGTTGCCGAGCAGGTCGGCAGGATCGATCTCCACGGCGGAATAATCGATCCATTCGTCAGGGAAGCCAATCTTTGCCCGGAAGCCTTCGAGCTTCCGCAGTGCCTCGGCCTTCGTGGCCTCACCCATCCAGCCCACCCCCGTGATACTGCGGCGGTAGGCCTCGATCAGGTTGGCGACCAGGGTCTGCATCCGGGCCTTGTGCGTCTCCGGGAAGTGCCGGGCCACATAGATCTGGCCCACGGCCTCGCCCAGGGCAGCCTCCACCACGGCCACTCCGCGCTTCCACCGGTCCTTGTTGCGGGGCGTGCCGCTGATGGTAGTGCCGTAGAACGCGAAATTCGCGTCAACGAAAGCGGACGACAAGTAGGGTGCAGCGGCACTGATCACGCGCATGGCGAGCCATTCCTGCCACACGGACAACGGTTCGGAGTCCAGGAGCCCGGCGGCACCTTCAAAGAAGGGCGGCGTGCTCACCACGATCTCCTGCCGCTTGTCCCCGTCGATGCCCGCCGCCTCAAACCAGGTGGCAAGGTGGGGGAACAGGGCTGACGCTTCATCCGCGCTCTTCAGGTTGTAGGTCTTCTGCGGATTCCGCAGCGTGACGTTGTCCCAGTGGTGTGCCGCGAGCTTCGTTTCGAGCTCCACCACCCGTCCCGCCGCGGCTTCCGCGTCTGCCACGCCGGCAAGGCCGAACATGGTCTGCACATGCGACCGGTACGCGGACACCATGGGCGCGAATTTGTCTTCACGGTAGTAGGACTCGTCCGGAAGCCCCAGGCCGCCCTGGCCGGTGTACAGCAGGACGCGGTCCGGATTCCCGGCGTCGGGGGCCGGGTAGATATAAAAGAGGCCACCCACGTCCGAGCGGAACAGCCGCCCTGCCAGTGCAACGAGGTCGGCGGCGGAGGCAGTGGCGAAGACGTCCGCAATCCGCTGCCGGATGGGTTCCATCCCCTTGGCCTCCACGGTTTCCTCATCCATGAAGCTGCTGTAGAGGCCACCAATCTTGCGCTCGATCCCGCTGGCCGAACCGGCCTTGGCCGCCGCTTCCTCGATGATGTCCCGGACGGCTATCTCGGAACCGTCCCGCAAGGCGGTGAATGTGCCCTCGAGTGGGCGGTCGTCGGGAATTTCGGTGGCCTTCAGCCAGGCGCCGTTGACGTGCTGGTACAGGTCATCCTGCGGCCGGACCGTGTGATCTATGGTGGAAAGGTCGATCCCCGAAATGGGCACTGAAACTCCTTTGCTGCAGGCTCCATATCCGGCTCCAGCGCCGGAGAGGTCTGCATGGTGGACTTTACGGACGGTAGTGCCCTTTCATCTTACGCACGCGTGCTACGCTCAGAATGTGCGTGCAGAGCTCCTTCTCCTTAGCTGCCGCGGCGAGGCCCCAGACGCGATCTAGCGCAAGGCCATCCCTCGCTGCGGAGTTTGTGTTGCCCGGCCACCCTTTCAATGAAGATCTCCAGAAAAGGCCCCACGTAATGCGAAACGCACAAAAGCCCTCAGGAATGCCTGCCCACCGGTACACGCCGTTCCAGGACCTGATCAAAGTCGAACTGCCGGACCGCACCTGGCCGGACAAAGTCATCACGAAGGCTCCGCGCTGGTGCGCAGTTGACCTGCGCGACGGCAACCAGGCCCTGATTGACCCCATGAGCCCGGCACGCAAGATGAAGATGTTCGACCTGCTGGTCCGCATGGGCTACAAGGAAATCGAGGTCGGTTTCCCGTCCGCATCCCAGACTGACTTCGACTTCGTCCGCCAGCTGATCGAGGGCAACCACATCCCGGACGACGTCACCATCCAGGTCCTGACGCAGGCCCGCGAGCACCTGATCGAGCGGACGTACGAATCCCTGGTCGGCGCCAAGCAGGCAATCGTCCACCTGTACAACTCCACCTCGGTCCTGCAGCGCCGCGTGGTGTTCAACCAGGACGAAGACGGCATCCTGGACATCGCGCTGCAGGGTGCGCGGCTGTGCAAGAAGTACGAGGAAACCCTGGGTGATACCCACGTCACCTACGAGTACTCGCCGGAGTCCTTCACGGGAACAGAGCTGGAGTACGCAGTCCGCGTCTGCAACGCCGTCGCCGACGTCTTCGAAGCCTCGGCAGACCGCCAGGTCATCATCAACCTGCCCGCCACCGTGGAAATGGCCACGCCCAACGTGTACGCGGATTCCATCGAGTGGATGAGCCGCCACCTGCACCCCCGCGAGGGCATCATCCTGTCCCTGCACCCGCACAACGACCGCGGCACCGGCGTGGCCGCCGCCGAACTGGGATACATGGCCGGCGCGGACCGTATCGAAGGCTGCCTCTTCGGCAACGGCGAGCGGACCGGCAACGTGGACCTGGTCACCCTGGGCCTGAACCTGCTCGTCCAGGGCATCGACCCGATGATTGACTTCTCCGACATCGACGACATCCGCCGCACCGTGGAGTATTGCAACCAGCTGCCCGTTCCGGAACGGTCCCCGTACGGTGGCGACCTCGTTTTCACGGCGTTCTCCGGCTCCCACCAGGACGCCATCAAGAAGGGCTTCGAGGCCCTGGAACGTGATGCAGCTGCCGCCGGAAAGGACGTGGCGGACTTCACCTGGCAGGTTCCGTACCTGCCCATCGACCCCAAGGACCTGGGCCGCAGCTACGAGGCCGTCATCCGCGTGAACTCCCAGTCCGGCAAGGGCGGCGTGGCCTACCTGCTCAAGAACGAGCACAGCCTGGACCTGCCGCGCCGCGCGCAGATCGAGTTCTCCGGCGTCATCCAGCGGCGCACCGATACCGTGGGCGGCGAGGTGAGCGGCGCCCAGCTGTGGCAGATCTTCCAGGACGAGTACCTGCCCTCCGGCAAGGCTGACGGGCAGTGGGGGCGCTACGCGCTCGGTGCCGTCAAGACCGAAACGGACGACGACGGCGGCATGACCCTGCACGCCTCCCTCACCATCGACGGTGTGCAGGTCAGCCGCACCGGCACCGGAAACGGTCCCATCGCGGCGCTGCTGAGCATCCTGCATGAGGATGGCGTGGATGTCCGCGTCTTGGACTACAGCGAGCACGCACTCTCCGAGGGCGGCAACGCCCTGGCCGCCGCGTATGTCGAGGCGGCAGTGGGGGACCGGGTCCTGTGGGGCGTGGGCATCGATGCCAACACCAGCATGTCCGCTTTGAAGGCTGTCATCTCCGCCGTGAACCGCGCCATCCGGGACGCACAGGCCTGACACCTGCCAGCCGTGCCGCCGGGACATCTGCCCGGCGGCACGGCTGTGCCCGGTGGGATGCGAAGCCAAGAGGATGGGAAGATAAAGCGTGGCCCAACACTCTTTCGCCTCCCGCGCGTACCGGGATGACGCCGTCGTGCTCCGCACGCACAAGCTGGGCGAGGCGGACCGCATCATCACCCTCTTGACCAAGCATCACGGCCAGGTCCGTGCGGTGGCCAAGGGCGTGCGGCGCACCAGCAGCCGGTTCGGGGCGAGGCTGGAACCGTTCATGGTGGCGGATCTGCAGCTGGTCTCGGGGCGCACCCTGGACATCGTCACCCAGGCCGTGGCCAAGGGAGCGTACGGGGGGAGCATCGCGGCCGATTACGGCCGGTACACGGTTGCTGCTGCCATGACCGAAACCGCGGAGAAGCTGACGGACGTGGATGGCGAGTCCGGCACCGCCCAGTACAACCTGCTGGTCGGCGCCCTGGCCGCCCTCAGCCGGGATGAACACGCACCGGGCCTGATCCTCGATTCCTACCTGCTGCGGGCGCTGGCCACGGGCGGCT
This sequence comes from Arthrobacter sp. K410C, assembly GCF_059090105.1. Classification (NCBI taxonomy): domain Bacteria; kingdom Bacillati; phylum Actinomycetota; class Actinomycetes; order Micrococcales; family Micrococcaceae; genus Arthrobacter; species Arthrobacter sp. K410C. Next base: position 16,055 of record NZ_JBNHFJ010000022.1, read on the forward strand.
GGGCGCCCAGCTTCACCGAATGTGCCCGCTGCGGACTGCCTGGCCCCCACACCGCGTTCGCGGCCCCCCTGGGCGGGATGGTCTGCAGCGGTTGCAGGCCTCCCGGCTCACCTGCGCCGGCCCCCGAAACTGTCGTCCTGCTGGCAGCGCTGCTGACGGGCGACTGGGGCACGGCGGATGCATCCCTGCCAGTGCACCGCAAGGAGGCCGCGGGCCTGGTCGCGGCCTACCTGCAGTGGCATCTCGAACGAGTCCTCAAATCCCTCAAACATGTGGAGCGAAGCTGACAGTGGCCCTGGGAAAAAAGAACAACGTATCCCGCAAGCGCACCCACCCGGTGGTGGCGCCGTACCCGCATCCTTCCGGGGCCGTGGCGCCGTCCATTCCGGCGGAATTCATCCCCCGCCACGTCGCCATCGTCATGGACGGCAACGGCCGCTGGGCGAACCAGCGCGGACTGCCGCGCATCGAGGGCCACAAAGCCGGCGAACCGGCGCTGCTGGACGTCATGGCCGGCGCCATCGAACTGGGCATTGAATACGTCAGCGTCTACGCCTTCTCCACGGAGAACTGGCGGCGGTCGCCGGAGGAAGTCCGCTTCCTGATGGGATTCAACAAGGATGTGCTGCGGCGCCAGCGGAACCAGCTGGACGAGTGGGGGGTGCGGGTCCGATGGTCCGGCCGGCGGCCCAGGCTCTGGGGATCTGTCATCCGGGAACTCGAGGAGGCCGAGGAATACACTGCGGCCAACAGCACGTGCACGTTGACCATGTGTGTCAATTACGGCGGCCGCGCGGAAATTACTGATGCGGTGTCCGCCATCGCGGCCGACGTCGCCGCCGGACGGTTGAAGCCTAACGCCATCACCGAACGGACCATCCAGAAGTACCTGGACGAGCCGGACCTGCCGGACGTGGACCTCTTCCTCCGCAGCTCCGGGGAACAGCGTTTGTCCAACTTCATGCTCTGGCAGTCCGCCTATGCCGAGTTTGTCTTCATGGATACGCTGTGGCCCGACGTCGACCGGCGCACGCTATGGGCTGCCGTGGAAGAGTATGCCCGGCGGGACCGCCGCTACGGGGGCGCAGTCGACGCTGCCCGGCCCGTGGACGCCGTAACCCGGGACCAGGCCTGAACACTCAAAGCCCGGGGCGGCCCTCGGCGGGGTAGCCGCTGAGCCGCGCGGGGGAGGGTCCCGGCGCCGGGACGGGGCACCGCACGAGGGTCGCGACGACGTCGCCCTCGTCATCGGGTGCCAGCGGCAGCGTTCGCTGCTGGAACGGGGGGCCAAGGATATCCGCTGTCCACTCGCCGCTGGGTTCCCCGACGGCGTGATGTTCCGCCGTCATGGATGCGGCCCGGGCGGGATTGGCGGAAGGGGAGCGCCGCCATAGGCGGACAGCCAGCGGGCCAGCCTGCCGTAAGCGTCCGCACGCACCGCGGCGGGTGAGAGGAAGACATCGTGCAGCGCGCCGTCGATCCGCTCGATCGTCACCGTCCGGCCGAGCGTGAGGGCCCGGGCGCTGATGGTGTTGACGTCAAGGACCGCGTCCGTGCGGCGCATCTCCTCGGACCAAAAGAGCCCGTTCGCGCTGCCGCGGGAGAGCAGGACCAGGATGGGCACCTCGATGTTCAGCCCGCGCGCCACCTTGGCGTGCCCGGCCAGCACCGCACTGAGCCAGCCGGCGCGGACAGGGAAGGCCATGGGCGGACGGTACCGTTCATCGAGGGGCCATTCGCCTTCAGCCGCGCTGCTGATCGTGCGCCAGTAGAAGCCGCGCTCGGGCAGCCGCAGTACGGCTTCGGGCCGGATCCGGGCCACCGGGCCCACCATGCCGGAGGCTGCCCGCCGCACCAGGCTGTTGCCGTGCATTTCCAGCCAGGGGCTGTTCAGGATCAGGTGCGACACGCTCCCGGGCCGCCTGCTGGCCCACAGCACGGCCACGAGGCCGCCGGTGGAATGACCCATCAGGGTCAACGGCCCCGCCGCACCCTCCCGGCTGATAAGGCGGATGGCCTCTTCAATTTCCGCGTCATAGTCGGCAAGGTCCGATACATAGCCGCCCGGATACTCGGGCCGCAGGCTCCGGCCATGGTTGTGCATATCCAGCGCATAGAAGTCGTAGCCCGCCGTCCACCAAAAGCGTGCCAGGTCCACATTGAAGAAGTAGTCGCTCCAGCCGTGGAGGAAGAGGACGGCGCGGCGCGGCTTCCGGGACTGGCCGGAGCCGTCCCCGGCCGGGCGGAACCGGACCAGCGTGGCCGTCCGTTCAACGCCGTCGGGGCCTGCCGCAGTGAAGGCAAGGGATTCGAACTCCTCACCCAGGATGTCCTGCTGCCAGCCCATGGATTCATGCTAATGCGGGCCGCATCCGCTCCGTGTGATTTTGGAACAGGCTGTCGGAGGCGGAAGACTGGAGGCATGCGCGTTTACCCCACTTTCTTCAGGCTGGCCTTTTCATGGATGGACGCCGAGCGCGCCCACAAAATCGGTTTCAAGGGCATCCGGTTCGCGCATGCCTCCGGGGCCGGCAAAATCCTGCAGAAAGTAACGGCTCCGGCGCCGTCGTTGCAGACCACGGCTTTTGGCGTGACCTTCCCGTCGCCGTTCGGACTCGCCGCCGGCTTCGACAAGGAAGGCCTTGGCATCGAGGCCCTCTCCGAGCTGGGCTTCGGCCACGTGGAAGTGGGTACCATTACCGGGCAGGCCCAGCCCGGCAACGAAAAGCCGCGGCTTTTCCGGCTGGTGCAGGACCGCGCCGTGATCAACCGGATGGGCTTCAATAACGACGGTGCCGCCGCCGTCGCCCCCCGCCTGAAGGCCGCCCGTGCTGCGCTGCAGCGCAGGCACGCAGGCGTCCGTCCCGTCATCGGCGTCAACATCGGCAAGACCAAGGCCGTGGAACTTGCCGACGCCGTGGACGACTACCTGGTCAGTGCCCGCAGCCTGGCTCCTGCCGCCGACTACCTCGTGGTCAATGTCAGCTCCCCGAACACGCCCGGACTGCGGCTGCTCCAGGACGTGGAAACCCTCCGCCCGCTGCTCACCGCGGTAGGGCAGGAAGCAGACCGGGCCGCGGGGCGCCATGTGCCCCTTCTGGTGAAGATTGCTCCGGACCTAAGCGACGAGGATATCGACGACGTCGCCCGCCTGGCGCTGGACCTCAAGCTGGATGGCATCATCGCCACCAACACCACCATTGCCCGGACCGGTCTCAGCAGCCCTGCGGGCGAGGTCGAAAAATGCGGGGCGGGCGGGCTTTCGGGCGCGCCCCTGAAGCAGCGGTCGTTGGAGGTGCTGCGGCGCCTGAAGCAGGCAACGGGGGATGCGCTGACGCTCGTGGCCGTGGGCGGCGTCGAAACGGCACAGGACGTCCAGGACAGGCTTGATGCCGGAGCAACACTCGTCCAGGGCTACACGGCATTCCTCTATGAAGGACCGTTCTGGGCGGCCCGCATCAACCGCGCTTTGGCGAAAAACCGCCGGGCGTAGGGATCACCTTAAAGCGACAAACCCCGGCGGATGATTCCGCCGGGGTTTGCTGTTGCTGCAGCTGGTGCCGTTTGCTCAGGCCGGGTACTGGCCGCGCTTGACCTGGGGCTTGGGAAGGCGCAGTTTGCGGAACTGCAGGGAGCGCATGGAGCCGTACCAGACGGTGCCGCGTTCCACCTCGCCGAATTTTTCCGTGAGCCGCTTACGGAGTTTGCGGGACAGGATGAACACGTCCAGGAATACGGCCAGGAACATGACCCAGAATCCACCCAGGACGTAGATCATCAGGTCGCTCGAAGCAGGCACCACCAGGGATACCAGGACAAAAACCAGGGCTCCGAACATCAGATATTCGCCGAGGCTGAAGCGGGCATCCACGTAATCGCGGGCGAACCGCTTCTGCGGGCCCTTATCCCGCAGGGGGAGGAACCTCTCGTCGCCGGTGTCCAGCGCCTGGCGCATCTTCTGCCGCTGGTCCTGGATCGCCTGGCGCTCGGCGGCCTTGGACGCCTTGCGGTCCTCCGGCACCAGCGGACGCTTGCGCGCCGCTTCCTGCGCCTTGCGGGTGGGGGTTGGGGCTCCCTTGCCACCAACGCTGCCAGGCTGCGCCGCAGCGTCTGCCGCCTGCCGGTCTACTGATTCCTGCGCCGAGGGCGCTTCCTTTTTACGTCCGAACACCAGAACAGAATACCCTTGCAGGCCGGCGCAGGCCGCCCTCCCGGTCTTGGGCTCCCAAGGGCCGGGATGTGACGGGGGTAATGTTTTCGCCATGACTTCATCACCCCAGACTGCTGCATTCAACTCGGCCGGTCCCGTCACCCCGGGCCGGGCAGGACAAAACGTCACGGAAGAACTCCGCGCGTCAATTGATCAGGCCTTTGACCGGACCCTGGCCCGGCTCAAGGAACTCGTCGCCATCCCGGGCATTGCGTGGCCAAGCTTCGAACGGGCGCCGCTGGAACGCAGCGCGGAAGCAGTCGCGGAACTGCTCCGCGCTGCTGGCCTTGAACCGGTGCAGGTCCTCGGTTGCATGAAGGACGACGGCACTCCAGGGGGTCCGGCCGTCGTGGCCCGCCGTCCAGCCGCCGAGGGCAAGCCCACCATCCTGCTCTACGCCCACCACGACGTCCAGCCGGCCGGAGACGAAACGCTTTGGAAGACGCAGCCATTCACCGCAGAGGAGAAGGACGGGCGCCTCTTCGGGCGGGGTGCGGCGGATGACAAAGCGGGCATCATGGCCCACATTGCCGCCTACACCGCCGTTTCCGAGGTCCTCGGTGAGGCGCTGGGCCTCGGCGTCACCTTCTTCTTCGAAGGGGAGGAGGAAGCCGGATCACCCACATTCCGTCAGTTCCTCGAAGCCCACCGGGACCTGCTGCGGGCTGACGTCATCGTCGTCGCCGATTCAAGCAACTGGAAGGTGGGCGTTCCCGCGCTCACCACCAGCCTGCGGGGGCTCGTGGACGGCACCGTTGAAGTGCAGGTACTGGAACACGCGGTGCATTCCGGCATGTACGGCGGTCCTGTGCTGGACGCGCCCACGCTGCTGTCCCGCCTGATCGCGACGTTCCATGATGCCGACGGCAACGTTGCCATCGACGGCCTCGTCGCCACGGACCAGGCCGCAGTGGACCTCCCCGAAGCCGACTACCGCGCCGATGCATCCGTGCTCGACGGCGTCCGGCTCGCCGGATCGGGCAGCATCGCCTCGCGCCTGTGGACGAAGCCGGCCCTGTCGATCATCGGTATCGATGCCCCGGCGGTGGCCGTCGCATCCAACACGCTGCTGCCACGGGCCCGTGCCAAATTCAGCCTTCGGCTCGCCCCCGGCCAGGATCCCGCGGCCGCCATGGACGCGGTGCGCCGGCACGTCGAAGCCAACGCGCCGTTCGGCGCCAGGATCATCTTCACGCCGGGGGAGAGCGGCAACCCCTTCCAGACCGATACCTCCTCGCCGGCCGCACAGGTGGCCATGTGGGCCCTTGGCGAGGCCTGGGGTGTCCCGGCCGTCGAAACCGGCATCGGCGGTTCGATCCCCTTCATCGCGGACCTGCTGGAGCTCTATCCGGACGCGCAGATCCTGGTGACGGGCGTGGAGGATCCGGACTCCCGCGCCCACAGCGCCAACGAATCCCTCCACCTCGGCGACTTCCGGAAAGCCATCCTGGCCGAGGCGCTGATGTTCGTGCGGCTGAACAGCCAGGGATTACGGCGCCGGGGGGACTGAAAGCGGCGCGCGGGGAACAAGAGGCGGCCTTCCATGGTTACGTCAGGAGTTAGAGCTACAAGGCTGTCCCGCGTAGCATGTAGCTATAGCCCGTACCCCAATCCGTAGGGGCTGGCACCGCCAAGGCGGAGCCGCCAGGACCCGTCCTAAGAAGGTAGGCCAATGAGCACCGCAACCAATGAGAACAGCACCGAAACCACCAGCGCTGCCGGCGAGCTGCCGGTTCACGAGGTCAACCTGACCGACGTCGCAGCAGGCAAGGTCCGCAGTCTTCTCGAGCAGGAAGGCCGTACGGATTTGCGCCTTCGGGTTGCAGTGCAGCCCGGCGGCTGCTCAGGACTGATCTACCAGCTTTACTTTGACGAGCGGCTCCTCGACGGAGATGCCGTCCGGGACTTCGACGGCGTCGAGGTTGTCGTGGACAAGATGAGCGTCCCGTACCTCAGCGGCGCAAGCATCGACTTCGAGGACACCATTTCGAAGCAGGGCTTCACCATCGACAACCCCAATGCCGGTGGCTCCTGCGCATGTGGAGACTCCTTCCACTAAGCCGGTTGTGTCGCCCGGTGCCGGCGCCGTGCCCCCTGCCATGAACATTGGTTGGAGGCACGGCGCCGACATGTGGGCGAAACGCCCGGGGGAGCGGTAAGCTCTACACCGAGTAGTAAAACTTTTAGTGTGCCCGGGGCGCCGATGTGCGCCCGGACAACAGCAACAAGTAGGAAGGGCCGTCTGTGAGTTCGCAGAACCGAACCGGCAGCCGACGCAAAACGATCACAACGATCACTGGCTTGGCTATTGCCGGCGCGTTGGTTTTGACCGGATGTTCGCCAGAGGTAGAGAAGGGGTGGCTGCCCACTGAACGTGGCACCACCAGCAACACCGACCGCATAATGGACCTCTGGGTCAACTCATGGATTGCCGCCCTGGTTGTGGGCATCATTACCTGGGGCCTGATCGTTTGGTGCATCGTGGCCTACCGCCGCCGCAAGGGCACCGTCGGGTTCCCGCGGCAGACCAGCTTCAACCTTCCCCTGGAAGTCTTCTACCTCACCATCCCGCTGTTCATGGTCCTGGTGTTCTTCTACTTCACCGACCGCGACCAGCAGGCCATTGACGACCGCTCCCAGCCAGCCGACGTCGTCGTTGACGTCCGCGGCAAGCAGTGGGCGTGGGACTTCAACTACAAGGCCGGGGACGTCATCGAAGAAGACGTCCACGAGGCCGGCGTCCAGGCGCACCTGACCGGCAACACCATCGACAAGGAACAGCTCCCAACCCTGTACTTGCCGGTTAACAAGTCCGTCGACCTGGAGTTGAACGCACGCGACGTCATCCACTCCTTCTGGGTTCCCGCCTTCCTGCAGAAGCGCGACATGATCCCGGGCAAGACCAACTACATCCGGTTTACCCCCACTAAAGAGGGCACCTACGACGGCAAGTGCGCCGAACTCTGCGGCGAGTACCACTCCGAAATGCTGTTCCGCGTGAAGGTGGTGTCCGAGGCCGAATTCCAGGCCCACATGGACGACCTGAAGGCCGCGGGCAACACGGGCCTCCTCGGTGTGGAGTACGACCGCAACCCGAACCTGAACGAAATTAAGTAAGGGGAGCGACGTGGCTACGTACACTCAATCCGCACCCACCGGAGTCCTGCCGGCTCCCGTGGTTCCCAAGTCCAAGGGACGCATCGTCGTCAACTGGATCACCTCCACCGACCACAAGACCATCGGGTACATGTACCTGATCGCGTCCTTCGTGTTCTTCTGCCTGGGTGGCGTGATGGCTCTGCTCATCCGTGCCGAACTTTTCGAGCCCGGCATGCAGATCCTGCAGACCAAGGAACAGTACAACCAGCTGTTCACCATGCACGGCACCGTGATGCTCCTGATGTTCGCAACCCCGCTGTTCGCCGGGTTCGCAAACGTCATCATGCCCCTGCAGATCGGTGCACCCGACGTCGCGTTCCCGCGCCTTAACGCCCTGGCGTTCTGGTTCTTCCTCTTCGGCTCCACTATCGCCGTCTCGGGCTTCATCACCCCGCAGGGTGCCGCCTCCTTCGGCTGGTTCGCCTACGCGCCGCTCTCGAACACCACCTTCAGCCCCGGCATCGGCGGGGACCTGTGGGTCTTCGGCCTGGCGTTGTCCGGCTTCGGCACCATCCTGGGTGCGGTCAACTTCATCACCACCATCATCTGCATGCGCGCCCCCGGCATGACCATGTGGCGCATGCCGATCTTCACCTGGAACACGCTGGTCACGGCCATCCTGGTCCTCATGGCGTTCCCGCCGCTGGCAGCAGCGCTGTTCGCCCTGGGTGCGGACCGCCGCTTCGGTGCCCACATCTTCGACCCGGAGAACGGCGGCGCCGTCCTGTGGCAGCACCTCTTCTGGTTCTTTGGCCACCCCGAGGTGTACATCATCGCCCTGCCGTTCTTCGGAATCGTCTCGGAGATCTTCCCGGTCTTCAGCCGTAAACCGATCTTCGGCTACAAGGGCCTTGTCTACGCCACCATCGCCATCGCCGCCCTGTCTGTCACCGTGTGGGCGCACCACATGTACGTCACCGGTTCGGTCCTGCTGCCGTTCTTCGCGTTCATGACCATGCTGATTGCGGTGCCCACCGGCGTGAAGTTCTTCAACTGGATCGGCACCATGTGGCGCGGATCGCTTACCTTCGAAACGCCCATGCTGTGGAGCATCGGCTTCCTCATCACCTTCCTCTTCGGCGGCCTGACCGGCATCATCCTGGCCTCCCCGCCGCTGGACTTCCACGTCTCCGACTCCTACTTCGTGGTGGCCCACTTCCACTACGTGGTGTTCGGCACCGTGGTGTTTGCGATGTTCGCCGGGTTCTACTTCTGGTGGCCTAAGTTCACGGGCAAGATGCTGAACGAGCGCCTGGGCAAGATCCACTTCTGGCTCCTCTTCCTCGGCTTCCACGGCACCTTCCTCATCCAGCACTGGCTGGGTGTTGAGGGTATGCCCCGCCGCTACGCCGACTACCTGGTGGAGGACAACTTCACCTGGATGAACCAGTTCTCCACGGTTGCCTCCTTCGTCCTGGGTGCCTCGCTTATCCCGTTCTTCTGGAACGTGTACATCACCTGGCGCAACGCCCCGAAGGTTGAAGTGGATGATCCCTGGGGCTTCGGCGCCTCGCTGGAGTGGGCCACGTCCTGCCCGCCGCCGCGGCACAACTTCACGTCGCTGCCGCGCATCCGGTCCGAGCGTCCCGCCCTGGACCTGCACCACCCGGAGCTCCGCCAGGTCCACACCGCTGAGAATCCCGCTCCTGCAGCCCAGGTTCTGGGCAACGCCGACCAGAAGGACACCGCACAGTGAAAATCGAATCCTGGATCTTTGGCGCCGGAGTCTTCTTCTTCGTCCCCGTAGCCCTGGTATACGGCTTCCTGACCAACTGGGGCGAATGGGTCGGCATCCTGGGCATCCTCCTGGTCGGCGGCCTCGCCGGCATGATCGGCGGATACCTCGGTTTCACCGGCAAGCGCGTAGGACTCCGCCCCGAGGACCGCAGCGATGCTGAGATCCACGAGGGCGCCGGCGAGCAGGGCCACTTCAGCCCTTGGAGCTGGTGGCCGCTGGTCCTCGGCCTTGCCTGCGCAGGCGGATTCCTCGGCCTGGCAGTCGGTTGGTGGATCCTCTACATCGCCGCTGGCCTCGCCGTCGTGGCGCTCATCGGCTGGGTTTACGAGTACAGCCGCGGAGACCACGCCCACTAGGCAAGCAGTCTCATAAGAACGACGTCGGGGCCCACCTCAGGTGGGGCCCGACGTCGTTTGTGTTCCAAGCCAGCGACGCGGCTAGGTAGCGGTCAGCCTCGGCGGCTGCTTTGCCGCCCCCTGAGACTCCAGGAGATCGGCAAGGGACCGAAGGACATCGCGGGCCTCCTGATGGCTTGCAGGCCCATCCAGGGCGGTGTCGCTGATGCCCAGTTCCACCTCGCAGCCGTGGTGGAAGTCAGCCGTCATGACTTGGAGCAGCGACCGGGCATCCACGCCGCTGATGCCGGCCTTGGCGATGGTGACAGGCAAGCCGGTGTCGGTAACCGCCCGGACGAAGACGGCAGCGGGACGGGCGTGCAGCCCGACAGAGGCCGTAACCACGGCCTTGTGTGTTGGCAAAGGGGACTCCTTCGTCGCGACGGCCCCATCCGTCGGTACTGATTTTTTTCCTGACCAAATATATCGGCCCATCACAGTCGCCACCCAACCAGCGCTGGAGCCGGACAGAGCTGGTCTAGACCTGACCTAAAATGGAAGGGGAAATTCGACGGCAGGGAGAGACCATGGCGGCGGGCGCTAAGGGCATCAAGGGCGAGATTGACCGCACCAGCGGAACGTCCATCTATATCCAGCTCCGGGAAATCCTGCGGGCCTACATCGCTGAGTCGTGCCCTCCCGGGAGTGCGCTCCCATCCGAACGCGACCTCGCCGAGCGCTTTGGGCTTGCCAGGATGACCGTTCGGCAGGCAATTGACGCGCTGGTCGGCGAAGAGGTCATCGAGCGTGTGGTGGGACTGGGCACGTTTGTCCGCCGGCCCAAAGTGGACCTGCAGGTCAAACTGACTTCGTACAGCGAGGAGATGCAGCGCCGTGGCATGGTCCCGGCGGCAAAGGTGCTGAGTTTCGAACAGATCGGCGCCAGCGCGTTCCTTGCGCGGGAGCTTCAACTCGACGAGGGAACCCCGTTGGTCCGCTTCCGCCGGCTGCTCCTGGCGGACGGGGAACCCATGAGCGTGGATGAAAACTTCATTCCCGCGCACCGTGTTCCCGGCCTCCTGGATGGCGAGCCTCCCACATCCCTGTACAACGTACTCAGCGAGCAGTTCGGGCTGGTGATGGAGTGGGGTGAGGACATGATCGAGGCCACGGCCGCTTCCCCCTCCACGGCCCGGCTCCTCAATGTCGAGGTGGGGTCTCCGCTGCTGAAGATCCAGCGGCACGCGTTCGTGGCGCGGGCGATGGTGGACTACTCCGTGTCCTACTACCGGGCGGACCGGTACAAGCTCTGGGTGCCGCTGCAGCGGCCGGGGGCGCGGCGGGCCCGCAACCACTAGGGCGGCCGCTTCCCAACCCGTGACAGCCCGCAGAGCGGGCTGTGACGGGTTGCTGCAGCTGGGAAACAGAAGAGGCCCGGTCCATGTGGACCGGGCCTCTTCAGTACGTGGAACCTAGTGGGACAGGCTCTTGGCTTCCTCTGGAGCTTCGACCGCTGCGTGGCCGTGGCCGTGTGCGGCCTCAAGCTCGGCAGGGGTTGCCGGGGCAACCCGGTCCTCGAAGAACCACTTGGAGAGGAGCGCGCGGCGCTTCTCCTTCCGGGTCACCACGCCGTGTTCATTCGGAATGGCCGGAATGACTTCCGGTGACTCGAATCCCACCAGCTTGTAGCGCTTGTACTCATCCAGCGGTGCGTGAACCTCGATGAATTCACCGTGGGGCAGACGCACGATGCGGCCCGTCTCACGTCCGTGCAGTGCGATTTCACGGTCCTTGCGCTGGAGTGCCAGGGCAACGCGCTTGGTGACGATGAACGCAATGATCGGCCCGATGAAGAACAGTGCACGCAGCCAGTACGTGACGTCGTTCAGGGAAACACCGAAGTGGGTTGCAATGAGGTCGGATCCAGCTGCTGCCCACATCACGCAGTACCAGACGAAGCCGGCCATGCCGATCGCGGTGCGGGTGGGGGCGTTGCGGGGACGGTCAAGCACGTGGTGCTCACGGTCGTCCTTGGTGACCCAGCGTTCGATCCACGGGTACATGAACATCACGGTGAACAGGATGCCCGCAGGGACGAGGGCCGGCAGCAGGACGTTGAATGAGAAGATGAAGCCGAACCAGTTCTGCTCAACCTGCCAGTCACCGAATGTGCCCGGCATCAGTCGCAGGGCGCCGTCGACGAATCCGATGTACCAGTCAGGCTGGGTACCGGCGGAAACGGGGGAGGGATCGTAGGGTCCGTAGTTCCAGATCGGGTTGATAGTGAAGAATCCGGCCATCAGGGCCAGGACACCGAAGACGATGAAGAAGAACCCACCGGCCTTGGCGGCGTAAACCGGACCCAGGGGGTAGCCCACAACGTTGTTGTCGTTGCGACCCGGGCCGGGGTACTGGGTGTGCTTGTGAATGACCACCATGAACAGGTGCAGCACGATCATGAGCAGGATCAGGGCCGGCACCAGCAGGATGTGCAGCATGTACAGGCGACCAATAACTGCCGTGCCCGGGAACTCGCCGCCGAATAGGAAGAACGAAATGTAGGTACCGATAACCGGAATGGACTTGATGACGCCGTCGATGATCCGCAGGCCGTTGCCGGAGAGCAGGTCATCAGGGAGCGAGTAGCCAGTGAAGCCGGCTGCCATGGCCAGGATGAGCAGGACCCCGCCCACTACCCAGTTCATTTCGCGCGGCCGGCGGAATGCGCCGGTAAAGAACACGCGGAGCATGTGCACGGCAATGGAGGCCACGAAAAGCAGTGCTGCCCAGTGGTGGACCTGGCGCATGAACAAGCCGCCGCGGATATCGAAGGAGATGTTCAGTGAGGAACTGTAGGCCACCGACATCTCGACGCCCTTGAGGGGCACGTAGGAACCCTCGTAGTGCGTCTCCGCCATGGACGGATCAAAGAAGAACGTCAGGAAGGTACCCGAGAGCAGCAGGATGACGAACGAGTAGAGAGCCACCTCACCGAACATGAAGGACCAGTGGTCCGGGAAGACCTTGCGGCCGAACTCCCGAAGGATTCCAGAGCCGCCAACACGTGAGTCGACGAAGTCGGTAAACCGGCCTGTCTTGGTTTTGGCGACGAAAGCGGGCTCAGCTGTTGATGCTGCGCTCATGCATATCACGCTCCCAGTAACTTGGTCCTACGGGTTCTTTGAAGTCGCTGGTAGCGACCAGGTAGCCCTCGTCGTCAACCGCGATGGGCAGCTGGGGGAGAGGCCGGCTGGCGGGGCCGAAGATCACCTTGCACTCCTGCGTGAGGTCAAAGGTGGACTGGTGGCACGGGCACAGCAGGTGGTGCGTCTGCTGCTCGTACAGTGCAACAGGGCAACCCACGTGGGTGCAGATCTTGGAGTAGGCAACGATGCCGTTGTAACCCCAGTCCTCGCGGCCCTCGGAGGGGTTCAGTGAGGCTGGGTCCAGACGCATGAGCAGCACAACGGCCTTGGCCTTTTCGTTGAGCTTGCCCTCGTGGAGTTCGTTCAGCCCTTCCGGAATGACGTGGAATGCCGAACCGATGGTGACGTCCGCAGCCTTGATGGGGGTGCCATCGGGGTCGCGGGCGAGGCGCTTGAGCTTGCCGTCCTGCGGAGCCCACATGGTGTGGGCCAGTTTGTCGTCAGGACGCGGTCCCAGGTCGCCGAAAATTGCGACAGCGGGCCACGGAGCGAGTGCCACAGCGCCCAGCAGGGAGTTGCGGATCAGTGGGCGGCGCTTGATGCCGGTCTCCTCGACGATGTCGTCGACGATGCGGACAGCAGCCTTCCGGTCCTCTTCGTAGCGGATCGCGTGGCGTTCCTCGGAGACCTCGTGATCGGGCATCAGGGCCTTGGCCCAGTGAACGATGCCGGTGCCGATGCCGAGCATCGCGAACGCGGTGCCAAGGCCAAGCAGCATGTTCTGGAGCCGGATGGTGCCGATGGTGGACTCATCGCCACCCAGATCAATGGCGAAGTACGCCACCAGGAAGATCAGGGTTCCAACAACAGAGATGCCAAAAAGTAAGGCGACCTGCCGTTCTGCCCGCTTTGCGGCCTTCGGGTCCGTGTCAGCCAGGCGCAAACGGTGCGGAGGAAGCCCAGGGTCCTGGAACTTCTCCACCTCATTCTGACCAGCCGTAGCTACGGTGCCCGAGTGGTTCGGACTGCCGTCACTATGGTTGCCCATAATTCGCCTCATCCTTCTCTCGTCCCGGCGGTTGCCGGGTTAGTTTCTAATATCAACCTGCTGATTGCAGCAGTAATTCGTTGGCCTTGGCCGGACGTCAGGACGTACGGGACGTCAGCCAGATGGTGAACGCGATGATCACGCCAAGGCCAGCAACCCACACAAACAGGCCTTCTGCAACCGGACCCAAGGACCCGAGTTCTGCGCCGCCGGGGGAGCCGGTGGTTTCGATCTGCTTCAGGAAGGTGATGATGTCGCGCTTGTCTTCGGGAGTGATGTTCGAGTCACTGAATACCGGCATGTTCTGAGGGCCGGTGACCATGGCCTCGTAGATGTGCTTGCCGGAAACGTCAGCCAGGGCGGGAGCAAACTTACCCCTGGTCAGCGCGCCGCCTGCTGCTGCCGCGTTGTGGCACATGGCGCAGTTGACGCGGAAGAGCTCACCACCCTCTGCGGCGTTGCCGCCTTCGTCCAGCAGATGTTCCTCAGGAACCGCCGGGCCGGCTCCCAGGGAAGCCACGTAGGCTGCAAGCTGTCGGGTCTGTTCATCGTTGAACTGGACGGGCTTCTCCAGGGCCTGGGGACCGTTCATCTGCATCGGCATGCGGCCGGTGCCGACCTGGAAGTCCACAGATGCGGCGCCGACACCCACCAGGGAGGGACCATCCTGGGTTCCACTGGCACCGAAGCCGTGGCACGTGGCGCAGTTGGCGTCAAACAGCTTGCCGCCTTCTTCGACGTCGTTCGCGCTGTAGGTGGTGGTGGAAGCCTTGGCCTCGTTGACTGTGGTGGCGACGGCGTACAGCCCACCCGTGAGGAGGAGCCCCATCAGGAGCAGCGCTATTGCTGCAAGTGGGTGACGCCGCTTTTGTGAGAGTGCCTTCACGTGGTGGTTCCTTTAGTCGTTCGTGCGCCGGCTCTGGGAGCCGCTACCTGAAATTCTGCCTCTTGTAGAAAAAGAATCAAAGCTGGCTACTTGAGTACGTAGATGACCAGGAAGAGGCCGATCCACACAACGTCCACGAAGTGCCAGTAGTAAGAGGTGACGATCGCAGAGGTTGCTTCGAAGTGCCCGAACTTCTTCGCGGCAAAAGCCCGGCCCATGATGAGCAGGAAGGCGATGAGCCCGCCGATCACGTGGAGGCCGTGGAAGCCGGTGGTCATGTAGAAGGCAGAGCCATAGGCGTTGGAGGAGAGCGAGACGTGCTCGGAAACGAGCATGGCGTACTCGGTGGCCTGGCCGGCGACGAAGAACGCACCCATAAGGAACGTCAGGAGGAACCATTCGTTCATTCCCCAGCGGGAGAACTGGAATGCACCCCCGGTCCGGCGCGGCTGGAGCCGCTCAGCGGCGAAGACGCCCATCTGGCAAGTGAAGGAACTGGCCACGAGGACGATCGTGTTGGCGAGCGCGAAGGGGAAGTTGAGCTTGGCTGTCTCGTCCGCCCACATTTGCGCGCTGGTGGAGCGCAGGGTGAAGTACATGGCGAAGAGACCGGCGAAGAACATCAACTCGCTGGACAGCCACACGACGGTTCCAACGGAAACCATATTGGGGCGGTTCAGCGTGGGGTGCGCCGGGGTACTGGGGGCATGGGTCGCAGATGTCACATAGACATTATGTCTGTAAAAGTCCGTGCTGCCCAACGCAAACCGCCTTTTCGAGGGACTTTTTCTACAAAGACGCGAATTCGCTGCGAAAAGTTCCCGCGCCCGTTCACATTGGTCAGCCCGCAGCTTCCCTCGATAGCATCAGGAGGTGACTTCACAGGCTTCCGCAGCGTCCGCCAACTCGTGGCCCCGGCTCATCTCGTCCTTGATCAGCGGCAGGGACCTTACGGCGGACAACACGTCCTGGGCGATGGACACCATCATGTCCGGGGAAGCCACTCCGGCGCAGATCGCGGGTTTCCTGGTTGCCCTCAGTGCCAAGGGTGAAACCGTCGAGGAGCTTTCGGGACTCGTGGATGCCATGCTGGCGCACGCCAACCGGGTGTCGATTACCGGCGAAAAGCTGGACATCGTCGGCACCGGTGGTGACCAACTTAACACGGTTAACATTTCCACCATGGCGGCCCTGGTGGCTGCCGGTGCCGGTGCCAAGGTGGTCAAGCACGGCAACCGGGCGGCGTCGTCGTCGTCCGGATCCGCGGACGTGCTGGAGGCGCTCGGGGTCCGCCTGGACCTGTCCATTGAGCAGGTGGCGCGCAATGCTGAAGAGGCAGGAATTACGTTCTGCTTCGCCCAGGTGTTCCACCCGTCGTTCCGCCACACCGCGGTACCTAGGCGGGAGCTGGCGATTCCCACGGCGTTCAACTTCCTGGGCCCGCTCACCAACCCGGCGCAGGTGCAGGCCTCCGCCGTCGGGGTTGCCCATGCCCGGATGGCGCCGCTGGTCGCGGGAGTTCTCGCCCGGCGGGGGAGCCGGGGGCTTGTGTTCCGCGGAAATGACGGACTCGACGAGCTCACCACCACCGGTCCGTCCACGGTGTGGGAAATCCGGGACGGCGCGGTGAACGAACTAGCGTTTTCGCCCCAGGACCTCGGAATCAGCCTGGCCACAGTGGAACAGCTGCGCGGCGGGGACGCGCAGGCTAATGCGGCTGTGGTGCGGGAAGTCCTGGCCGGCAAGGAAGGTCCCGCCCGGGACGCGGTTCTGCTCAACGCGGCGGCCGGGCTCGTGGCCTTCGACCGTCGCGCGGAGGGGCCATTCCTGGACCGGATGCAAAAGGCCTACGCCACGGCCGCAGAATCCATCGATTCCGGTGCCGCCGCTGCAGTGCTCGACAAGTGGGTGGCCCTCACCAGGGCCTAGGCTCCTACTGCTCGAAGCCGAGCGAGAACGCCGCGTCCAGGTCGTGCTGCGAGTAGGCGCGGAACGCGATGTGCGTGGTGGTATGAACCACGGCGGGAACCTTGGAGAGCTTGTCGGCGATGACGTCTGCCAGGTCCTCGTGCCGGCGGACCCGCGCGACGGCGATCAGGTCCCACTCACCCGTCACTGAATAGACCTCGCTGATCCCGTCAATCGCAGAAATCTCCTCTGCTGTCTCGGGAATACGGGAAGCGTCGGTCTTGATCAGAACGAATGCGGTAATCACGTTGAACCCCTCCGGATCAGTTGCGCCGCGGCAGGGCCCGGCAGGCTTGTCAGTGCTGCCAGCCTATTACACCGGCGCGCCGCGCCTGTCCGGCTGGTCCAGGGTTATTTTTTCCGGCGGCGGATGCCGGCGAGGATCAGGCGGTAGCCCACCAGGAGAACGCCAAGGCTCAGCAGCGCCACAATAACGAAGGGGAGTACCACCGTCTGGCCTGTGACGGCCCGCAGCAGCATGCCGCCGACCAGGCTCCCAAGCCACACCGCCAGGCCGCTGCGCACAGACAGCGGATCCCGCCATGCCCGGGCCGCCAGCCATCCAGCTGCCGCCCCTGCCAGGAACGGCCACGCCGTTAGCAGTACGCCGGAGACCACATCTCCGCGCTGGTGCGCGTCACGGCCGATGGCGGCGAAGACCAGGATCAGCACCAGATCCGTTAAAGCGGCTCCCGCCGCCAGGCCGGCCAAGGAAGGCTTTGCTGGCTTCACATTCCGGAAACTCATGGTTCCGACCTTAGCGTCCCGTTCCCGCGGGGGGCGATCCGGATTAGGCTCAAGCCGGAAGGGAGCAAACTATGCCGCGTCGTGTCGGAACCTGCCTTTGGTTCGAGAACCAGGCGGAAGAAGCCGCAAAGTTCTACGTCAGCGTCTTCGACGATTCGAAGATCATCAACGTCTCACGTTTTGGCGAGGGAGGCCCGGGGGCAACGGGTGAGGCAATCGCCGTCGACTTTGAACTGGAAGGGCGTCCGTTCACGGCATTGAACGGGTCCCGGGGGTCCAGCTTCACCGAAGCCGTGTCCTTCGTGGTGGACTGCGAGGACCAGGCGGCCGTGGACCGGTACTGGACGGCGCTGACGGACGGCGGCTCGGAAAGCATGTGCGGCTGGCTGAAGGACCGGTACGGGGTGTCCTGGCAGGTGGTGCCATCCGTCCTTCCATCGCTGATCGCTGGACCGGACCCGGAGGGCTCCCAGCGGGCTATGCAGGCCATGCTGGGTATGCGGAAACTGGACATCGCCGAACTTCAGAAGGCCTACGGCTGACGCCTACCGGGAGCCGACGTGTCCGGGGGAAGCCGGCGTACCAGCCACGACGATTCCCATCGCAGTCCCTTCTCGCCGATGTCAGAACTCTCAACCAGAACATGGGTGATGGTGTAGGCGATGGCGCTGCCGGCGACGCCTCTGACCATTACCGGAGCGGGGTGCAGCATGACAATCGGTAGCCCCGGGGCCTGGAGCAGTGCAGCCTTGATGGCGGCTTCCATGCTTTCTTGATTGACGTACCGGGGGAGCGGGAGCAAATCGGCGCTTTTGCCAGAGTGGTCAGGTGATAGGGGCATGGGATGTCCTGGGGATACGCGGGTGCCTGCGCGCCAAAGCCCACTGCATAAGCTGGCCAATTTTCGGGGCCAATCGACCTCTACCTCCTGCGGATGCTTACCGCAGGAGGTATGCATCCGACGGTAGACCCCCGTGCACTGTTTGGCATCCGTAGCTGGTACTTGATTCCTAGGGGAGGGTTACTTATCTTTTGGGATGCCAGTCCGCGTTTCGGAAGCGGGATACGAGTAACCTGCCGTTATCCGCTGCTTTGGTGCGGCAAATTTGGAGGTTGTGTGAACAAGCCGCTTTGGATCTGCTGCCTGGTGGGGGCTGCAGTCGGCATCACCCTGGGGCTGGCAGTCTTCGACAGCCCGGTTGTGGGCTTCGCGGTGGGCTTGGGACTCGGGGCGATCGTGGGTGCCGGAATCGGTACCAGGCAGGAGTAGCCGGGGCGGATTCCGGTTTCCTTGAAGCAGGTGGCGTTTCGATGCTGCTTTCCATGAAGCGCTGAGTCCGCCGGACCCAAAGGCGGTCCGGGAGAGCGGTGGATCTGATCAACTTGACATAATGTAAATTATCGGCGTTTTGGCGAGCCCGGCGAAAGGGGGCTGAGGCATCTGAGCTTCAGTGCATCCGGAGCCGTCGGTCCAAGCAATTCCGCAGGTCAGCGGCACACACCATTGTCTTAATGTGGGGCCTCGTTAAGAATGGGTCAATGACGGTCTATGTGAGATCACTCGAAACTGCGGTCCCTAAAACCATGCTGGTCCAGTCTGAAGCCCGTGACGTATTTGCCGCCCAGCCGGGCCTCACGAGGTTGGGTTCGCGGCTGGTCAGCACCTGCTTTGACTCGGCCGCCATCGATACGCGGTTCACAGCCGTCGAGGAACTGACCAACGACTTCCGCTCAGACGACCCGCAGTTCTACGACCCGTCGTCGGGCCTTCTACTCAACCCGAGCACCAAGGTCCGCAACGAGATCTTCGCCCGCGAGGCCACCAAGCTGTTCGTGGAAGCCGCCCGGGCAGCCCTGGACTCCGCCCCTGAACTCGATTTACTTGACATAACTCACCTCGTGACCGTCTCCTGCACGGGTTTCTTCAATCCTGGCCCGGACTACAAGATCGTCCGTGAGCTTGGCCTGGATCCGGCAGTCCAGCGCTACCACCTCGGATTCATGGGCTGTTATGCCGCCTTTCCCGCACTCCGCGCTGCCAAACTCTTCTGCGAGGCTGACCCGAACGCCGTGGTCCTGGTGGTGTGCGCCGAGCTGTGCTCGCTGCACGTCCGGACGTCGAACGACCCCGACACCATCATGGGTTCGGCACTGTTTGCTGACGGTGCAGCCGCCGCTGTGGTCACGTCCCGGCCGGACGCGGCGGAAAATGCACTCCTGCAAGTGGACCACTTCGAGACGGTCCTCACGCCGGTTGGCGAGGACTCCATGGCCTGGAACATCGGCGACAACGGCTTCGAGATGGTGCTAGGAAACTACGTCCCGCACATCATTGACGACCACATCGTGGGGGCACTGCAACCACTCCTGGCGCGGGAGCCTGAACTGGCAGCACTCCCCTACACGTCCATCCAGCACTGGGGAATCCATCCGGGCGGGCGGAGCATCCTTGACAAGGTCCAGTCCCGGCTCGGCCTGACGGACCCACAGCTGGTGCCCGCGCGCGAAGTCCTGCGGAACTACGGCAACATGAGCAGCGCCACTGTGCTCTTCGTCCTCAGACACATCCTTCAGCAGGAAGGACAGCCACAGGAGGGTGCCGGCGGCGGCCGCATCTGCTCCATGGCATTCGGGCCCGGCCTCACGGTGGAGACGGCCCTGTTCACGAAATTGCGGCAGGCACCTGCGGACGCCACCGCATTGCAGGGCGTTCGGACCGCTGAGATCCGGCAACCGCTGGAAGCGGAAGCCCCGGTGGCCTGACCGGCGTGGATTTCCTGATGCGGGAGCGCGACACCACGGCAGTGGAGCGGATGGACCTGCCTGACTGCGACCCCCGCCGGCTGGACAACACCTACCGACAGTTCGGCGTCGTCAACCGGGTCCTCAGCGGCTGGCAGCGGCTTTACCGGCGGGAGCTCCGTCCCTTGCTGGCGGCACAACCGATCCGGCTCCTGGACATTGGCTCGGGCGGCGGCGACCTTGCCGTCCTGCTGGCCCGCTGGGCCCGGCGCGACAGGCTCACCCTCACCATCACAGGAATTGATCCCGACCCCCGCGCAGCTTCCTTCGCTCAGAAGAGGCCTTCCGTGCACGGCGTCGAATTCCGGCAGGCGCACAGTGCGGACGAGGTTGCCGTGGGCCGGACGTATGACGTGGTGATCTCCAACCACGTCCTCCACCATCTTCCGGCGGAGGAGCTCCAGGTCTTGCTGGCACACTCGGAGGTGCTCGCTGGGAAAAAGGTCCTGCACAACGACCTCCGCCGAAGCCCCGCAGCCTTCACCCTGTTTGGCGTAGCGGCCCTCCCCTTTGCCGGCTCCTACATCCGCGTGGACGGGCTGACCTCGATCCGCCGAAGCTACACTCCTGCTGAACTTTCCGCCCTCGCTCCCCCGGGCTGGACTGTGGAACGCAGCGCAGCCTTCCACCAGGTCCTCACCTACCGCCAGGGCTGACCATGGCAGTGGATATTGTGGTGGTGGGCGGCGGCCCGGTGGGCCTGTACCTTGCGGCGGCGCTTCTCCAGCAGGGCATCAGTGTCCGGGTGCTTGAGCGGCGGCAGTCGCGGGACCTCCACACGCGCGCCATCGGCATCCATCCGCCGGCGCTCTTTGCCCTGGATGAGGTCGATGTGGCCGCCGCCCTGGTGCGGGAAGGCGTACCGATCCGGACGGGGATGGCGGTCAGCCGGGGAAAGACGTTGGGCGTCATGGCGTTCAACGGCGTCTCGGACACCTTCCCGTTCGTGCTGGCACTGCCCCAGTTCCGGACCGAGCAACTGCTGGAGGAACGCCTCCGTGCCCTGGACAGCGACGCGCTGGTGCGGGGCGTGGAAGCCACGGCGGTGAACGACGACGGCGGCCGCGTCACCATAGAGGTCCAGCGGGCTCCGGGCACCCCGGCAGGAGCCACGTCATTCAGCGCTTCCATGGTGGTGGCTGCAGACGGTGCACGGTCCAGGTTCCGGGATCTCCTGGGCGTTCCGGTACAGAGGAAGACGTATCCGGATCACTACCTGATGGGGGATTTCGCGGATCCCGGCCGGCACGGGGACATGGCGGTCCTCTTCCTGGAGCGCGGCGGGATTGTCGAGTCGTTTCCCCTCCCGGGCGGCGTCCGGCGCTGGGTGGTCCGCCTGGGCCGGCCGGCAGGAGATGCAGGGGCGCCGGACCTTGTAAGAATGGTGGGGCAGCGCACCGGCATCCTGCCCGACGCCGGCACCAACAGCATGCTCAGCGCTTTCAGCGTCCGTTCCACCCTGGCGCTTCAAACAGTAGTGGGACGCACCGTGCTGCTCGGCGACGCCGCCCATGAAATCAGTCCCATCGGAGGCCAGGGCATGAATCTCGGCTGGCTGGACGCCCATGCCCTGGTTCCGCTCCTGCGTGAAGCCCTCGCAGGAGGGCGTACCGATACCGGCTTCGAGCAGTTCGAGGCGGACCGGCGCCGGGCTGCGCTGCTGGCCCGCCGACAGTCAGAGATCAACATGCTGCTGGGGCGCCCGCTGCCGCCGCCCCTGCTGCACCTGCGGAATTCGGCCATCAGGGCCGCAGCGTCAACGCCGGCCGTGAATGCGTGGGTGGCTCGGCGGTTCACCATGCAGGAGGAACGGCTGCACCCCGGCGGCTCCGTCCAGGCTCACCGGAAGTAGCAGTCATAACTGTCCTGGCTGACGATCAAGCCGTCGCTGACTTCGAACACGGACGACGTCCTTGCCCGGATGGTTTCCCCTGCATCCCAATACCGGAGGTCCATCAGCACCGTGGCGGACCAGTCCGCTTCCACGGCTACCCGGCCCTCCTCGCAGGTGGTGCGGCGGACGGCGAACTTCTGGTCCCGCACAACCGTGGCGCTCTGGTCTGCGCCGGCCAGGACCTGAGCCAGCGTCCGCGTGGCCCCCTCGGGAGCCAGCAGGTGCGGGGCCTCAACCAGGACAAACGCATCGGCGAGGAGCGGCTTGATGCCGGCCGCTCCCCCGCCCGATTCCAGCGCCTTGAGGAAACCCAGGACACAGTCGAGGGGCGACGCGCCGGGCAGCGGGGAAATGGCCATGACATCGACAGTAGCAAGCCGCCCGCTTTCCCGGTCCCCAGTAGGCTTTCGTCATGACGCCAAGCACGCCCGGGACCGCCATGAACGACGAACAGATCCGTGAACTTGTGGAGCGTATCCTCTCGGCCGGCATGATGCCGCCCATCGTCCAGACGGGCCATCCGGCCCTGCGCCAGCGCGCGGCCGCCTACAACGGGCAGCTGCCCGCGGAGCAGCTGGCCCGGCTGATCGAGCTCATGCGCCAGGTTATGCACGAGGCGCCCGGGGTGGGGCTGGCGGCGCCCCAGCTTGGCATACCCCTTCAAATTGCGGTCCTCGAAGACCTGTACGACGTCGACCCGGAGGCGGCCGCCCTGCGCAACCGGAGCCCGCTGGAGTTCCTGGCGATCCTTAATCCCCGCTATACGCCGCAGGGCAGCGGAACGGCCGCTTTCTATGAAGGGTGCCTCTCCCTGAACGGGCTCCAGGCCGTGGTGGCCCGCCCGGACAACGTGCTCCTTGACTATGAAACGCCCGACGGCACGGCAGCCCAGCGCGAGTTCACCGGCTGGCAGGCCAGGATCGTGCAGCACGAAACCGACCACCTCAACGGAATCCTCTACATCGACAGGGCCCAGCTGCGGTCATTGAGCAGCAACAGCGAATACGCGGCACATTGGGCTGCGCCCGGAATCAGCAGGGCCCGGGAGGGCCTCGGCTTTGACGACCGGCCGGCTGGCATCAGCATCAGTTGACGGTCCCGGCCGGATGGACCGGCCGCCTAAGATGGTGCAATGCCCCCTGCATCGGACCTTCCCCTTCTTTGCCCGGTCTGCGCGGTTCCGTTGACCTTCGCCGCCTCCCAGCCGCCGAAACCAGGAAGGCTCGCCTGCGCGTCACGGCACAGTTTCGATGCCGCCCGGCAGGGTTACTTCAACCTGCTGGTCGGAAAGGGCACCGCCTTCGAGGCTGATTCCGCCGCGATGGTGGATGCCCGCTTCAACTTCCTTGGCCGGGGCCACTACCGGCCGCTGGCACAAGCCGTGGCGGCCGCCGTCGTACCCGTCCTGTCCGACCGGGCAGCCGTGCTGGACTCGGGCACCGGAACAGGGCACTACCTGCGCGAGCTGCTGGACACCGCCGCCGCCCAGGGCCGGACAGTGGCCGCCGCAGGGCTGGACATTTCCAAATTCGCCCTGCGCCGCGCCGCCCGGCTCAACCCGGAAGCCGTCAACCTGGTCTGGGACATCTGGCAACCGCTGCCGTTGGCGGCCAACTCTGTTGACGCCGTCACGGTAATCTTTGCGCCCCGCAACGCTGCCGAGTTCGCGCGTGTGCTCCGGCCCGGCGGGCGCCTGGTGGTGGTCACCCCGCGCGAGGGCCACCTTGCCGGCATCGCAGCCCTGGCAGGCATGCTCGCCATCGAGGAAGGCAAGGACGCCCGGCTGGCTGCCGCCATGGCGCGGCACTTCGAGGTGGAGGAAAGCTCCGACGTCGACATTCCGCTTGCACTCAACCACCAGGAAGCAGCGGACCTGGCATTCATGGGACCGGCAGGCCATCACACAAGCCGGGATGCCATCGCCGTCCGCCTTGACGGCAACCCGGAGCCCCTCCGGGTCGAGGCGAAGTTCCGGCTGATGGTCTTCCGGCCCAGGCTGCCCGCCGGCACGTAACGACTTGGCCACTATCGCCTCTGCCGTCTGCATGACCCAGCCCACAGGCCGGGGCCCCGGACTAGGATAAGAAGACAGGTACCGAAGGGCCCGCGACGGCGCCCGGTGTCCAAGGGGGCAGCAGTGTTCGAATGGTTGGGGGAAAACTGGTGGGCCCTGTGGCTCACGGCTTTCCTGGCATTTGCAGTGGTCGAGATGATCACGCTTGACCTGTTTTTCATCATGCTCGGCGGTGGTGCCCTGGCTGCCCTGGTAGCCGACTTTGCCGGTGCTGACGGCTGGCTGCAGATCGTGGTTTTCTGCGTGGTGTCCCTGCTCATGATCGCTTTCGTCCGTCCGGTGGCGCTGTCCCACTTGAAGAAGGGCCCCGCAGAGCAGCGTTCCAACGTCGACCGGCTGATCGGCGAGCAGGCAGTGGTGATGGAGGCCGTGACGTCGGACGGCGGCCTGGTAAAAATCGGCGGCGACATCTGGAGCGCGCGTTCTGAGGCCGGGGTTCTTCACGCCGGACAAAAAGTGGTGGTGGCGGCGATCGACGGCGCCACGGCTGTAGTTTCGGTGCCACCCGCCAGCGGCACGTCCTGACACAGCAATATCAATTGGGGAACAAGGGAGACGCATGGAAAACGCAGGAGGAACGGCTTTGGCCGTCGTGCTGGTAGTCCTGATCGTGTTTGTGATCATCGTCCTGGTGCGGGCGGTGCGGATTATTCCGCAGGCCCGGGCCGGCGTGGTGGAGCGGCTCGGCAAATACCAGCGCACCCTGAATCCGGGGCTGACCATCCTCATCCCCTTCGTGGACCGGCTCCTTCCGCTGCTGGACCTCCGCGAGCAGGTGGTGTCGTTCCCGCCCCAGCCAGTGATCACCGAGGACAACCTGGTGGTCTCGATCGACACGGTCGTCTACTTCCAGGTCACCGACCCCCGTGCCGCCACCTACGAAATCGCCAACTACATCCAGGCGGTGGAGCAGCTCACCACCACCACGCTCCGTAACGTGGTGGGCGGATTGAACCTCGAAGAGGCGCTCACGTCGCGTGACCAGATCAACGGCCAGCTCCGCGGCGTCCTGGACGAGGCCACCGGCCGCTGGGGGATCCGCGTTTCGCGCGTTGAACTCAAGGCGATCGATCCGCCCCACTCCATCCAGGACTCGATGGAAAAGCAGATGCGCGCCGAGCGTGACCGACGGGCAGCCATCCTGACGGCCGAGGGTACCAAGCAGTCTGCCATCCTGACGGCAGAGGGCCAGCGGCAGGCTTCCATCCTTGCTGCGGAAGGTGACGCCAAGGCCGCTATCCTTCGCGCCGACGGTGAGGCCCAGGCCATCCAGAAGGTCTTCGATGCCATCCACCGCGGCAACCCGGACCAGAAACTGCTGGCCTACCAGTACCTGCAGACCCTGCCGAAGCTCGCGGAAGGCACCTCCAACAAGCTGTGGATCATCCCAAGTGAAGTCGGCGAAGCCCTCAAGGGAATCGGGAACGCGCTGGGCGGAACCAATCCGGATCCGGGGGCAGCGGGCGGCCTTTTCGACGAAGTGGGAGCGAAGTCCACCGAACCATAAGCAGTACGGCTGACGGGAAGGGACCTGCCCTGCGCGGGTCCCTTCCCTGTTTTGGTTCCCGCGGCATGGCCCACGTATAATTGGGTATTTGTCCGGCAGGAGCAGTCCGCTGGAACAACAAAGCTTCGCAATGCGTTGAATCCTATGATGCAGCGCAGAGCAAACAGTAGCCCGGTGGTGCTTCATCGCCACCGGCAGGCGCGGGGTCCTGCCCCGCGAACCGAGAAGAGGGAGAAATCATGAGCGATCGCAGCCTGCGGGGTATGCGCCTTGGTGCGCAGAGCATGGAGACCGAGTCCGGGGTTGAGCCGGCTCCGCGCCAGCGCGTCGAGTACCGTTGCGAGGACGGCGAACAGGTTTTCGTTACCTTCTCCTCCGAAGCCGAGATTCCGCCGGTATGGGTTTCCAAGACCGGCAAGGAAGCCCTTCTGGTTGACGGCGAACGCCCGGACACCAGCAACGACAAAGCTGTCCGGACCCACTGGGACATGCTGCTGGAACGCCGTTCCCTGCCCGAGCTTGAGCAGATCCTTGAGGACCGCTTGACCATCCTCCGTGAACGCCGTGGAGAACGCCGCTCCGCTTAGGACCATTCAAAAGGGGGCCGTTCCTCAACTTGAACTGGTCCCCGAAAGTTGGACTGGGTAAGTAAGAGCCTAAGCCGCGAGGGCCTGAGCACGGTATTGCACCGGGCTCAGGCCCTCGAGCTTTGTC
>NZ_JBNHFJ010000023.1:0-38948 GCF_059090105.1 Arthrobacter sp. K410C
GTCAGGACCAGCCGCGCCGGGGGTGAGGAAGTGAGCTTCCAGGGCCGCCGCGCCGGCGGCGTTCAGGCCCGTGGCCTCGTCCACCAGGACCTGGGCGTTCTGCCACGACACCGACCCGGCCTGCAGCGCATCCAGCGCCGCAGGCAACGAACTGGTCAATGCGTGCGCGGCACCAAGCAATGAACTTGCTGCGCGTTCGCCGATGGTCAGGACGCAGGCGACCTCGGCGACCACGGCCATCTGCTGCCCGGTAACCCATTGCGGGCTCGGGTCCGGGTCCGCCAACGCAGCCGCAGCCTCCACGTGCCCGGCCACCAACCGCACCTTCACAGCCGCGGTGGCCGCCTCGATCCTGCTAATCAATGCCAGCCCATCCAGGCAGTCATCAGCGAACCGGCGCAAGGGATCAACACCATCGCCCAGACGTGAGTCAGCGGAAGCGGCAGGCGAAGCACCCGCAACGACGCCGGCAAGCTCGTCAGCGAACCCGGCCACCGACGCAACGGCAGCGAGAATCGCGTCCCTGCCCTCTGCGCCCTGCGCCGTGCCGTCCATACCCAAAAGCATGGCAGGAGGGTCCGACAATTCCCGGGCGGGCTTTATGCCCCGGTCCCCGGTTTCATTCCAGCGCCTGTTCCACCCGTTCCACGCCACAGGCAGGCATCCACGTCGAACGGCAGCAACTGGTCCTGTTCGGCCATCAGGTTGGCCCCATGGGCTGTAACGCGCCGCATGTAGTGCCGCCGGCACAGTGTCTCGTAACCCACTACCGGGACATGACCGCTTTCCACAGTGGCTGACGGGTCCATGGCCATGTCAACATCACCCACCACCACCTGGGCACCCTCGGTGACCATGACGCCGTCGACCGTCCTGGCGTTGTGCGTGGCGCGCCGGCCGCACCAGCACAAGGCCTCGACCTGGAGCACCTGCACCCGGTCCGCCAGTTCGATGAGCCGCTGGGAGCCGGGAAACAGGCGGGTGCGGAAGTCGGCCGTAATGCCGAAGGCGAAAACGTCGACGTCGATCTCGTCAACCACCTTGGCGAGCTGTTCCACCTGCTCCGGCGAGTAGAACTGCGCTTCGTCGCAAATCAGGTAGTCCACACGCTGCCCCTGGGTGCGCCGGCGCATGACTTCCTCCCAGAAGTCGGTGCCGTCCCCTACTTCCACCGCATCCGTCTGGAGGCCGAGGCGGCTGGAGATGCGGGATTCACCGGCGCGGTCGTTGCGGCTGAACCGGACCCCGCCCCGCCCCCTGGCGCGGTGGTTGTGATCCATCTGCAATGCCAGGGTGGACTTGCCGCTGTCCATGGTGCCGGAGAAAAAGACGAGCTCAGCCACGGCGCGCGCCCTTGCCGCCGGCGGTGAAACACAGCAGCGGCACCTCACGCTCGGCCTTGGTCAGCGAGCCGTGCTGGCCCACCACCTCCATGGCGGCGGGGCGGCTGCGCCGCGTGTCGTACAGGGCCAGGCTGTCCCGCGCGGCAATCATGACGTCGCCGATCCTGCCTTCGACGGCGGGACGCACCGGGCCGAAGAGGCCGGCGGACAGCGCATCCTCCCGGGTGAACGCCCAGATCCTGCCGCGGAAGCGGGCACGCCAGGCTGCCAGCAGGCGGTCCCGGTCTGCGCCCTCTTCGAGGTACAGGTGCACCATCCGGGGCTCGCCCGCCGTGTGCCGGACACCGTCCACCAGTTGGGGGTCCGCGGAGTAGTCGATGCGGTGCTGCTCCGGCACGTCCAGCATCCCGTGATCGGCCGTGAGGAGGATGGTGGTGCCGGCCGGAAGGGACACGCTGAGCCGCTTCACGGTCGCGTCCAGTTCCTCGATCTGGTGCTCCCACTGCTCGGAGCCGCAGCCGTAGCGGTGCCCTGCCTTGTCCAGCTCGTTCAGGTAGAAGTACATCAATGACCGGTCGGAGCCGGCCATTGCTTCGGCGGCTGCGGCCGTGCGGGCGTGGGAGGTGGTTCCGGACACGAACCGGCCGCCGCGGAGGGCGGCGCGCGTCATGGGAGAGTCACCGAACTGCGGCAGGCTAATGGTGGTGACGTCCACTTCGCCGGCGGCGCGCTCCAGCACCGTGGGGAACGGCTGCCAGGACTCGGGGTCCACACCCGGATCCCAGTTGCCCAACAGGTTGACCACCTTGTCCTGCTTCGGATCGAGCACGTCGTAGCCCACCATGCCGTGCTGGCCGGGCGGCAGTCCCGTCCCGAAGCTCGACAGTGCCGCGGCCGTGGTGGAGGGGAAAGCCGAATCGAGCCACACCGGAACGTCGCCCTGCCCGGCCTGGATCACCGACCGCAGGAAGGGGGTGTGCGCTGTTTTCTGCTTCAGCAGGCTCCGCCCCAGGCCGTCGGCCAGGACCACGCAGACGCGCTGGGCCGACGGCAGGCCGAGCGTGTTCGTGAAGCCGTCGACGCCGAGGCTGGCCGCGGCGCTGGTGAGGACTTCGGCGACCGAGCGCCGGCCGTAGGCGGGGGCGGAAGGCAGGTCCAGCGCCTGGCCTGCGGGGGCAAGAGGGGTACTGACAGCCTGGTGCCGGTCTTCAGGCATCAACGCTGCTGGTGGCCGCGGCTGAGCCGGGTGCCGAAGACACCGGCGCGCGGGCGTGGCGGGAGCGACTGCACATGGGGTGCCGGGGCGCTGGAGCCGGTGTTCACCGCGCGCAGGGCACGGGCGAAGAGCTTGGCGTCCTGCACCGCCTGCAGGCCGTCGGCCTCGGCACTGATCCGCAGGACAATGTCCTCCTGGGCGATGGTGCCGGTGTAGCCGTGGTCCGCTTCGCACTGCGGATCCCCGCAGCTGGCAGGGCCCATGTCCAGCCGCTGGCCGCCGGACCAGGCGATGGACAGCGTGAGTTCGCGGACGGGGTCGGAGGGCTTGTAGTTCTGCGGCTGGGAGTACATGTAGCTGAGGACCACGGAGCGGATCTGCGCCACAGGCACCGATTCGGTGGAGATCTGGGCGACGATCTGCTCGCCGGCATCGTCCAGCTGCTGGTCGTCGACATGCGTGATCACCAGCATGTCCGAGGTCAGGACCAGTACGGTGATGTGGCGGCGGACCTCGGCACGGTCGAAGTGGGTTTCCAGGTGCACCAGGTGGGCCACGCAGTCGCGTCCGTCCAGTGCATCGTCCACGACGTCGGCCACCAGGCGGGGGTAGAAGCCGGCCTTCTGCAGGGCGTCGTCCAGGCTCTGGCCCTGGGCACCGTGGCTGTGTGAGCTGTGGTGGCGGACGGCCTGGTTGTCATTGCCGGGCGTTTCGGGCGCCGACGCGGGAGGCTGTGAGCTCATGACCCCTATTTTCACAGATCGGCCATACACATTGCGAACCGCACCGGTCCCGCACGCGCGGGCTCAGCCCAGCATGGCCCGGCGTGCGCTGTCGGTCCGCTGGGCGGCGTTGCCGATCCGGACGTCCGCGGCAAGGATGGTGGCGCCCGACGTGCCGCACAACACGGGATTGAATTCCACCAGTGCGATCTCGGGGTGGTTGTCCTTCATCCAGGCCAGCCTGCCGGCCAGGTCCTCCAGCGCTTCAACGTCGACGGCCGGCAGTCCCTGGTAGGCGAACAGCTTCCGGGCAGCCCGGGGCGCGCGGATGAAGTCGTGCACGTCGGCGGCGGACAGGGGCGGCACCCGGTGCGCCCAGTCGTCGAGCAGGCTGGTGGCGTCACCGGCCAGCCCGAATGAGACCACCGGACCCAGCAGCGGGTCCTCGATGGCCCTGAACGTGCACGCCTGGCCCACAGGCGCCATGGACTGCACCTCCAATGCCGGGTCGCCGTAGGCGGCGAGCGCCCGGCGCATCTGGAGGACGTTCTGGCGAAGAGACTCCGGGTCCTGGATGTCGAGCCGCACTCCACCCAGGTCGAGCCGGTGCCGCAGCGCGGGAGCGGTGGTTTTCAAAGCGACGGGCCAGCCCAGTGCGTCAGCCGCCTCGACGGCCTGCTCCGGGGTATCGAAGCCCACGGACGGGAGCAGCCGGATGCCGTAGTGGCCCAGCAGGGACGCTGCCGCTGCGGGGTCCAGCTGCTTGAGCTGCTCGCCGCGGACATCCCGCAGGAGGACCTCGATCTCGGCGCGTGCCTGCTGCGGGTCGCAGCCGGCGGGTTCCACGAAATGTCCGTGGTCCCGCGATACCCACTCCGCATACCGCACCACGGCCGCGAGCGCAGCCACCGCGGCGCCAGGGTTCGAGTAGCACGGGACGGTGTGGTCAAGCGACCCCACCATGCCCTCGACGTAGACGGAGGGGTCCAGGATGCCGGTGAACGCCGCCACCACGGGCTTCCCGGCGGCGGCCGAGCATTCGGCCAGCACTTCGGCAATGCTGTCCACCGTGAGGCCCCGCGCGGGCAGGAGCGCAGCCACCGCCGCATGCACGGCATCCGATTCCAGCGCCTTCAGCAGCTCCGCGCGCAGGGCCGGCAGGGCGACGGACCGTCCGGCGTCGAGATCAACCCCGGCCACCAGCTGCGCGACGCTAAGCCCCTGGTCGGTGGCGCTGTCCGCCACCACTTTGCCCAGCGCCTGCGAGTTGCTGAAGATGGCGATGCCCGGGCCGACGGGAAGCGGTTGGCCGGATACAACCTGCGCCACGTCCACCAGCTGCTCGATGGTCTCCACCCTGATGACGCCGGCCTGGCGCAGCATGGCATCCAGTGCCCCCACCGGCGCCTGGGTTGTGCGCACGGCGTGGCCCGGGGGAAGCCGCAGCCCCATGGTGTCCGATTTGGCCACGATCACCGGTTTGGTCCGGGCCAGCCGCCGGGCGAGTCGCGAGAACTTGCGCGGGTTGCCGATGGATTCCAGGTAGAGGCCGACGGCGGAGGTATCGGCGTCGTCCTCCCAGTACTGCATCATGTCGTTCCCGGAGACGTCCGCCCTGTTTCCCGCGGACAGGAACGTGGACAGGCCCAGCCGGCGCCGGCTGGACGCGGCGTAGAGCGAGACGCCGATGGCGGCGGACTGGCTGAAGAGGCCGAGGCTGCCGCGCAGGGCCAGTGTGGGCGCCATCGACGCGTTGAGCGAGACGTCCGGGTGCGTGTTCACGATCCCCAGTGAGGCCGGGCCAATGACGCGCATCCCGTTCGCCCGGGCCTGCCGCACCAGGTCCCGCTGCCGCTGGAGGCCGCGTTCGCCGTCGTCCGCGAAACCTGCCGAGGCAATCACCAGGCCCTTCACCCCCGCCGCAGCGCAGTCGGCCACGACCCCCGGAACTTCCTCGTAGGGCACCGCAACGACGGCCAGGTGCACCGGATCCGGGACTTCGGACAGGCTGCCATAGGACAGCATGCCGGCCAGTTCGAGGGCCTCGGGGTTGATGGCGTAGACCGGCCCCGGGTACTTGCCTTCGATGATGTGCTCGAGCAGCTGGTAGCCCACCGTGCCCCATTTGCGGCTGGCACCAATGACGGCAACGGACGTCGGCGTCAGCAGGTCGCGCACGCTCCTCGCCTCCGCGCGGTGCTCGCGGGATTCCATGACGGCCCGGGATTTCTCGGTGGGGTCGATGTTGAACTCAAGGCTGACCACGCCGTCGTCGAAATGCCGTTTGACGTCATAGCCGGCGTCGGAGAAGACCATCAGCATCTTGCGGTTCTCCGGGAGCACCTCGGCGGTAAACCGGCGGATCCCGTTTTCGTGCGCGGCCGCGGCAAGGTGTTCCAGCAGGATGGAGCCCAGCCCCCTGCCCTGGTGCGCGTCGGCGATGTTGAACGCGACCTCCGCCTCCGCGGGATCATCCAGCCGGTCGTAGCGGCCGATTCCGATGATTTCCCCGCGGCTGGTGATGACGAACGCCACCCGGTCCTTGTAGTCCACCTCGGTGAAGCGTTTGAGCTCCTTGCTGGACAGCCGGGCCTTGAAGGCGAAGAACCGCATGTAAATTGAATCCTGGGACTGGCGCATATGGAACGCCTGGACCGCATCGGCATCCGAGGGATGGATGGGGCGCAGGTGCGCTGTTCCGCCGTCGCGCAGGACGACATCGGCTTCCCAATGTTCCGGATATTCGCCGTCCCCGGGCTGATCCACCATAGGCTTAGCCTAGCCAAAAACTTCCGGAGCACTCCGGAAAGCTGCACAGTAACCCCCAGAAGGATTCACCAACCCCATGGCCCGCCGCCAAAGTTCAGCCCCTCCCGTGGACACCACCCCCTACACGGAGAACATCGTGGATATCGATGTGACCTCCGAAATGGAGGGTTCCTTCCTGGAGTACGCCTATTCCGTCATCTACTCCCGCGCGCTCCCCGATGCCCGCGACGGGCTGAAGCCGGTACAGCGCCGCATCCTGTACATGATGAGCGACATGGGCCTGCGCCCGGACCGCGGCCACGTCAAGAGCGCCCGCGTGGTGGGCGAGGTGATGGGCAAACTGCACCCGCACGGCGATACCGCCATCTACGACGCCATGGTGCGCATGGCGCAGGACTTCTCGCTCCGGCTGCCCCTGATCGACGGGCACGGCAACTTCGGCTCGCTCGACGACGGCCCGGCGGCTCCGCGGTATACGGAGGCCAGGCTTGCTGCCGCCGCCCTCACGCTCACCGACCACCTCGACGAAGACGTGGTGGACTTCGTCCCCAACTACGACAACCAGCTGACCCAGCCCGATGTGCTGCCGGCGGCGTTCCCCAACCTGCTGGTCAACGGCGCTACCGGCATCGCCGTCGGCATGGCCACCAACATGGCACCGCACAACCTGGTGGAGGTCATCTCCGCCGCCCGGCACCTGATCGCCCACCCGGACGCCACGCTGGATGACATCATGCGCTTCGTGCCGGGCCCGGACCTGCCCAGCGGTGGCCGGATTGTTGGACTGGACGGCATCCGCGACGCCTACGCCACCGGACGCGGCTCCTTCAAGACCCGCGCCAAGGTGGAGGTTGAACAGCTCTCCGCGCGCCGCACCGGACTGGTGGTCACCGAGCTCCCCTACATGGTGGGCCCGGAGAAGGTGATCGAAAAGATCAAGGACGCCGTCAACGCCAAGAAGCTGACCGGCATCAGCGACATCGTTGACCTCACCGACCGCAAGCACGGCCTGCGCCTGGTCATCGAGCTGAAGAACGGCTTCAACCCCAACGCGGTCCTGCAGCAGCTGTACCGGTACTCGCCGATGGAGGACTCGTTCGGCATCAACAACGTCACCCTGGTGGACGGCCAGCCGCAGACGCTCGGCCTGGTGGACCTGCTGCGGGTGTACGTGAACCACCGGATTGACGTGGTGCGGCGCCGGACCGTGTTCCGGCTGGGCAAGAAGAAGGACCGCCTGCACCTGGTGGAGGGCCTCCTCATCGCCATCGTGGACATCGATGAGGTCATCCAGATCATCCGGTCCTCGGACGAGGCAGCCGCCGCGCGCGCCCGCCTGATGTCCATCTACGACCTCTCCGAAGTCCAGGCGAACTACATCCTGGAGCTGCGGCTCCGCCAACTCACCAAGTACTCACGGATCGAGCTGGAGAAGGAGCAGGAGGAGCTGCGCCGCGAGATCGAGGAACTGGAGGCCATCCTCGGCTCCGAGGAACTGCTCCGCGGTGTGGTGTCCGACGAACTGGGCGAGATTGCCGAACAGCACGGCACCCCGCGGCGCACCGTCCTGCTGGAATCGGAAGCCGTGTCCCCTACGGTCGCCGCCGAACTGGCCGGCGCCAACGGCAAGAAGGGCAAGCCCGCACCGCTGGCCCTGGAGATCGCTGACGATCCCTGCTGGGCCATCCTCACCGCCTCAGGCCAGATCGGCCGCACCAGCAATCAGGAGCCGCTGGCGGAGGCGGGGCCGCGGAGCAAGCACGACGTGTTCACCTCCGTTGTGAAGACGTCGGCCCGCGGGGAAATCGCGGCCGTCACCTCCCAGGGGCGGATGCTGCGCCTGCAGGTGATGGACATGCCCGTCCTCGCGGCCATGTCAGGAGTGCCCAACCTCGCCGGCGGCGTGCCGGCCAAGGACTTCCTCACCCTGGTCAAGGGCGAAACCCTGGTGGCGTTTGCCCCGCTGGACGAGGTCCTGGCCATCGGCACCGCCCAGGGCGTGGTGAAGCGGGTCCAGCCCGACTACCCGCTCAACCGCGAGGACTGGGAAGTCATCGCCCTGAAGGACAAGGACTTCGTGGTGGGCGTGGCACCCGCCGGGGCTGACGACGCCGAACTGGTGTTCCTCACCCGCCAGGCACAGCTGCTGAAATTCCCGGCAGCCAACGTCCGGCCCCAGGGCCGCACGGCGGGCGGCATGACCGGCATCAAACTGGGCGCTGACGACCGCGTGCTCTTCTTCGGTGCGGTGCAGCCCAAAGACGAGGCCGCCGTCGTGGTCACCATTGCCGGCAGCAACGGCGCCCTGCCGGGCACCGCTCCCGGCACCGCCAAGGTGACGGCTTTCTCGGAGTACCCTGCCAAGGGGCGTGCTACCGCCGGCGTCCGGGCGCACCGGTTCCTGAAGGGCGAGGACACGCTGCTGCTCGCGTGGGCCGGCCATGGCCCGGCAAAGGCGTCCTCCGCGGCGGGTGTGGCCAGGTCCCTGCCGCAGGAGCACGGCCGGCGCGACGGCTCGGGCGTGCCGCTGTCCCAGCCGGTGGAAGCCGTGGGTCCTGCGATGGCATGGCCAGATCCCGCCTAGACTGCTGCCATGCCTATCGTTCCTGATGAAAAGGACTGGACCTGGGTCCTGACGCGTCCCTGCCCGGAATGCGCCTTTGACGCCTCCACCGCCACGCCGTCAACGGTCCCCGGGACCATTGCGAACATGCTGCCTCGGTGGCGGGCGGTGCTACGTCGGCCCGATGCGGCGGAGCGGCCGAATGACCACACCTGGTCGGCGCTGGAGTACGCCTGCCACGTCCGGGACGTCTTCAGCCTGTTCGACCAGCGGCTGAACCTCATGCTCGAATCGGACGAGGCCCGGTTCGAGAACTGGGACCAGGACCGGACGGCCATCGAGAAGGATTACGCCAACGCGGACCCCGCGGTGGTCAGTGCCGAACTCGCGGCCGAGGGCAACCAGGTGGCCGAGTCGTTCGCCGGCGTCCGGGAATCGGAGTGGGGCAGGAAAGGGCTGCGCAGCAACGGCTCCGAGTTCACCGTCCTGACGCTCGCCCAGTACTTCCTGCACGACGCCGTCCATCACCTCCACGACGTGGACGGCTAAGCGTTTCCTGCGTTTGCTCCCCTTCGGGAAGCCACCAGGGCGTCTTCGTCGTCCGGCGCCGCGCGCAGGACGAGCCGGGCATCTTCCGGCTGGATATCGGCCGGGTTGTGCGTCACCAGCACCACCGTGCGGCCGCGCAGCCCGTGCCGCAGGTCTGCCAGCATGTGGCGGGCGGACCCGGCATCGAGGTGTGCTGTGGGCTCGTCCAGGAGGATCACTTCCGCCCCCGTCATCAGGGTCCGGGCCACGGCGAGGCGCTGGCGCTCTCCCCCGCTGAGGAACGCGCCGCCGGGGCCGATCCGGGTATCGAGGCCGTCGGGCAGGCGCTCCATGAGGCTGGTCAAACCCACGGCCCGGATGACGGCGCCCATCTCCGCCTCCATGCCGGCCCCGCTGTGGTCCGCGGGGCGTCCCAGCAGCAGGTTGCCGCGGATGGTCGAGTCGAAGAGGTGTGCCTCCTGGGGGCACCACGCGGCCCGGCCCGTCACGCGTGCCTCGCCCGCCGCCGCAGGGAGGAATCCCAGCAGGACCGAGAGCAGGGTCGATTTCCCGGACCCCGAGGGACCTGTGACGGCGAGCCAGCGCCCCGGTTCGGCAACGGCATTGAGGCCCGTGAATACGGGCCTGCCGCCCGGCCATGCGGCGGCGAGGTTGTCCAGTTCGACGCCGGGACGGTTTCCGGTGCGGGCCGGCACCGCGTGGAGCCCGTCGGAATCGTCCGCGGCCGGGTCCAGGGCTGCCAGCGCGCCGGATTCCTCCACCCGCTGCAGGACTGTCCGCAGCGCCGGGAACTGGCGTACCGCCGTCGTCGTGGCTGCGTAGGGTTCCACCAGCGCGAGGAGGAGCAGGACCACCACCGCCGCGGTTGCCGGCGCTATCCGGCCATCGAACACGGCCGGGGCGGCGAGCCAGGCGGCCGCGAGGGCAGCGGCACAGCAGGCGGCCGTCGTGACAGCGTGGCCCAGCCCGTCCGCCCAGGCGGATCGCCGGGACGCCGCAGTGGCGTTGGCGTCCTGCCGTTGCAGGTCCTCCAGGACCAGGGGCGCCACGCTGTTGGCATGGAGTTCCGCGCGGGCGTCCAGTGCCGCCGAAATGCGGCGCAGCACGCCGGAGCGCAGGATCTGCTCCGCCGTAGCCGACTTCCGGTCGCCCCACAGGGCAACCGCCGGGGCGAGCATCAGGCTGGCAAGGGCGGCAGCGATCACGGCAGGCAGCGCGGACGGCACCAGCAGCCAGGTGGCGGCCAGCGCGAGCACGGACACAGCCACTGCGGTAACCGGCGGCAGGACCACGCGGGGAAGCAGGTCACGGATGGTGTCGACGTCGTCAATCACCGTTCCCAGCACGTTGCCGCCCTGCAGCAGGCGGCGGAGTGCCAGTGCCCGGCGGCTCAGCGACTCCCACAGCCGGCCCCGGAGCCTGGTGAGGGCCGCGAACACGGCGTCGTGCAGGAGCAGCCGCTCCCAGTACCGGAACACGGCACGGCCGATGCCGAAGAACCGGACACCCACGATGGCTGAGAGCAGGTACAGGATGGGCGGCTGCTCGCTGGCCCGGATGATCAGCCAGCCGGAGAGTCCGGACAGGGCGACGGCGAAGACCGCCGCCAGCGTGCCCACCGCGGCCGCGCCGCCGAACTTGCCCTGTACCGGCGCCAGCAGTGCCGCCACGAGCCGGACGGGCGCCCGCCGCTGCCCGCCTGTACTGACCTCCCGGGCGCGGGGGCCGGGTCCTGCCGGTCCGCCACGTGATCCGGCGGGTGCAATCAGGGTGGCATCGCCGGCGGAACCGCGGGTAGCGGGCAGCGGTTGCGGGCCCGGGTCCCCTGCTGCCGGAACGTCCGGGACTGTGCCGCCTACAGGGACCAGGTGGTCCGCGAGGGCGCGGGTACGGTCATTGTGCGCCACCAGGATCACCGTGACCTGGCCCCGCAGCCTGCGGATGGCATCCTCCACCGCCAGTGCCGACTCGTCGTCGAGGTGCGCAGTGGGTTCATCGAGCAGCAGGACCGCGGCGCCTGCCTCGATCCGGGCCAGCCCGCGGGCCAGGGCAACCCTGCGCAATTCGCCTGGGCTCAGCTCAGCGGGGTGTTTAGCGGCCAGGTGCCCCGCCGCGGCCCGCACCAGACAGGACCTGGCAACATCCACTGTCAGCGCCCGGTCCCGCGAATACCGGGCGTGGGCGGACAGGTAGAGCAGCACCTCGTCCATAACGGTGTCGGCCACCAACACAGGATGCTGCGGGACCCAGGCCACCGCGGCACGGTCCAGGCCTTTGACGGAACCGGTGACGGACGTGCCGCCGCCGTCGCCGATGGTCCCGGCCAGGACACCCAGGATGGTGCTCTTCCCCGCGCCGCTGGGCCCGCCCAGGGCGGTGATCCGGCTCTGCGGCGCCTCGAAGCTGAGCGGTCCGACGGCGGCCCGGGACCTTCCGCCGAAGGTGACAGTGAGCGCGGAGACGGTAATGGGGGCGCCCGGCCGTCCTGCCCGCACGGCGGCAAGCGGCCGGGGCTCAGGTGCCTCGGTCACGGCCGTCACCTCTGCGAGCGCCACGCGGCCGTCATCGCTGGCATGGTGGGCGGTACCCAGTTCACGCAGCGGAAGATAGCAGTCCGGGGCGAGGATCAGCGCCAGCAGCCCGGCCTCAAGCGGCATGTCGCCGTGCACCAGCCGCACGCCGATGAACACCGCCACGACAGCAACGGAAATGGTGGCGATCAGCTCCAGGGCCAGGGCGGACATGAAGGCCGTCCGCAGGGTACCCATGGTCCGGAACCGGTACTCCTCGGAAATCTCCTCCAGTGCCCTGCGCTGGGCGGACGCGCGTCCCAGCCCCACCAGCACCGGCAGTCCCTTGGCCAGCTCCAGCATGTGGGCCGAGAGCCGGGCCAGCGCGGACTGCGCCTCGCGCACCTTGTCCTCGGTGTACCGGCCGATCAGCACCATGAAGAGCGGC
The DNA here is from genome assembly GCF_059090105.1 of Arthrobacter sp. K410C. NCBI lineage: Bacteria > Bacillati > Actinomycetota > Actinomycetes > Micrococcales > Micrococcaceae > Arthrobacter > Arthrobacter sp. K410C. The sequence goes on from NZ_JBNHFJ010000023.1 coordinate 12,121, forward strand.
ACCAGCGGCACGGTGAGGACGATCACCACGGCGCTGACCCAGTCGGCAAAGAGAATCCGGGCGCCCAGCAGCAGCGGGATGGCGGCGCAGTTCACCAGGGCAGGCAGGAACTGGGTGTAGTAGCTGTCCAGCGCGTCCAGTCCCCGGGTGGCCAACACCGCCAGGCCCCCGTCCGCCGGACCGGTGCCCCGGGTACCGTTCCGCAGTGCCCGTTCGAGCAGCCCGGACCGCAGTTCCTCCTTGATGCCCAGGGCGGCCCGGCGGGCAGCAACGGCCTGCCCCCACGCAGTGAGCGAGCGCAGGACCACGCCGGCCAGCCCCGGGATCATCTGCCCGGCCCAGTCCGGTTCCGCTGCGGCCAACCCCGCCAGCGCGGAAGCCACGGCCTGGCCGATCAGGACCAGCGACAGCGCCTTGAGCGCTGCCAGGAGCCCGAGCCAGTAGAGGGCGGAGCGGGTGGCGGGACCGGCGGGGAACGTTGGCCGCACGTCAGCCCTTCGTGGTGAACGCCCTGGCGGCCACTGCCGGCAGGAAGCTGTGGGCCTCCGGGATGGACGCGGCGCTGACCCGGCGGCGGAACACCCAGTAGGTCCAGGCCTGGTAGGCAATCACCAGGGGCAGGCCGAACGCGGCGACGATGCTCATAAGGCCCAGAGTGTAGTCCGATGAAGAGGCGTTTGAAATGGTGAGGTCGAAGGCCCGGTGCAGGGTGGACGGCAGGACCACGGGAAACACCGCGCCGAAGATGGATGCCGTTCCGAGCACCAGGAACACGCCGAGCGCCAGGAACGCTTTGCCTTCGGCTCCGGAGCGGGACAGCAGCCAGGCCGCGGCGGCGGCTGCGACGGCGAGCAGGACCGCTGCCCAGGTCCACGGTTTTCCGTCCAGGAACTGGATGCTGAGCGCCCAGGCCGTAATGGGCAGGAGCAGGACCGGCAGCAGCCGGATGAACCACTGCCGGGCACGGTGCCGGACCTCGCCGTCGGTCTTCAGCGCAAGGAACGCGAGGGCGTGGACCAGTGAGAAGCCCACCACTGCGAGCCCGCCCAGGACCGCGTAGCCGCTGAACCAGGCGAAGGGGCCGCCCTCACGGTCGCCGTTCGCGTTCAGGGGCAGTCCGGTGGTGGTCAGGGCCAGGGCGGCGCCGACGCCGAAGGCAGCGAAGAAGGATCCCAGGGCGATGGCCCAGTCCCACCGGGCCCGCCAGCGGTCAGTGTCCACCTTGCCGCGGTATTCGAAGGCCACCGCACGGAAGATCAGGGCCACCAGGACCACCAGCAGCGGCAGGTAGAGGGCGGAGAACAGGGAGGCGTACCAGAGCGGGAAAGCGGCGAACGTGGCACCGCCGGCCGTGAGGAGCCAGACCTCGTTGCCGTCCCAGACCGGCCCGATGGTGTTCAGGAGCACGCGGCGTTCGGTGTTGTTCCGGGCGAAGGCCTTCATCAGCATTCCCACGCCCAGGTCGAAGCCCTCGAGGAAGAGGTAGCCGGTCCACAGCACCGCGATGGCGATGAACCAGATGGTCGGCAGCAGTTCCATAGTTCGTTTCCTCTGCTTTGTGTTCGGCTGCGGCTAGTAGGCGAAGGCCAGGACGTCGTCAGCGGGTTTGGCGCTGCCCGGTCCGCCGGGGCCTGGGGTGGCGTCCTCGTTTTCGTCCGCCGGGACGTGCGCGAGCTCCGGCATGGCGGAGACCACGCCGCCGCGGATGTACTTGACCAGCAGCTTCACCTCCACCACCAGCAGGACGGCGTACACAGCGGTCAGGGTGATGAGCGAGGCCAGCAGTTCCCCGGCCGAGACGCCCGGGGAGACTGCTGCCGCGGTGAACATGAACACCTGGTCGATGCCGTTGGGATCCGGGTTGGGGGCAACCACGAACGGCTGACGGCCCATCTCGGTGAAGATCCAGCCGGCCGCGTTGGCGCCGAAGGGGGCCATGATGCCCATGACCGCAAGCCGCATGAGCCACGGTGACGAGGGCACGGTGCCGCTGCGGGTGAGCCACAGAGCCACGAGGGCTGCCAGGGCCGCGAGTCCGCCGAAGCCGATCATCATGCGGAAGCCCCAGTAGGTGACTTCCATGACCGGCAGGTAGTCGATTTCCTGGCCGGCACGTTCGCCGTAGATGGGGTTGTCCGGCAGGTGGGTGCCGTAGTTGGCCTGGTACTCGGGGAGCAGGGTGTTGACGCCCTTGACCTCGGTGGTGAAGTCACCCTTGGCAAGGTAGGAGAGGATGCCGGGCACTTCGATCAGGGCCACAATGTCATCGCAGTCCTGGGAGCCGAGGTTGCCGATGCTCAGGACGGAGAAGCCGGTGCCGTCGTGGCAGGCCGCCTCCGCTGCCGCCATCTTCATGGGCTGCTGTTCGAACATGAGCTTGCCCTGGAGGTCGCCGGTGAGGGCGGTGCCGGCGAAGGAGATCATGGCCACCACGGCGCCGATGCGCAGGGACCGGATCCAGACCGTGTGGTCTGCGCGGTCGCGGCCGGGGATGGTTGTGGACTCCCCCGGGATGACCTTGCCGCCGGCACCCACGGTGTCGACGCCGTCGCGCCGCCTGCGCCAGAGGTGGTACCAGGCAATGCCGAGCAGGAAGCCGCCGGCCACAGCCAGGGCGCCGAAGAGGGTGTGCGGCACGGCCACCAGCGCGGTGTTGTTGGTGAAGACAGCCCAAGCGTCGGTCATGACCGGCCGGCCGTCCACCATTTCCACGCCCACGGGGTGCTGCATCCAACTGTTGGCCACGATGATGAAGTAGGCGGAGAACACGGAGCCAACCACGGCGATCCACAGGCAGGCCAGGTGGATGGCGGGCTTGAGCTGCTTCCAGCCGAAGATCCACAGTCCCAGGAAGGTGGATTCGACGAAGAAGGCCAGGAGGGCTTCGAGGGCCAGCGGGGCTCCGAAGACGTCGCCGACGAAGCGGCTGTATTCGCTCCAGGCCATGCCGAACTGGAATTCCTGCACGATGCCGGTGGCCACGCCCATGATGAAGTTGATGAGGAACAGCTTGCCCCAGAACTTGGTCATGCGCAGGTACTCCGGCTTGCCGGTGCGGTGCCAGACGGTCTGGATGATGGCCACTACCAGGCCCAGGCCAATGGTCAGCGGGACCATCATGAAGTGGTAGACCGTGGTGATACCGAATTGCCAGCGTGCGATTTCCAAGGCGTCCAAGGCAGTCCCTACTGTGAGCAGATGCACTTTTCTACGTTTCGTAGAACTCTAACTTCTACCGAGTGTAGAACAACGCTGGAGCGCTGTAAACACGCGCGCCTCGCGCTGCGAAAGCCAACCGTGCGCCACGCCACACTGTTCTACTCAACGTAGAAAGTAGCGACGGTTCGGGGTAGATTTATAGGTGTAGTTGAAGAAACCGCGTGCAGTCACCGGCGCCAGCAGGGCGCACGGTGCGGGGAAACAAAGGAAGAGTGCGATGGCTAGTCTTGGTGAACTGGAACGGGCAGTAATGGATCTGCTCTGGGCGGGCCAGGAAGCTGCTACGGCGAACACCCTGCGGGACCAGCTGGCCCGCACGTCCGCAGGGCAGGGCGGTTCCGCGCACGAAGGCAAGGAACTTGCCGTCACCACCGTGCTCACGGTGCTGTCCCGGCTGGAAAAGAAGGGGCTGGTGGAGCGTGAACGCGGCACCCGGCCGCACCGCTACCAGGCCGTCTCCAGCCGTGCCGAGCACACCGCGGAGCTCATGCATGAAGTCCTGGGCTCGGCTCCGGACCGCGAAGCCGTGCTGGCACGCTTCATTGGCTCCGTATCCGAAGGTGAAGCCGAAACACTGCGCAAACTGCTTGGCCACCTCTAGCCAACCATGTTCTGGGCCTCGTACCTGCTGGCGGTCCTGGCGGTAATACTGGCCTGGCCGGTACCCATCCTCCTGTCGCGCGCACAGTGGCCCGCGCGCTCCCCGTTCACGGCCATGCTTCTCTGGCAGGCGATCGCCCTCGCCGGCGGGCTCTCCATGATCGGGGCCATGCTGGTCTACGGGCTCGAACCGATCGGCGACAACCTGATCGCCGGGCTCCGGGCACTGGCCGCGATGGTGTTCTTCAACGCGCCCACCACGGCCCTGGGATTCTGGCACATCTTCGCTTTGTCAGCGGCCGCACTGCTCACGGCCCACCTGGTCTTCACCCTGCTGCTCACGTACTACAAGATTGAGCGGCAGCGCCGGCGCCACCGGGAACTGCTGGCCCTGCTGGCCTCCCCCTCAGGGCAGGACGCCGCGACCCTGGTCATCAGTCACGACTCCCCTGTGGCCTATTGCCTGCCCGGCGGCGCCCGCTCGGTGACCGTATTGTCGGACGGATTGATGGCCGCCCTGGAGCCGGCCGAGCTGCGGGCCGTCCTGATCCACGAGAACGCCCATCTCAGTCAGCGGCACCACCTGCTCCTGTGGGCCTTTGCGGCCTGGAGGCAGGCCCTGCCCTGGCTCCCCACCACCCGGCTGGCCCAGGAGTCCGTCAACTCCCTGATTGAGATGCTTGCGGACGACGTCGCCCTCAAGAGCGAAAGCAAAGCCACCCTGATCAAGGCCATTGCCATTGTTGCCAGCGGTTCGGCGCAGGGTGCCGGGTCCGAGCTCGCTCCGGCTTCCTCCACGGCGGCCCTGGCCGGGCTGGACCCCGGAAATGGCGTCCTGGCGTCGGATTCAGCGCGGACCACCGCTTCGCGGGTCAGCCGGCTGCTGTCGCCGCAGCCCCAGCTGCCGGGCGCCGTGCGCAGCCTGGTGCTGACCGGTTGCGTTCTCCTGCTGGCCCTCCCCACGGCCCTGCTGGTGGTTCCTGGCCTGCTCGGCTGAACATCCCGCCGTCGGACGCTCCGCCGGGGAGCGCCGCGGCAGGCACCGCCGGGTCAGGCGTCGATGCGCTCCCGGTCCAGGCTGGCGGCGCCCGCGATGATGAAGTCCTTGCGCGGGGAGACGTCCGAACCCATCAGCAGGTCGAAAATCTCCTCCGCCTGCTTGGCGTTCTCGATGCCCACCTTGCGCAGGGTCCGGTGCCGCGGGTCCATGGTGGTCTCGGCCAGCTGTTCCGCGTCCATTTCGCCCAGGCCCTTATACCGCTGGATGGGCTCCTTGTACCGCTTGCCTTCCTTGGCCAGGCGCGCCAGCAGCACATGCAGCTCAGCCTCCGAATAGGTGTAGATCATCTCGTTGGCCTTCTGGCCGGCGTTGATCACCTCCACCCGGTGCAGCGGCGGCACGGCCGCAAACACCCTGCCCTCGTCGATCATGGGCCGCATGTAGCGGAAGAACAGGGTCAGCAGGAGGGTGCGGATGTGCGCGCCGTCCACGTCGGCGTCGGTCATCAGGATGACCTTGCCGTAGCGTGCGGCGCTGATGTCGAAGCTGCGGCCTGAACCGGCTCCCACCACCTGGATCAGCGCGGCGCACTCGGCGTTGGAGAGCATGTCCCCCACGGAGGCCTTCTGGACGTTCAGGATCTTGCCGCGGATGGGCAGCAGGGCCTGGAAGTCGGAGGACCGGGCGAGCTTGGCCGTTCCCAGCGCCGAGTCCCCTTCCACGATGAAGAGTTCGGAACGTTCGACGTCGTCCGTCCGGCAGTCGGCAAGCTTGGTGGGCATCGAGGACGTTTCCAGCGCGTTCTTGCGCCGCTGGGTTTCCTTGTGCACGCGCGCCGAGATGCGCGACTTCATCTCGTTGACGATCTTCTCAAGCAGCAGCGCCGTCTGCGCTTTGTCGTTCCGGTTCGAGGAGGTGAGCTTGGCGTTGATTTCGCGCTCCACCACCTTGGCAACGATGGCGCGGACCGCGGAGGTGCCCAGGATTTCCTTGGTCTGCCCCTCAAACTGTGGTTCGGCCAGCCGGACCGTCAGAACGGCTGTGAGGCCGGCGAAGATGTCATCCTTCTCGATCTTGTCGTTGCCGGCCTTGAGCTTGCGGGCGTTGTTTTCCACTGCCTTCCGGAAGGTCTTCACCAGGGCCTGCTCGAAGCCGGACTGGTGCGTGCCGCCTTTGGGCGTGGAGATGATGTTCACGAAGCTGCGGACGGTGCTGTCATAGCCAATCCCCCAGCGCAGGGCAACGTCCACTTCACAGTCCCGCTCCACCTCGGCCAGCTGGCTGTGCCCGCGCTCGTCCAGGACCGGGACGGTTTCCTTGAACTTGCCCGCACCGTGGAGCCGCCACACGTCGGTGACGGCGGGGTCGGCCGCCAGGAAGTCGACGAACTCGGAGATGCCGCCGTCGTGGTGGAACACTTCCTCGTGCGGTCCGGCCGCCCCCGGGGTTCCGGCGATCCTGCGCTCATCACGGACCGTGAGCTTGAGCCCGGGAACCAGGAAGGACGTTTGCCGGGCGCGGGCCACCAGCTCGTCGTACGAAAACTTTGCGTCCGGGGTGAAGATCTGCCGGTCCGCCCAGTACCGGATTCTGGTGCCGGTGACGCCGCGCTTGGCTTTCCCCACAACGTCAAGGACAGAGTCTTCCACGAACGGAGTGAAGGGCGCGGCCGGGTCAACCCGGGAACCCGTGTCCTGGAACCGGCCAGGCTCGCCCCGGCGGAAGGACATCTTGTAGGTCTTGCCCCCGCGGTCCACCTCTACGTCCAGCCGTGAGGAGAGGGCGTTGACCACCGATGCGCCCACACCGTGCAGGCCGCCCGAGGCCGTGTAGGAGCCGCCGCCGAACTTGCCGCCAGCGTGCAGCTTGGTGAACACTACCTCGACGCCGGTGAGTCCGGTCTTCGGTTCCTTGTCGATGGGGATGCCGCGGCCGTCGTCATGGATTTCCACCGAGTTGTCCGCGTGCAGGATGATCCTGATGTCATGGCCGAACCCTGCCAGCGCTTCATCCACGGAGTTGTCGATGATCTCCCAGAGGCAGTGCATGAGGCCGCGGGAGTCGGTGGAACCGATGTACATGCCGGGGCGCTTGCGGACGGCTTCCAGGCCCTCCAGCACAGACAGGTGCCGGGCAGTGTAGTCAGAACTTGGTGCCACTGGTGTTGAACTCCTTCAGGTAAAGCGGGCGCTGAAAGCGCTCCCTCTAGGGTAGTCGGCCCCGGCCCGGACGGCTGGCTGCCACACTGCGGAGGGGCCTGTGCAGCGCACCACTGACCCACCGCTCGGCCTTCCGTGGTGAATCTTGACTGAACCTTGCGGATACGCGCACAGCGAACTTGCCCCATCCTTGCGATGGTTTTGTTACGAATACTGGTTATATAGACGTACTGATCTACTAAGGAGGCCGATATGACAACAGCAGTGGCGGACCGCACGCTCAACGCCCTCGACCGGTGCGATCGTTGCGGAGCCCAGGCATATGTCCGGGTTGTACTCGAGTCCTCCGGCGGTGAGCTGCTGTTCTGCGCCCACCACGCCCGTGCGGTCGAGGCTACCCTGAAGCCGTTGAGCTCCGACTGGCACGATGAGACGGCCAAGCTTCATGAGAAGGCTGCCGTAGAAGTCGACTAGTTGCACCGAGACTTATCGAGGGAATGGGATTCCTCCGGCCGGAGGGGTCCCGTTCCTCTTTTAACCCGTTTTTAGACCCGCGTCCGCTGTCACCAGCATCTTCTGCGCGCCGCGTCCCGGCGCAGCACTGGCAGGTCCTTTAAGCAGCAACGCGGGCCATTCCGCGCCTGGGAAATTTCCGTTCCCGGGCGGGAATGGCCCGCTTTGCCCTGCTGTGGCCTAGTCCAGGTAGTCCCGGAGCACCTGCGACCGGGAGGGGTGGCGGAGCTTGGACATGGTCTTCGATTCGATCTGGCGGATGCGCTCACGCGTGACGCCGTAGACCTTGCCGATTTCGTCTAAAGTCTTCGGCTGCCCGTCGGTGAGGCCGAACCGCATCGCCACGACGCCGGCTTCGCGCTCGGACAGGGTGTCCAGTACGGAGTGCAGCTGCTCCTGCAGGAGCGTGAAGCTCACGGCGTCGGCCGGAACCACGGCTTCCGAGTCCTCGATCAGGTCGCCGAACTCGGAGTCACCGTCCTCGCCCAGCGGGGTGTGGAGGGAAATGGGCTCGCGGCCGTACTTCTGGACCTCCACGACCTTTTCAGGGGTCATGTCCAGTTCGAGTGCCAGCTCTTCGGGCGTGGGTTCGCGGCCCAGGTCCTGGAGCATCTGGCGCTGGACGCGGGCCAGCTTGTTGATGACTTCAACCATGTGGACCGGGATGCGGATGGTGCGGGCCTGGTCCGCCATGGCGCGGGTGATGGCCTGCCGGATCCACCAGGTGGCGTAGGTGGAAAATTTGAAGCCCTTGGTGTAGTCGAACTTCTCGACTGCACGGATCAGGCCCAGGTTGCCTTCCTGGATGAGGTCCAGGAAGAGCATGCCGCGGCCGGTGTAGCGTTTGGCGAGCGACACCACGAGGCGGAGGTTGGCCTCCAGCAGGTGGTTCTTGGCGCGCTTGCCGTCGTGGATGATGAATTCCAGTTCCCGCTTGTACTTCGGGTCCATGGAGCCGTCGTCGGCGGCAATCTTCTCTTCGGCGAACAGTCCGGCCTCGATGCGGAGCGCAAGGTCCACTTCCTGCTCGGCGTTGAGCAGGGCGACCTTTCCGATCTGCTTGAGGTAGTCCTTGACGGGGTCCGCGGTGGCACCCGCGGACATGACCTGCTGCACCGGGGCGTCGTCGTCATCGGCATCAGAGTAGACGAAGCCCTTGCCGCTGCCGGCAACGGCCTTGGCAGGATCGGCCTCAACATCGGCGTCGGCGTCCTCAACCGCTTCCGGTCCCTCGAGGATGATGTCGTCGAGGTCCTCGACCTCTGCCTCGTCAGGGTCAACGTCACCGGCGGAAGCCTTGTTCGCGGCCTCGGCCGCCGCCTTGGCGCCGGGCTTGGGCCCGCGCTTCTTCGGCTCGCGCTTGCCGTCCGCGCCGGCAGATGCCTTGGTGGCTGCCCGCTTGGCGCCGGTCGCAACCTGCTTGTCCTCGGCGGACAAATCGTCCTGGGCGGCGGGGTCCTTCTTCGTGGAAGACGGGGTCACAGAAAACCTTTCTAGCGGTGGTCTGTGGAATCGCCATACGGGCAACACCACTATGACCCTGTCAAGTCCGTGGTGAAAACCAAGCGCCACCACGGCCGGCAGAGTCACTTAAGACAACTGCCGAAGCCGCTGCAATGTTCCCCGGAGGGCACATCCACAGGCACTCGATACACGGACCCAACCGGGTCTCGGCATCCATTGTCTCATGTTTTCCCCGGATCGGGCCTCTCCAATGACCTAATCACCGCCGCGCGTTCCCACTCCGCTGCCCATGCACCGCCAGATGCCGTCCGTCCGCGTACACAGCCGCTGCTTGCTGCCCGCTTCCAGGCTGCAGTGCCTGTTCAGAATTTTTGCCAGGCCGCTTCTTTCCGTCCGGCCCAGCCGCAAATTGCTCCCCGGCCCACCAGTTCAAGAAGGAGCTCGGCCAGGCGGTACCCCGGCTGGATCTCCAAGGCGGACGCAAAATGCGCGGCGGCGTAAGACCCCCGACCGCGGCACCAGGAGATCCATCCGCGAAGCGTCAGCGACGCGGCGGCGGCAGGCCCGCCAACCGCCGCGAGGTGTTCGAGGACCACGTCCAGCGCGTTGAGCCCGGCCCAGTCCGGCACATCAGGCCGGATACCCATCAGTACGTCGGCGTAGCCCGGATTCGGGCCCTTCGCCTGAAGTGGCTGGGGCTTCGCAGCGGGACACGGGATTGCCGGAGACACCGGGTGGGAACCGGCGCCGTCCCCGACGATGCCGAAAAGGGCGGCACCCGTTTCGGCTGCATCCTTCCCTGCAGCTGCCATCACCAGGACCGCATCCCGCCAGCCCGGGGTCAGCAAGGATGCCCGCAGGAACGCGTCGCGTTCCACCTCCGGAAGCCACGGTTCCCCCTTCGGCCTGGCGAGCACGGCCTCCCACAGGTCCAGGACCGCCAGAAGCTGCGCCCTGCTCCCCCGGCGGAAGTCGAGTTCTTCAGCCCACCCTGCCTCGGCTTCGAGGACAGCCTCGCGGTGCAGGCTTGGAACGGTCCGGGCAGTGGCAGATTGTGCCGGGGCGGATTGCGGCCCGGGGGCGGGCCCCACGCTGCTGCCGCGGTACACCATTTCCGCGTTCAGCGGGCTGTCCAGGATCTCCTGGAGGGGCCTGCCGGGCACGGGGCAGCACGTGGCATCGTCGCAGTACGCTTCCCGCCAGTAATCGGTGCCGACATACCAGGCCTCCCGCACAGGCATCGTGCCCTGGAGCATGGAGTCCAGTTCCGCAAGAAAGTGGCCGTAGGTGGCCGCCGCCGAGGCTGCGGCGCCGCCGGTAAAGACGGCCACCAGCGCGCCGTCCGCCTCCGTGTCAGCCTCCAGGTAACCGCGGACCATTAGGAGATATGTGCCGGGAGCGGCCAGGACCGGACCTGCCGGCAGGTCCAGCCGGAGCGTGGCCCCGAGACTCTTGCCGTGCATGGTGATGACCACGAGGCTGGCTTTGGGCCAGTAGCCCAGGGAATGGGGTATGAACCCGAGGACATCCTGGGGTCCGGTGATTCTGAGTTGTTCAGGAGCTGTCATGGCTCCAGCATTCGCCCGGGAGTGCAGGTGCTTCAGCAGGAATTTTCCCTATGTGGGTAGTCCCGCCGGTGGAGGACTAGTCGCCGTTGCCTGGGGGAGACGTCTGCCGGCGCCGGGCGAGGTTCTCGCGCCGCTGCCGGGCCAGGGCTGTGCGCAGTGGTGGAACCACCACGCCCTGGGCTGCCATCTGCCGGCGGACCTTGCGCCGGCACACCAACGTGGCTGTGGCCCCGAATCCCAGCAGCAGGAATTGGACGCTCAGGGCGATGCGGAACGGGTCCAGCCCGTACAGGACGCCGTTGGAGAAGCCGCTGGCGTACAGGACGTCCAGGACAAGCCCGATCAGGTAGATGGCAACCAGCGCAGCGATGAATCCGCCCACGTTCACTATGCCGGTGGCGGTTCCGATCCGATGGGCCGGGTTGAAGGTGCGGGCGAAGTCGAAGCCGATCATGGAGCCCGGGCCGCCAATGGCCAGCGCGACCACCAGGGCGGCGAGCAACCATAGCGGGGCACGCCCGGGCGTCAGCAGGACCGCAGCCCAGGCGGCGGCGGTGGTGGCTGCGATCAGCAGGACCATGGTGGAGCGGCGGAGGGGATGCCGCGACACGAAGCGGCCGATGAACGGGCCCACGGCCATCCCGGCGGCAACGTAAAGACCCATCAGCCCCGCCACCGTGCCGGCTTCCAGGCCCTGGCCGGAGATGAGGAACGGGTAGCCCCAGGTCATGGCGAACACCGTGCCGCTGAATTGGATGGTGAAGTGGCTCCACATCCCCAGCCTTGTTCCGGGCTGGCGCCATGCCCGGGCCAGGGAAATACCGGTGGCCTTGAGCCCCTGCTGCGCCTGCGGCCGCTCCGTCCCCGGCGGGACGTCCTTCAGGAGCACCACCACCAGGACCACTGCCAGGGCGGACAGCCCAGCCAGCATCAGGAAGGCCGGGGTCCAGCCGGCCGCATGCAGGACGAAAGCGAACGGGATGACGCTCACCAGCTGGCCCAGCTGCCCGGTCATGCCCGTCAGCTGGGTGACCAAAGGAACCCGCGCCGGGGCAAACCACAGCGGGATCAGGCGGATCACCGAAATGAATGTCATGGCGTCGCCGGCACCCACCAGGACCCTGCCCAGGATCCCGCCCGGGATGCTGTCGGCGAAGGCAAGCTGCAGCTGGCCCAGCCCCATGAGGACGGCGCCGCCGGCGATCATTGCCCGCGAGCCGAACCTGTCCACCAGGAGTCCCACGGGAATCTGCAGCGCGGCGTAGACCAGGAGCTGCAGGACGGTAAAGAAGGAGATGGCGGACGCCGTGGCATTGAACCGCTCCGTGGCCTCTAGCCCCACCACGCCGAAGGACGTGCGCTGTGACACGGCCACCAGGTACCCGAAGATTCCGACGGTCCAGATCAGCCATGCTCGGGGTGCAGTCACGCCTTCATTATGCCCGCATGCCCGGCGGCACCCTGGCCGCTGCGTGCCGGTTGCCGCCCCGAAACCTACTGCGCGGGGTTCTCCCGGGCAAGGTAGGCCTCGACGGCGGCGCCCAGCACATCGGCGTCGGGCAGCTCGTCGTTTTCGTCGGCGAGCAGCGAGCGGCGCACAATGCCGTCTGCCTTTTCGTCGTAGCGGGTCTCCAGCCGGGACACCACCTGCTGGACCTCGTCGGACGCGTCGATCTGCTCGGCAATCTGGCGCGTGACTTCCCGGCCCGCCTCGCGCAGCCGGTCCGTGGGCAGCATGAGGGATGTGGCTGCGCCGAGGTACTCAAGTCCGGCCACCGCCGCAGCAGGATACTCCGCTTCCGCCAGGTAATGCGGGACGTGGATGACGTAGCCGGCAACGTTCCGCCCGGCTTCCACCAGCCGGAGTTCCAGGATGTGCCCCACGGCGGCCGGAACTTCCACGGTGGGCTTCCAGACGGAGATTCCCTCGATCAGCTCGGGCCTGTTGCCGTGCACTGTGACGCCGATGGGCCGCGTGTGCGGGACCGGCATGGGAATGGAATGGATCCAGGTCACCAGGTTGACGTCCAGCTTCTCCACGATCCCGACGACGGCACGGGCAAAACGCTCCCACTGGAGGTCCGGCTCGAACCCGGCCAGAAGCAGGAAGGGCTTGCCCAGGCCGTCAACCAGCCGGTAAAGCGCCAGCCGCGGTTCCTGGTAGTCCTGGAGGTGGTCCTCCACAAAGGTGAGGTGCGGCCTGCGGGACCGGTAATCGATCAGCTGGTCGGCGTCGAAAACAGCAACAGGCTGGGCATCGAGGGAGTCCAGCAGCTCGGCGTTGATCTGCTTTACCACGTGCCCGGCATCGGCGAATCCGGTAAAGCCCATCACCAGATTCAGCCCACGGAGTTCAGGGCTGTGGAACAGCTCGATGTTGCTCGCATAGAGCGCGTCAGGGTCCAGCAGGGAGCCGGAGATCCGTTCAAGCACGGCATGTTCCTTTCATGGATGCGGGTGGACATCAATTACAACGCGGGCAGGCAGCCGGGCATTCCGAGTGGGGCTGTGGCGCACCTCTCAGAAGATTCTTCCGCCGGCGCACCCAAGGGCTACGATCGGAACTGGCCTGCCAGGCGGCCTTGCACCTCCCCGGATGGCATCCGGAAGGGCCGTCATCCGGTCTTCCATGGCAGAGCGCCGAACATGCACCCCTGCCCGTACCGATCTTCGAGAATTGAGGACTCATCCCTGTGGTCAAGAATACGGAAATCAACCTTAGTACCCTCTCCCGGGACCTGAAAAAGAGCCCCAGCGACGCAGTGGTCATCGGCGTGGGGCAGGGTACGGACGGGCCGGTCCTCCTGGACAACCCGTTGGCCGCGAAGTCCGCCGAGGCCCTCACCGATTCCCTCAAGTCACTCGGGGTGACCGGTGCCGCAGACCAGATCGTCCGCCTGCCCGGCCTCCCCGAGACAGGCGCCGGCATCCTCGTCCTCGCCGGTGTCGGCAAGGTCGCGGCCGGCACGGCACCCACGGGCGAGGCCCTCCGCCGCGCCGCCGGTTCCGCCGTCCGCCAGCTGGCCGGGCTGGGCACGGTTGCCCTGGCCTTCCCGACGGCGTCAGTGGCCGACGTCGCGGCCGTCGCCGAAGGCGCCGCGCTGGGCGCCTATTCCTTCACCGAGTTCCGGTCCGCGAAGGACGGCCTGAAGGATCCGGTCTCCAAGGCCATCGTCTTCACCGACGTGGCTGACCAGACGGAACTCGACGCCGCCCTGAAGCGCGCCGCCCTGATCGGCAGGGCCGTCAACGCCACCCGCTCCCTCGTCAACACCCCGCCCAGCCACCTGTACCCCGAAACATTCGCCGAGGCAGCCAAGGACCTGGCCAAGGGCCTTCCCGTCAAGGTGACGGTCTGGGACGAGAAGCGCCTGGAAAAGGAAGGCTTCGGCGGCATCATGGGCGTCGGCAAGGGTTCCTCCCGCCAGCCCCGCCTGGTCAAGGTGGAGTACTCCCCCGCCCGGGCGACGGCGAAGATCGCCCTGGTGGGCAAGGGCATCACCTTTGACACCGGCGGTATCTCCATCAAGCCGGCCCTCGGCATGGGCGACATGAAGAGCGACATGGCAGGCGCCGCCGTCGTCCTTAACACTGTCCTTGCCCTCGCCGGGCTGGGCCTGCCGGTCAAGGCAACCGCATGGTTGTGCATTGCGGAGAACATGCCCTCAGGTGCCGCGTCCCGGCCCGCCGACGTGCTGACCATGTTCGGCGGGAAGACCGTGGAGGTCCTGAACACCGACGCCGAAGGCCGCCTGGTCATGGCGGACGGCATCGTGGCGGCCAGCCGCGAGTACCCGGACGCCATTATCGACGTCGCCACCCTTACGGGTGCCCAGCTGATCGCCCTGGGCAACCGCACCGCCGGCATCATGGGCTCCGAGCCGGTCACCACGGCCCTCAAGGCCGCGGCCGACCGCGCGGGCGAACTGGTGTGGCCCATGCCTCTGCCGGAGGAACTGCGCCCGAGCCTCGACTCCCAGGTGGCAGACCTGGCCAACATCGGCGAACGCCACGGCGGCATGATGACCGCAGCCGTCTTCCTGCAGGAATTTGTGGGCAAGGACAAGGACGGCGCACAGATCCCCTGGGCCCACATCGACATCGCAGGCCCCTCCTTTAACAACGGCAGCCCGTACGGCTACACGCACAAGCAGGGCACTGGCTGCACGGTCAGAACCCTGGTGGCGTATGTGGAGGACATCCTGGCTGCTGCCGCCTGACGCAGCCCCGGAGGGAGTGGGAAGCGGCTTTGTGGCATGGGGTGATCCCTCCGCCACAAAGCCGCGTGACACTCGACACAAAGCGCTCCACAAACACTGTGCCAAGGTGGAGCATGGATAAGTGGTTCGCTAAGGTGAACCACGGTAGTCACAAATGCAAGAGAGTTGCCCTGCTGACATAATCACGGCAGTGCAAGTTCCAAGACCAGATGATGCGCGCAGATCGCGTCATCGTTCACGCGAGGGAGCGTTTAAGTGGCCGATCAGGCAACTGCGCAAGAATTCGACATCCTGGTACTCGGTGGCGGCAGCGGCGGATACGCCGCCGCACTGCGGGCCGTACAGCTTGGCCTTACCGTCGGCCTCGTGGAGAAGGCAAAGCTGGGCGGCACCTGCCTCCACAACGGCTGCATCCCCACCAAGGCGCTGCTGCACTCTGCAGAGCTGGCCGACCATGCACGTGACTCCGCCAAGTACGGCGTGAACGTCACCCTGGACAGCATCGACATCAACGCCGTCAACGCGTACAAGGACGGCATTATCGCCGGCAAGTACAAGGGCCTGCAGGGACTCATCAAGTCCAAGGGCATCACCGTCATCGAGGGTGAAGGCAAGCTCCAGGGCACGGACACCGTTGTGGTGAACGGCACCGCCTACAGGGGCAAGAACATCATCCTGGCCACGGGTTCCTACTCCCGTTCCCTTCCGGGCCTGGAAATCGGCGGCAAGGTCATCACCTCGGACCAGGCCCTGACCATGGACTACATCCCCAAGAGCGCCATCATCCTGGGCGGCGGCGTGATTGGCGTCGAGTTCGCATCCGTCTGGAAGTCGTTCGGCGTGGACGTCACCATCGTGGAGGGCCTGCCCTCACTTGTTCCCAACGAGGACGCCACCATCGTCAAGAACTTCGAGCGCGCCTTCAAGAAGCGCGGCATCAAGTTCTCCACCGGTGTCTTCTTCCAGGGCGTCGAGCAGAACGAGAACGGCGTCAAGGTCACCCTGGTGGACGGCAAGACGTTCGAAGCGGACCTCCTCCTGGTCGCAGTGGGCCGCGGCCCCGTCACCGCCAACCTCGGTTACGAGGAAGCCGGCATCACCATCGACCGCGGCTTCGTCATCACCAACGAGCGCCTGCACACCGGCGTGGGCAACATCTACGCAGTGGGCGACATCGTTCCCGGCGTCCAGCTTGCGCACCGCGGCTACCAGCAAGGCATCTTCGTCGCCGAGGAGATCGCTGGCCTGAAGCCTGTGATCGTCGAGGACATCAACATCCCCAAGGTCACCTACTCCGAGCCTGAAATCGCCACCGTGGGCTACACCGAAAAAGCCGCCAAGGAGAAGTTCGGCGAGGACCAGGTACAGACCCAGGAATACAACCTCGCCGGCAACGGCAAGAGCTCCATCCTGGGCACGTCCGGCCTGGTCAAGCTTGTCCGGCAGAAGGACGGCCCCGTTGTGGGCGTCCACATGATCGGCGCCCGCATGGGCGAACAGGTGGGCGAGGCCCAGCTGATCGTGAACTGGGAAGCCTACCCGGAGGATGTGGCCCAGCTGGTGCACGCACACCCCACCCAGAACGAGTCCCTGGGCGAAGCCCACCTGGCACTCGCGGGCAAGCCGCTCCACGGCTGATTTTCCGCAGCACCATGGAGCCTGGTGCACCCGGCATGGAAACCCCGGGGCACCAGGCTCAAAATCAGGCAGCATTCAATCGCACTAAAGATCAATAAGGAGAACGGGGACGACATGTCTGAATCCGTTAACTTGCCCGCCCTCGGTGAGAGCGTCACCGAAGGAACCGTCACCCGCTGGCTCAAGCAGGTAGGTGACCGGGTAGAGGTGGACGAGCCGCTGCTCGAGGTTTCCACCGACAAAGTAGACACTGAAATCCCCTCTCCTGTAGCTGGCGTGATTGAGGAAATCCTGGTGGCCGAAGACGAGACCGCCGAGGTAGGCGCACCCCTGGTGCGCATCGGCGACGGCTCCGACGGCGGTTCGGCTGCCCCGGCAGAAGAAGCTCCGGCCGCTGCCCCGGCCGAAGAGGCACCGGCACAGGAAGCCCCTGCCCAGGAAGCTGCGGCACCGGAAGCTCCCGCTGCCACACCGGCAGCCGAAGCACCCGCCGGCGGCGGCGAAGGCCACGAAGTCACCCTCCCCGCCCTGGGCGAGAGCGTCACCGAAGGCACCGTCACCCGCTGGCTCAAGGCCGTGGGCGACAACGTCGAGGTTGACGAGCCCCTGCTGGAGGTCTCCACCGACAAGGTGGACACCGAAATCCCGTCCCCGGTGGCCGGTACCCTCCAGGAAATCCGCGTCAACGAGGATGAGACCGCTGCGGTTGGTTCCGTCCTGGCCGTCATCGGCTCCGGCGCCGCTGCTGCTCCCGCGGAGGCTCCGCAGGCTGCTCCGGCCGCCCCCGCCAAGGAGGCTCCCGCCCAGGAAGCCCCGAGGGAAGAGGCCCCCAAGCCAGCACCTGCACCCGAGGCTCCGAAGGAAGAGGCTCCGCAGCAGGCAGCACCCGCCACGGCAGCAGCCGAAGCCCCATCCGCAGGAGGCGAGTCCGGCTACGTCACTCCTCTGGTCCGCAAGCTTGCCAACCAGCACGGCGTGAACATCGCCTCCCTCTCCGGCACCGGCGTCGGCGGCCGCATCCGCAAGCAGGACGTTATCGCGGCTGCCGAGGCCAAGGCCGCACCTGCCGCCGCTCCGGCCGCAGCACCGGCAGCAGCCGCCCCGGCCGCTTCTTCCGCTCCTGTCTCCTCCCTGCGCGGCACTACGCAGAAGGCTCCGCGCATCCGCCAGGTCATCGCCCGCCGCATGCGCGAATCCCTGGAAATCTCCACCCAGCTGACGCAGGTCCACGAAGTGGACATGACCAGGATCGCCAAGCTGCGGACCCGGGCCAAGAACTCGTTCCAGGCCCAGAACGGCACCAAGCTGACCTTCCTGCCCTTCATCGCCAAGGCTGTTGCCGAGGCTCTCAAGCAGCACCCCAAGCTCAACGCTGCCTACGATGAGGACAAGCAGGAGATCACGTACCACAACGCCGAGCACCTGGCGATCGCCGTGGACACGGACAAGGGCCTGCTGGTGCCGGTCATCTCCGACGCCGGCAACCTGAACCTTGCCGGCCTGGCCGGCAAGATCGCCGACGTCGCAGCCCGTACCCGCGACGGCAAGATCGGCCCGGACGAGCTGTCCGGCGGCACGTTCAGCATCACAAACATCGGCTCGGTGGGCGCCCTGTTCGACACCCCAATCATCAACCAGCCGCAGGTGGGCATCCTCGGCACCGGCGCGATCGTCAAGCGCGCTGTGGTGGTTGCCGACGAAAACGGTGACGACTCGATCGCCATCCGCTCCATGATGTACCTGTCGCTGACGTACGACCACCGCCTGGTGGACGGCGCAGACGCCGGCCGTTTCCTGCAGACCCTGAAGGCCCGCCTTGAAGAAGGCGCCTTCGAAGCGGACCTGGGACTGTAGCAGCCAGCCACGGACGACGGCGGTGCAGGCCGGCGGTGGGACAACCCGCCGCGGCCCGCGCCGCCGTCGTTCTTTAAGGCCCTTCAGGCAGTCCGCCGCACGTCAGCGCGTCTACTACCGGACGTAGAACAACTGGCTACACTGGTCCCATGAACATCCTCTACAACATTGTGGTTTTCCTGCATATCGTCGGCGCGGCCATGATCGTGGGCATCTGGATCGGGCAGATGAAGAAGCCCACCGTCCACCCCCGCCAGTTCGACGGCGCCATGCTGCAGCTCCTCACCGGCGTCGCCCTGATGGGCCTCATCCCGGCGCTCGACATGGACGCCAATTACGCGAAACTGGGCATCAAGCTCGTCATCGCCCTGGTTGTGGGCGTCCTGGCCTTCATCGGCCGCCGAAAGTACAAGGCCGGCCAGGACGTCAGCCCCGGCCTGGCCCATGCCGTGGGCGGCCTGGCGCTGCTGAACATCGCCATCGCCACCATCTGGAACTGACCCTGGCCCGTTTCCTGTCCCGCCGGAGTCACAATCCACCGGCAGCGGACACGGATGCACCCGGCGGGTGAAGTCCCTAGGATGGGAAACGGCGGGGTCCAGGCAGCGGCCTGCCCCGGTACACATCGACTTGAGGAGTGAACATGGCAGCAACACGTTCAGCAAATGCAGTATGGAACGGCAACCTGACGGAAGGCGCCGGTACCACCAGCCTGGCCACCTCAGGCCTGGGCACGTTCGATGTCACTTGGAAAGCCCGCACCGAAGCGGCCAACGGCAAGACCAGCCCTGAGGAACTCATTGCCGCAGCCCACGCGGCATGCTTCTCAATGGCCTTCAGCAATGAACTGGCAAAGGCCGGACACACTCCCGAAGAAGTCCGCGCCAAGGCTGACGTGACGTTCGTTCCGGGCACCGGCATCACCGGCAGCCACCTGACGGTCGAGGCCAGGGTCCCGGGAATCTCGGAGGACGAGTTCCAGAAGATTGCCGGCGAAGCCAAGGTGGGTTGCCCGGTTTCAGGCGCCCTGGCAAGCATCGACATCACGATGGACGCCACGCTGGAGTCCTGATCCGCCAGTAAGCGGCAAAGGCCCTGCACGCCCGGAGAATTCCGGGGGTGCAGGGCCTTTCCTTGTTCCTGGGGCTACTTGCCCTGGCTGCGCGCAGGCAAGGGAGCCGGGCGGAGCCGCCGGTACCCCTCGCGGGCCGGCGGGCGGTCGGTGGGAAGTTCCTGGATCATTTCCTTCAGGGCACCGATGCCGTACTCCAGCTGCGGGTCCCGGCCTGCGGCGTAGGCGTGCGGCGGGTAGGCCACCTCAATGTCCGGATCAACGCCATAGTTTTCGACGCTCCACCCCACGCCCCCGCTGAACCAGTTGGCGTAGCGCGGCTGGGTGACGCCGGTGCCGTCCGCCAGGGCGAACCTGTTGTCGATGCCGACCACTCCGCCCCAGGTACGGGTCCCGATCACGGGGCCGATCCCCCGCAGCTTGGACACCTGGGTGATGATGTCCCCGTCCGAACCGGCGAACTCGTCCGCCAGCACGATGACGGGCCCTCGAGGTGCGTGGTGCGGATAGGTCCGCGGCTTCTCCCCGCGGGGCATGCTCCAGCCCGTGACCTTCCGGCCGATCAGTTCCGCCACCAGCTGCGACGTGTGGCCGCCACGGTTCCGCCTGACATCCACGATGAGCCCGTCCAGCGCGGTTTCGGTGTCCAGGTCGCGGTGGAGCTGTGCCCAGCCGTTGGCCATCATGTCAGGAATATGCAGGTAGCCGAAGGTTCCGGCGGATGCTTCCCGGACGGTGCGGCGGTTGCCGGCTACCCACTCCTGGTACCGCAGGCGTTCCTCGTCCTTGACCGGAACGACGGCGACCCGCCGCTGGGTGCCGGCCGCACCTGTGTGGGCGGGGCCGTTAAGGAGGGTCAGCTCCACCGCCCGTCCGGCCGCACCCACCAGCTGCATGGCCGGGGTGACGGATGCCGACAGCGGGACGCCGTCGATGGCCAGCAGGATGTCTCCGGCCTTGGCGTCAACGCCCGGCCGCGTCAGGGGCGATGTGGCCAACGGGTCCGAGGATTCGCCGGCCAGGATTCGGGTGATTTCCCAGCCCGCCGGAGTGTGGGCGATATCGGCCCCGAGCCGGCCCTGCCCCTGGCTGCCGTTTTCGGTGACCGGCGCCGGCCGGACATAGGCATGGGAGGTGCCCAGTTCGCCGTGCATCTCCCACAGGAGGTCCACGAGGTCATCGTGCGATCCCAGGCGCTCAACCAGGGGGCGGTAGCGCTTGTGGATGGATTCCCAGTCCTGGCCCGCCATGTCCTCAGCCCAGAAGAAGTCCCGCTGCAGCCGCCAGGCCTCGTCGAAGGCCTGGCCCCAGACGCTGAGCGGATCCATCATTACGCGGATCCGGCCCAGGTCCACCTTGACCAGCTTCCCGGATTCCTCGTCCGCTTTCGCATCCGCCGGAACCGCTGTGACCTGCTTGTCCGAGATCAGCACCACGGTGCTCCGGTCCCCGGAGAGCCGGTAGCTGTCCAGCGACTCCACGAGCGTGGACTTCTTCCGCCGGGCGATGTCGAACCTGACAAGGCTGGGGCGGGCATCCTTGTCGTCCTGGCTCGCTTTTCCGTCGCCGGTGACGCCTGCCAGTGCCCAGTCAAGCCACAGAAGCGCGCCGTCCGCGGTTTCCAGTGAGGTGTAATTGCCCTGCGGCACGGGGACGGTGATGACGCGGTGTGCAAGGCCCTCGGGGTCAACTGCAACTTCCGGAGTTTCGCCGGGTTCCTGCCCGCCGGGAGTGTCCGTAACGGAGCCTTCGCCGCCGTCGGGTGCCACCGCCGGACCGAAGGGCGACGGCGTCCCGGCGGCGAGTGCCACCAGGTACGGCTTAATGGGGCTGGGGAAGGAGAGATCGAAGGAGTGGCCGTCGTACACCGGGTCGAAGCTGCGGTTGGACAGGAACGCCAGGTATTTGCCGTCCGGGGTGAAGGCCGGCGACTTGTCGCCGAAGCGGCCGTCCGTCACCTCAACGGGGGCCGTTCCGGGTTTGTCCATGTCCGCCAGCCGGAGCCGGCTGCGCGAGCCGAAGGACGTGACCGGCTCGGACCAGACCAGCCACCGGGAGTCGGGCGACCACGCCAGTTCCGAGATGGTGCCTTCCCCGATGCTGGCCACAAGGACAAAGTCGCCCGTGCGGGTGTCCGTCGCATACACCTCACCGAAAGAGGTGCCAACGGCTACCCGGCGCCCGTCGGGGCTGGCCTCCAGGGCGCTGGCCCGGGACGGCATGGGAATGTTGATCCCCGGGGCGTCCGCCCCGGACTGGGCGTCTGCTGCGGATACGGTGTCCTCCGGGGCGACGTCGGCCTGCCGCGGGTCCGCCTGCTGGTCGTCCGCGGGGACAAAGGTGCCGGCCCCGGCCAGCACCGCGGCGCCGGCCGCCGGGACGGGCTGCGGTAGCACCGGCGCATCGCCGGCACCGTCGGCAGGAGTGGGCGCCTCCCCCGGCTTGGTGCCCGCCGGCCCGTCTTCCTGGACGGCGGGAGTGGCGTTGTGCTCAACCGCTGCCACGATGTCCCTGATGTGCAGGGCCTCCACGCCACCATGGTCGGCGACATAGGCAATCCGGCCGTCGCCGAGTGGCCGTGGCAGGCGCCCGCGCACACCCGGCGTCGCCTCGACGATCCGGGACGGCCCGTCCTTGTGGCGGAGCCAGTGGATGGTGCCGTGCGCTTCCACGGCGCTGGCTGTCCCAGCGGTGTCAGGCACCACCGCGCCCAGGTGCTTTGAGGTCTTCAGCAGTGCCGGTCGCCGGGACTGGGAGGCGGAGCCCAGTGCGATGTCCAGCCGCACGGCGTCGGAGTCCAGGCTGTGCAGGATCCACAGCTCCCCGGCCGATTCGAAGATGACACGCTTTCCGTCACTGGCGGCATGCCGGACGTAGAAGTCCTCGTGGTCCGTGTGGCGGCGCAGGTCGCTCCCGCCGGGAAGGACCGAATAGAGGTTGCCGTAGCCCTCATGGTCGGACAGGAAGGCGATACGGCCGTCTACCCACATAGGGTCCGCGAGGTTGCCGTCAAGGTCCGGCAGCAGCCGCTCGAACTCCCCGTTGCCGTCTGCGTCGATCCACAGTTTCCCTGCGGTGCCGCCGCGATAGCGCTTCCACCAGGCCGGTTCGCGGGACAGCACACTGCCCACCACCACTGGCCGCTCATCCCCCACCTCGGGCCCGAACGCCACCGACTCCACCGGGCCGAAGGGCAGCTCTTCGGCCCAGCCGCCCTCCACCGGGACACTGTAGGCGTAGGTATGCCGGCTTTCGGCCTGGCGGAAGGCGCTGGTCACCAGCACGGACCCGCTGGCCGTGAAACCCTTGACCCGGGTGGTGCTGTGGCCGAAGTAGGTCAGCTGCCGGTAGTTACCGCCGTCGACGTCCGCGGCCACAACTTCCGGCGCCGTCCCCTGGACCACGGTCCACACCAGGCGCTTCCCGTCGGGCGTGAAACGGGGGTTGCGCGCGGGCAGCTGCAGGGAAGAGACCCGCCAGGCCCGGCCGCCCTCCAGCGGGGCGATCCACACGTCGTCCTCGGCCACGAAAGTGACCAGGTCACCATGCACATGCGGGTAACGGAAGTAGCTCGAAGAAGTCATCGTTTGATCATAGTCAACCCTCCCGCAGCCCTGCCGGAGGTGCCGCCGCCCGCGCCCGTGATGTGATGGAGCATGCGCATTGTTATGGCAGGAGCCTCCGGGCTGCTCGGGACCCACATGTCCGAAACTTTCCGCGGCGCCGGCCACGAGGTGACCGCCCTCGTCAGGCGTGAACCTTCCTCGAGCGGGGAAATCCGCTGGGATCCGACCAACGGCCTGCTCGACCCCTCCGCACTGACGGGGGCAGACGCCGTCGTGAATCTGTCAGGTGCCGGCATCGGCGACAGGGCATGGACGCGGAAGCGGGTTGATGAACTGTTCAGCTCGCGCCTTCAGCCGACCCGCACCCTCACCCAGGCAATGCGGCAACTGGACACGCCGCCGGCGGTATTTATCAGCCAGTCCGGCTCGGGGTACTACGGCGACGCCGGCAATACTGTCCTGCGGGAGGACGCTCCGCCGGGGTCGGGCATCCTGTCCCGGATCTGCGTGGAGTGGGAGGCCGCCGCCGCCACTGCGCCGTCCGGAGTCCGGGTTGTCGTGCCACGCACCGGTGTGGTCTTCAGCCGCTCCGGCGGGGCCCTCGGCAGGCTGTTGCCGCTGCTGCGGCTCGGCGTTGGCGGGCCCTTCGGCGATGGCAGGCAGTTCTGGCCCTGGGTCACCCTCCCGGACGTATCGGCCGCCTTCCTCTTCCTCCTGGAGTCTTCGGTCAGCGGCCCTGTCAACCTGTGCGCCCCCGAGGAGGCCGATGTCAACACTATCGTTGAAGCACTCGCCCGTGCCCTGCACCGTCCCGCCTCCTTCCGGGTTCCGGCGCCGGTGCTCCGGCTCGTGATGCGGAACCTGGCCGAAGAACTGCTGCTGTCCAGCCAGCGGATGGAACCCGCTGCCCTCTCAGGTGCGGGGTTCCGGTGGCAGCATCCGGCGCTGGGGCAGGCGGCCCAGTGGGTGGCCGGAACCGAGGGCGCCGAGGCTTTGGACTAGCCCGGCCAGTCCCGGCGAGGTTCAGGACCCGGACAGGATCTCGCTGATCCGCCACCTGCCGTCCACGGACGCCAGGACCAGGCGCAGGCGCTGGCCGCCGCTTGCCGCACCTGATGCAACCACCGTTCCTGCACGGTCCGTCTCCTCGTACGCAGAGGTGGCCGAGGTGACGCTGACCACGGCACGTCCACCCGGGGCCACGTCTTCGGCCAGTACATCGGACAGGAGGCTGGTGAACCCTGCCAGCACATGGCCTGAGCCGCGGAGCCTCTCCGCCGTCCCGCTGTCCGCGGCAGCCGCCGGTGAACCTGCCGCATTCACTTCATCCAGCAGTTCCAGCCTGCCGCTGGCGAACGCGTGGTCGCGGAGGGCCGCAAGTCCTGCCACAGCCACGGCAGGGTCCGGCGCCGCGGCGTGCTGCCTTGCCTCCCGGACCGCGCCCGGGCCTGCACCCGCCTGGCCGGGAACAGCCGCAGTGCCGGCGGCCGGTCCGGCTGCGCTGCCGGGTTCAGCTGGCAGCAGGCCCGCCGGGGCCGCCGCCATCCACCAGGCCACGGCCAGGGCCACGGCAGCGGCGGCAGTCATGACGAACGGCTTCAAGCGGGGCCTGCCCGGCAAGGCCCGGACCGCGGCACCGGCGTGTTTTCCGCGGGCAGCGGGCGCCGCGGCTGTGGAGGGGAACGGCAGCCGCGGACCGGGGGTCCGTCCCTTGGCCCACCGTGCCGCCAGCATTCTGCGATGCCAGCCATCCAGCTTTTCCTTGAGCCTGGCGGGCCGGATGATCCTGTTCCGACCGGACGGCGGCGCGGCATGCCTGCGCGTCACCAGTTCCGGAAGGACGGTGGGATGGACAGAGGCCGCCAGGTCGACAGGGCTGGGCGGTGCGCTCCGATAGACGGCAGCCGCCAGGGCCGCAGCCGTCGGCCGCAGCCGCCTGTCCTCGTTGAGCCCGGATTCCAGGGCAGCGGCAAGTTCCTTCGGCACGTCCGGAACGAGCAGGGACAGCGGTGGGCGCTCGGCCGTCACGGGCGGGGCGGCGCCGGTCAGGCAGTACCAGCCGACGGCCGCCAGCGAGTAGACATCCCGTTCCGGCTGCAGACCGGCACGCACCGCATCCACCGGCGCAGGATCCAGGAAACCGGGTGTACCCCAGTCTCCCCCGCGGCCGGGATCGCCCAGTATCCGTGCGATGCCGACGTCGGACAGCAACGGCTTGCCCTGGCCGGTGAACAGCACGTTTCCGGGCGCAACGTCCGAATGCGTGAACCCCTTGCCGTGCAGGTACGCCAGTGCCTGGCCAATCGGCGTCAACACCGTGACTGTCTCCCCGATGCCCAGCCGGCCCCGGGCCGCAACGAGATGGGCAAGAGAACCACCGGGGGCGTAGTCCAGGACAAGCGCTGTGCCGCCCCCGGAGCCGGAATCGAAGCGGACGGCGTGGTGCGCGGTGGTGAGGTGCTGGTGGTCCAGCACGGAGAGGATGCGGATCTCCCGCTGTACAGCTTCTTCCTGTACGGCGTCTTCTTGTACGGCGTTTGCAGCCAGGCCCCCACTCCCGTGCCGGTTCTTACCGGCGGGGTGGAAGCACTTCAGGGCGAACTCCCGGCCTGTCTGGTGTTCCTTACCCAGCCAAACCGTGGCGCTTCCGCCGTGGCCTAGGAGCCGCCCCGTGGTGTAACCGGGGATCTGCGGAACCGTTGTCTCGTCCATCCCTCATGTCTAGTCGAATCCGCGGGAGCCTGCAGAAGTTATCCACAGGCGGCGCTCTTCCGCCAGCGGGTGCGGGGTGAGGTGGTGAGGTTGGCCACTAAACCGGGTACGCGGCGCTGCGGCGTCTAAGCTGGATGCCATGACTCTTGAGTTTTCACAGCTGGGTCTGGCCCCCGACTTCGTGGATTACCAGCAGGCGTGGGACATCCAGCGCGAACTCCATGACAAAGTAGTCGCAGGCCAGGCACCAAGCACTGTGCTATTGCTGGAACATGCTGCCGTCTACACCGCGGGAAAGCTCACGGAAGACCACGAGCGGCCCTTCGACGGCACTCCCGTTGTGGCTGTGGACCGCGGCGGAAAGCTAACCTGGCACGGGCCCGGCCAGCTCATTGCCTACCCCATCCTCAAGCTGAAGAACCGCGCGGGAATCCGGGACTACGTTGAGCGGCTGGAAGCGATAATGATCGCCGTCATGTCCGACTACGGCATTCAGGCCGAACGCATCAAAGGCCGGGCCGGCGTCTGGATCAGGGCTGACGAAAAGGGTCCGGACCGAAAAATAGCCGCCATTGGCATCAGGGTACTTAACGGTGTCACCATGCACGGCATCGCCATTAACTGCAGCAATGACCTGGCACCTTACGGGCAGATCATCGCCTGCGGCATCACGGATGCGGGAGTGACCACAATGTCCCTGGAGACGGGGCAGGACATCCGCCCGGCCCACATTGTTGAACGCATTGTGGAAGAATTCCGCAAGCACGAAGAAGCACTCGTATCAAGCCCTGAAGGAGCTCTACTGTGACACTGGCACCCGAAGGCCGGAAGATGCTGCGGATCGAGCAGCGCAACGCGGCCGTCCCGGTGGAGCGCAAGCCGGACTGGATCAAGGCCAAGGTCCAGATGGGCCCGGAGTTCGTCGGACTCAAGAACCTCGTCAAAAAAGAAGGCCTGCACACCGTCTGCGAAGAAGCCGGCTGCCCCAACATCTTCGAATGCTGGGAAGACAAGGAAGCCACCTTCCTCATCGGCGGCTCCGAATGCACCCGCCGCTGCGACTTCTGCCAGATCGACACCGGCAAACCCTCACCCCTGGACCGGTTCGAACCCACCAAGGTGGCCCGCTCCGTGCAGTCCATGCAACTGCGCTACGCCACCGTCACCGGCGTCGCCCGCGACGACCTCGAAGACGAAGGCGTCTGGCTCTACGCCGAAACCGTCCGCAAGATCCACGAACTGA
>NZ_JBNHFJ010000024.1:0-38677 GCF_059090105.1 Arthrobacter sp. K410C
CTCGCGCTGTTCATCAGATAACGAACTACTCTCCTGCATAAAACTGCTCCCCGATAGAAGGACCGATTTCTCAGTCCAACTTTCGGGGAGCAGTTCAGATGGTGGGAGCCGGCCCTTCCGCTTTAATCCGCCGTGGTTCGTGCCTGCCTTACGAGGCCACCGCCGCACGCAGGGCCAGGATCTGCTGCAGCTGCTGCCGTTCCTCCGCCTGGTGCAGCTGCACATCGCGTCCGCTGAGGATCCGCTGGCGGGTGTTGGCAAGCCGGGTGGCAGCCTTCAGGAATTCCTTCATCTGCCGTTTCCGGCCGTAGCTGCCGGCCCAGTTCAGTACGGTGCGGCGGCCCCCGAGTGTGGCCAGGAGTTCCACCTCGGCAGGTGTGAACCAGCCGGCAGCGGAATATTCCAGCAGCCGCTGCCGCGTCAGCCTCTTCTCGGCGACGCGCAGCAGGACAATTCCCGCCACGGCAAGGAAGAAAATGGGCACCTGGACAACGATGTAGTCCAGCAGGAAACCCTGGCCCATGCTGTTCCAGCGGTTGTGCAGGAACATGGCCGGCAGCAGCCCCACAACAAAGGCCGCCACCGAAGCCCCCGCATGCCAGCGCCGGGCTGCGAAGCCCATGATCAGCCCGGTAGTGCCCGTGAAGATGGCATGGGCAAAGGGCGACATGACGCCCCGCAGGAAGAACACCTGGGCGAACTCGCTGGCCGGGCTCGCCGATTCGGCGATGGCCCGGCCGAAGTAGAGGATGTTCTCGGTGAACGCGAACCCGCCGGCAATCGTGAACGCGAAGACCACCCCGTCCACCGGCCCGTCGAAATGCCGCCGGGCCAGGAGGAGCAGCAGGAGCAGGCCCAGGGACTTGGCGAATTCCTCCACGATGGGCGCCTGGACGGTGGCCATGTAGGTCTGTAGGTCTGGGACATCCGAAAACTGGAAGGCCAGGACGAAGAAGGGCTGGATCAGGAGGGTGGCGGCGATGGACACGGCAGCGCCCCACGTGAAGGCGAAGAAGAGCAGCCGCTTCGGCTCGGGCTCCCACTTGTCGATCACATAGACCGCCAGCAGCACCACCGAGAGCGGCAGCAGCGAGGCCAGGAACCCGATCAGGAAGCCGGCAGCACCTGTATTGGACAGCAGGAACGGCACCACCAGGAACAGGCTGAGGAACGCGAGGGCGCCGCCGGCCACCGTCAGCCCGAGCAGTCCTCCGCTGGTCCGCGCCGACCTCAGCGCGGTTCCCTGCACCTGGGGCGGCAGCACTGCCTCCACCGGCCTGCCCTGGTGCCCCGGCGCAGGCCGGTAGTTTTCGGGCTGCACGTGTCCCATCCAGCTGGGGTTGGCCTGGCGGGGGAGCGGGGAGGCCGGGCCGGAGTACGGATCTTCGGGCCACCCGGGCGATGGCTGGCGGGGATGCGTCGACATACCCGAAAGCCTAGGTGTACCGCGCCACCCATCCAAGGATCCTTCCGCCGCGGCGGCCCCGGATGTGACCATCACCGCGTTCTGCCGGGACCGGCCAGCGGGACGCCGTGTGGTAATTTTGGAACCGCACATGATCCTTTTTTAATTCCGTCCTGTGAGGCGGGGAAAGGGGAGACGAGCGTTGACTTCTGTCACCAGCGCACCGGTTCCAGCCAGGACAGTCCTGAATTCGGCTGACATTGACCGTGCCCTCACTCGTATCGCCCATGAGATCCTCGAGGCCAACAAGGGGTCCAAGGACCTGGTCCTGCTGGGCATCCCGCGCCGCGGCTACCCGCTGGCAGTCCGGCTCGCGGGAAAAATCGCCGCTGCGGACAGCTCCGTTGACGCTGCCGCCATCGTTGGCCAGCTCGACGTCACCATGTTCCGGGACGACCTCTCGCACCAGGGAACCCGGCCGCCCTATCCCACCAAGCTTCCGCGCACCGGCATCGACAACAAAGTTGTGGTGCTGATCGACGACGTCCTCTACTCGGGGCGCACCATCCGCGCCGCCCTGGACGCACTCATCGACCTGGGCCGTCCCCGCATTGTCCGGCTGGCTGTGCTGATCGACCGCGGCCACCGTGAACTGCCTATCCGCGCCGACCATGTGGGCAAGAACCTGCCCACGTCCTCCTCCGAGAAGGTCCGGGTCCGGCTCGAAGAAACGGACACACCCCCCGGCGGCACCCCCACCAACGAAGTAGTGATCGAAGGCGGCTCGTGAAGCACCTGCTCTCCACCCAGGACCTTAGCCGTTCCAACGCCATCAGCATCCTGGACACCGCCGAGGAGATGGCAGCCGTGGGCGACCGGGAAGTCAAGAAGCTGCCCGCGCTGCGCGGCCGCACGGTGGTGAACCTCTTTTTCGAAGACTCCACCCGCACCCGTATCTCGTTCGAAGCCGCTGCCAAGCGACTCTCCGCCGACGTCATCAACTTCGCAGCCAAGGGATCATCGGTGTCAAAGGGCGAGTCCCTGAAGGACACGGCCCAAACCCTTTCCGCGATGGGCGCGGACGCCGTCGTCATCCGTCACTGGGCATCGGGTGCCCCGCACCGGCTGGCCGCTACGGACTGGATCGACGCCGCCGTCATCAACGCCGGCGACGGCACCCACGAGCACCCCACGCAGGCACTGCTGGATGCGTTCACCATGCGCCGGCACTGGGCGCGGCTGTCCGGCACGGGCTCGGAGGGCGCCGACCTGAAAGGGATGCGCGTGGCCATCGCCGGCGACGTCCTGCATTCCAGGGTGGCCCGCTCCAACGTCTGGCTCCTGCGTACGCTCGGGGCAGACGTCACGCTGGTGGCACCGCCCACCTTGCTGCCCATCGGCATCGAAAAATGGCCCTGCAAAGTCAGTTACGACCTGGACGACACGCTGGCGCAGGGCGTGGACGCCGTCATGATGCTCCGGGTCCAGGGTGAACGGATGAACGCGTCGTTCTTCCCCAGCACCCGCGAATACTCGAGGCGCTGGGGCTTCGACGACAACCGCCTGCGGGCGCTGGACCGCCTCGGCATGAAGGACACCATCATCATGCACCCGGGCCCCATGAACCGCGGCCTGGAGATTTCCGCGGCCGCCGCCGATTCGCCCCGGTCCACCGTCCTGGCCCAGGTCCGCAACGGCGTGTCCGTGCGGATGGCCGCCCTGTACCTGCTGCTCTCCGGGGACACCCGTGAACCAGCCCAACCGGTCCTGGCCACGGCCGGCACCGCCCATACCAAGGAGAGCAACTGATGGCAGGCAACACCGGAACCTATCTGATCCGCGGCGCCTCGATCCTGGGCGGCGAACCGGCGGACCTGCTGATCCGGGATGGCGTCATTGCCGAAACCGGGACCGGCCTGTCCGCCGGCGATGCAAGAGTTATTGACGCAGCAGGCCTGGTGGCCCTGCCCGGCATGGTGGATGTGCACACGCACCTTCGTGAGCCGGGCCGGGAAGACGCGGAGACCGTGGAAACGGGAACCCGCGCCGCGGCACTTGGCGGCTACACCGCCGTGCACGCGATGGCGAACAGCACCCCCGTGGCGGACACCGCCGGAGTGGTGGAGCAGGTCTACAGCCTCGGCCGCACCGCCGGCTGGGTGGACGTGCGCCCGGTTGGCGCCGTCACCGTGGGCCTCGCCGGCGAGCAGCTCGCCGAACTCGGTGCCATGGCAGACTCCCGTGCCCGGGTGCGGATGTTCTCCGACGACGGCATCTGCGTCCACGACCCCGTGCTGATGCGCCGCGCCCTGGAATACGTCAAGGCGTTTGACGGCGTCGTTGCCCAGCACGCGCAGGAACCCCGCCTGACCGCCGGTGCCCAGATGAACGAGGGCGAAGTTTCCGCAGTCCTCGGACTGACCGGATGGCCCGCCGTCGCCGAGGAAAGCATCATCGCCCGCGACGTCCTGCTCGCCCAGCACGTGGGCTCCCGCCTGCACGTCTGCCACGTGTCCACGGCCGGATCGGTGGAGATCATCCGCTGGGCCAAGGAACGCGGGATTGACGTCACCGCCGAGGTCACGCCGCACCACCTGCTGCTCACGGACGACCTCGTCCGCAGCTACGATCCTGTCTTCAAGGTCAACCCGCCGCTGCGTACCGACGCCGACGTCCAGGCCTTGCGTGCGGGGCTGGCCGACGGCACCATCGACGTCGTGGGTACCGACCACGCCCCGCACCCCAGCGAGCACAAGGAATGCGAGTGGGCGCAGGCCGCCATGGGCATGACCGGGCTGGAAACAGCCCTGTCCGTGGTGCAGCACACCATGATCGAAACGGGCCTGATGACTTGGGCCGACTTCGCCCGCGTCACCTCCACCGCGCCGGCCAGGATCGGCCGCCTCGGCGACCAGGGCCGTCCCCTGGAAGCAGGGGAGCCCGCCAACCTCATCCTGGTGGACCCGGCGGCACGCTGGACCGTGGACCCGTACCGGATGGCCACCATGGGACGGAACTCGCCATTCAAGGGCCGCGAACTGCCCGGCAAGGTGGTGGCCACGTTCTTCAAGGGGCACCCCACCGTCCTGGACGGCGAACTGAACGCACCGTACCCGTACGCAACCGCTCCGGCAGGCGCCGCCTGATGGACAAAATCCTCCCCGGACTGGCGATGCTGGCGGTCATCGCCGTCGTCTTCGTCCTGCTCGCCATCGGCTGGCGGAACCGCCTGAAGCGCCAGTCCGACGTCGAACAGTTGCCTCCCGTGCCCGCGGCACCCGGCGAACCGCTCACCACAGCCGAGGGCCAGTACGTTGCCACCACCACCGGCGGCGACTGGCTGGACCGGATCGCCGTGCACGGCCTGGGCATCCGGACCAACGCCACCCTCTCGGTGTACCCCCACGGCGTCCTTTTCGATCGCTCCGGTGCCCCGGCGCTGTACATTCCCGCGGCCGCGCTCGGCGGCGTCCGGCAGGACAGCGGGATGGCCGGAAAGTTCGTCGAGAAGGACGGGCTGCTGGTGCTGACCTGGCTGCACGGCTCCCACGAGCTGGACACCGGGTTCCGCACCCGCCGCGCCGCGGACAAGGACACGCTCTACGCAGCACTCAAGGAATTAATCTCCTCAGCCCCGGCCGCAGGTGCCAACAGTGGAAAGTAAGACAGTGACGGATACGCCCGCAGCAAACACGCCAGCAGCCACAGACCCAGCAGTGAAAGCGAATACAGTGACAGCAACTACCTCCGCTCCGGCAGCCCTCGTCCTCGAAGACGGCCGCATCTTCCGCGGAACCAGCTACGGCGCCACCGGAACGGCGCTGGGCGAAGCGGTTTTCGCCACCGGCATGACCGGGTACCAGGAAACCATCACGGACCCCTCCTACGCGCGGCAGCTGGTGGTCCAGACCGCCCCGCACATCGGCAACACCGGCGTCAACAGCGAGGACGCCGAGTCCCGCCGCATCTGGGTGGCGGGCTACATCGTCAGGGATGCCGCACGCCGGCCGTCCAACTGGCGGTCCGAACGCTCCCTCGACGAGGAACTCGTGGAGCAGGGGATCGTCGGCATCCAGGGCGTGGACACGCGCGCCATCACCCGCCACCTGCGGGAGCACAAAACCATGCGGGCCGGCATCTTCTCCGGCGAGGCAGCCCAGGCAACCGACAAGGAACTCCTTGACGCGGTCCTGGCCAGCGCACCCATGGAAGGCGCCCGCCTGGCCGAGGAAGTCAGCGTGGACGAGGCGTACGTCGTGGAACCCAAGGACCACGGCTGGGACGGCGAACCCCGTTTCACCATCGCCGCGGTCGACCTCGGCATCAAGGCCATGACCCCGGTGCGGTTCGCCGAACGCGGCGTCCGCGTCCACGTCCTGCCGGCCACGGCCACCCTTGAGGACGTCAAGGCCGTAAACCCGGACGGCTTCTTCATGTCCAACGGCCCCGGCGATCCCGCCACAGCCGAAACGCAGGTCAAGCTGCTCCGCTCCGTCCTGGACGAAAAGCTGCCCTACTTCGGCATCTGCTTCGGCAACCAGATCCTGGGCCGCGCGCTCGGCTTCGGCACCTACAAGCTCCGCTACGGCCACCGCGGCATCAACCAGCCCGTCATGGACCGCCGCACGGGCAAGGTGGAGATCACGTCCCAGAACCACGGCTTTGCCGTGGACGCCCCGCTCGACGGCGCCACCCAGGCTCCGGAGGAGCGCTACGGCCGCGTTGAGGTCAGCCACGTCAGCCTCAACGACGACGTCGTCGAAGGCCTCGCCTGCCTGGACATCCCCGCGTTCTCCGTCCAGTACCACCCCGAAGCCGCAGCCGGCCCGCACGACGCCGCCTACCTCTTCGACCGCTTCATCGAACTGATGGAGGGAACCCGGGACGGCCGCACCGCCAACCTGTCCAAGGAGCCCGTGGACTCCGTGCACAACCCGATCGACCGCGACGCCGCCCCGCAGCAGGGCACCAACAAGACTGAGGACAAGAAGTAATGCCCAAGAGAACAGACCTTAAGAGCGTCCTGGTCATCGGATCCGGACCCATCGTCATCGGCCAGGCGGCCGAGTTCGACTACTCCGGCACGCAGGCCCTGCGCGTCCTCAAAGAGGAGGGCCTGCGGGTCATCCTGGTGAACTCCAACCCCGCCACCATCATGACGGACCCCGAGTTCGCCGACGCCACCTACGTCGAACCCATCACCCCCGAGGTGGTGGAGAAGATCATCGCCAAGGAGCGTCCGGACGCCGTCCTGCCCACCCTGGGCGGGCAGACGGCCCTGAACACGGCCATCGCGCTGGACAAGAACGGCGTGCTCGAGAAGTACAACGTGGAGCTCATCGGCGCCAACATCGCCGCCATCGAACTCGGCGAGGACCGCGAGAAGTTCAAGGGCGTGGTGGAGCGTTGCGGCGCCGAGTCCGCACGCAGCCACATCATCCACACCATGGACGAGGCCTTCAAGGCCGCCGAGGATCTCGGCTACCCCATGGTGGTCCGCCCCTCCTTCACCATGGGCGGCCTGGGCTCCGGCCTGGCCTACGACGAGGAGGACCTGCGCCGCATCGTCGGCCAGGGCCTGCAGTACAGCCCCACCAGCGAGGTCCTGCTCGAAGAGAGCATCCTGGGCTGGAAGGAATACGAGCTCGAGATGATGCGGGACAAGAACGACAACGTGGTTGTGGTCTGCTCCATCGAGAACTTCGATCCGGTCGGCGTCCACACCGGCGACTCCATCACCGTGGCCCCAGCGCTGACCCTGACGGACCGCGAGTACCAGAAGCTGCGCGACGTCGCCATCGCCGTCATCCGCGAAGTGGGCGTGGACACAGGCGGCTGCAACATCCAGTTCGCCATCGACCCCGCCACCGGCCGCGTGGTGGTCATCGAAATGAACCCCCGGGTGTCCCGTTCGTCCGCCCTGGCGTCCAAGGCCACCGGCTTCGCCATCGCCAAGATCGCCACCAAGCTCTCGCTCGGCTACACCCTGGACGAGATCCCGAACGACATCACCCAGAAGACCCCGGCGTCCTTCGAGCCCACCCTTGACTACGTTGTGGTCAAGGTGCCCCGGTTCGCGTTCGAGAAGTTCCCCGCAGCGGACAACACGCTGACCACCACCATGAAGTCGGTGGGCGAAGCGATGGCCATGGGCCGCAACTTCACCGAAGCCCTGCAGAAGGCCCTGCGCTCCCTCGAGCAGAAGGGCTCGCAGCTGGACTTCAGCAGCGTTCCCGAATGGGAAGTCCCGGAGCTCATCGAAAAGGCCAAGCGCCCCACCACCGAACGCCTGCACCAGGTCCAGCGCGCCCTCCTGGGCGGTGCCACGGTGGAGCAGCTGTTCGAAGCCACCAAGATCGACCCGTGGTTCCTTGACCAGCTCCAGCTGCTCAACGAGATTTCCCGCGAAATCCGGCAGGCCGGCGCCCTCACCAAGGAGATGTTGCAGCGCGCCAAGCGCCACGGCTTCTCGGACGAGCAGATCGGAACGCTCACGCACAACTCCGAAGCCGTGGTCCGTGGCGTCCGGCAGGCCCTCGGCATCCGCCCGGTCTACAAGACAGTGGACACCTGCGCCGCCGAATTTGCCGCCTACACCCCGTACCACTACTCCGCTTACGACGAAGAGGACGAGGTGGCGCTGCACTCCAAGCCGTCCGTCCTCATCCTGGGCTCCGGGCCCAACCGGATCGGCCAGGGCATCGAGTTCGACTACTCCTGCGTGCACGCCTCCATGGCACTGCGCAAGGCCGGCTACGAGACCGTCATGGTCAACTGCAACCCGGAAACCGTCTCCACCGACTACGACGTCTCCACCCGCCTGTACTTTGAGCCGCTGACGCTCGAGGACGTGCTGGAGGTCATCGCGGCCGAAGAGCGGACCGGGGGCGTCATGGGCGTGTTCGTCCAGCTCGGCGGCCAGACACCGCTGAAGCTTGCACAGCAGCTCGCCGACGCCGGGGTTCCGATTCTCGGCACCTCCCCGGAGGCCATCGACCTGGCCGAGCACCGCGGAGCGTTTGCCCGGGTCCTGGACAAGGCAGGGCTCGTCTCCCCGAAGAACGGCACCGCCGTGTCCTTCGAGGACGCCAAGAAGATCGCGGACGAAATCGGCTACCCCGTGCTGGTGCGCCCGTCCTACGTCCTGGGCGGCCGAGGCATGGAAATCGTCTACGACGAGGGCAACCTCTCCCGCTACATCGCCAACGCCACCGAGATCACCCCGGACCACCCGGTCCTGATCGACCGCTTCCTGGAGGACGCCGTCGAGATCGACGTCGACGCCCTCTTCGACGGCACCGACATGTACCTTGGCGGCATCATGGAGCACATCGAGGAAGCCGGCATCCACTCCGGCGACTCCGCCTGCGTCCTGCCGCCCATCACGCTGGGCAGCAACGTCATCGAGCGGGTGCGCACGGCCACCCGCGCCATCGCCGAGGGCGTGGGTGTGCGGGGCCTGATCAACATCCAGTTCGCGCTGGCCTCGGACGTCCTGTACGTCCTCGAAGCCAACCCCCGCGCATCCCGCACGGTTCCGTTCGTGTCCAAGGCAACGGGCGTCCAGATGGCCAAGGCCGCCGCCCTGATCGGCACCGGCGTGACCATCAACCAGCTCCGCAGCGCCTACAAGATGCTGCCTGAAACCGGTGACGGATCCACGCTGCCCCTGGACGCGCCGGTGGCCGTCAAGGAAGCAGTCCTGCCCTTCAGCCGCTTCCGGACCCCCGAAGGCAAGGTCGTGGATTCCCTCCTCGGCCCGGAAATGCGTTCCACCGGCGAAGTCATGGGCATCGACAAGCACTTCGACACCGCCTTCGCCAAGAGCCAGGCCGGCGCCAACAACGCCCTGCCCACGGAGGGCAAGGTCTTCGTCTCCGTGGCCAACCGGGACAAGCGCTCCGTCATCATGGGCGTCAAGCGGCTCTCGGACCTCGGTTTCGAAATCGTCTCCACCGGCGGCACCGCCGATGTCCTGCGCCGCAACGGCATCCAGGCCACCCCGGTCCGGAAGGTTGCCGAAGGCAGCAGCGCCGAAGGCGAGGGCACCATTGCCGACCTGGTGGTAGCCGGCGAGATCGACATGGTCTTCAACACACCGTCCGGCGGCGAGGCCCGCAGCGACGGCTACGAGCTGCGTGCCGCCGCCACGTCGATCGGCATTCCCTGCATCACCACGGTGGCCGAGTTCAACGCGGCGGTCCAGGCCATCGAGGCCCTGCGCACCTATGAATGGTCGGTCACCAGCCTGCAGGAGCACGCCGCCGCCCTGGCGGAATCGCAGAAGGCGGCCCTGCAGAATGCCTGAGCAGGTATCCGGCGCCGGCCGGGAGTCATTCGGCTCCCGGCTCGGTGCCGCCATGGCCGCCCGCGGCCCGCTGTGCGTCGGGATTGACCCGCACCCTGCCCTGCTGAAGAGTTGGGGCTTGGACGACGACGCCGCCGGGCTGAGGAGCTTTTCGCTCACCGTCCTGGAGGCCGTGGCTTCCCTCGCTGCCGCGGTCAAGCCGCAGGTGGCGCTCTTTGAGCGCCACGGCTCGGCGGGCATGGCTGTGCTGGAAGAGCTCCTCGCCGCTGCCCGCGACGAGTCGGTGCTGACGATTGCGGACGCCAAGCGCGGTGACATCGGGTCCACCATGGCCGCCTACGCGGACGCTTGGCTGCGCGACGGATCACCGCTGGCAGCCGACTCGGTGACCCTGAGCCCGTACCTGGGCTTTGAATCGCTCCGGCCGGCCCTGGACCTGGCCGCGGAGACCGGACGGGGCGTCTTCGTCCTCGCCCTTACCTCCAACCCGGAGGGCCCGTCCGTCCAGCACGTCGGGGGAGCGGAGTCCGTAGCGCGCGGGATCGCCGGAGCCGCCGCTGCCGAGAACACCCGCTACCCCGGTGCGCTCGGTTCCGTCGGGCTGGTGGTCGGGGCAACCGTGGGCAGCGCCCTGGCTGACCTTGGGATGGATCTTGCGGCAGTGCGGGGTCCCATCCTCGCCCCCGGACTGGGCGCGCAAGGGGCCACCCCGGCCGATCTCCGGGCAACGTTCGGAACGGCCTATTCCCAGGTGCTGGGGACCTCCAGCCGGGACATCCTCGCTGCCGGCCCGGGACTTGGCGGCCTCCGTGACGCGGCCCTGAGGACGCTGGACGGACTGCGCGGCGAATAACGTTCCGTTTGCCTGGATGCATTGATTCAGGCCGCACCAAAGGGTAGTTTCAGGGACAGGTTCAAGGGCGGCCGCCCTTGGACGAATCCGCCGAATCCGGGGGTGTCCGCCATGGTGCTGCGACCTTTGACCGCATCGGAACGGGCTGACGCCCTGAACAAGGCAGCCGCCGCCAGGGCCGCCCGCGCCGCGGCCAAGGAAAGCCTGAAGAACGGCAAGAGGTCCGCTGCGGACATCATCAACTCCGCCATGGAGGACGACGCCCTGGCGCGGATGCGGGTTTCCGAGCTTCTCGAGGCGCTGCCCGGAATCGGCAAGGTCCGGGCGGCGGCCATCATGGAGCAGCTGGGCATTGCCACCTCCCGCAGGGTCCGCGGGCTGGGCGTCCACCAGCGCCGGGCGCTGGTAGATTTTATAGACGAGCATTAGGGCGGGCACGTACCCCGCCCATCCCCGAACTCCGGCAAAGGAATACGTGAGCAAGAAACCTGGACTGACAGTCCTCGCTGGTCCGACGGCTGTTGGCAAAGGCACCGTGTCCACCTACATCCGCGACAACTACCCCGAGGTCTGGCTTTCCGTCTCGGCCACCACCAGGGCGCCACGGCCCGGGGAAGTGGACGGCGTCCACTACTTCTTCAAGTCCAAGGAGGAGTTCGAGCAGCTCATCGCAGACGGCGAGCTGCTGGAATGGGCAGTGGTACACGGCCAGAACACCTACGGCACTCTGAAGAGCACAGTGGACAAGGCCATCGCAGAGGGCCGTTCCGTGCTCCTGGAAATCGACCTGCAGGGTGCACGGCAGGTCAAGGCGGCCGTGCCGGACGCCCAGTTTGTCTTCCTGGCCCCGCCCACCTGGGACGAAATGGTCCGTCGGCTGGTGGGCCGCGGCACCGAAACGCCCGATGAACAGCAGCGGCGCCTGGAAACCGCTAAACTGGAACTTGCTGCTGAACCGGAGTTCGACCACACCGTCATCAATGACGACGTCCGCCGGGCAGCGGACGAGCTTGTTTCACTCATGGGGCTGACCCCGCATCCGCATCTGCCGGAACCGTCAGCCCGCTAGGAATTTGGAGAATTCGTGTCCACGAACCTTGAAGGCATCATCAACCCGCCGATCGACTCGCTGCTCGAGGCAGCCGATTCCAAGTACGGCCTGGTGATCTTCGGTGCCAAGCGTGCTCGTCAGATCAACGCTTACTACGCCCAGCTGCACGAGGGCCTCTTCGAGTACGTCGGCCCGCTGGTCGACACCAAGCTGAACGAGAAGTCGCTCTCGATCGCCCTGCGCGAGATCAACGAAGGCAAGCTGGTTTCCACGCCGATCGAAGCCGCAGAGTAATTTGCCGCTGAACTGACTTGCTGTTGACGGAGGTCACGTGCGCATAGTCCTCGGAGTCGGGGGAGGGATCGCCGCCTACAAGGTGGCATCACTCCTCCGGCTTTTTACTGAAGCCGGCCACAACGTGACCGTCATTCCCACGGAGGCGTCCACCCGCTTCGTGGGGACTGCCACCTGGGAGGCACTGTCCGGGAACCCGGTCAGCAACAGCGTTTTCGATGACGTCCACCAGGTCAACCACGTACGCCTTGGCCACGAGGCCGACCTTGTGGTGGTTGCACCGGCCACGGCCGACCTCCTGGCCAAGGCCGCGACAGGACAGGCCGGCGACCTCCTCACCAACACGCTCCTCATGGCCCGCGGACCGGTCCTGTTCGCCCCGGCCATGCACACCGAAATGTGGCAGCATGCGGCCACCCGCGCCAACGTGGAAACCCTCCGCGGCCGGGGCGCAGCCGTCCTGGAACCTGCCACCGGGCGGCTGACGGGCGCCGATTCGGGCCCCGGGCGGCTGCCCGAACCGCAGGTCATTTTCGACGCCGCCATGGCCCTGGTCCAGGGGCAGACCGACTTCCAGCTGCCGCTGGCGGGCCGGACCGTCACCATCAGCGCCGGCGGCACCCGCGAACCCCTGGATCCCGTCCGGTTCCTTGGCAACCGGTCCTCCGGGAAGCAGGGGGTGGCCCTGGCCGTGGCTGCCCGCAACGCCGGGGCAACTGTCCGGCTGCTGGCTGCCCACATGGAAGTTCCGCCGCCCGCCGGCGTTGAGGTGGTGATGGTCGAAACGGCACTCCAGCTGCGCGAGGCCGCGTTGGCGGCGGCCGCGGATTCAGACGTCGTCATCATGTCTGCCGCCGTCGCCGACTTCCGGCCGGCCGTGGTCTCCGATACCAAAATCAAGAAGCGCGATGACAGTGCCGATCCCGTCATCACACTGGTCCGCAACCCCGACATCCTGCATGAACTGGTTGAAGTCCGGAACGCCGCCGGGGACGAAGGGCGGCACCGGCTGATCGTCGGATTCGCCGCCGAGACCGGCGACAGCCAGGGAGACGTCCTGGCATACGCTGAGGCCAAGCTGCAGCGCAAGGGCTGCGACCTCCTGGTGGTCAACCACGTCGGTTCGGACAAGGTGTTTGGCCAGGACACCAACTCCGTGGTGATCCTGGCCCGTTCCGGCTCCGAACCGCAGGAGGCGTCAGGTACCAAGGCAGAGGTTTCCGAGGCCATCATCAACCGCATCGGCTTTGAACTGAACTCTGTTTCACCCCGGGCCTGAGTGTTCCGCGCCACGTTTGCTTCGCGGGAAGACATCTCCCGCGGGGCCAACGTGCTCCAACCAGTAAGGT
This sequence comes from Arthrobacter sp. K410C, assembly GCF_059090105.1. Taxonomy (NCBI): domain Bacteria; kingdom Bacillati; phylum Actinomycetota; class Actinomycetes; order Micrococcales; family Micrococcaceae; genus Arthrobacter; species Arthrobacter sp. K410C. The sequence goes on from NZ_JBNHFJ010000024.1 coordinate 13,261, forward strand.
AGTTGAGTGACTTTACCCCTGCACCTTCCCCAGACTTCCGCGGCCACGCCCCCGGCGCTCCGGCTCTTCACGTCCGAGTCGGTCACCGAGGGCCACCCGGACAAGATCTGCGACCAGATCAGCGACGCCATCCTGGACGCCCTGCTGGCCGCAGATCCGGAATCCAGGGTCGCCGTGGAAACCATGGCCACCACCGGCCTGGTGCATGTGGCAGGCGAGGTCACCACCGACGCCTATGTGGAGATCCCGCAGATCGTCCGGGAGACCATTCTCGGCATCGGCTATGACTCGTCCGCGAACGGATTCGACGGCGCCCGCTGCGGCGTTTCGGTGTCCATCGGCCAGCAGTCCAATGACATCGCCGGCGGCGTATTCAACTCCCTGGAGGCCCGCGAGGGGCGCCAGGAGGACGATTACGACCTGCAGGGTGCGGGCGACCAGGGCCTGATGTTCGGCTATGCCAGCGACGAAACGCCCTCGTACATGCCCACGCCCATCTGGCTTGCGCACCGCCTCTCCGAGCGGCTCACCGAAGTCCGGAAATCCGGCGAACTGCCGTACCTGCGGCCGGACGGCAAAACCCAGGTCACCGTAGGATATGACGGCGATCTTCCGGTTTCGGTGGAAACCGTGGTCATCTCCAGCCAGCATGCTGAAGGCGCAAGCCTGGACCAGCTCCGTGCCGACCTCGCCGCAGTGGTCATCGAGCCTGTTCTTGCCGGGGCGAACCTGGACATCTCCCGTGCCAAAAACATCCTGAACCCGGCCGGGGAATTCGTCATCGGCGGCCCTGTGGGTGACGCCGGCCTGACCGGGCGCAAGATCATCGTGGACACCTATGGCGGCATGGCCCGCCACGGCGGCGGTGCCTTTTCGGGCAAGGACCCGTCCAAGGTGGACCGCTCCGCCGCCTACGCCATGCGGTGGGTCGCCAAGAACGTGGTGGCCGCCGGCCTTGCCAAACGGGCGGAAATACAGATCGCCTACGCCATCGGACAGGCCCGCCCGGTGGGCACGTACGTGGAAACCTTCGGCACCGAAACCGTGGACCCCGCCAAGATCAGCGCCGCAATCGCCGAAATCTTCGACCTGCGCCCCCGCGCCATCATCGACGCCCTTGACCTGAAGCGGCCCATCTACGCCAAGACAGCAGCCCACGGGCACTTTGGCCGCGACGAGCCCGACTTCACCTGGGAGCGGCTGGACCGTGTGGACGAGCTGAAAGCATTCTTCAACGCCTAGGACATATTGCCGGGAGCCCGAATGTCAGTGCCCGGTGCTTGGCTTGCCATGTCCGGACGGGAACTGAATGGAGGCGGCAGCAGTGGTTGGTGACCGGTCCGTCCAGCCGGGCTCTGCCCTTTCCAGTGCAGGGGGACAGGCCGTGCAGCCTTCCCTGCTCCAAGGCTTTCCATCAAGGAAGCTGCCGGGCGGCGTACCCCTGGCTGCCACCCTTCCGGTGGCCCGTGTGCTGGTGGAATCCTCGCTGCCGCACCTGGACCGGCCCTTCGATTACGCGGTCCCGGCCAGCATGGACGAAGAAGCTTCACCCGGTGTCCGGGTGAAGGTCAGCTTCAACGGCCAGGACCTGCCCGGGTTCCTGCTGGAACGGCTCGCGGAATCCGACGCCGGGACCAGCCTGCTGCCGCTGGGCAAGGTGGTTTCACCGGTTCCCGTGCTGACCCCCGCTGTACGGGACCTTGCCGCCGCGGTGGCCGCCCGGTACGCGGGAACACTCAGCGATGTCCTCCGCCTTGCCGTGCCGCCCAGGGTGGCCCGCCTGGACAAGGAATTTCTACTCGCCGCCACGGAGGGGGCAGCGGAAGCGGAAGCAGCCACTGGTTCGGAATCACCCACTGTCCCGGAAGCAGGCACCGGCACGGACGTTGCGGCTGCATCCGGTTTGCCGGCCGCCTCCGCGTGGACGGCATACCGCAACGGTCCGGCGTTCCTGCGCCACCTTGGCAGCGGCGGATCCCCGCGCGCCGTCATCAATCCGCTGCAGGGGTACGGGCCCGGAGGCTGGCCCCGCCTGCTGGCCGAGGCGGCCGCCGCCGCCCACGCCGCCGGCCGGGGCACAGTCCTGGTGGTTCCCGACTACCGCGACCTGGCCCGGCTGGAAGACGCCCTGCAGGCCGTGCTGCCGGAGGCCGCCGTCGCCCGGCTCACCGCGGAGGACGGGCCGACGCCCCGCTACCGCAACTTCCTGCGCCTCCTCGCCGGGCAGGCCACCGTGGCCATCGGCACCAGGTCAGCGGCGTTCGCCCCCGTCCGGAACCTTGGCCTGGTGGTGTGCTGGGACGACGGCGACGACCTCCACATAGAGCAGCGCGCACCGTACGCCCATGCGCGGGAGGTCCTGCTGCTGCGCGCCGAGCAGGAGGGCGCGGCCTGCCTGCTTGCGGGGCACTCCCGCAGCACCGAGGTGCAGCGCCTGGTGGAAGCCGGGTGGGTGCTTTCCGTGGAGGCGGACCGGCAGGATGTCCGCCGCACCGTGCCCCGGGTAGTCAATACCGCAGACAGCTTTGAACAGGAACGGGATCCATTGGCCACGGTGGCCCGCCTGCCCGGCGCCGCCTGGCGCGCCGCCAAGGAGGGCCTGGAACGCGGCCCGGTCCTGGTCCAGGTTGCGCGCGCCGGTTATGCGCCGTCGCTTGCCTGTGAAACCTGCCGTGAACCCGCCCGCTGCGGGACGTGCCAGGGGCCGCTGGCGCTGGCCGGCACCTCCGCCCTGCCACAGTGCCGCTGGTGTTCCACGCCCGCTCCTGACTGGAGGTGCGGCCACTGCGGCGGGCGGCGGCTGCGCAAAGGTGCCACCGGCGTGCTCCGCACCGCGGAGGAACTTGGCCGCGCGTTCCCCGGCACCACCGTGGTGACCTCCTCCGGCGACCAGGTGAAGGCGTCCGTGGGCGGCGGCAAGGCCCTCGTCGTGGCGACGGTCGGGGCGGAACCTGTTGCGGAGGACGGCTATGCGGCGGCGCTGCTGCTGGACGGTGACTCGCTGTTGCGCCGTGAAACGCTGCGCGCCGGTGAGGACACAGTCCGGCGCTGGTTCAATGCCGCCTCGCTGGTCCGTCCGGCGGCAGCCGGGGGACTCGTGGTGGTAACGGCGTGGGACACCGCCGCCACCGGTGCCCTTCTCCGTTGGGACCCGGCCGGCTATGCACAGCGGGAACTGTCCCTTCGTGCCGAACTCCAGTTGCCCCCGGCTGTACGGATTGCCTCGGTTACGGGGCCCAGGGCCGCCGTCGAGCATTACACCGGCGCGGTGGAAGCCCAACTCACCACGGCCGGGATTGCACTCCGTACGGCAGGGCCCGCGCACGTGCTGTTGAGCGGTCCGCCCGCGCCAGGCCGCCCTGCCGAGGACGTCCGGACGCTGCTGTTCTTCACCTACGGCCAGGCGGCCGCCGTCGTCCGGGTGCTTCGGGTGACGCGGGCCGCTGCAGCCGCCAAGCGCACCATGGATCCGGTCCAGCTCCGGCTGGACGGCGTGGACGTGCTCTAGCGCTTCCCGCCGCGGCGGCGCCGTTTGACGATCTCGGCGGCCACCTCCACCAGTTGCCGTGCCGATTCATCCCAGCTGAACTCTCGGGCACGGGCCAGGGAACTGCGGGACACCGCCTGCCAGGTGGCGGGGTCCTGGAGCCTGGCCACCGCCTCGGCAAACTGCCCCGGTGAGGCAGGATCCACATACGTTGCCGCGTCGCCACCCACTTCCCGGAAGATGGGAATGTCGCTGGCGATAACGGGAGTGCCGAGCGCCATGGCCTCGACCAGGGGGAGCCCGTAGCCTTCGGCGCGGGAAAGGCTCACCAGGGCCGTGGCGGTCCGCAGCAGCGTCGCGTATTCCTCGTCAGTCACCCCGTTGTGGAAGACCACGGAGGCATCCGGGGCAACCAGGGCTTCCAGCTCCGCCCGCCGCTGCGGGGTGATCCGGCTGAGCAGATGGAGGGTGTAGCCGGGAAGCTGCGCCATGCCGGCCACCATGGTCTCCACATTTTTGTAGGGCATGAAGGAACCCATGTAGACGATCGACTTCTCCGCGCCGGCCTCTGCGGGCCGGGGGTCCAGCTCAGGCTGCGGGGCGTTGCTGATGATCCGCACCGGTCGGCGGGTCAGGCGGTATTTGGCAATGAGCGCTTCCGTGGTCCGGCTGACCGTGGCCACCGTATCGGCGCGGTTGAGGAGCACCCGCTGCGGCCAGAATGCCTTGTGGTAGAGCCGCCACAGCAGGCGGACGGGTGCGGGCAGGAAGCCGGGGGGATCCGGGTGCTCGTAATAGATGAGGTCGTGGAGGGTCAGGACCAGTCCGTATTTCCGCCCCCAGCTGCCCATGGTCTGCATGGGGCACACCACCACGTCGGCGCCCAGCGCGTTGACCGTGCGCGCCACAAACAGCTCCCGGGGGGACAGCGGGCTGCTGATCAGGGTGTAGGGGACATCCGGAAGCAGGGCAAGCTGCCGGACGTCGGAAATCAGCATGGAAACATCGGCGATTTTCGCCGTCGCGGCAATCAGGCTTGCGCCGTAGCGGCTGATGCCGTCGTGGTGGTCTGTCCTGGTGAAACGGGCATCGATGACGATTTTCACGCGGGGTGGTCCTCCAGGAAGCTGCGGATGTAGCGGGCGGCCGGCTCGGGCGTCTCGTAGTGGATCAGGTGCCCGACGCCGGGAATCACCTTGAGCTGCGCGTCCGGAAGGAGCGCCGCCAGGCGGTGCTGGTCCGGCAGCATGGCGATCTCGTCCTTTTCCCCGGCAATCAGCAGCACGGGAAGGTGCAGCTTTCCGGCCACCTCTGCCACGTTGCTGTTGACGGAGGCGGTAAAGGCTTCGAGCAGGCTGTCCCGGTTCGCGAAGGCGCTGAAGTGGGCATGGTGCTGGCCATGGATGAAGCGGCGGAGGCTGCTGTCCTTCGTCTTGGCCATGGCTTCGCTCATCACACGGACGATCAGCGGGCTGCGCAGCAGCGCGAGCCCCAGGGGCCCGGGGAGGCGGGCACCCAGGCGGTAGTACAGCACCGCCAGCCGGGTCATGATCCCCTTCGGCCCCTCGAGCGCAGGGGCGGCGATGGGGTTGATGAGGATGAGCGGGCTGACTGCGTCCGGATTGGCTGCCACGAAGTGTGCGGCGATGATGGACCCGAACGAATGGCCCAGCAGGACAGTGTCAGGGCGCAGGCCGAGTGCCGCCATGAAGTCCGAGATGAACCGGCCGTACCGTTCCACTGAATGCGCGCCGGACCGGAATGCCCCGGAACTGCCGAATCCGGGAAGGTCGGGCATGACGAGGCGCATGTCGGGAAGCTGGTCGGCAACCCGCAGCAGGCCATAGTGGTCGCCGCGGAAGCCGTGGATGACCAGGATGGTGCGCGTGTGCGGGGTGGCGTGCAGGGGTTCAGAGGTCCAGTAGGCCACCGTGGCCCCGTCCATCTCCACGGTGGCGGCGGTGGTGCGGGCGGCGAGGTCAGGACTGATGTAGGCGGCCGCGGAGGACTGTCCCGGGCTGGTTGTTTTCATTGCCACTGGATCCTAGTTGACGTTGTCCGGATGGGAACCGGTGCGGTGTCCGCGCTCGAGCCCCGCGATCGCTGCCATGTCCCGCTCGGAGAGTTCGAAGCCGAAGACATCCAGGTTCTCCCGGATCCGCGCTTCGGAGCTGGCCTTGGGAATGGCCACATGGCCAAGCTGCATGTGCCAGCGCAGGATCACCTGGGCGGGAGTCCTGCGGTGTTCTGCCGCGCACGCCCCGATCACCGGATCGGCAAGCACCTGGCCCCTGCCGAGGGGGCTCCAGGCCTCAGTCATAACGCCCAGCTCCTTGTGCTTGCTGCGCAGTTCCTCCTGCTGCAGCCAGGGGTGGAGCTCAATCTGGTTGACGGCCGGAACCACCTCGGCCGTCTGGAGGAGCCGGTCCAGGTGTGCGGGCTGGAAGTTGCTGACGCCGATGGCGCGCACCTTGCCTTCCCGGTAGAGCGTTTCCAGTGCCCGGTATGTCTCCGGGTATAGCCCCTGCCGCGGGCAGGGCCAGTGGATGAGGTACATGTCCACGTAGTCCAGCCCCAGGTTGACCATCGACTCGTCGAAAGCCCGGAGCGTGGCGTCGTAGCCGTGGTGGTCGTTCCAGACCTTGGTGGTGATGAAGATGTCCTCCCTGGACAGGGCCGGAAAGAGCTCACCTGAACCTCCGCTGCCCGCCTGCGCGCTGAGCTGGGGGCTGATGCCACGCGCCACGCCCAGCTCGTTGCCGTACATCGCTGCCGTGTCGAAGTGGCGGTAGCCCGCCGCCAGGGCCATCGCAACGAGCCCTTCGGCCTCGGCAGCGGGCACCTTGTACAGCCCGAAGCCAAGCTGGTTGACCAGCACGCCGTTGTTCAGGCTGAGCCGAGGTGAGGTTCTCATGGCATCGACTCTACCCACTCGCGGTGGCGAGGCCTTCGAAATCCACCAGCCGCCGCGCGGTTGCTTCATCCAGGATCAGGTCGGTGGCCAGGTTTGCTGCCAGGGCTCCCCGCAGGCTGTCGATCTTGGAGGCGCCGGAGACCACGCAGATCCTGCGCCGCACCTGCCGCAGCTGGGAAAGAGCAGGTCCGGTGGAGCGTTCATTCAGGACGATGCCGTCGGAGGACCCGTCGCCGCGGAAGAATACCGTGGCAACGTCACCCACCACATCGGAGGTGGCCAGCGCGTGGAGGTCGTCCTCGTCCAGGTAGCCGCCGGAGTAGACGTGGCTCGGGTAGTCGGCATCCACCGAGCCGACGCCGAATATGGCGATGCTCATCTTCGCTTGCAGGGCCAGGATGCGCTGCACGCTGCGTTCATTCCACATGGCCGTCTTGGTGGCAGCATGGTCGAAAAAGGCGGGCACCGGGAACTGCTCCACCCGGGCCCCGTACGCACTGCCGAAGCGGCGCATGATGTCACTGGCGTACGTAATGCCAGTGGTGTGCATGTTGCCGGCCCCGTTCAGCTGGACAATGACGCTGTCATGGGTGATTTTCCGGGTCAGGTGCCGGCTGACCGCACTGATGGTCGATCCCCACGCCACCCCGATGATGGTGTTGGAGTCCACCAGCGGCCCGATGGTCCGGGCTGCCTGGATGGCCACCCGGTCCAGGGTTTCGGCTTCATTGAGCGTCTCGAGGACGGGCACCACGTGTACGTCCACGTTGTAGCGGTGCCGGATCATGCCCTCAAGCTCGGGCCCGGTATCCAGGGGGTTGCGGATCTGGACCTGGACCAGGCCGGATTCGCGGGCAGCGGAAAGAAGCCGGGAAACCGTTGACCGGGAGGTCCTCAGTTCCCGTGCGATGGCATCCATGGTCAGGTCCTGCAGGTAGTACATCTGTGCAGCGCGGAGGGCATCCGCGTGGCGGGAGGGGTTCATCGGCGATCCGTTCTGCACGTTTGTGCATTGAGCTTGACTCCATTTTCCATCAGTTCAACCATGGTTTGGGAACGGCGGCGCCAGCGTCCGGCGGCCGCGCATCAGGAAAAGTCACCAGGAGTAGTTGTGGGAGCCACAGAGCCAACCGTCCATCCATCCGCGCCGCGGCAGTCCGCCGAAGCGCCGAAGCCGGGGGCGGAACGAAGCCCGGTGCACAACCTGAGGCGGCGTCCGCATGCGAAAGTGCTGGTGGTGGGTGGCGGCATCAACGGTGTGGGCACATTCCGCGACTTGGCCCTGCAGGGCGTTGACGTGGCACTCGTGGAACGCGGTGACTACTGCCAGGGTGCCAGCGGCGCTTCATCGCACATGATCCATGGCGGCATCCGCTACCTGGAAAACGGCGAGTTCCGCCTGGTCCGGGAGTCGGTAGTTGAGCGCAACAGGCTGCTCCGGATTGCGCCGCACTACGTCAAGCCGCTGCAGACCACCATTCCGATCTTCAGCACGTTCTCCGGCGTCCTGGCTGCGCCCCTGCGCTTCCTCACGCACAAGCAGCAGGGCAGGCCCACGGAGCGCGGCGCCTTCCTGATCAAGCTCGGCCTGAGCCTCTACGATTCCTTTTCGCGGGCCGGCGGCACAGTGCCCCGGCACCGGTTCCTGGACCGCAAGCGTGCTCTGGCGGAGATCCCCGCGTTGCGGCCCGACATCAAATACACGGCCACCTACTTCGACGCGTCCGTGCACAATCCCGAGCGACTCACCCTCGACGTGCTGCAGGACGGCGAACTGGCCGGCCGGACGGGCACTGCACCGGGGCAAGGGGACACTGCCCGGGCCAGCAACTACGTGTCACTGCAGTCCGTGACGTCCCGGCCCAACCCCGGAACCGGCAGGGGGAGCACCGTCCGGCTCCGGGACGAACTGACAGGGGAGGAATTCGACTTCACCGCCGACGTCATCGTCAACACCACCGGCGCCTGGGTTGACCTGACCAACCAGGCGATGGGCTCTGCCTCGTCCTTCATGGGCGGCACCAAGGGCTCGCACATCGTGCTGGACAACCCCGCCCTGCTCGAGGCCTGCCGGGGCCGGGAGATCTTCTTCGAGCACACGGATGGCCGCATCGTCCTGATCTACCCGATGGGTGACCGCGTGCTGGTGGGCACCACCGACGTGGATGCCAACATGGCCGAGGACGCCGTCTGCACCGACGAGGAAATCTCTTACTTCTTCGACCTCATCGGGCACGTGTTCCCCTCGGTCCCGGTGACCCGCGGACAGATCGTCTACACCTTTTCCGGCGTGCGGCCCCTGCCCCGGCATGACGCCACCCAGCCGGGCTTCGTCTCCCGCGACTACCGGGTCGAGCGCCGCGGTCCGGCAGCCGACGGGACGGGCGCCGTCGTCCTGAGCCTGGTTGGCGGCAAGTGGACCACATTCCGTGCCCTCGCCGAGCACCTGGCCGACGACGTCCTGGCCGAGCTGGGCAAGGGCCGCAAAGTGAATACGGCCCAGCTGCCCATCGGCGGCGGTGCGGGCTTCCCCGCCGACGAGGCCGGCGTCCAGCAGTGGATCAAGGCGCACATGGCCCCCGGCCGGGACGCGGACCGCACCGCCGGGCTCCTGACTCGCTACGGCACGCGCGCGGAGGCGGTCATGGAGTACCTCGACGCCGGCGAGGACCGGCTGCTGCACTCCACCCGCGAGCTGAGCGTGCGGGAACTCGAGTTCATGGGCGCCCACGAGCAGGTGGGCCACCTGGTGGACGTCCTCATCCGGCGGACCTCCCTCGCGTTCCGCGGGCTCGTCACGGGTGAACTGCTCAACGAGGTGGCAGAAGTGCTCGCTGTTCCGCTTGGATGGGATGCAGCAGCCCGGAAAGCGGAAATCCTCCACGCGCAGGACGTGCTGAAGCGCTTCCACCGGGTGGAAACGCCCAGCCTGGTGGCGTAAGGGGACCCCGCCGCCATCCACCGCCACCAACCCGACAAGGACGTCATCCATGAACCAGTACATTCTCGCCATCGACCAGGGCACCACCAGCACCCGCGCCATCATCTTCGACCATTCCGGCGGCATTGTCTCCTCGGGGCAGATGGAGCACGAACAGATCTTCCCGCAGGCGGGCTGGGTGGAACACGACCCGGCGGAAATCTGGAACAACACCCGGGAAGTCGTTGCCTCCGCCCTGTCCAAGGCGAACCTGACGCGGCACGACATTGCCGCCGTCGGCATCACCAACCAGCGCGAAACCGCCGTGGTGTGGGACAAGACCACCGGTGAGCCGGTTTACAACGCGATCGTGTGGCAGGACACCCGGACACAGGACATCGTGGATGAACTGTCCCGGGACGGCGGAAGCGACCGCTTCAAGCAGAAGGTCGGCCTGCCGCTGGCCACCTACTTCTCGGGCACCAAGATCAAGTGGATCCTGGACAATGTGGCGGGGGCCCGCGAACGTGCCGAAGCCGGCAACCTGCTCTTCGGCAACACTGACGCCTGGGTGCTGTGGAACCTGACCGGCGGCGTGGACGGCGGTGTCCACGCCACGGACGTCACCAACGCCTCCCGCACGCTGTTCATGGACCTGGAGACCCTGCGGTGGGACGAGGACATCCTGAAGATCTTCGGCGTGCCGCGCAGCATGATGCCCGGCATCAAGTCCTCCTCCGAGGTGTACGGCCACGTCCACACCTCCCAGCTGCTTCGGGAAACCCCGGTGGCCGGGATCCTCGGAGACCAGCAGGCGGCCACCTTCGGCCAGGCGGCCTTCGAAACCGGCGGCGCAAAGAACACGTACGGGACGGGCTGCTTCCTGATTTTCAATACCGGCGGGGAGATTGTCCACTCCAGGAATGGGCTCCTCACCACGGTCGGCTACAAACTGGGGGATGCCGCCCCGCAGTACGCCCTCGAAGGGTCCATCGCCGTCGCCGGGTCGCTTATCCAGTGGCTGCGCGACAACCTGGGCATGATCAGCAGCGCACCCGAGGTGGAAACCCTGGCGGCCTCCGTCAAGGACAACGGCGGCGTCTACATCGTTCCGGCGTTCTCGGGCCTGTTCGCCCCCCACTGGCGCCCGGATGCCCGCGGCGCCATCGTGGGCCTGACCCGCTTCGTCAACAAGAACCACATCGCCCGTGCCGCGCTGGAAGCCACCGCCTTCCAGACCCGCGAGGTGCTGGACGCCGTCAACGCTGACTCGGGGGTTCCCCTCACTGAGCTCAAGGTCGACGGCGGCATGGTGGCCAATGACGCACTGATGCAGTTCCAGGCGGACATCCTGGGTGTCCCCGTCATCCGTCCCAGGGTCATCGAGACCACGGCGCTCGGGGCGGCCTACGCGGCCGGCCTTGCGGTTGGGTTCTGGAAGGACCTGGGCGAGCTGTCAGCCAACTGGTCGGAGGACAAGCGCTGGGAGCCGCAGCTCGACGCGGCTGAGCGGGACCGGCAGATGCGCCTCTGGCGGAAAGCCGTCACCAAGTCCATTGACTGGGTGGACGAGGATGTGAAGTAGCCCTTTCCGGAGCGGGACCGGCCCCGGGCTCAGCCTGCGCCAGTTTCCACAATGCCTTTGCTGCCATCCACCGTGACCCATTGGCCGGTGTGCAGGACCTGGGTGGCGTTGCCGGTGCCCACTACGGCCGGTATACCGTACTCCCGCGCCACCAGTGAGGCATGCGCGGCGAGGTTGCCCGTATCCGTGACGACGGCGGCGGCGCCGGCGAAGAGCGGAGTCCAGGCAGGTGCCGTTGCCCTGGCCACCAGGATTTCGCCCGGCCGGAATCCCGCGAAGTCGGCCGGACCCGTAACCAGCCGCACCTGTCCACGGGCTCGGCCAGGGCTTGCCGGGTGCCCGCTCAGAGCACCGGCGGGAAGGGCGCGTTCCGTCCGGGCTTTGTTGGCTATCCGGTCAAATGAGTTGCCCAGCAGGGGCAAGGTGCCCAACGTGAGCGGCGCGTCGAGTTTCCGCTGCCGCAGCCAGTCATCCCGGCGCCGGGACACATCTGTGTGCCGGGGCGGTCCGCCGGTCCGAAGCTCCCGCCGGGTGAGGAAATAGACGTCCTCCGGGTCGCTGATGATTCCGGCCTGCTGCAGGGTTGTGCCTATTCGCCCAGCGCACCGGCGCAGCAGCGGCCAGCCCAGTGTGAAGTCGCGGGCCTGTTCCTCCCGCAGCAGGGCATAATGCTGTGCAACGGCCAGGAGGGTGTCGAAACGGCGCAGGAGGCGGGTTCCCGCCAGGATCCGACGGCAGGCAGCCTCTGCCGCCCGGCGCCGGTCCACGGCACTGGAGGAAACGTGGTGTCCGCCGGAGACCGACGCCGCCGGCGCTTCCGGCTCCTCACCCGCCGTCCTGTGGAACCAGTCAATGCTGTACACGGCATGGGGCACCTGGGGCGGGGCGGACGGGAGCAGCCCGCCGAGCAGTACCTGGTAGCCCTCAGCCCCGGATGCCCCACGGACCGCGCGCGCCAAAGCGCCGGCCAGATGCCGCCGCCAGAAGCGGGCGAGGGCCATCTCCATCTTCCAGGCGGCGCCGCCGGTAACTGAGAAATACCAGAGGTAGGCGCCCGCCGCGTCCACCACCTGCTCCACCTGGCCGATGATGTCCGGAAGGCCGGCCGCATCGCCGTCCTCCGGCTGTCCCTCCGCCAGGCGGCGGTAGGCGGGGAGGCACACGGTCCGCCATTCGTGCTCCAGGCTTCGCAGGACAGCGCGGTCGGCACCGGGCGGGTCCAGCATGGGACGGACGACGCAGTTGAAGATGTAGGGCAGCGAGCGCGGCGTCCCGCCAAACAGCAGGTGGGGGAGCACCCCGGGCGTGGGCGGAGCAACGTAGTACCAGCCGTTGACCGTTGCGTGTTTCATCGGCACCTGGACACCGGTGGAGTGGGCCACGGCCCGGTTGTACGCGGCATCCAGGGATGGCACCAGCCAGTCCATGAAGAGCGGGGTGACCGGTTCGGGAAGCCATTCGCCCAGCCGGAAGTTGCGTATCCACACACCGTTTCCCGGCCGCTGCCAGGCCACCGGTTCCGGAACGGCGGTCATCGGCCGCGCCTGCACAAGCTGGACTTGGCCGGACCTGTCCAACGCCCACTCAACATCCTGGGGAGCACCGAAGTACCCGGCGACTCTTTGCGCCGCGGCCGCCACCGCCGTCGCGCCTTCTGCCGTCAGGACGCCTCCGCCGCGGGTGCACGTGGCGCTGCCGTTCCGGACTGTCCATCCTTCTCCGCCCTCGGAACCGGAGACGAGCCCTTCAGCGAGCCCCGGTACAGCGGAAATGACAGTCTCGTCCCGGGCTCCGGTCAGTGGATTGGCGGAGAACGCGACACCCGCCGCTATGGGCTCCACCATCTGCTGGACCAGCACGGCCATGGTCCCGCTGCCCGTCTGGCCGCGGGACTCCTGGTACGCCCGCACCCTGCCGGCCTCCGCCGACTGGAAGCAGCGGGCGACCGCAGTATCGAGGCCTGCCGGATCAACATTGAGGTAACTTTCGTACATGCCGGCGTAGGAAGCGCCCGGCAGGTCTTCCGCGGTGGCGGAGGAGCGGACGGCATAGGGGCCGGGGCCAGCCGCCCGGGCAGCGTCCTGCAACAGGCGCAACCAGTCGCTGCGCCCCGAGGCGTCATCAAACGCGGCACGGGTCACCACGAATCCGGGCGGCACCGGGAATCCTGCCCTCCGCAGCCGGGCCAGGGCGGCGGCCTTGCCGCCCACAACATCCCGCTGGAGGGCGGCTGCCCCGCCAAGCCGGGGAAAGCGGCCTTCCGTTCCCGCGGCCTTCTCCGCAGCATTATGCATGGCGTCACCTGCCGGATCGGGGCCCGGACGGGCCGGCTCCAGTCTAGTGACGGGCAACCGGCCGGGTACAGCCCCCTTCAGCCCCGGCTCCCGCAGGTGCGCTAAAGTAGTTCCATGCGTGCGATCCTTCTGCTTAGCTAGCCGCCGGCTGTCCGACATGACGGACGGCTGAGCGGCAGCCCCTCCATGGCGAGGGGCTTTTGTGTGTCCGGGAGGATTTCCCGGGCCGCTGCGGGAGGATCAGGCCGTTATGGCAGCACAAGTGCCGTAACAGAACAGAAGAGGGCAGCAGTGGGCGTTCAGCCGGAGACAGAGACCGGAGCAGCAGTGGCAGCGGAAGCGCCCGAGGAGGGCACGTACAGCTTCCCGGCCATGGAGGCCAAGTGGCCGCAGGTGTGGGAGGACCTGAAGGTCTTCACCCCTGTCGACGACGGATCGCGGGAGCGGCGGTACGTGCTGGACATGTTCCCCTACCCGTCCGGCGACCTGCACATGGGCCATGCCGAGGCGTTCGCGATGGGCGACGTCGTGGCCCGCTACCTCCGCCAGCAGGGCTATGACGTGCTGCATCCGATCGGCTGGGACTCCTTCGGCCTGCCGGCGGAGAACGCCGCAATCAAGCGGAACGCCCATCCCAGCGAGTGGACGTACGCGAACATCGACACGCAGGCCGCGTCCTTCAAGCGTTACGCCATCTCCGCCGACTGGTCCCGCCGGCTGCACACCTCGGATCCCGAGTACTACCGCTGGACCCAGTGGCTCTTCAAGCGCTTCTACGAGCGCGGCCTGGCTTACCGGAAGAACTCGCCGGTCAACTGGTGCCCCAAGGACCAGACCGTCCTGGCCAATGAGCAGGTCGTCAACGGCGCCTGCGAGCGCTGCGGCACCACTGTCACCAAGAAGTCCCTGAACCAGTGGTACTTCAAGATCACAGATTACGCCGACCGGCTGCTCGACGACATGGAACAGCTCCGGGGCCACTGGCCCGAACGGGTACTGGCCATGCAGAAGAACTGGATCGGCCGGTCCGAGGGTGCCCACGTCAACTTCGTGATCGAGGCCGACGGCGGCAAGCCCGCCAAGGAGGTCACGGTCTTCACCACCCGCCCGGACACCCTGTACGGTGCCACTTTCTTCGTGGTGGCCGCTGACGCGCCGCTCGCCGTCGAACTCGTGACAGAGGAACACGCGGCAGCGCTGGACGAGTACCGTGAACAGGTCAAGGCACTGTCGGAGATCGAGCGCCAGTCCACCGAACGCGAAAAGACCGGTGTCTTCACCGGCCGGTACGCCATCAACCCGCTGAACGGGGAAAAGCTGCCCGTCTGGGCCGCCGACTACGTCCTGGCCGACTACGGCACCGGCGCCATCATGGCCGTTCCCGCCCACGACCAGCGCGACCTCGACTTCGCCCGCACCTTCGACCTGCCCGTACGCGCGGTCCTGGACACCGGCGAGGAGGACCCCGCCGTGTCCGGCACCGCCACCGCCGGCGAAGGCACCCTGATCAACTCCGGAGAGCTGGACGGGCTGCCCAAGGCTGAGGCCATCCCCGCCGCCATCGCCATCCTGGAGCGGCAGGGGACCGGCGAGAAGTTCGTGAACTTCCGGCTCCGCGACTGGCTCCTGAGCCGGCAGCGGTTCTGGGGCACGCCCATCCCCATCATCCATTGCCCGTCCTGCGGGGAGGTGCCCGTCCCGGACGAGCAGCTGCCCGTCACGCTGCCCTCGGACCTGCGCGGTGAGGACCTGGCCCCGAAGGGCACCTCGCCCCTGGCCGCCGCCGAAGCCTGGGTCAATGTCGAGTGCCCGTCCTGCCACGGACCTGCCAAGCGCGACACCGACACCATGGACACCTTCGTGGACTCGTCCTGGTACTTCCTGCGGTTCGTCTCGCCGCACTACACCGAGGGCCCGTTCGATCCGCAGAAGATCAACGACTGGATGCCCGTGGGGCAGTACGTCGGCGGCGTGGAGCACGCCATCCTGCACCTGCTGTACGCCCGCTTCTTCACCAAGGTCATCAACGACCTCGGAATGATCGAGGCCAACGAGCCGTTCAGCGCCCTCCTGAACCAGGGCCAGGTGCTCAACGGCGGCAAGGCCATGAGCAAGTCGCTGGGCAACGGCGTGGACCTGGGTGAGCAGTTGGATAAGTACGGCGTGGACGCCGTCCGCCTCACCATGATCTTCGCCTCCCCGCCGGAGGACGACGTGGACTGGGCCGACGTGTCCCCGTCCGGTTCCGCGAAGTTCCTGGCCCGCGCCTGGCGCCTGGCGCAGGATGTCTCCAGCGCTCCCGGCACCGACTTCGGCACCGGGGACCGGGCGCTGCGTTCCGTCACGCACCGCACCATCGCGGACGCCGCCGAACTGCTGGATGCCAACAAGTTCAATGTCGTGGTGGCCAAGCTGATGGAACTGGTCAACGCCACCCGCAAGGCCATCGACTCCGGTGCTGGCGGCGCCGATCCGGCCGTCCGTGAAGCCGCCGAGGCAGTGGCCGTCATCCTCAGCCTCTTCGCGCCCTACACCGCCGAAGACATGTGGAACGTGCTGGGCCACCCCGCATCCGTGGCCAACGCCGGCTGGCCGGCCCATGACCCCGCGCTCCTGGTCCAGGCGACGGTCACCGCCGTCGTCCAGGTCCAGGGCAAGGTGCGGGACAGGCTGGAAGTCTCCCCGGACATTTCCGAGGACGAACTCCGTGAACTGGCGCTGGCCTCGGAAAACGTCCAGCGCGCCATGGACGGCCGCGGCATCCGCACGGTTATTGTCCGGGCACCTAAACTGGTCAACATCGTCCCGGCCTAGAGGCAGGCCGGACCCGGCCACCGGACAACTCCGGTGGCCGGCCAGTGACACCAGGAGGCCCCTTGCCCGACAGCTCCGCCGCCGGCTGGCCCTGGTTCCGGGCCCGCCTGGCAGGTTTACGCCCCGCACCCAAGCCCGGAGCCGCCGTCGTCCGCACCGCAGTGGTGACGGACTCCGCCGCAGCCCTGCCGGAGCCCTGGGCGGCCGGGCTCAAGGCAGACGGACTGCTCACCGTCATCCCCATGCCCGTCATGGTGGGAGGGGACATCTATGGCGAGGGTGAAGACGACATCCGGGAAACCATAGCGCTGGCCCTGGCCGCGGGGACGCCGGTCAAGACGTCCCGCCCCTCGCCCGGACAGTTCGAGCAGGCCTTCCGGGCGTCGCTGCGCCTGGGGTACGAAGAGATCGTCTCAATCCACATCTCCGGCGAGCTCTCCGGCACGGCGGATGCCGCCCGCCTGGCCGCCGCCCGGGTGGGAATCCCGGTGGAAGTGGTTGACTCGCGGACGGTGGGAATGGCGCTGGGCATGGCGGTCCAGGCCGGTGTTGCGGCTGCGGCCGGCGGCGCCGACGCGGTCAGTACTGCTTCCGCCGCGGCGGCCCAGGCCGGCCGGACCAAGGTCTATTTTTACGTTCCGAGCCTGGAGCAGCTCCGCCGCGGCGGCCGGATTGGCCCGGCCGCATCGTTGCTGGGCACGATGCTGGCCATCAAACCGATCCTTGCGGTGGAAAACGGCAGGATCGTACCTCTTGAGAAGGTGCGGTCGGCCGCCAGGGCGGTAGGCCGGCTGGAGGAGCTCGTCGCCGCCGAGGCGCTGGCCCAGCCCGGGCAGGCGGTCCGGCTGGCGGTACACCATTTCGGGAACCCGGAGGAAGCCGAAGGCCTTGCGGCCAGGCTGGCAGCCGCGCTACCGCAGTGTCCGCCGGCGCAGATCAGCTCACTCCCGGCAGTGCTGGCGGCGCACGCCGGTCTGGGTGTCCTGGCCGTTATCGTTGGCCGCGACGCTGCCGCCGGCGCGTTTGGACCCCAGGCTCCCTAGCCTGTCCACATAGCACCTTTCGGGCCTGTTGCCCGGTGCGCGGATGTCCTTAGCGTGAAGCCATGTCACGCCGGGATGCTGGAGCAGCGGGACCTTCGGCGCGCCATGCCAGGGCCCGCCTGCAGGCAACCCTGGGAGGGCGGCAGGGGCTCCTGGCGGACGGGGGAGGGGAGCGGGACTTCGCGTATGGGGGGAGTGAAGAACCCCTGCCGGACCCTGTGGGCTTTGAAGACGGGCGTGGCGAAGGCGTTGGGGGGCCTGCCGGGCTGGCCCCCGCACTGCGCTGGCGGCTGGGGCTTCGGGTTGCGGTCCTGCTCGGCGTCCTTGCTGTCGCCGCCGGTGCGGTGTTCTGGTGGCAGGCCGCGTCCGGCCGTCCGCAGATCCTGCCGCTTGCCGGGATCAGCGCGGGCCCGCCGGCGGAAAGCGGATCCCAGGACGGGGACGGGGACGGTGGGGACGCCGGGGAGGTCGCGGAGGCCCTGCCGCAGGTGACTAAGCCTGCGGGAAGCTCCGCCGGCCCGGTAGTGGTCCATGTGGCCGGTGCGGTGGCCGCGCCCGGCGTGGTGACCCTGCCGGCAGGGAGCCGTGTCCATGACGCCATCGGCGCTACGGGCGGCGGAACACCCGACGCCGATCTCAACCGCCTCAACCTGGCACTGGTCGTCGAGGACGGACAAAAGATCCATGTTCCCCGGCAGGGTGAAGCCACGCCGCCGTTGGCGGAGTCCGCCGGACCGGCCGGTGCAGTGGGCACCGGTGGCGGGCCGGGGTCCGGCGGTGCGAAGGTCAACCTCAACACCGCGGGGGCGGCCGAGCTTGACACCCTGCCCAAGGTGGGGCCGGTGCTCGCACAGCGGATCGTGGACTGGCGGGCGGACCACGGTCCCTTCAAGACCGCGGAGGAGCTTGACGCGGTGGACGGTGTGGGCCCCAAGTTGCTTGAGGCCTTGCTGCCGCTGGTGACGGTGTGACGTGCCGCAGCAGGTGAACGGGCATCCTGATGGGTGAAGGGGGAGCAGGGCGAAAGGCCAGTCCGTGGAGCCGTTACGTGGACTCCGCCGTCAGCGGCGCGCAGGGAGCAGGCGCCGGTTATGGCGTCAACGGGCCGAACGTGGAGGACAGCAGGAAACGGCCCGTCTCCGGCACATACTCAGGCCGCATGGACGCAATCCGGGACGGGCTTGCCCTGCCTAAGCCGAGGGGCGGCGCTGCACCAGGCGATGGAGCCGGCAGCGACGACGCCGGCACCGGATCCCCGGGCCGCCGTACGGATCTCCGCCTTGCCCTTCCTGCCGCCATGGTCTGGGGCGCTTCCCTTGCCGGCCTGTGGTTGACGCCTGCTGCCCTGGCCGTGCTCTGTGTGGTTTTGGCGGCCCTCGGCGTGCTGCTGCTGGTGCGGCTCCGCCGGCGGACACCCGCCGTGCATCCGCTGGGCCGGCGCAGCTTCCGGGCCACCACTGCCATTGCCCTCCTGCTCGCCGCCGCCGCTGCAGCCCATTCCTCCGTGGCGTCCAGCCAGCGTTTTGATGGCCCGCTCGCCGAGGCTATCGCCGAGGGGAGGTCTGTGGTCGCGCTGGTGGAGGTGGCCGGGACGCCCCGTCCGCTGAGCAGGCCCGGGCAGGCAGGTCCGCCCGAACGGTGGTCCGTGCCCGTCCTGACCCGGGAAGTCGCCACTGGGGGCGTGGTGCTGCGCACCCGGGCGCAGCTGGTGGTCATGGGTGGTGGCACCTGGGGAACCCTGGTCCCGGGCCAAGCCGTCCGCGCCACCGGAAAACTGCGTCCGGCTGATCCAGGGCGGTATGAGGCCGGTACGCTGGCTGCCTCTTCCGCGCCGGGCCGGGCCGACGGCGGCTCCGGATTGGAGAGGGCGGCAAAGGACCTGCGGGTCCGGTTTGTCAGTGCTGCCGCGTTTCTGGCCCCTGATGCCGCAGGCCTTCTTCCGGGCATGGTCACAGGGGATACCAGCGCCTTGGACGAAGGACTGGAAAACGCCATGAAAGCCGTGGGCATGACCCACCTCACCGCTGTCTCCGGGGCCAACTGCAGCCTCGTCCTGGGTGCGCTGCTGCTTGCCTGCCGGAAAATGCGGATGCCGCGCGCGCCCGCCGCCGCCGCGGCCCTGGCCGGATTGGGGATGTTCGTAGTCCTCGTCGGCCCGGACCCCAGCGTCCTGCGGGCAGCCGTGATGGGAGCGGTGGCCGTGGCTGCCCTCTCCGCGGGCCGCTCCGGGCGGGGGCTGAGTTTCCTCTGCCTGGCGGTGACAGGGCTCCTGCTCGTCGACCCTGGGCTGGGCGGGAGCTTCGGGTTCCTGCTCTCCGTCCTGGCGACGCTGGGAATCATCGTCCTGGGCAGGCGGATCATTGACTGGACTCCCGCCGGCATTCCCCGGTGGGCGGCCGCCGCCGTGGCGGTTCCGCTGTCCGCCCAGCTGCTGTGCGGGCCCGTCATTGTCCTGCTGCAGCCCCAGTTTTCGACCTACTCGCTCCTGGCGAACGTGGCCGCATCACCTTTGGTGGCGCCGGTAACCTTGCTGGGAACCGCGGCGGTTCCCCTTGTTGCCCTGGCACCCTGGCCCGCCACGTTGCTCATCGCCGTGGCTGGAACGTTCAGTGCCGGCGTCGCGGGCATCGCACGGGTCAGCTCGCAGCTTCCGGGTGCCTCCCTTCCCTGGCCGGAAGGTTTAACCGGGCTGCTGTCCATGCTCCTGCTCTCGGTCCTCACCGCAGCTGCCACGTGGGCGGCGGCACGTCCCCGGGCCGTTGGGCGCCTTGCCCTCGCGGCTCACCGGACCACGGTTTCGCTTCTTGCGCTGCCGGAGCGCAAGTGGGCGGCCCCGCACCGGCAACACGGCTTTGACCACGGTGCAGGACATGGCAGGCTGGGATACTCCACAAAATATTCCGGAAGGGATCCCCGATGGCCGCTGCGCAAAAACGAGCAACCCGTCCGGCGGCGTCGAATGCTGCCGCCTGGCGCGATGCAGCCCCGGCACCCGTTGTCCTCATCACCGGCCCCGAGGAGTACCTGGGCATTCGGGCCATGGACAACATCCGGTCGCAGGTCCGGGCAACGTCTCCCGATGTGGAGGTCAGCCGGGTCGACGCCGCCGCCTACGAGGCCGGAAGCCTTCTAATGCTGGTCAGCCCCTCACTGTTCGGGGAAAGCAAACTAATCGAGGTCGAAGGCCTGGAAGCCATGAACGAGGCTTTCCTGGCCGACGCCCTGGCCTACCTCGGCCATCTGGAACCGGACGCCGTCCTGGTCCTGCGGCATGGCGGGGGAGCGCGCGGCAAGAAGCTCCTCGACGCCATCAAGAAGGGCGGCTGGCCGGTGGTGGACTGCCAGCCGCTCAAGAAGGACGCCGACAAGATGGCCTTCGTGTCCGCGGAGTTCAAAGCGGCCGGCCGGCGGATCGAGCAGGACGCGGTCCTGGCCCTGGTCAACGCGGTAGGGGCCAACCTTTCCGAACTGGCCGCTGCGTGCAGCCAGCTGATTTCCGATGCGGGAACCACCGTGACGTCTGAGGTGGTTGACCGGTACTACGGCGGCAGGATCGAGGCGACAGCATTCAAGGTGGCCGACGCTGCGATGGCCGGAAACGGGCCCCTGGCGCTTTCCACGCTCCGGCATGCCCTTGCCACGGGGGCCGATCCGGTTCCCTTGGTGGCTGCCCTGGCGGCCAAACTGCGCACGGTGGCCCGGGTGGCCGGCGCTTCCGGCTCCGCGACACAGATCGCCGCCGAACTGGGCATGCAGCCGTGGCTGGTGGAGCAGGCGCAGCGTGACGTCCGGCGGTGGACTCCGGAAGGGCTGGTCCGGTCCATCCAGGCCACGGCGGAGGCGGACGCACAGGTCAAGGGGCTCTCGCGTGACCCTGTGTTCGCCGTCGAGAATGCGGTCAGGATCATCGCAATGTCCGTGCAGGGCCGCTAAGTCCGCAGGCGGTACCGCTTAAAGGCGCGTGGCCGGTACCCGAGGGTACCGGCCACGATCATCAGTTCGGGGAACTGGAAACCTTACAGTGCGTTGACCTTCTTGGAGATCGCCGACTTGCGGTTTGCTGCGTTGTTCTTGTGCAGAACACCCTTGCTGACAGCCTTGTCCAGCTTGCGGCTGGCAACAACCAGGGCAGCAGCAGCTGCATCCTTGTCCGTGGACTCAACGGCGGTGTTGACGGCGCGGATGGCCGTCTTCAGCTCGGACTTGACTGCGTTGTTGCGCAGGCGTGCCTTCTCGTTGGTGAGGATGCGCTTCTTCTGGGACTTGATATTCGCCACGTGTGAACTCTCTTTTTAATGCGGAAATGGTCTAGAGGGCTTTCAGGCTGGCCATTGACTGAGCGGCGTGGGGATACCTATGGCGGCCAACCATCAGTGGCCGTCGACCTGCACGGACACACAGCTATAAAGAATAGCAGGTCAGCCGCCGGGCTGGCCATTCAAGGCCTACGTCCAGCCGTGTCGCGCGCGGAGCCCTGCGGCCACGGCGTCAAAGCGCTTGCGGTCCAGCACAGCGCCCTCCCGGCGGATGTCCGCCGGCCTGATTTGCAGGATGCGGTCCAGCCGGGCCTCGCTGGGCCTGGCCTGGCGGTCCCAGCCGCCCACGCCCAGGTCCACGTAGTCGGGGGATGCGGATGCTGCGGGCACCCGGTCCCTGCTGGTGAGCATCAGTCCCAGCAGGTACGGTCCGCTGCGTCCCACCAGCAGTACCGGGCGGTCTTTCCCGCGGGAGTGGTCCTCCTGGTACGGCACCCAGGTCCACACCACCTCGCCGGGGTCCGGATCGCCGTCGGGCTTGGGCGCATAGCTGACGACGGAGCGCCCGCGGAAATCCCCCGGGTAGCGGCTTGTGCCGGCAGGGGCAGCAGGCCCCCGGGCGTGGGAACGGGACGGCGCCAGGTTCTTGGACGAAGCGGGCCCGGTCGCACTTAGCAGCCGAAGCCCGCTCCGGACGGCGTTCGCCAGGGGACGGAGACTGAAAGGCATTCCGCCACCTTACAGCCGGGCCCTGCTGCGGGCACGACTGTAAACCCCCCAACGGGATGCGGTGCCACGCGCCCGGACGTGGGACACTTGAAGTTGACGATGTGCGGCTGGACCGCGGGAACCTGATCAAGGGTGCACCCGCCGGCAGCCGCGGAAATGCCAACAGTAAGGACCCCTGCGTGTCTCCCATGGCCCGCACCGCCCCGGTGCCCGCCGCGACAGATCCGGCCATCATTCGGAATTTCTGCATCATCGCGCACATTGACCACGGCAAGTCCACCCTGGCTGACCGCATGCTGCAGTCCACCGGAGTGGTGCAGGCACGCGACATGAAGGCCCAGTACCTGGACCGCATGGATATCGAGCGTGAACGCGGCATCACCATCAAGTCCCAGGCCGTCCGCATGCCCTGGGAAGTTGACGGCGTGAGCTACGCACTGAACATGATCGACACTCCCGGCCACGTGGACTTCACCTATGAGGTCTCCCGGTCGCTGGCGGCGTGCGAAGGTGCCGTCCTGCTGGTGGACGCGGCGCAGGGCATCGAGGCACAGACCCTCGCGAACCTCTACCTGGCGATGGAAAACGACCTAACCATCATTCCGGTGCTCAACAAGATCGACCTTCCGGCGGCGCAGCCAGAGAAGTACGCAGCGGAACTGGCCAATCTCATCGGCGGCGATCCGGAGGACGTCCTGCTGGTTTCGGGCAAGACCGGCGTGGGCGTCGAGGCCCTGCTGGACAAGATCGTCACCGACCTCCCGGCACCCGTGGGTGACGCCAACGCACCCGCCCGCGCCATGATCTTCGACTCCGTCTATGACACCTACCGCGGCGTGGTCACCTACGTGCGGGTGGTGGACGGCATGCTGCATCCGCGCGAGCGCATCCAGATGATGTCCACGAAGGCCTCGCACGAACTCCTGGAGATCGGAGTCAGCTCACCCGAGCCGACGCCTTCCAAGGGCCTGGGCGTCGGTGAGGTGGGCTACCTCATCACCGGCGTGAAGGACGTCCGCCAGTCCAAGGTAGGTGACACGGTCACCAACCTTGCCAAGCCGGCGTCGGAATCCCTCAGCGGCTACGCCGATCCGAAGCCCATGGTGTTCTCCGGGCTCTACCCGCTGGACGGAACCGATTATCCGGTGCTCCGCGACGCCCTGGACAAGCTCAAGCTCAATGACGCCGCACTGGTCTACGAGCCGGAAACCTCCGCCGCGCTGGGCTTCGGCTTCCGCGTGGGCTTCCTTGGCCTGCTGCACCTCGAGATCGTCCGGGAACGCCTGGAGCGTGAATTCAACCTGGACCTCATCTCCACGGCACCGAACGTGGTCTACGAGGTGACCCTCGAGGACAAGTCCGTCCTGACCGTCACCAACCCCAGCGAGTTCCCGGCCGGCAAGATCCGGGAAGTCCGGGAACCCATGGTGTCCGCCACCATCCTCGCCCCCAACGAGTTCGTGGGGGCCATCATGGAGCTGTGCCAGGGCCGCCGCGGCCAGATGAAGGGCATGGACTACCTCTCCGAGGACCGCGTGGAACTGCGGTACTGGATCCCTCTGGCGGAGATCGTTTTCGACTTCTTCGACATCCTCAAGTCCAAGACCCGCGGCTACGCGTCGCTGGACTGGAAGGCCGACGGCGAACAGGTGGCAGACCTCGTCAAGGTGGACATCCTGCTGCAGGGCGAACAGGTGGACGCCTTCAGTGCCATCACCCACAAGGACAAGGCCTACGCGTACGGCGTGATGATGACCGGCAAGCTGCGTGAGCTCATTCCGAGGCAGCAGTTCGAGGTCCCCATCCAGGCAGCCATCGGATCCAGGATCATCGCTCGCGAAAGCATCCGCGCCATCCGCAAGGACGTGCTCGCCAAGTGCTACGGCGGTGACATTTCGCGTAAGCGGAAGCTGCTGGAGAAGCAGAAGGAAGGCAAGAAGCGCATGAAGATGGTAGGCCGCGTAGAGGTTCCCCAGGAGGCCTTCATCGCCGCGCTGACCACCGACGAGTCCAAGGACAAGGCCAAGAAGTAGTGATGACAGTGGCCGCATCTATCACGGGCCGCAGCAATGCCTAGTGTTCTTCCCCTGGGCGACCCCGCGCCGTCGGACGGCCTGCTGCCCGCGCAGGCAGCCGAGGGCGCGGAGAGCCGTGCGTTTGGGCTGTATGTCCACATCCCCTTCTGCGCGGTGCGCTGCGGGTACTGCGACTTCAACACCTACACCGCCACCGAGCTCGGCGGCGGTGCGTCCCAGGACGCCTATGCCGGCACCGCCGCCTCCGAGGTGGCGTTTGCCGCCAGGGTGCTGGCCGGGTCCGGGCTTCCGGCGCGGAAGCTCAGCACTGTTTTCTTCGGCGGCGGGACGCCCACCCTGCTTCCCGCCGCCGATCTCGCCCGGATCCTTCGGGCGGCAATCGACGAGTGGGGCATTGAGGACGGCGCGGAGGTCACCACCGAAGCCAATCCGGACTCCGTGACTCCCGAGTCCCTCGCTGTCCTCAAGGCAGCGGGTTTCACGCGCGTTTCCTTTGGCATGCAGTCGGCGGTTCCGCACGTGCTCAAGGTCCTGGACCGGACGCATACCCCCAGCAGGGTTCCGCAGGTGGTGCAGTGGGCCAGGGAGGCCGGACTGGCCGTCAGCCTGGACCTGATCTACGGGACGCCGGGCGAATCCCTGGACGACTGGCGGTACTCCCTGGAGACCGCCCTGTCCTACCAGCCCGACCACATTAGCGCCTACGCGCTGATCGTGGAGGACGGCACCAAGCTCGCCGCGCAGATGCGGCGCGGGGAGGTCCCGGGTATCGACGACGACGACCACGCCGACAAGTACGAACTCGCCGACCAGCTGATCACCGCGGCCGGCCTGGGCTGGTACGAGGTCAGCAACTGGGCCCGCACACCGGAGCAGGCGTGCCGCCACAACCTCGCCTACTGGCGGGGGGACGACTGGTGGGGGATCGGCCCGGGCGCCCACTCCCATGTTGGTGGCGTCCGCTGGTGGAACGTCAAACATCCCACCGCCTATGCCGGCCGCCTGGCCCAGGGACTCTCACCGGCTGCCGGGCGGGAAACCCTTGACCCGGAAACCCGGAATGTCGAACGCATCATGCTGGAGGCTCGCCTCCAGGCGGGCCTTGAAGTGGCCACCCTGAGCGCTGTCGGACGCCACGAAATGGCAGGACTGATTGCCGACGGCCTGGTGGACCCGGCCGCGGCATTCCGCGGGAAACTCGTCCTCACCCTGAAGGGGCGCCTGCTCGCAGACGCGGTGGTCCGCCGGATCCTCCCGGACTAACCTGCCCGGATGGGCCCACGCCGGCGAGGGCCCCGGCGCGAGCTTGCGAGGGCTGGGAGCCGGTGGATGGGCCCAC
>NZ_JBNHFJ010000025.1:0-36801 GCF_059090105.1 Arthrobacter sp. K410C
CGAAGACACCACCACAAGTGAGCGCGCGTCGGCGAAGACACCACCACAAGTGAGCGCGCGTCGGCGAAGACACCACCACAAGTGAGCGCGCGTCGGCGAAGACACCACCACAAGTGAGCGCGCGTCGGCTCCATCGCCGCCACAAAGGAGCGCGCGTCGGCCCGGGAAGGTGCACGCCTGGGTGGCGGTTGGGTGTGAAGATTGCCACGATGCGCCACTTCCGGGCCGGACTGTCCCGGTGGATTATGGGGCTCGCCTAGAATTGATGAAGATGTACGGACTTCGAAGCGCTTGATTTCGGGTTGCGTAGGAAACGAAACACGGATACGAGCGGCTGCAGTTGCGCCAGTGGTCGGCTCACAACAGGAGGAATCCATCATGGCCGAGCACAACGGCGGCAACCGCGGAAACGACCGCGGAGCCTTCCGGGGAAACAACAACTCCGGCGGCGATCCACGCGGGTTCCGATCCCGCGATAACCGCGACAACAATGACCGGGGCGCGGCCGGCGGCGGCGAGCGGAAGCCCTACGGTGAGCGGAAGCCCTTCGGAGAGCGCAAGCCCTTTGGCGATCGTGACCGGAAGCCTTTCGCCGATCGTCCGCGCCGTGAGGGTGATGACCGCCGCGGGTTTGGCGGCGGGGAGCGCAAGCCGTACGGGGACCGGGACAACCGGCCTTACGCCGATCGTCCGCGCCGTGAGGGTGATGACCGCCGCGGGTTTGGCGGCGGGGAGCGCAAGCCGTACGGGGACCGGGACAACCGGCCTTACGGTGACCGTCCGCGCCGTGAGGGTGATGACCGCCGCGGGTTTGGCGGCGGGGAGCGCAAGCCGTACGGGGACCGGGACAACCGGCCCTTCGGTGACCGTCCGCGCCGCGACGACGGCGACCGCCGCAGCTTCGGCAGTGGCGAGCGGAAGCCGTTCGGCGACCGTAAGTCCTTTGGCGATCGTGACCGGAAGCCTTTCGGTGACCGTCCGCGCCGTGAGGGCGATGACCGCGGCGGGTTTGGCGGCGGGGGAGAGCGCAAGCAGTACGGTGACCGGGACAACCGGCCCTACGGTGACCGTCCGCGTCGCGACGACGCTGAGCGCCGCAGCTTCGGCGGCGGCGACAACCGCAGGCCTTTCGGTGACCGGCAGGACCGGCAGGACCGTGACTCCCGCAGTTTCGACCGTGGTGAGGCACCCCGCGGTGGTGCACCCCGTAGCGACTCCGGTCCCCGTGGATTTGGCCGCGACCGCCAGGAGGACCGTCCGGCACGCGTTCCCAACGCCCGGGACATCCGCAGCGCCAACCGCCCCGACCGCGAACGCTCTCCGGAGATTGACGAGGACGTCACGGGCAAGGAGCTGGACCGCGCCACTCAGCACCAGATCAAGACCCTCGAATCGCGGAGCGCGGAGTGGGTTGCCCGCCACCTGGTCATGGCCGGGCGCCTGATTGATGACGAACCGGAACTGGCGTTCCAGCACGCATTGGCGGCAAGCCGCCGCGGCGGCAGGCTTGCTGCGGTCCGTGAAGCTGTGGGCCTCACCGCCTACGCTGCCGGCCACTACGGCGAGGCGCTCCGGGAATTCCGCACCTACCGGCGCATCAGCGGTTCCAACGTGCACCTGCCGGTGATGGCCGACTGCGAGCGGGGCCTGGGCCGGCCTGACCGGGCACTTGATGTGGCCCGGTCGGAGGAAGCCCAGGACCTGGACGCTCCCGGCAAGGTGGAACTGGCAATCGTGGCAGCAGGGGCCCGGAGGGACCTCGGCCAGCTGGACGCCGCCGTCGCCGAACTTGAAATCCCGCAGCTGGACATGAACCGGGCCTTCTCCTACAGCCCCCGGCTGTTCCGTGCCTACGCTGATGCCCTCGCCGCCGTGGGCCGTGAAGCCGAGGCGGACAAGTGGCAGAAACAGGCTGTTGTGGCCGAGAACGCGCTGGGCCAGGGAATCGACGAGGAGCCTGACATCATCGACCTCGGCTGGGACGAGGAGGAAGAAACCCGCGAGGAAGCCGAGCGTCGCCGCAACCTGGAGCGCGCCTCCGTGGCCAGCCAGGCAGCCGCCGCTGCCGGTGCATCCGCCGCCGCCGGCCCGGAAGCAACGGCCGACGCCGGTCCCTCCGCCGCTGCCCACGCGGGCACCGCTGCAGGTACCGATGAGGTCGAGGCGGCCGGTATCGACGGGACCGAAATCGATGACCAAGAAGCGGACTACTTCATGTCCGACGATGCGGAGTCCGACGAAGACTCCGTGGAGCACGACGAACTGGACGGTTTCTCGGACAACGGCGATGCCCCGGACACCAGCGACGCTGCGGACACCAGCGGCAACCAGGACACCGAAGACAACCAGGACACCGAAGACAACCAGGACAGCCGGGAAGACTGACACGAATGACCGAAGTTCCCCTGATCACCTTGTTCGATGCGCTCCTGGCCGATTTGGACGGAGTGGTCTACGCGGGTCCCCACGCCATCCCCGGCGCGGTGGAGTCGCTGCAGCGGTTGTCCGGCCTGGGAGTGGGGCTGGGCTACGTGACCAACAACGCGTCCCGCTCTCCGGCGCAGGTTGCGGCGCACCTGCGTGAACTGGGTGCTCCCGCGGAGGACAACCAGGTGGTTAGCTCGTCGCAGGCTGCGGCCGAGCTCCTGGCGTCGAGGCTGGCGCCAGGATCCCGGATCCTGATCACCGGAAGCCCGGCGCTGGCCCGCGAGATCGAACTGGTGGGCCTGGTCCCGGTTTACAGCCAGGACGAAAATCCCGTGGCAGTGGTCCAGGGCTTCAACCCGGACATCGGCTGGAAGGACCTGGCGGAAGCCACGTATGTGGTCAACGCAGGAGCGCTCTGGGTTGCCACGAACACGGACATGTCCATACCCCAGGCACGGGGAATCGCCCCCGGCAACGGAACGCTGGTGGCTGCGGTAGCCGCGGCAACCGGGCAGCAGCCGCTGGTGGCAGGAAAGCCGGAGGCGCCGCTCTTCCACTCGGCCGCCAAGAGGCTGCGCGCCGAGCGTCCGCTGGTGGTAGGCGACCGGCTGGACACTGACATCCTGGGCGGCAACAACGCCGGCTTCGCCACCGTGGCGGTGCTGACCGGCGTCGACACCCGGCAGACCATCCTGGCGGCACGCTCCGCCGAGCGTCCGGACTACATCATCGAGACGCTCCCGGACCTGTACCGGCCCTACCCGGAGGTGACGCACGACGACGGCACCTACATGTGCGGGCGGGCTTCGGCCCGCGTGGCCAACGGCGCGGTGGGCATCATCGGCAGTCAGGACAGCCTGGATGCCTGGCGGGCGGCCTGCGCTGCGTGGTGGGCGGCGACCCCGGAAGCCACGGCTCCCAAGGCGCCAAAACTTGCCTGGCTGGATCATTAGACTGGTTGAATGACTGAGCTGACCGGACCCGACGCAGCAGCAGCCCAGCCTTTCCCGGACTGGCCGGAGGCAGCCGGCGCCGGCATCACGGATCCTGCCGTGGCGCGGGCCCTCGCCCGGCTGGCGGACCTGCCCCAGGCCCCCGTCGCAGAGCATGATGCAGCCTACACCGCGCTGCATGACGAGCTCCTCGAAGCACTGAATGATGAGCACCCGGACGCCCGGGCCACGGACGGCGGAGCCTGATGCCCGTACGACTCGACCAGGCCCTGGTGGCCCGCGGCCTGGCCCGGTCCCGCACGCACGCCGCCGTCCTGATCGCCGAAGGCAAGGTCACGTCCGCCGGCAAAGTCCTGGCAAAAGCGTCCCTGCAGGTCGACGACGACCGGGACCTCGCCGTCGAACACAACGAACAGGACACCTACGCCAGCCGCGCCGGGCACAAACTGGCCGGTGCCCTGGACGCCTTTCCGGAGGTCACCGTACAAGGCAAGCGCTGCCTGGACGCCGGCGCCTCCACCGGCGGTTTCACAGACGTCCTGCTGCGGCGGGGCGCGGCCTCGGTGGTGGCGGTCGACGTCGGGCACGGCCAGCTGGTGCCGCACCTCCGTAACGATCCGCGGGTCACCGTCCACGAGGGCATGAACGTCCGGTACATCGAACCGGCGGACATCGGCGGACCCGCTGCCCTGACCGTCGCGGACCTGTCCTTCATCTCGCTCACCCTGGTGGTCCGGCCGCTGGCGCAGTGCACCGAACCCGGCGGCGACCTGGTGCTGATGGTCAAGCCGCAGTTCGAGATCGGCAAGGACCGGCTGGGCCGCACCGGCGTGGTCACCTCCGGGCGTGAACGCCGGCTGGCGGTGGAGAAAGTGGCGCTGGCGGCGCTCGACGCCGGGCTGGACCTGTGCGGTCTGGCGGCCAGTCCACTGCCCGGCCAGGATGGAAACGTCGAGTACTTCCTGTGGATAAGACGCAGGATCGGCACAGACTTGCCTAAGATCGAAGAGCGCGGGGCAGCAGTTGCTGCCTTGCTCGGACGTATCTGGCCGAACCACTAGAGAGCGGAACCTGATGAGCAGGCGAGTACTGGTCCTTGCCCACACCGGCCGCGAGGAATCACTGAAGGCTGCCTGGGAGGCCTGCGCCCTGTTGCACGCCTCCGGCATTGTGCCGGTGATGCAGGAGTCCGAACTGGGGGACATGGAACGGTTCTTCGGGCACCTCGCCCAGCCCGTGGAGGTCCTCCACGACCACGTCCAGCTGCCGGACGTCGAACTGGTGATGGTCCTGGGCGGCGACGGCACCATCCTGCGCGCCGCCGAGCTGGTCCGCGAGGTGGACGTGCCCCTGCTGGGCGTCAACCTCGGCCATGTGGGCTTCTTGGCGGAAAGCGAACGGGCGGACCTTGCCCAGACCGTCGACTGGATCGCCAGCCGCGAGTACACGGTGGAAGAACGGATGACCATCGACGTGCAGGTGTGGGTCCGCGGCCAAAAGATCTGGCACACCTGGGCCCTGAACGAGGCCGCGATCGAGAAAGCCAACCGTGAACGCATGCTGGAGGTGGTCACCGAAGTGGACGAACGTCCACTGACGTCCTTCGGCTCGGACGGCATCGTGCTCGCCACCCCCACCGGCTCCACCGCCTACGCCTTTTCAGCGGGCGGCCCCGTGGTCTGGCCGGAGGTGGAGGCCCTGGTGATCGTCCCCATCAGCGCCCACGCCCTCTTCGCCAAACCCCTCGTCGTCTCTCCCCGTTCGAAGCTGGCGGTGGAGGTCCTGGGCCGCACCGACGCCCTGGGGGTCCTCTGGTGCGACGGCCGGCGCTCGGTGGACCTCCCGCCCGGCTCGCGCGTGGAAGTCACCAAATCGGCCACCCCCGTCCGGCTGGCACGGACGCACCAGACGCCGTTCTCCGCCCGGCTGGTGCGGAAGTTCGAGCTCCCCATCCACGGCTGGCGCGGCCCGGTGCCCAAGGCCGAGGCCATCCACACCGGGCCCATCCCGATCGTCCGGACGCCGCGGCCCATGCCGCCCCTCCAGGTGCCGGAGCACGGCCGGCCCGATGCTGATCCCGATCCGTCGACCGCAAAGTGAAACGATGCTTGAAGAACTGAGAATCCGCGATCTCGGCGTCATCACCGACGCAACCCTTCCGTTGGGCCCGGGCCTGAGCGTGGTGACCGGTGAAACCGGTGCCGGCAAGACCATGGTGGTGACCGCCGTCGGCCTGCTGCTCGGCGCCCGCTCGGACGCCGGCGCAGTCCGAAGCGGGGCGAAGAGCGCCACGGCGGAAGCTGTGCTGAAGCTCGACGCCGGCCACCCGGCTGTGGCCCGCGCCCTGGATGCGGGCGCGGAAGCGGAAGAGTTCGACGGCGGCGCCGAGCTGATCCTGGCACGGCGCCTGGGTGCTGACGGGCGCAGCCGTGCGTTCCTGGGTGGCCGCGCCGCCCCCGTGGGGGTCCTGGCCGAGATCGGTGAAACCCTTGTGGTGGTGCATGGCCAGTCGGACCAGATCCGGCTGAAAGGGGCCGCCGCCCAGCGCGGTGCCCTGGACAAGTTCGCGGGGGAAGCCCTGGCCGGGCCGCTGGCCGCCTACCAGGACCTCTACAACCACTGGAAAGCCAGCCAGTCCGAGCTGGACACGCTGCGCAGCGCCGCCCGCGACCGGCTGCGCGAGGCCGAATCGCTGCAGACAGCCCTGGCCGAAATCGACGAGGTGGATCCGCAGCCGGGGGAGGACGAGCTGCTGAAGGCCGAGGCGGTCAAGCTCGCCAACGTGGAAGAGCTGCGCATCGCCGCCAGCACGGCCCATCAGGCACTGATCGCCGAGGACTTCGGCGAGGAAGGCGATGCCACCACCCTGGTGGACACCGCCAAACGGACCCTGGAACATGTGGCCGAACATGACGCCGAACTGGGCTCGGCTGCCGCCCGCCTTGCCGAAGTGGGCTTCCTGCTCAACGACATCGCCACGGAACTGGCCAGCTACCAGGCCGGGCTGGACTCCGAGGGCCCGGAACGGCTGGCGGAAATCGAGGACCGGCGTGCCTCGCTGGCCAAGCTGGTCCGGAAATATGCGCCCACCATCGACGAGGTGCTGGAGTGGGCGGAGAACGCCCGGGTCCGCTTCGACGAGCTGCAGGACGATTCATCAAGGATCGAGGCACTGGACGCGGAAGTGGTCCGGGCAGAGGCCGAGCTGAAGAAGCAGGCCGCCGCCATTAGCAAGATCAGGGCCAAGGCAGCCAAGGATCTTTCGGCCCGCGTCAGCGCCGAGCTGAAGGCGCTGGCCATGGCCGACGCAACCCTGGTGATCACACTGGAGCCGGTCGCCCAGCTTGGCCCGCATGGGGCGGACGAGATCGGCTTCCTGTTGCAGCCGCATTCCGGTGCGCCGGCCCGGCCGCTCGGCAAGGGCGCGTCCGGCGGTGAACTGTCCCGCGTCATGCTCGCCATCGAGGTGGTGCTGGCCGCGGTCGATCCGGTGCCGACGTTTGTCTTCGACGAGGTGGACGCCGGCGTGGGCGGACGCGCCGCCGTCGAGATCGGCCGCCGGCTGGCCATGCTCGCCCGGCACGTGCAGGTCCTGGTGGTGACCCACCTGCCCCAGGTCGCAGCCTTCGCGGACCAGCACATCACCGTCACCAAGACCTCCGTCCGGGGTGCCGACGGCGGCACGGCCACCGGGTTCACGTCCAGTGATGTGCGCCTCCTTGACGGCCCCGAAAGGGTCCGCGAGCTGGCCCGGATGCTGGCCGGGCAGGAGGACTCGGAATCCGCCCGGGCACACGCGCAGGAACTGCTGGATGACGCCAAACTCCTGCCACAGCGGGCCTGACGGCGCCGGCGCGCCGGAACCCAGCGGCCTCCCGCCGGTCCACAACCCTTGATCCACGGGCGGCCGGACCTGCAGACTAGGAGGTTTGGGGGACAGTTCCACCCGACCCGTGGAAGGCTCAATTGATGATAGGCTCGAATTCCGTGGTGCAGCGATCAAATTCCCGTGTAAATTCCCGGTTCCCGGGCTCATCCAAGACGACCAAACACATCTTCGTCACCGGTGGTGTGGCGTCCTCGCTCGGTAAGGGACTGACGGCTTCGAGCCTCGGCCACCTGCTGCGGGCACGCGGCCTGTCTGTAACTATGCAGAAGCTCGATCCCTACCTGAACGTGGATCCGGGCACGATGAACCCCTTCCAGCACGGTGAAGTCTTCGTCACGGACGACGGCGCAGAGACCGACCTGGACATCGGGCACTACGAACGCTTCCTCGACGAGAACCTTGAAGGTTCCGCGAACGTGACCACCGGCCAGATCTACTCCACGGTCATCGCCAAGGAACGCCGCGGCGAATACCTCGGCGACACCGTCCAGGTCATCCCGCACATCACGGACGAGATCAAGCGCCGCATGCGCCTGCCGGCCGAGGGCAAGAACGCCCCGGACGTCATCATCACCGAAATCGGCGGCACCGTTGGCGACATCGAGTCCCAGCCGTTCCTCGAATCCGCCCGCCAGGTGCGCCAGGACATCGGCCGCACCAACGTGTTCTTCCTCCACGTCTCACTAGTGCCCTACATCGGGCCCTCGCAGGAACTGAAGACGAAGCCCACGCAGCATTCCGTCGCAGCCCTGCGCTCCATCGGCATCCAGCCCGAGGCCATCGTGATCCGCTCTGACCGTGAAGTGCCCGAGGCGATGCGCGAGAAGATCGGCCGCATGTGCGACGTCGACATCGACGCCGTGGTCAATGCCGCCGATGCCCCCAGCATCTATGACATCCCCAAGACCCTCCACACCCAGGGCCTGGACTCCTACATCGTGCGTGCCCTCGACCTGCCGTTCAAGGACGTGGACTGGACCAGCTGGGACAAGCTGCTCGAAGCCGTGCACAACCCCAAGCACCACGTCGAGGTCGCCCTCGTGGGCAAGTACATCGACCTTCCGGACGCCTACCTGTCCGTGACCGAGGCCCTGCGTGCCGGCGGCTTCGCCAACGACACCAAGGTGAAGATCCGCTGGGTTCCGTCCGACGAATGCGAAACGCGTGAAGGTGCCATCAAGGCGCTCGACGGCGTCAACGCCATCTGCGTCCCCGGCGGCTTCGGCATCCGCGGGCTTGAAGGCAAGCTCGGTGCGCTGAAGTTCGCCCGCGAAACCAAGCTGCCCGTCCTTGGCCTCTGCCTCGGCCTGCAGTGCATGGTGATCGAATATGCCCGCAACGTGGTGGGGCTGGAAGGCGCCTCCTCCAGCGAGTTCGAACCGGACTCCAAGTACCCGGTGATTGCCACCATGGAGGAGCAGCTTGAGTTCGTCGAAGGCCGCGGGGACCTGGGCGGGACCATGCGCCTGGGCCTCTACGAAGCCAAACTCGACGAAGGCTCGGTCATCGCCGGAACGTACGGCAAGACCACCGTCAGCGAGAGGCACCGCCACCGCTACGAGGTCAACAACAAGTACCGCGACCAGATCGCGGACAAGGGCCTGGTGTTCTCCGGAACCTCCCCGGACGGAAAACTGGTGGAGTTCGTGGAGCTGCCCGCCGACGTCCACCCGTACTACGTGGCCACCCAGGCGCACCCGGAGCTGAGCTCGCGCCCCACCCGTCCGCATCCGCTGTTCGCCGGACTGGTCAAGGCCGCCCTGGACCACCAGGGCACCGGCACCGAGGCGGACCCTGCCGACACGGCTGCTGCCGGTGCTTCGGAAGCCCAGGCGTCCGGTACGGTAGCCGCTAAGTAGTTCCCACAACAGAAAAAGGACGGCGCGATGCCCGGCACACCTGAAGCCACCCATGTAGTGCAGGTTTCGGATGCACCGAGCCCGCGCCGTCTTTTGTCCACGGAAAAGGTCTATGAAGGCCGGATCTGGGACGTGGTCAGCGATACGTTCCAGCTGCAGGAGTCCGGCGAAGCCCTCACCCGCGACTACATCGACCACCCGGGCGCCGTGGCCGTCCTGCCCATGAATGACGACGGCGAGGTCCTGCTGCTCAGGCAGTACCGGCACCCCGTGGGGATGGACCTCTGGGAGATACCGGCCGGCCTGTTGGACATCGAGGGTGAGGACTTCCTGGTGGGCGCGGCCCGCGAGTTGGCTGAGGAGGCGGACCTCGCCGCCAGCACCTGGAACGTCCTTGCGGACGTCTTCAATTCTCCCGGGTCCTCCAGCGAGGCCATCCGAATCTACCTCGCCCGCGGACTGACGTTCGTTCCCCATCACGAACGCCACGAGCGGACGGATGAGGAAGCCGAGATCGAATTCCACTGGATCAAGCTGGACGACGCCGTGGCATCAGTCCTGGCCGGCCGGCTCCACAACCCCTCCGCCGTCGTCGGGATCCTGGCGGCCGCGGCAGCCCGCGCCAACGGCTACGCGGGCCTGCGTCCCGCTGACGCCCCGTGGCCGGAACACCCCAGCCAGCGGTAATGGCCCCCAACCCCTCCGTCGACGCTGCTCCTGCGGCCGGATCCGCCCCGGTACAGGACGTTCCCCCGGCTGCGACGCCCGCCGTACCCGCTGCGATCAGCCGCGGCATCACGGACTATCTCCAGCACATGGGCGTGGAGCGCGGCCTGGCAGCCAACACCCTTGCTGCCTACCGTCGCGACCTTGCCCGTTACGCCCGCTTCCTGGAATCCGCCGGTTGCCGGGCGCCGGAGGACATCACCCGCCAGCACGTGACCGGCTATGTCCGTGCGCTCTCGGACGGCTCTGACGGCGGTTCGGCACTGGGTGTCAGGTCAGCCGCACGGACGGTGGTGGCGGTCCGGGGGCTGCACAAGTTCTGGGCGCTGGAAGGCTACACACCGTCCGATCCCGCGAGCGACGTCCATCCGCCCATGGCAGGCAAGCGGCTGCCCAAGGCCATCAGCGTCGATGAGGTCACCAGGATCCTGGAATCAGCCGGGACGGACACGGCCACCGGGCTGCGGGACCGCGCACTGCTGGAGTTCCTGTATTCCACCGGCGCCCGCATCAGCGAGGCCGTTGGCCTGGACGTTGACGATATCTCCCTTGCCGAGGCCGAAGCGGGGCCGGCTATTGTGCGGCTCTTTGGCAAGGGATCCAAAGAGCGGCTTGTGCCGCTGGGCTCGTACGGAGCCAGGGCGCTGGACGCCTACCTTGTGCGCGGCCGCCCGCTGCTGGCCGCGAAGGGGAAGGGCACGCCCGCACTGTTCCTGAACGCCCGCGGCGGCAGGATCAGCCGGCAGAGCGCCTGGACCATCCTGAAGGCCGCCGCCGACAAAGCCAACATCACCAAGGACGTATCGCCCCACACCCTGCGGCACTCGTTCGCCACCCACCTGCTCGAGGGCGGCGCGGATGTCCGCGTGGTACAGGAACTCCTGGGCCACGCCTCGGTGACTACCACGCAGGTCTACACGCTGGTCACGGCAGACACGTTGCGCGAGATCTACGCCGCCGCGCATCCCCGGGCACTCGGATGACCCGCCAGGGCGCCGCAGTTACACTGTGCTTCCTCCTTCGGGACACGCCCGGGGGCACGGAGGTGCTGCTCGGGATGAAGCGGACCGGGTTCGGCAAGGGAAAGATCGTTGGGATCGGCGGGCACGTGGAGCCGGGGGAGACTGACCGGGAAGCGGTTATCCGCGAAGTGTTCGAGGAAACCGGTGTTTCGGTGCAGCCGGAGGACCTTGTTGATGCCGGGGCCGTCCGCTTCGTTTTTCCGGCGCGTCCGGAGTGGAACATGGAAACCAGCCTCTTCACGGCCTGGACCTGGCAGGGCGAACCTGGTGAAAGCGACGAGATCGTCCCGGAGTGGTTCCCCACGCGCAGGCTACCGGCTGACCGAATGTGGCAGGACGCCGACCATTGGCTCCCGGTGGTTTTGGAAGGCGGCCAGGTGAACGTGGTGGTCACCATGCATACAGACAATGAGTCGGTTGCCTCGTCCGAAAGCCTGCTTCCCTAACTTTTCTGCTGACGACGGCGGCCCGGCAGGAGGTGCCGGGCCGCCGTCGTGGTCTTCGTTTTTGAACGATTACGCCAGGTGCCGCTCCTCGGGACCGACGTACTCGCTGAGCGGCCGGATCAGGGAGTTTGAGTCCAGCTGCTCCATGATGTGGGCGGTCCAGCCGGTGATGCGGCTGGCGACAAACAGCGGTGTAAAGGTGGCAGTGTCAAAGCCCATCAGGTGGTATGTGGGGCCGGCCGGGTAGTCGAGGTTGGGTTTGATGCCCTTGGCCTCGTCCATGGCCTGTTCCAGGCCCTGGTACAGGCCCAGGATCTCAGGCCGGCCGTAGTGGGCAATCATCTTGTCCAGGGCCGCCTTCATGGTGGGAACGCGGGAGTCGCCGTGCTTGTAGACCCGGTGCCCGAACCCCATGACTTTCTTCTTCTGTGCCAGCGCATCTTCCATCCATGCCTTGGCACGGGCGGCAGCCTCTTCAAGGGACTCCTGCGGGCGGATGCCGATCTCGTCGAAGGTGTGCATGACGGCCTCGTTCGCTCCGCCGTGCAGCGGTCCCTTGAGGGCGCCGATGGCACCCGTGACGGCCGAGTGCAGGTCAGAAAGCGTGGACGTGATGACCCGCGCGGTGAAGGTGGAGGCGTTGAAGGAATGCTCCGCGTAGAGGATCATCGAGACGTTGAACGCCTCCACCACCTCGGGAACCTGCTCCTCGCCGAACGTCATCCAGAGGAAGTTGGCGGAGTAGCCCAGGTCGTCGCGGGGATCAACGGGGGACTGGCCCCGGCGACGCCGCTGGTCGTAGGCGACCACGGCGGGCATGGCCGAGAACAGGTCGATCGCCTTGGCCATGTTGGCTTCCCGCGAGGCATCCTCGGCAAGGGGGTGGCGGGCGCCCATCACCGAGGCGGCTGTCCGGCAGACGTCCATGGGATGTGCGGTTTCGGGGAGGGCATCCACTACCTGCTTCACCACCGGGTCCAAGGCACGCCCGGCGCGTTCCCTGGCAGTGAATTCCGCCAGCTGGTCCTGCGTGGGCAGTTCCCCGTTCCACAGCAGGTACGCCACTTCCTCGAAGCTGCAGCGCGCCGCGAGTTCCTGCACCGGGTAGCCGCGGTACAGCAGCGAGTTTGTGTCCGGATTGACCTTGGAGACGGAGGTGTAGTCCACCACGACGCCGGCGAGACCTTTTTTGATGTCCTGTTCAGCCATGCTGAAAACTCCTTTGTTCCTGTCGCCTGTTGGATGCCGGCCGGAGCCGGCGGGTGGCCGGGTCAGTGCTCCCCGGGAATATGGAAGTTGAAGACCCCCGTGTCGAACCGGTTGTACCCCTCGTAGTCAACCAGTTCGTAGAGCCGGGCACGGGTCAACATGCTGCTCACCTGTGCTTCCTGCGTTCCGTCTGCCTTGATCGAATCCAGCGTACGCTCAGCGGCGCCCATGGCACTACGGAGGAGGGTGACGGGGTAGATGACCATGTTCACGCCTACGGCCTGGAGTTGCCGGGTGGTGAAGAGGTCGCTTTTGCCGAATTCGGTCATGTTGGCCAGGATGGGCACGTCCACGGCGTCGCGGATGGCCTGGAATTCGGCGAGGTCGCGCATGGCTTCGGGGAAGATCGCGTCCGCCCCGGCGTCCACCAGGGCTTTCGCCCGGTCTTTGGCGGCGTTGAGTCCGTCGGTGGCGCGGACGTCGGTGCGGGCCATGATCAGGAAGTTGGGGTCGCGGCGGGCGTCTGCTGCGGCGCGGATGCGTTTGGTGGCGGTGTCCAGGTCCACGACGTTCTTGCCGTCGAGGTGGCCGCAGCGTTTGGGGTTGAACTGGTCCTCGATGTGCAGCCCGGCGAGGCCGGCGTTTTCGAGTTCCTGGACCGTGCGGGCCACGTTCATGGGTTCGCCGAAGCCGGTGTCTGCGTCCACGATCGCGGGCAGGTCGGTCATCCTCGCGATCTGCCCGGCCCGGGTGGCCACCTCCGTCAACGTTGTCAGGCCGATGTCGGGCAGGCCGAGGTCGTTGGCCAGGACGGCGCCGGAGATGTAGACGCCCTCAAAGCCCTTCTCCTCGATCAGCCGAGCCGAGAGCGGGTTGAACGCACCGGGGAACTGGGCAATGGTGCCGGCGGCGAGGAGCTCGCGGAAGCGGATCCGCTTCTGCTCCGGGGTGGTGGTGGAGTACAGCACGTTAGAACAGCCCCTTCGGTGCCGCGCCAAGTTCGATCACACCCGGGGCGGCGGTGATGTTGAGCTGGTCCAGTTCCCCGGCGGCCAGTTCGGGGAGGCGTTCGACGGCGGCGAGGAACCGTTCGATCTCGGCCTCCTCGACGAGGCCGGCGGTGAGGATGCGGAACTTGTTGATGTACTGCTCGCGGGCGAAGGGCCGGGCACCGAGCGGGTGGGCGTCGGCGACGGCGATCTGGTCGGTGATGACGGTGCCGTCGGTGAGGGTGATTTCCACGGAACCGCCGAAGGCTTTTTCGTTGATGTCCAGGGAATGGTAGCGGCGGGTCCATTCCGGGTCTTCCTCGGTGGACACTTTCTTCCAGAGGTCCACTGTGTCCGGCCGGGCGGCGCGTTCGGGGGCGTAGGAGTCCACGTGGTGCCAGGCCCCGTCCTGCAGTGCGACGGTGAAGATGTACGGGATGGAGTGGTCCAGCGTTTCCCGGGAGGCGGTGGGGGAGTACTTCTGGGGGTCGTTGGCGCCGGAGCCGATGACGTAGTGGGTGTGGTGGCTGGTCCTGATCAGCACGGACTTCACGTTGGCCGGGTCGGTGGCCTCGGGGTGTTCGCGGTTGAGTTTGCGGGCGAGGTCGATCCAGGCCTGGGCCTGGTACTCGGCGGAGTGTTCTTTGGTGTAGGTGTCCAGGATGGCGCGCTTGGCCTCACCCGGCAGGGGCAGCGGAACCTGGTAGGAGGCGCCGGGGCCGTCCAGCAGCCAGGCGATCACCCCGTCTTCGCCCTCGTAGATCGGGACCGGGGAGGTCTGGCCGCGCATTGCCCGGTCGGCGGCTTCGACGGCCATCTTCCCGGCGAACGCGGGGGCGTGGGCCTTCCAGGTGGAGATCTCACCCTTCCGCGACTGCCGGGTCGCCGTCGTGGTGTGCAGGGCCTGGCCCACCGACTGGAAAATGGTCTCCACGTCCAGCCCCAGGAGGGTGCCGATCCCCGCGGCTGCGGACGGGCCGAGGTGGGCGACGTGGTCGATCTTGTGCTTGTGCAGGCAGATCGCCTTGACCAGGTTCACCTGGGTTTCGTACCCGGTGGCTATCCCGCGGATCAGGTCATGGCCGCTGGACCCGACGTGCTGGGCGACGGCGAGGATCGGGGGGATGTTGTCGCCGGGGTGGGAGTAGTCGGCGGCGAGGAACGTGTCATGGTAGTCCAGTTCCCGCACGGCCACGCCGTTGGCCCAGGCCGCCCATTCGGGGGAGACGCGTTCGCCGATGCCGAAGACCTTCGCGCCCTTCCCGCCCGTGCTGGGGGCGTGGGCCAGGGCCTGTGCGCGGGCGGCGACGATCGGTGCCCGGTTCAGCGAGGCGATCGCCACCGAGGCGTTGTCGATGATCCGGTTGATCACCATCTCCGTCACCTCCGGCGTGACGTCGACGGGGTCGGCGGCGACCACTGCGATCTTGTGCGCCAGCTGCTCCTCCCGGGGCAGGTTCTCTTCACTCTTGTACACACGGACGTGGTGTTCCTGGACCATGGGGCTCCTTCTACAGGGATGGGGAGGCGGTTTTGATGTGGGCAAGGCTTCGGTGCAGGTGCATGATGGTGGCGGCTTCGGCAAGCCTCGGGTTCCGGTCCGCGATGGCCCCGGCGATTGCAGCATGCTCGGCGGCCGCAGCGGACAGCCGGTCGGTATTGTCGGCTGCCATCCGGCGGATGCGCACCAGGTGTACCCGCAGGCTCCGCATGGCCTGCACCAGGTACGAATTGGCGATGGCCGCATCGATGGCTTCATCGAGCCTTCCTGCCAGCCCGTAGTAGTCGTGGACGCCGGATGGGGAACCGGTGAGGAGTGCCGGGGCTTCCAGCAGTTCGTCCTGGAGCCGGCGGAATGTGGCAGATTCCCCGCGCTCGGCGGCAAGTGCGGCTGCGCGGCCTTCCAGGGTTCCGCGGAGCTCGAAGAGCTCGTCGATGTCGGCGAGCGAGATCCCGGTGACCACGACGCCCCGGCCGCCAGGTGCGGTCAGGCCTTCCGCCGTAAGGCGACCCAGCGCTTCCCGAAGCGGAGTGCGGGAGACGCCCAGGCGTTCAGCCTGCTCCACTTCGGCCAGCAAAGTACCGGGGGGCAGCCGCCACTCCACAATGTCCTCGCGCAGGGCGGCATACGCGCGTTCGCTGGCCCGCATCGTTGCTCCTTCCGCTCCTACGATTATTCAGTGTATACACAAAGCCAGGGAAGGGAACTACTTTTCGGAAAAGCGCCGGAATAATCCGTCCTTTTGTATACAGCAGTGCCGGGGCTACCTGCCGCTCCAGCGGTATTCATTCTCCGGCCTCCCGGGCGTTCCGTACCGTGCAGTGCGGGAGACGGTGCCTGCGTCGGCAAGGTATTCCAGATAGCGGCGGGCAGTAACCCGGGACATCCCGAGCGCGTCCATTACCTCAGTGGCGGACACCGCATCCTGGTGCCGCTTCAGGAACTCCTGAACGGACTCCAGCGTGGACACGGACAGCCCCTTTGGCAACGGCAGTTCCGACGGCGCCCGCAGGCTGGCGAACGCCTGGTCCACTTCGCTTTGGGATGCCGCTGATTTCCCGGACCCCGAGCCGGGGCCTGCCAGCTGTTGGCGGAACAGCCGGTAGCTCTCCAGCTTGTCAGCGAAGGTGGCGAACGTGAACGGCTTGATCAAGTACTGCACCACACCGATGGCCACCGCGCTGCGCACGATGGCCAGTTCCCTGACGGCCGTGATTGCAATGATGTCGGCAAGAATGCCGGCAGCACGCATCCTGCGGGCGATGTCCAGGCCGTGGAGGTCCGGCAGGTTCATGTCCAGCAGGACCAGTTCCACAGGCTTGCCTGCCGCCGAGAATTCGTTCAGGAGCCGGAGCGCGGACTGCCCGTCGGGAGCGGTTCCGGCCAGCTCGAATCCAGGCAGCCTTCCGACGTACGCCGCGTGCGCGGCTGAGGCAACGGCCTCGTCCTCGACCACGAGGACCCGGATGTCGCTCACGCGTCGAGCTCCTTCCCCGGGGATACCGCCGCGGGCAGGAATACTTCGAATTTGGCACCGCGCCGTCCGTTGATGGTCAGCGTACCTCCCAGCCGCTGCACCGCCTGGCGGACGAGGGCGAGGCCGATGCCGCGGCCGCCCGGTCCCGCCGGCTTGGTGCTGTAGCCGTGCCGGAAGATGTTCCCGGCTGCGGCGGCCTCAAGGGGTGCCCCCGTGTCGTGCACGGCGATGTCCAGTCCTTCCTCATCGGACTCCACGGTCAGCTCCACCCGTCGGGGCGGCGTCCCTTCGGCCGCGGCATCGATGGCGTTGTCCAACAGGTTTCCCAAAATGGTCACCAGATCCTGCACTGCTATGCCTGCCGCTGTTCCGGACCCAAGGGTGGCAACATCCAGTTGGACGCCCCGCTCATGGGCTTCGGCCACCTTGCCCATGACCAGGGCGCTGAGGACCGGCTCGCCCACGGAGCCCACCATCTCGTCCGTCAATTGCTGGCTGAGTTCCAGGTCCCGGGTGGCGAAGTCCAGGGCCTCCCGGGTGCGGCCCAACTCCAGGAGCGAGACCATCGTGTGCAGCCGGTTCGCATGTTCGTGCGTCTGCGCCCGCAGCGCGTCCGAAAGAGTCCGCATGGTTTCCAGTTCATTGCCCAAGGACTCGATTTCCGTCCTGTCGCGGAGCGTGGCCACGGTCCCGTACACCGCGTTCCTTCCGCGCCGGTCAGGAGTCTCCGGACTTATTGCCGGCCCCTGGTTGATGACCAGCACGCGGGAGCCCGTGAGGACGATCTCG
Organism: Arthrobacter sp. K410C; assembly: GCF_059090105.1. Classification (NCBI taxonomy): domain Bacteria; kingdom Bacillati; phylum Actinomycetota; class Actinomycetes; order Micrococcales; family Micrococcaceae; genus Arthrobacter; species Arthrobacter sp. K410C. Next base: position 17,288 of record NZ_JBNHFJ010000025.1, read on the forward strand.
TCCTTGGCGGTGCGGCCGGACTCGAACAGGCCCCGAAGCCCCTCGTCGAGGGGAAGGTCGGCCAGTGCCGGCGGGCGGGTGGGGTCCTTGCTGCCTGCCTCGTCCAGGCCCAGGAGCTCGGCGGCCTGGTCGTTGTACATCACCACCCTGCCCTTGGTGTCGATCAGGATGAGTCCTTCGCGGACCGAGTGCAGCACGGACTCGTAGTAGGCGAACAGTTGGGCCAGTTGCTCCGGCCCCCAGCCACGGGTGACCCGGCGGAGGTACCGGCCGAGCAGCCAGGAGGCCCAGGATCCGCCCACCAGCAGTGCCAGCCCTATGGCCAAAAGGGCAGGCAGGCGCGCTGCGAAGGCAATGTCCACGGTGCCCACCGTGACGCCGGCGGCAACCAGCGCCCTGACCCTGCCGGCTTCATCCTTCACCGGGACGATCGTCCGCACTGACGGTCCCAGGGTTCCGGCCGTGACCTCGGTGAGTTCCCCGCCCTGCAATGCGGCATCGACGGAACCAATGTACGGCCGCCCCAGTTCCTCGGGCCGCGGGTGGGTCCACCGGGTGCGGTCGGTCGCCATGATGGTGATGAAGTCGACGTCGGCCGCGGCCATGACGTCCATGGCGTACGGCTGCAGCAGGGCTGACGGGTCCGGTGACGCGGCGGCCTCGAGCACCAGGGGGCTGGCGGCAATTGAACTGGCAATGCCCGCCATCCGCAGGCCGGCCTCGTCGTACGTCCGGTCGCGGGCGTCGACGTAGGTGGCGGACCCCACGATGGCGATGAACACCACCACGATGAGGAGGTTCGCCACGAAAAGCCGCCGGGCGATGCTCCAGCGCTGGATCATGTCTACCTCCGGCCAAGTCGGTGTGCCGCGACCAATATGAACGCAACGGTGAGCTGGGTCACGGCGTGGCCAATGATGGATGTCACACCGCAAGGACGCGTAGAGCCCAGAGACTGTGCCGCAGCGTCTATCAGATTATCCATAAGGAGACACATCATGGCTTCTCAACGAGGAGAGTCGCTCGACACCGTGAAGTCGCGGCGCAAGGGCATCGACAAGTCGCACTACCTCTACATCGCCGTCATCGCCGCCGTGATCCTTGGCGCCGTCGTCGGCCTGATGTTCCCCGAGGTGGGCAAGTCGCTCAAGCCCCTGGGCGACGGCTTCATCAAGCTCATCAAGATGATGATCGCTCCGGTGATCTTCTGCACCATCGTCCTGGGCATCGGCTCCATCGCCAAGGCGGCAACCGTGGGCAAGGTAGGCGGCCTGGCGCTGGGCTACTTCGTCGCGATGTCGACGTTCGCATTGGGCATCGGTTTGGTGGTGGGCAACCTGATCCACCCGGGCGAAGGACTGAAGCTGGCGCCGTACGATCCTTCCAAGAAGGCAGAGGTCGACAGCACCGTCGCCTTCCTGCTCGGCATCATCCCGGGCGACATTCCGGTCCTGCCCACCCTCTTTGCTGCCATCCTCGTAGGGTTCGCCCTCCAGAAGATGGGCCCGCAGGGCGCTCCCATCCTCAAAGCCATCGGCCACGGCCAGGTCCTGGTCTTCCGCATCCTGATCATGATCATGTGGCTTGCCCCCGTGGGCGCCTTCGGTGCCATCGCGGCCGTCGTGGGAGCTACCGGCTTCCAGGCCATTGTCAGCATGTTCACCCTGATGGCAGCCTTCTACATCACCTGCGCACTGTTCATCGTGATCATCCTCGGCGGCCTGCTCAAGGTGGTCACCGGCGTCAACATCTTCAAGCTGATGAAGTACCTGGGCCGCGAATACCTGCTCATCTTCTCCACCTCGTCCTCCGAAGCGGCACTGCCCCGCCTCATCGCCAAGATGGAACACCTGGGCGTCTCCAAACCGGTCGTCGGCGTGACTGTTCCCACCGGCTACTCCTTCAACCTGGACGGCACGGCCATCTACCTGACCATGGCATCGCTCTTCGTCGCCAACGCCATGGGAACGCCCCTGGACCTGGGTGCGCAGATCTCCCTGCTGGTCTTCATGATCATCGCCTCCAAGGGCGCCGCCGGCGTCACCGGCGCCGGACTGGCAACGCTGGCGGCAGGCCTGCAGGCCCACAAGCCCGAACTGCTCGGCGGCGTCGGCATGATCGTGGGCATCGACCGCTTCATGTCCGAGGCCCGGGCACTGACCAACTTCACCGGCAATGCCGTGGCCACCATCCTGATCGGCACCTGGGTCAAGGAGATCGACGGCAGCCAGGTTGACAGCGTCCTCTCCGGCCAGGAGCCCTTCGACGAAGCAACGATGCTGGCCCACCACCACGGTGATCCGGCTCCGGAGCAGGCCGAGGCCCGCCCGGTTCCGGTCAACGCCTGACCCCCGGCCCGCCAACCGGCAAACGCCTCCGCAGCCAACACTGCGGGGGCGTTTTCTGTAACCCGGACGGGGAACCTTCGACCTCTACTAGAGGGTCAGGCTCACCATTCGCGGAAAGTCAAGTTCCGTGGAATACCGTGTCGGCCCCTGTAGCCTTGGGGAGAAGAAGGAACGGCGCTGGCCATCCAGCGGCAGGACATCCCCGTCATCGAAAGTGTGGACAGATACGTGAGCAGCGAACAGGGTTCAGCAACTCTGGAAGGCACCGCATTCGACCTGGACAACGCGGTGATGGGCCCCACGGGGCGCCCATACCGCGAGTTCCCGGAACCCGCGCCGCTTTCCTCCCACGGTCCGGCCCGCGTCATCGCCATGGTGAACCAAAAGGGCGGCGTCGGAAAGACCACCTCAACCATCAACCTGGCTGCGGCACTGGCAGAATACGGGCGCCGCGTCCTCCTGGTCGACTTCGACCCCCAGGGTGCGCTGTCCGCCGGCCTGGGCGTCAATCCGCACGAGCTTGACCTCACTGTCTACAACGTCCTGATGGACCGCAAGGTGGACATCCGCCAGGCGATCCACCAGACGGGCGTGGACAACGTGGACCTGCTGCCTGCCAACATCGACCTCTCCGCCGCGGAAGTCCAGCTGGTCAACGAGGTTGCCCGCGAGCAGGTGCTGGACCGGGCGCTGAAGAAGGTCGAGGACGATTACGACGTCGTCCTCATCGACTGCCAGCCGTCCCTTGGCCTCCTGACCGTCAACGCCCTCACCGCGGCACACGGGGTAATTATTCCGCTGATCTGCGAGTTCTTCGCCCTGCGCGCCGTGGCCCTGCTGGTGGAAACCATCGACAAAGTCCAGGACCGGCTCAACCCCCGCCTGCAGGTGGACGGGGTCCTCGCCACCATGTATGATGCCCGCACCCTGCACAGCCGCGAGGTCATCACCCGGCTGGTGGAGGCCTTCGGGGACAAGGTCTTTGAGACCGTGATCAAGCGGTCCATCAAGTTTGCCGACGCCACCGTCGCCGCGGAACCCATCACCAGCTACGCCGCCACCCATGTGGGCGCGGACGCGTACCGCCGGCTTGCCAAGGAACTGATCTCGCGCGGCGGAGCGCCGTAGCCATAGCCGTGGCCGACTCCAAGCCCGGCTTCGAGGTGCGGCTGGCCAACTTCACGGGTCCTTTCGACCTCTTGCTGGGCCTCATCGCCAAGCATCAGCTGGATATCACCGAGGTGGCGCTCGCCACGGTGACCGACGAATTCATCAGGTACATCCGTAAGCTGCAGGAACTCGGCGAGGAATGGGCCCTCGACGAGGCCAGCGAATTCCTGGTGATCGCGGCAACGCTGCTGGACCTCAAGGCCGCCCGGCTGCTGCCCGCCGGGGAGGTGGAGGATGACGAGGACATTGCGCTGCTCGAAGCCCGCGACCTGCTCTTTGCCAGGCTCCTCCAGTACAAGGCCTTCAAGCACGTGGCAGGCCTGCTGGGCGAGACCCTCCACCAGGAGGGGCAGCGCTTCCCCAGGCAGGTGGCGCTGGAGGAACACTTCGCGCGGAGGCTGCCCGAACTGGTGTGGAAACACACCCCGGAACAGTTCGCCGCCCTGGCTGCGGCGGCCCTCCGGCCCAAAGCCCCACAACCCACCGAAGTGGGGACCGCCCACCTGCACGGCAGCCAGGTCAGCGTCAAAGAGCAGGCGGAGATCCTGGGACTGCGTCTGCAGCAGGACTCGCCGCAGACCTTCCGGGCGCTGATTTCCGACGCCGACTCCACCCTGGTGGTGGTGGCCCGCTTCCTGGCGCTCCTGGAGCTCTACCGGGACAAGGCGGTCTCCTTCGACCAGCTTTCACCCCTGGCCGACCTGGCCGTCCACTGGGCCGCCGGGCTGGGGGACTGGTCAGCCGAAAACCTGAGCGAGGAATACGAGGTGCAAGCGTGAACGAGCAGCTGCCGGACGGCTCAATGCCCGGACAATCGGTCCATGACCTGCCCGGCGGGGCCAAGGCTGCGCTGGAGGCAGTACTGATGGTCCTCGACCAGCCGGCCACCGAGGAGGAACTGGCCGCCGGGCTCGACCTGACGGTCGACGAGGTCAAAACCCTGCTGGCAGAACTGGCGCTCGAGTATAACGGCTATACTGGTAAGGCCCCGGATACGGAAACGGCCAGCACGCCTGGTTTTGGTTCCAGCCCCCGGGGTTTTGAATTGCGGAACATCGCCGGTGGCTGGCGCATCTACTCGCGGGCAGAATTTGCTGACATCGTCGGCAAATATGTGCTCGAAGGGCAGACTGCCAGACTCACCCAGGCGGCATTGGAAACACTCGCGGTCATTGCTTACCGCCAGCCGGTTTCCCGGGCACGGGTGTCTGCGATTCGCGGCGTCAACGTTGACTCTGTTGTACGGACACTGGCCCAGCGCGGGCTGATCGAGGACGCGGGAACGGATCCCGAGTCCGGAGCAATCCTTTACCGGACCACCTCCTACTTTTTGGAGCGTCTGGGAATCAGCTCAGTGGCGGACCTGCCGCAGCTGTCCCCGCATCTGCCGGGGCTGGAAGGCATCGCGGAGTTCTACGACGCTGAAAGAATGTAGGCCGCGGCCTGCACAGGAATTATTTATCAGGGCAGAGTAAATCTGCAGGGCTGGCTAGGGTTGTTGTTAGACACCCTTGACAGCCAGGAACATTGAAGGACGGGTCATGACACAGGCGGGACGCCAGGGTTCACCACGCAGCGGTTCGGGACGCAATCTCCCACAACGCAATACCCCCGGAGGCAGCGCCGGTGGCGGCTTACGGGGAGGGGCACCAAAGCGCGCCACAGGATTCGGCGGCGAACGCCCGCACCGGGCACCCAAACCGCGCGAGGAACGTTTCGTCGATCCCGATGAAGCCGGCGCCCGCCAGGGGCGCGGCGCTACTGACAAGCCCGCCAAGCCGTCGTCGCGGAAGCCGTCAGTGCGCAAGCCTGGTGCGAAGAAGGCTCCCGGAACCCCGGGTGCGCCCAAGGCCAAGCCCCGCACCGCGGCACCGGGTGCCGCCGCTTCGCGCGCCTTCGGCAGCGAACGCTTCGGCCAGAACCTCGGCCCGCTCCGCAAGCCCTCGCGCAGGAAGGGGCCCGGCCGCGACGTGCCGCAGTCGGAACTCCACGACGCCGATGGCATCCGCCTGCAAAAGGTCATGGCGTCCGCCGGCGTGGCGTCGCGCCGCGTCTGTGAGGAAATGATCGCCGAAGGGCGCGTGGAGGTGGACGGCCAGGTGGTCACCGAACTCGGTGTACGCGTGGATCCCAAGACTGCCGTCATCCACGTTGACGGCCTGCGGATCCAGTTGGACGAAAACCTGGTCTACATGGTGTTCAACAAGCCCAAGGGCGTTGTCTCCACCATGGAGGATCCCGAGGGCCGGCCGTGCATCAGCGATTTCCTTAAGAACACCAAGAACAAGGGCGAGCGGCTCTTCCACGTGGGCCGCCTGGACGTTGGTACCGAGGGTCTGCTGCTGCTGACCAACGACGGCGAACTTGCCAACCGGCTGACCCACCCCTCCTACGAAGTCCCCAAGACCTACCTGGTCCAGGTCCGCGGCCCCTTCCCCCACGGGATCGGCGCGCAGCTGAAGGCCGGTGTTGAACTGGAGGACGGCCTTGCCTCCGTGGACTCCTTCCGGCTGGTTGACTCCACGCCCGGCCACGTGCTGATCGAAGTCGTGCTGCACTCGGGCAAGAACCGCATTGTCCGCCGGATGTTCGACGCCGTCGGCTTCCCGGTCCAGCGGCTGGTCCGGGTCAAGGTTGGTCCCATCGGACTGGGGGACCAGCGCCAGGGCAGCATCCGGAACCTCGGCAAGCAGGAGATAGGCCACCTGCTGGCATCCGTAGGACTCTGAGCCGTGTCCGCTTTCAAGAGCCAGGGCCGCGGGCACCTGGACGGTCCGGTGGTGGTGCTCGGCACCGGCCTGCTCGGAGCCAGCATCGGCCTGGGGCTGCGGGGCCGCGGAGTGCCGGTCTTCCTGTCCGACCCCTCGCCAACCAACCAGGCCGTGGCAGTTGATATCGGTGCAGGCCGTCCGCTGTCCGAACTGGGCAGCAGCCGGCCCCAGCTCGTGGTGGTTGCTGCGCCGCCTGACGTCACGGCGGAGGTGGTGCGCCAGGCCCTTGCGGACTACCCGGATTCGGTGGTGGTGGACATCGCCAGCGTGAAAGCGGACATCCTCGCCCGGCTGCGGAGCAGTGGTGTGGACCTATCCCGCTACGTGGGCACCCACCCCATGGCAGGGCGGGAGAAGTCAGGACCGGTTGCCGCGCGCGGCGAGCTGTTCACCTCCATGCCCTGGGTGGTGTGCCCTTCCGAGGAAACCTCCGGAGCCGCCCTGCAGACCGCCCGGTCACTGGCCGCCGACCTTGGCGCGGTTGTTTCACAGTTCACGGCTGACGAACACGACGAGGCCGTGGCACTGGTGTCCCACCTGCCGCAGGTCATGTCCTCACTGCTGGCCAGCAGGCTGCAGGGAACCCCGCTGCACGCCCTGTCCCTGGCCGGCAACGGCCTGCGGGACGTCACCCGGATCGCCGCCAGCGATCCCACGCTGTGGGTGCAGATCCTGGGCGGCAATGCGGCCAAGGTGGTGGAGATCCTCTACGGCGTCAGGGAGGACCTGAACCGCCTGATCAACACGCTGGAACAGCCCACGGCCCCCGGTGCGCGCCTTGACCTCGCGCAGCTGATGAGCGAGGGCAACGCAGGCCAGGCGCGGATCCCCGGCAAGCACGGCGGCCCGCCGCAGGCTTATTCCTGGCTGACGGTCCTGGTGGACGACAAGCCCGGCCAGATCGCCCGGCTGCTCACCGAGATCGGTGAAATCGGCGTTAACGTTGAAGACCTGCGGCTGGACCACTCATCCGGACAGAACGTGGGCATGGTGGAATTGTCAGTGTTGCCGAACAAGCACGACCACCTGATCGAAGCATTAAACGACCGCGGATGGCGGGTACTTCAGTCATGACACAGGAACTTCTCGACACCATGCCCGGGCTGCGTATCGGCAGGCCGCTGGTCGTTGCCATTGATGGCCCCTCAGGATCCGGCAAGTCCAGCGTCAGCAAGGAAGTGGCCCGCAGGCTACGCCTTGCCTACCTTGATACCGGGGCCATGTACCGAGCGCTGACCTGGTACTGCGTTACCAACGGAATCGACCTGGACGATGCCGCCTCCGTGGAACAGGCATCACGCGACCTCGTGCTGGAGCTGAGCACCAGCCCGCAGCAGGAATTCGTGCGGGTGGGCGGGGTGGACGTCACGGACGCGATCCGGGAGCCGGCCATCTCGTCGGCCGTCAGCGCCGTTGCCACCACCCTGGGTGCCAGGACCGAACTCATCCGCCGGCAGCGGGAGCTGATCGAAAAGCACCACCGCCGCATGGTGGTGGAAGGCAGGGACATCACCACCGTCGTCGCGCCCGGAGCGGAAGTCCGGATGCTGCTGACGGCCAGCGAGGAAGCCCGGCTGCGCCGCCGCGGGATCCAGCTGGGCGGAACGCAGAACGCGGAGCAGCTGGCCGCGCAGGTGACCCACCGGGACGCCAAGGACTCCACCGTGGTGAATTTCACGCAGGCGGCCGACGGCGTGGTTACGCTGGATTCCTCTGACCTGGACTTCGAGCAGACTGTTGACGCTGCCCTGGTCATTGTCACCAAGGTCCTCAACCGTGACTGATGCCAGGCCGGGCGTCCCGTCAGGCTGGACCATGTCCTGGAGCCGGCCGGTGGGCTGGGTCCTGGACCACCTCGTCTACCGGACCACCGTCATCGGCAAGGCGAACGTCCCCACCGGGGGTCCGGTGATCTTTGCCGGAAACCACATCAGCTTCCTGGACGGTCCCGTGATGTTTGGCGCCTCGCCGCGGCCCATGCACATCCTGGTCAAGCGGGAAATGTTCAAGGGCTTCCTGGGCCGGGTGCTGACCGCCTCCGGCCAGTTGCCCGTTGACCGGCGCGGTGACAGGGCCGCGCTGCAGCGCAGCAGGGAACTGCTCGACGCCGGCCGCTGCGTGGGGATCCTCCCCGAAGGAACCCGGGGGAGCGGGGAAGCCTCCGGAATCAACGGCGGGGTTGCATGGCTCGCCCTGAACACCGGAGCCCCGGTGGTGCCGGTGGCGATCCTTGGCACCCGGACCGGGAATGAGCATCTTGACTTCGTGCCGCCGCCCGGCCGGCGCTTCCACGTCAGCTTCGGCACAGCCCTCACCCTGGGCCGCCGGGCCGGCGAAAGCGGCCGTGCTTCAATGGACAGGGCGGCGCAGGAGATCCGCGCGGCACTGGCAGGGCACGTCCGGGACAGCGTCCAGCTCAGCGGCCAGCCCCTGCCTTTCGGCCGAGACCTCCAAAGACTTAACAGCAGTAGCCGGGACGCCGGCAGATGACCACTAAGGACAGTGCAATGAGCGACACCACGCAGACCCCCGGCCTCTCGGGCCCAGGCGAAGACGAATACACGCCCACGGGCGCCGACCAGGTGGCCGAACGGCTGGCAGCAATTGACGACGACGAGGCCGAGCTTCGCGCCGCCTCCCTCCGGGCCGGCCTTGAAGACTACGACCTCGATGAGGAAGACGCCGCCCTGCTCAGCGGGGAGTACGGCGACGAGGATTTCGAAGGCCCGGTCAAGCTTGACCCGGTCCTGGCCATCATCGGGCGCCCGAACGTGGGCAAGTCCACCCTGGTGAACCGCATCCTGGGCCGTCGCGAAGCCGTGGTGGAGGACACCCCCGGCGTGACCCGCGACCGCGTCATGTACTCCGCGAACTGGAACGGCCGCAACTTCACCCTCGTGGACACCGGCGGCTGGGAGCACGACGCCCGTGGCATCCACGCCCGGGTCGCGGAGCAGGCCGAGATGGCTGTGGAACTCGCCGACGCCGTCCTGTTCGTCGTCGACTCGGCCGTAGGTGCCACCGCCACCGATGAGGCCGTGATGAAGATGCTGCGCCGCAGCAAGAAACCGGTCATCCTGGTGGCCAACAAAGTGGACGACTTCGCGCAGGAGGCCGATTCCGCCGTTCTGTGGGGCCTTGGCTTCGGCGAACCGTACCCCGTCTCCGCGCTCCACGGCCGCGGAGTGGCGGACCTGCTCGACCACGTGATGGACGTGCTGCCGGAATTTTCAACCATCGAAGGCCTGGAGCGTTCCGGCGGGCCGCGCCGGATCGCCTTGATCGGGCGCCCCAACGTGGGCAAGTCGTCCCTGCTGAACAAGCTGGCCGGATCCGAGCGCGTGGTGGTGGACAACACTGCCGGAACCACCCGCGACCCCGTGGATGAGTTCATCGAACTCGGTGGGCGCACCTGGCGCTTCGTGGACACGGCCGGTATCCGCCGCCGCCAGCACATGGCGCAAGGCGCGGACTACTACGCCTCGCTCCGGACCCAGGCCGCGCTCGAAAAGGCGGAGGTCGCCGTCGTGCTCCTCGCCGTGGACGAAGTCCTTAGTGAGCAGGATGTCCGCATCCTGCAGCTGGCCATCGAGTCCGGCCGCGCTCTGGTTCTGGCCTTCAACAAGTGGGACCTGCTGGACGACGAGCGCCGCCGCTACCTGGAGCGCGAGATCGAGCAGGACCTGGCGCATGTGGACTGGGCGCCCCGGGTCAACATCTCTGCCAAAACCGGCTGGCACAAGGACCGCCTGGTGCCCGCCCTGGACCTGGCCCTGGAAAACTGGGACCGGCGCATCCCCACGGGGCGGCTGAACGCCTTCCTGGGCGAGCTGGTGGCGGCACACCCGCACCCGGTCCGCGGCGGCAAGCAGCCCCGCATCCTCTTCGGAACGCAGGCGTCCAGCCGGCCGCCCAAGTTCGTGCTGTTCACCACCGGATTCCTCGATCCCGGATACCGCCGTTTCATCACCCGCAGGCTCCGTGAAACCTTCGGCTTCGAGGGCACCCCCATCGAGGTCAGCATGCGCGTGCGGGAAAAGCGGGGCCGGAAGCGCTGATCCGGATGTTGCCTTCGACACGTTGGGATTGAAACCTCGAAAGTGTCACTGGCACCCTTCCGGATCGTGTAAGCTCTTCTAGGTGGTTCGGCCGGACTGCTGATGGAAATCAGCGGAGAACGGCGGAACCAGCGGGCTGTAGCGCAGCTTGGTAGCGCACTTGACTGGGGGTCAAGGGGTCGCAGGTTCAAATCCTGTCAGCCCGACCAAAAAAGCGGAAGCGCCGGAGATCAACTCCGGCGCTTCCGCTTTTTTGTGTGCAGGGGGACTGTCTCCTCCTGGAAAGCCCGCCTACTTCAGGAACTTCGAAGTCCGGCGGTCCGCGAGGATCTTTCCCTTCGTCTGGCAGGTCGGGCAGTACTGCAGGGCGGTATCAGCGAAGGAAACTTCGCGCACCGTGTCTCCGCACACCGGGCACGGCAAGCCGGTCCTGGCGTGGACACGCATGTGGCTCCGCTTCACGTCCTTGAGCTCCTTGGGCGGTTTGCCGCCGGCCTCCGCCAAGGCTGCACCCAGGACGTCGTGGATGGCGTCATAGAGAACCTGCGCTGTCTCCCGGTCCAGGGACTTGGCCGTGGCAAACGGAGAGATCCGGGCCGCATGCAGGATCTCGTCACTGTAGGCGTTGCCGATGCCCGCTATGACGCTCTGGCTCCGCAGCAGCCCCTTGATCTGCTGGGAACTGCCGGCCAGGATCTCAGCCAGCATGCCGGCGTCGAACGCCGCCGTGAAAGGATCCGGACCCAGCGTGGCGATTCCAGGCACGTCCTGCGGGTCCCGCACCACGTAGACGGCCAGGCTCTTCTTTGTCCCCGCCTCCGTGAGGTCAAACCCCCTCGGCCCGTCCGGGCCGGTGAAGGTACAACGGACCGCGATGAGGCCCTTGCCCATCTTCAGCTGGCCGTTGGCGGGGGAGTCCGTGTAGCGCAGCCAGCCGGCCCGGGCCAGGTGGAACACCAGGGAGATGCCATCGGTGTCGATGCTGATGAACTTCCCGAACCGGCGGACCCCGGACACTGTCCGGCCCGCCAGGGACGAGTAGGGCGGGTCCGCCGTCTTCAGCACGGCAAAGGAGACAATCTGCAGCTTGTCGAGGACGCAGCCCCGCAGCTGCTCGTCGAGGAACCGGGCCAGGCCGGCCACTTCGGGAAGTTCCGGCATGGCCTACCTGCCGGGTCCCGGACGTCCTGCATCGTTGCGCACGCTCATGGCTCCCATCTTGTCAGAAAGCCCGGTGGACGCCCCGCCGGATGTGCCTATACTTTCAGCGGCGGTCTGTTTCCCGGGCCCCGTGACCTTCGAGATTGACCCGATGAAAGGCCCCCCATGAGCAACATTCCCGAAGACCTGTCCTACACCGCCGAACACGAGTGGGTCTCCGCTCCCAATGCCGACGGCGTGGTCCGCGTGGGCATTACCGACTTCGCGCAGGACGCGCTTGGAGATGTTGTCTACGCCCAGATGCCCGAGATCGGCACCAAAATTACGGCAAACGAAGTGGTGGGCGAGGTGGAGTCCACCAAGAGCGTCAGCGACATCTACGCCCCGGTCAGCGGTGAAGTGGTGGCCCGCAACGAGTCCCTGGACACCGATTCCGCGCTGATCAACACGGATCCCTATGGTGACGGCTGGCTGATCGAGGTCAAACTGGCCGAGGCCGATGCCGTTGATTCATTGCTCAGTGCATCGGAGTACGAACAACAGGTAGGCTAAAGCTAACCGGTACATCCGGTCCGGCCCCGCGTCGCAGGCAGGACGTCTTCGCACGTCAAGGGCCGGATGGGGGAGCCGGTGCCGGACCTGCCGGGCAGGTCCGGAGGGCAAACGTTGGTTGCATGCCGGAGGGCTGCAGCGGGAAGAGGAGGAATCCATGGCTGGCCACACATCGAACCCTGCCGATGGGGGATACGGAACGGGTGCGGCTAAGGCGTCGGAGACCACCTCCATCAACCTGACCCCCGTCAGGGACGAGCCCACCATCGCCCCCAAGCTGTCCTCCGAAGAGCGCAGCTCCGTCGAGGCACTTCCTGCCGGTTCCGCACTGCTGGTGGCGCACAGCGGCCCCAACGCCGGCGCCCGGTTCCTGCTGGATTCGGACGTCACCACCGCCGGCCGGCACCCCGACGCTGACATCTTCCTTGATGACGTCACCGTTTCCCGCCGGCATGTGGAGTTCCGCCGTACTGCCCGGAGCTTCGAGGTGGTGGACATGAACAGCCTCAACGGCACCTACGTCAACCATGACCGCGTGGACGCTGTGGAGCTCAAGTCCGGCAGCGAAGTCCAGATCGGCAAGTTCCGCCTCACCTTCTACCTGAGCCCTGCCACCGCTGCAGGCCGCGGCTGATCCGGGGACCGCTGCCTGTGGCAATGGCACAACCGGAACGCCGGGGACCGCAGGTCCTGAACATAGGGGAAGTCCTCGCGCAGCTGAGCGCCGACTTCCCGAGCATGACAGCGTCCAAGATCCGGTTCCTCGAGGAAAAGGGACTTATCAACCCGCGGCGGACTCCTGCGGGCTACCGCCAGTATTCCGACGGCGACGTGGAACGGCTGCGCTTCGTCCTGGCGCTGCAGCGGGACCAATACCTCCCCCTGAAAGTCATCAAGGACTACCTTGACGCCATCGACAGGGGAGAGCGGCCGGAGAACCTTCCGCCCGGCGTCGTGGTTTCGCCGCGCATTGTCTCCGACGAGCTGGCCGCAGAGCTTCAGAACCGCGGGCGCAAGCTCACGGAGGAACAGCTCCGCACGGAATCCGGCGCCAGCGTCCCCCTGCTCCAGGCACTCCTGGATTTCGGGCTCATCAGCCACAGCAACGGCATGTTCGACGAACACGCCCTCCAGGTTGCGCGCGCCTGCGTACAGCTGGAAAGCCATGGGCTGGAGCCCCGGCACCTGCGGCCCTTCCAGGCGGCGGCGGAACGCGAGTTCGGCCTGGTGGAACGGGCGGTGGCACCACTTGCGTCACGGAAGGACTCCGCGTCCCAGGCACGGGCTGCAGAGGCCGCCCGTGAGATCAGCGACCTTTGCCTCACCCTGCACCGCGCCCTGGTGCAGGACCACATCTCACGCATGGACATCTGATGATTGAAGTCGAGATTGTAGGCGTTCGGATCGAACTGCCTTCCAACCAGCCCCTGGTCCTGCTGCGGGAGATGCACGGGGAACGGCATGTTCCCATCTGGATCGGCACCCCCGAGGCCAGCGCCATCGCCCTTGCCCAGCAGGGTGTGGTCCCCCCGCGCCCCATGACGCACGACCTCCTGGTGGATGTAGTGGAGTCGCTCGGCCACAGCGTGGTCAGCGTCAACATCGTGGCGGTTGAGGACAACATCTTCTACGGACAGCTGCAGTTTGAAAACGGCACCACGGTGAGCTCCCGGGCCTCCGACGCCCTCGCCGTCGCCCTCCGGGCCAAGTGCCGCATCTGGTGCGCCGATTCAGTAATGGACGAGGCCGGAGTCCGCATCACCGAGCACGACGAGGGCGAGGACACCGATCCGGGCCCCACCGTGGATGAGGAGCGCGAGCTCCGGCGGTTCCGCGAATTCCTTGACGACGTGGAGCCTGAAGACTTCGACGGCTAAGGTCACGTTAAGGTTAAAGTTAAGGCTGAAAGTTTCGACACGCCTGCCCAAAGCCTCCAAGGTCTTTGACCTCGGGCCCTGCCGGGCCTAACGTCGAAGTATCAAGTTCCCATTGCCTATGGCAGCCGCGCAAGTCACACTGGAAAGTGCGCCCCGCGAAAATTACATGCATGCTTTTCATGCCAGCTGCTGCAGGTGTTCCCCGGGAGCGCAGGACAAGGAGGATCCAGGTGAGTCCCAAAGGCGAAGCAGGCGGGCTGAAACAACCCACGGCTGGTGTTGCTGTGCCGGCAAGCGGTGCCCAGGGCCTCCTGTTCACCGAGGACCTTCCCGTGCTGGACGAGGATGCCGGATACCGCGGACCCACCGCATGCAAGGCGGCCGGCATTACCTACCGGCAACTGGACTACTGGGCACGCACCGGGCTGGTGGAACCCGCCGTCCGCGGCGCTGCCGGCTCCGGATCCCAGCGGCTGTACGGCTTCCGCGACATCCTGGTCCTCAAGGTGGTCAAGCGGCTCCTGGACACGGGCGTTTCCCTGCAGCAGATCCGCACCGCGGTGGAACACCTGCGTGAACGCGGCGTCGAGGACCTGGCGCAGATCACCCTGATGAGCGATGGCGCCAGCGTGTACGAGTGCACCTCCGCTGACGAAGTCATCGACCTCGTCCAGGGCGGACAGGGCGTGTTCGGCATTGCCGTGGGCCGGGTCTGGCGCGAGGTGGAAGGCAGCCTTGCTTCGCTGCCCAGCGAACACGCCGCCGAACAATCCTTTCCCGACGACGAGCTGAGCAAGCGCCGCGCAGCACGCAAGATCAGCTGAGCCGCCATTACTTAAACGGCAGAGGGCCGCTCCCATGGGAGCGGCCCTCTTGCTGTCTGGTGGTCCGGTACCGGTCCCGCCCGGCGTCGGCTGGGAAGCGCCAGGCCTACCTGGCGCGGCTGCGCAGCCCGCTGCCCACTTCCATCAGGTTGGCCAGCAGGTCATCGAAGAGGGCGGCCGCAGACTTCGCCGACTCTCCCGGCCAGTGGTGCACCGGGTGGGCGGCGCCCTGGATCTGCTGCCAGTTGGCCTGCTCCGGGATGCGCGGGCTCAGGAGGAGCTCGCCGAACATGGACTCCATTTCGGCCAGCCGGTAGCTGTGCTCGGAGGAACCGGTGCGGACCCGGTTGGCCACAATGCCGGCCGGGGAGAGGTTGGGGGCGAATTCCTGCCGGAACAGCTGGATGGCGCGCATGGTACGTTCCGTACCCGCTACCGAGAAGAGTCCCGGCTCGGCTACGAGGGCAACCTTGTCGCTGGCGGACCAGGCCATCCGGGTAAGCCCGTTGAGTGACGGCGGGCAGTCGACCAGGACCAGCTGGTAGTTGTCCGCGCCGGCCAGCACCGTTGAGAGCCGGCGGAGGTCGCGGCGGCCCAGGTCCGGCCGGTCGTAGATACCCGTATAGGCCGAGCCGACGGCGACGTCCAGGACCGCGCGGCCGGAACCGTTGGAGGCGGCCCGGGCTGTCCAGCTGCTGCCAACGACGTTCTCCGCCAGTTTGGCGCGGCGCGGGCTCTTGAGCATCCTGCCGATATCCAGTTGGTCCCCGGGCTGAACGCCCAATGCGGTAGTTGCGTCGGCGTGCGGATCGAGGTCCACCACCAGCGTGCTGACGCCCGCGGCCAGCGCCGCAGACGCCAATCCTGTGGTGACGGAAGTCTTGCCGACTCCACCCTTAAGGCTGCTGATGCTGACTACTTGCACTTGAGAGACCAAAACCTAACGCCGGATGCCGTGTTGGGAGTAATGTTTGCTCCGGCAGCGCCGAAGCCGGACGGTCCTGCCGCCCTACTCATCATATGTGGATGCGTTGGCGAATCCCGCCTTATCGGGGGTCGGCATGGCATCCACTATGCTGCCGGGGCGCTTTCCGCCGCGACAGGCGGAAGCGATCGGGACATGACGGGGAAATCTGTGATGGTCGACACAAAGATTTGTGTTTGTCCTTGTAGGTCCTAGACACTGTGACCACTCACCGATCCACCCGCAATGATGCAGGAGAAGTATGTTTTCCAAAGTTCTGGTGGCCAACCGCGGCGAAATCGCGATCAGGGCCTTCCGCGCCGGCTACGAGCTGGGCGCCAAGACCGTTGCCGTTTTTCCCCAAGAGGACAGGAACTCCATCCACCGCCAGAAAGCGGACGAGGCGTACCTGATCGGCGAAGAAGGACACCCCGTCCGGGCCTACCTGGACGTCAAAGAGGTCATCCGGGTGGCCAAGGAGTCCGGTGCGGACGCCATCTACCCCGGCTACGGTTTCCTGTCCGAGAATCCGGACCTGGCCCGTGCGGCCAAGGAAGCCGGCATCACCTTTGTTGGTCCGCCGGCGGAAGTGCTGGAACTGGCAGGCAATAAGGTGGCGGCGCTCAGGGCCGCCCGCGAGGCCGGCGTACCCGTCCTTAAGTCCAGTGAACCCTCCAAGGACCTGGACGAACTCCTTGCGGCTGCGGACGAGATCGGCTTCCCCATCTTTGCGAAGGCAGTGGCCGGCGGCGGTGGCCGCGGCATGCGCCGGGTGGACACGCGTGAGGCGCTGCCCGAAGCGCTGAAGTCCGCCATGCGTGAAGCCGATGCCGCTTTCGGCGACCCCACCATGTTCCTGGAGCAGGCCGTCCTGCGCCCCCGCCACATCGAGGTGCAGATCCTGGCCGACGCCGAGGGTAACGTGATGCACCTGTTCGAGCGCGACTGCTCCATTCAGCGCCGCCACCAGAAGGTCATCGAGATCGCCCCGGCGCCCAACCTGGACGAGGGCATCCGCCAGGCCCTCTACCGCGACGCCGTCAAGTTCGCCAAGGCGCTCAACTACGTCAACGCCGGCACGGTGGAGTTCCTCGTGGACACCGCCGGTGAACGCGCCGGCCAGCACGTGTTCATTGAAATGAACCCGCGCATCCAGGTGGAGCACACCGTCACCGAAGAGGTGACCGACGTCGACCTGGTGCAGGCGCAGATGCGGATCGCCTCCGGTGAGACGCTTGCAGACCTCGGCCTTTCCCAGGAAACCGTCCACCTCAAGGGCGCGGCCCTGCAGAGCCGCATCACCACCGAGGACCCCGCCAACGGCTTCCGGCCCGACGTCGGAAAGATCACCGGCTACCGTTCCGCCGGCGGCGCAGGCGTCCGGCTGGACGGCGGCACCGTCTACTCGGGTGCTGAGATCAGCCCCCACTTCGACTCCATGCTGGTCAAGCTCACCTGCCGCGGCCGGGACTACCCCGCCGCCGTGGCACGCGCCCGCCGTGCCCTCGCAGAATTCCGCATCCGCGGCGTCTCCACCAACATCTCCTTCCTGCAGGCCGTGCTCGACGATCCGGACTTCATCGCCGGCGACGTCGCCACCAACTTCATCGACGAACGCCCCCAGCTGCTCAAGGCCAGAGTGTCCGCCGACCGTGGCACCAAGCTCCTCACCTGGCTGGCCGAGGTCACCGTCAACAAGCCGAACGGCGAGCTGACGGTCCACTCCAACCCGGCAGACAAGCTTCCGTCCGTCAAGGACCGGCCGGCCACCGCCGGCTCACGGCAGAAGCTCCTTGAACTGGGACCGGAAGGGTTCGCCAGGGCGCTCCGGGAGCAGCAGGCAGTGGCGGTGACGGACACAACGTTCCGCGACGCACACCAATCCCTGCTTGCAACCCGTGTCCGCACCCGCGACCTTGTTGCCGCCGGTCCTGCCGTGACCGCGCTTATGCCGGAACTGCTGTCGGTCGAGTGCTGGGGCGGCGCCACCTACGACGTCGCACTCCGCTTCCTCGGCGAAGACCCCTGGGACCGGCTGGCGGCGCTGCGCAAGGCGCTGCCGAACGTCTGCCTGCAGATGCTGCTCCGCGGCCGCAATACGGTGGGCTACACGCCGTACCCGGAAGAGGTCACCGAGGCGTTCGTCAATGAGGCCGCAGCAACAGGCATCGACATCTTCCGCATCTTCGACGCGCTGAACGACGTCAGCCAGATGGCACCCGCGATCCGCGCCGTCCGCGCCACGGGCACCGCCGTCGCCGAAGTGGCACTGTGCTACACCGGCGACATGCTGGATCCCAAGGAAACGCTGTACACGCTGGACTACTACCTTGGGCTGGCCCAGAAGATCGTCGACGCCGGTGCGCACATCCTGGCCATCAAGGACATGGCAGGCCTGCTGCGTCCCGCTGCCGCCGCCAAGCTTGTCGCGGCCCTGCGCGAACGCTTCGACCTGCCGGTGCACCTGCACACCCACGACACCGCCGGCGGCCAGCTGGCCACCCTCCTGGCGGCTGTCGACGCAGGCGTGGACGCTGTGGACGTGGCCTCCGCATCCCTGGCCGGCACCACCAGCCAGGTCTCGGCGTCGGCTTTGGTCGCGGCCCTGGAGCACACTCCGCGCGATACCGGCCTGGATCTGGACGCCGTCAGCTCCCTGGAGCCCTACTGGGAAGCGGTCCGCCGGGTCTACGCCCCCTTCGAGTCCGGCCTTCCGGGACCCACCGGCCGGGTTTACAAGCACGAGATCCCGGGCGGGCAGCTGTCCAACCTGCGGCAGCAGGCAATGGCGCTGGGCCTGGGGGAGCGGTTTGAAGCCATCGAGGACATGTACACCGCTGCCGACCGCATCCTGGGCCACCTGGTCAAGGTAACGCCGTCCTCCAAGGTTGTGGGCGACCTCGCCCTGCACCTGGTGGGCCTCAACGCGGACCCTGCCGACTTCAACGAGAACCCGCAGAACTACGACATCCCGGATTCCGTCATCGGCTTCCTGTCCGGCGAGCTCGGTGATCCTCCCGGAGGCTGGCCGGAGCCCTTCCGCACCAAGGCCCTGCAGGGCCGGAGCGTGAAGGTCCGCGACGCGGAGCTCAGCTCCGAGGACAGCGCTGCCCTGAAGTCCGACTCCAAGACCCGCCAGCACACGCTGAACCGGCTGCTCTTTGACGGCCCCACCAAGGACTACCTGAAGAGCGTGGAGACCTACGGCAACATCTCGGTCCTGGATACGCGCGATTACCTGTACGGGCTCCAGCGCGGCCAGGAGCACGAGATCCAGCTGGAGAAGGGCGTGCGGCTGATCGCCTCCCTGGAGGCTGTCTCGGAGCCCGACGAAAAGGGCATGCGCACCGTGATGTGTACCCTCAACGGCCAGTCCCGGCCCGTGGTGGTGCGCGACCGTTCGGTGGTGAGCAACGTCAAGTCCGCCGAGAAGGCAGACCCGGCGCAGCCGGGCCACGTTGCGGCCCCGTTCGCCGGTGCCGTGACCGTCACGGTCAAGGCCGGCGAGACCGTCAACGCCGGAGACACCGTGGCCACCATCGAGGCGATGAAGATGGAGGCTTCCATTACGACGCCGGTGGGCGGCAAGGTTTCCCGCCTCGCCATCTCCTCGGTGGAGCAGGTGCAGGGCGGAGACCTGCTCCTGGTGGTCGAGCAGTAACACCAGCCATAACAACAAAGGGTCCTTCACGTGAACTGGTCCCCGAAAGTTGGACTGGGTAAGTAAGAGCCTAAGCCGCGAGGGCCTGAGCACGGTATTGCACCGGGCTCAGGCCCTCGAGCTTTGTC
>NZ_JBNHFJ010000026.1:0-32780 GCF_059090105.1 Arthrobacter sp. K410C
TGGCACACTATTGAGTTCTCAAACAACAGACACACCCGGCACCACCCAAACCAAACATTCAGGATCGCTCCGGAGCAACTTTTCAAACTTACCGGCTGGCTTCACTCTTGTCAAACCGGCGGTCGCGACCTTCATCAGCGTGAAGCTTTTTGGTCGGGTTTTCCGGCTGACTCTGTGGACCAGCGCGGAAATAAACTCTACCACCACTTGGCCGCGATGGCCAACTCTCCCGGACGCCGGTTCCCGCCACCAAGGTGAAGGGGCACGGAAAAGCCCGGAATCACAGGGATTCCGGGCTGTTCCATGCGGTTCACGCCGGCAGGCTACGCGGAGGCTGCTGTCCCACGCCCCGATACCTTCGGTGCTGCAACTCCTGGCTTGAAGTAGGCCGCGCCGAGCGGCGGCAGGGTAACGGTCAGCGTGGCGGGCTGGCCGTCCTGGCCTTCGTCGACGGCCTTGAGTCCTTCCTTGTTCAGGACACCGGACCCGCCGTAAGTTTCATGGTCCGTGTTGAGGACTTCCATCCACGGCCCCGCCGCCGGTACGCCCAGGGTGTAGCCGACGTGCGGGCCGCCGGAGAAGTTGATGGCGCACACCAGCGGGTTACCGTCCTTGTCCCAGCGGATGAAGGACAGGACGTTGCGGTCGGCGTCGCCGCCGTTGATCCACTGGAACCCGCCGGGCTCGTTGTCCCGGGTGTAGAGCGCCGGTGTGGTCTTGTACAGCTCGTTCAAGTCCTTGGTCAGGAGCTGCAGGCCCTTGTGCGCGGGGATGTCCGCAAGCCACCAGTCGAGCCCGTGCTGCTCGGACCATTCGGCTTCCTGGCCGAATTCGGTGCCCATGAAGATCAGCTGCTTGCCGGGGTGCGCCCACTGGTAGGCCAGGAAAGTGCGCAGGTTGGCGAGCTGCTGCCAGCGGTCGCCCGGCATCTTGCGCAGCATGGAACCCTTGCCGTGGACAACCTCATCGTGGCTGATGGGCAGCAGGAAGTTTTCCGTGAACGCGTACACCATGGAGAACGTGACGGTGCCGTGGTGCCATTTACGGTTGACGGGATCCTCGGAGGCGTACTTGAGGGAGTCGTGCATCCAGCCCATGTTCCATTTGAGCCCGAAGCCCAGCCCGCCGTGGCTGGTGGGCGCCGTGACGCCCGGGAACGCTGTGGACTCTTCCGCGATCATCACGGCACCCGGGTGCGTCTTGTAGACGGTGGCGTTGACTTCCTGCAGGAAGGAGATGGCCTCCAGGTTTTCCCGTCCGCCGAAGCGGTTGGGCTGCCACTGGCCGTCCTGTCGGGAGTAGTCCAGGTAGAGCATGGAGGCAACGGCATCCACGCGCAGTCCGTCAATGTGGAACTCGTCGAGCCAGTAGAGGGCGTTGGCCACCAGGAAGTTGCGTACCTCGGTACGGCCAAAGTCGAAGATCAGGGTTCCCCAGTCCGGGTGCTCGCCAAGGTTCGGGTCGGCGTGCTCGTAGAGTGGCTCGCCGTCGAACTGGGCAAGGGCCCAGGCGTCCTTGGGGAAGTGGGCCGGAACCCAGTCGAGCAGCACGCCGATGCCGGCCTGGTGCAGCGTGTCCACCAGGTACCGGAATTCGTCCGGGTGGCCAAAGCGGGACGTCGGCGCAAAGTAGGAGGTGACCTGGTAGCCCCAGGAGCCACCGAACGGGTGCTCCGCCACAGGCATGAACTCCACGTGGGTGAAGCCGAGCCATTTGACGTAGTCCACCAGTTCCTTGGCGAGCTCGCGGTAGCCCAGCCCCAGCCGCCAGGACCCGAGGTGTACTTCGTAGACGCTCATCGGGGAATTGTGCGGATCACGCTGGGCACGTGCTTCCATCCACTCGTCGTCCTTGAAGGCGTAGGAGGATTCCACCACCCTTGAGGCCGTCAGCGGTGGAACCTCGGTTCCGAATGCCAGGGGATCAGCTTTCTCCACCCAGTGACCGGCCCTAGTCCGGATTTCGAACTTGTAGCAAGCGCCGGCTGAAACGCCGGGGATGAAGAGTTCCCACACCCCTGAGGAGCCCAGGGAGCGGAGGGAGTGTTCGCGCCCATCCCAGGCGTTGAAGTCGCCCTTGACCCGGACAGCCTGCGCATTGGGAGCCCAGACGGAGAAAGAAACGCCGTCCACGTCGCCCAGGGAGGACTTGTAGTGCCGGGCATGGGCGCCCAGGACCTCCCACAGCTTTTCGTGCCGGCCTTCGCCAATCAGGTGCAGGTCCACCTCGCCGACGGTGGGCAGGTACCGGTACGGTTCGTCGACCGTCACTGGTTCAGCCCCCGGGTAGGTGACCGAGAGCCGGTAGTCCGGCACATGTCCGTGCTGCAGCGGTTCCAGGACCGCCACCCATACGCCGTGCGCCTCGTGCTGCATGGGAGTTTCGCCTGCGGAGGTGATGACGTTGACTGCTTCGGCCAGGTGCTTCACCGTGCGGATGGTGACGTGCCCGTAGTCGTCCAGGTGCGCACCCAGGACAGAGTGCGGGGCGTGGTGTTCACCGTTTGCGATCCTGCCCAAGGTGCCGTCGTCCACCTGCAGCGGTGCGCCCGGGCGGTCAGTTCGTGCTGAGCCTGTCATTTCGTTACCTTCCGATGCTGCCCCGGCATGGTCGCCGGCGCTGTTACCGCTAAGGAGCCGCCTGGAGGCGTTCACCGGGATCGCCAGCCAGTCGGGCCTGTTACGCATTTCATAAACTACTTCGTACAGTGCTTTGTCCAGCCACAATGCCACAAAGAGGGGCGCGTTCCGGTCCACGGTTCCGGGCGTGACGCTGGCGTAGCCGTCAAGGAATGCTTCCGCGCAGTCGTCCACCCAGGCTGCGGGCACCTGGGCGCCTTCCTGTTCGCGCTGGGCAGCTCCCGCCGCGTAGTCGAAGGAGCGGAGCATTCCGACGACGTCGCGCAGGGGAACATCGGGGACGTTCCGTTCGGCGATGGGCCGGAGGGGCTCGCCTTCGAAGTCGAGGATGGCCCACCGGTCAGGGCCGGCCTGTGCCGGGACCTGCAGGATCTGGCCAAGGTGAAGGTCGCCGTGGATCCGCTGGAGCCGCCCGGTGGGTACGCCGTCGAGGCCTTCCAGCAGCGCGTCCAGTTCTTTGTCAAAGGGCCCGACGGCGGGACCGGCTTCCGCCCATGCCTGGCGGACGCGCTGGGCTACTCCCGGTCCGATCACCTTGCCCGGTTCGCTTTCGGCGGACTGTCCCAGCGCTTCGGCAAGGCGGCGGTGCACTGTTGCGGTGGCGGCTCCGAGGGCCCGAGCTTCTGTGGTGAAATCAGTGCCGGAACGGGCGGCGTCCACCGCGAGGCGCCAGGCATCCCGGCCGCCGGCCAGGAACTCGTGTGCCACGGCCAGCTCGCCCTGCACCTGGCGGGTCCCCTTTCCGTCAGACGGGGTCCTGCCTTGGGCCAGCCACTCCCCCCGCACCCAGCCAAGGGTTGCGGGCACCTCGGACGTCCCGGCGGAGGTCAGGGCGGACCCCACCTCAACTTCGGGGTTGGCGCCCTCGGACAACACCCGGAAGAATTTCACAATCGCTGCCGATTCGCCGTCGTCCACAATCACTGAACTGTTGGACTGCTCCCCGGACAGGACCTTCACAACACCGTGCGCGGTAGGCAGCCGGTAGCTCCCGGGGACCTTGAAGCCCGCTGCCGTGCCGCTGGCAGCCTTCTCTTCATTCCGGATCAGCTGCAGCCATGAGCCCACGAAGTCGGGATCGTGGACGGCGTCGTAGACCCACGGACGGGACGGATCCGTGCCGGCCGCCTGGCCAACAAGCGCCCGTTCCATTCCTGCTGCGGGTGCGGGCCGGAAGCTCAGCGGAACCTGGACCACGGCAGTCCGCCTGCCGCCGTCGGAGCCCTGCGTGCTGACGTTCAGCAGGAACACGGACAGGGCTGCGTGCCTGGCCGGGTCTTCAAGCCCCAGGCTCCCGGCCTGGGACATTTCGAAGTCAGGCGACTTGATGGGAAACCAGCGTTGCTTCGGGAGCCATTCCTGGAGCAGCGCGGTCAGGGCGGGCGTGAGAATAGGCTGGTTCATGTCACTCCTCTATCGACAGGATGGGCATGGCCTGGGTGTAGGGCGATGACGGGTTGGATGCCGCAGACCGGACGCGCAACCAGAAGAAATCGTGGCTGCCCAGGGTCAACGTCAGCGTGCCGTCGTCATTGATTCCGGGGAACACCTGTCCCCCGAAGACATCCCGCAGTCCGCGGCCGGCGTACTCCGGTACCCGCAGCCGGGCTGCCACGGGGTGCTGGGAAAGGTTGAAGACGCACAGGACGGTTTCGCCGTTCAGTCCCGCGGGGTTGCCATGGGGCAGTTCGCGGAGGTAGGCAAGGACGGCGTCGTGGTCGGCCTCCACGTGCTTGTAAACGCCCAGCCCGAACGCGGCATGGTTCTTGCGGACGCTCAGGATCTGCCGGGTCCACCGGAGCAGGGAACCGGAATGGGCGGACTCGGCCTCCACGTTCGCCATGCTGTAGTTGTACACCAGCGACTGGATGGGAGGCAGGTACAGCTTGCCCGGGTCCGCGTGGGAGAAACCGGCATTCCGGTCGGGGTTCCACTGCATGGGGGTACGGACGGCGTCCCGGTCCTCCAGCCAGATGTTGTCGCCCATACCGATTTCGTCGCCGTAGTACAGGAACGGGCTGCCGGGCAGGGACAGGAGCAGCGCGTTGATCAGTTCGATCTCGGCACGGGAGTTGTCCAGCAGCGGCGCCAGCCGGCGCCGGATGCCGATATTGGCCCGCATCCGGGGATCGGGCGCATACCAGCCGAGCATGGCCGCGCGTTCGTCGGCGCTGACCATTTCGAGGGTCAGCTCGTCATGGTTGCGCAGGAAGGTGCCCCACTGGGCGCCCTCCGGAATGTCCGGGGTGTCCCTCATGGTCTCGATGATGGGCGCTGCCTTCTGGTCCCGGAGCGCATAGTACAGCCGCGGCATGATCGGAAAGTGGAAGGCCATGTGGCACTCCGGTTCCGCTTCCGTGCCGAAGTACTCCACCACCTCGTTGGGTGGCTGGTTGGCCTCGGCGATGATCACCCGGCCGGGGTAGCTTTCGTCCACCATGGCCCGCAGTTTCCGGAGGAACTCGTGGGTGGCCGGCAGGTTCTCGCAGTTGGTCCCTTCCTCCTCGTACAGGTAGGGGATGGCGTCGGCCCTGAAACCATCGATGCCCTGGTCCAGCCAGAACCGCACCACATCGAACAGCGCCTCGATCACCCTGGGGTTTTCGAAGTTCAGGTCCGGCTGGTGGCTGAAGAACCGGTGCCAAAAGAACTGCCGCCTGATGGGGTCGAACGTCCAGTTCGATTCCTCGGTGTCCACGAAGATGATGCGGGCATCCTGGTACTTCTCGTCCGTGTCACTCCATACGTAGAAGTCCCCGTAAGGCCCCTCGGGGTCCTTGCGGGACTCCTGGAACCAGGGGTGCTGGTCCGAGGTGTGGTTCAGCGGCAGGTCGATGATCACGCGCACGCCCCGGGCATGCGCCTCGGCCACCAGGCGCTTGAAGTCGCTGATGGTGCCGAACTCGTCCAGCACGGAGTTGTAGTCCGAAATGTCGTAGCCGCCGTCCCGCAGCGGTGACTGGAAGAAGGGCGGCAGCCAGAGGCAGTCCACGCCCAGCCACTGCAGGTAGTCCAACCGGTCGATCAGGCCGGAGAAGTCTCCGGACCCGTCGCCGTTGGCATCCGCGAAAGCCCGGACCAGTACTTCGTAGAACACGGCCTTCCGGTACCACAGCGGATCATGCTGGAGGCCCGGGGCGTTGAGCTCGAATGTGCTCTTGGGAGTGAAGTGCTGGCCCGAACTTTGCGCAGTAAAACTCACTGATGCATTCTCCTCACGCTGAGGATGTGTGCGGGCTCAACATGCGGGTCCAGGCGCACGTAGTTGTACTCGCCCCACTCCCAGCTTTCCCCGGAGATGAGGTCGTCCACGTGGAACCCGCCATTGGCCGTCAGGTCCTGCGGATCCAGTTCAAGCGCGGCGAGGTCCAGTGTCACGGTGGATTCCCGAGTGACATGCGGGTCCACGTTGACCACTACGATGAGGGTGTCCTTGGAACCGTCAGGCAATGTCTTGTGCTTGGAGTACACCACCGTGGCGTCGTCCGTGCTCTGGTGGATTGTCAGGTTCTGCAGGTCCTGGAGCGCAGGGTGGTCCCGGCGCAGGTGGTTCAGCCGGGTGATGAACGGCGCCAGGGTGCGTCCGGATTCGGCTGCCGCATCCCAGTCGCGTGCCTTGTATTCGAACTTCTCGTTGTCGATGTACTCCTCGGCGCCCGGGCGGGCAACGTGCTCGTATAGCTCGTAGCCGGCGTAGACCCCCCACAGCGGGCTGGCCGTGGCGGCCAGGACTGCCCGGATCCGGAACGCCGGCGGGCCGCCAAACTGCAGGTAGGGGGTGAGGATGTCCGGGGTGTTGACGAAGAAGTTGGGCCGGAAGAACGCCGGCGAATCGTGGCTCACCTCGTGGAAGTAGTTCTCAATCTCCTTCTTCGTGTTGCGCCAGGTGAAGTAGGTGTAGGACTGCTGGAAGCCGGCCCGGCCCAGGGCGTGCATCATTGCGGGCCGGGTGAACGCCTCGGCAAGGAACACCACGCCCGGCACTGCTTTGTTGACTTCGGCAATAAGCCATTCCCAGAACCAAACAGGTTTGGTGTGCGGGTTATCAACCCGGAAAATCTTTACGCCGTGGCTGACCCAGAGCAGGACAATCCGGAGAATTTCATTGGAAAGGCCCTCAGGGTCATTATCGAAATTGAGCGGATAAATGTCCTGGTACTTCTTGGGCGGATTTTCGGCGTAGGCAATGCTGCCGTCCACGCGGGTAGTGAACCATTCCGGGTTCGACGTTACCCACGGGTGGTCCGGAGCGGCCTGCAGGGCGAGGTCCAGGGCAACTTCCAGGCCCAGCTCATTGGCCCGGGCCACAAAAGCGTCAAAGTCCTCGAACGTGCCGAGGTCGGGATGGATGGCATCGTGCCCGCCTTCCTCGGCACCAATGGCCCAGGGCGAGCCGGGGGCATGCGGACCGGCAACCAGGGTGTTGTTGGGCCCCTTGCGGTGCTTCACGCCGATGGGATGGATGGGCGGCATGTACAGGACGTCGAAGCCCATGGCCGCGACGGCGTCCAGCCGCCTGGCGGCAGTGCGGAAGTTACCGGAAGTCCACGTGCCGGTGGTGTGGTCCTTGACGGCGCCCTCTGAACGGGGAAAGAACTCGTACCAGGCACCGCGGCCGGCACGGTCACGCTCGACATTGAGCGGGTACTTTTCGGAGACCGTCACGAGTTCGCGGATGGGCTGGCGGGCGACGATGTCCGCCACTCCGTGACTGAAGCCGGCGGCGAGGCGCTCCTCCGGACTCAGCGACCGGTCCGCCAGCCTCTCGGCGACCCAGCGCAATGTTGCCCTGTCCGCCTCGTTCCGGGAGTCGTCGTCGGACGCTTCGGACAACAGCGCAGCGCCCTCAGCGAGCATAAGTTCAACATCAATCCCGGCGGCGATCTTCACCTCGGCGTTGTGGTGCCAGGTGCCGTAGCGGTCATGCCAGGCTTCAATGACAAAGGACCAGTGCCCGGTTTCCGACGGCGTGAGGATGCCTTCCCAGCGGTCGGTTCCCATGCCGCGTTCCCCCCGCGGCGGCGCGAGCCGGACGCGCTGGCGCTCTGCGCCCGACGCGTCCAGCAGGACTGCGCTCACGCCGAGCTGGTCGTGGCCTTCCCTGAAGCAGGTGGCACCCACCACGATTCCTTCGCCCGGCAGGGCCTTGGCCGGGAACTTTCCACCCTCGACGACGGGCTGCACGGCCGTGATCGGAAACCGTCCGAACCGCAGCCCCTCCGTGATGGATCCCCTTGGCATTTTCTCTGTTACGGCACTGATTCCTGAGTTAGTCGTCACAGGCTCGACGTTAGCGAGAAAAGTCCAAGATTGCTAAGCCTGCTCACTAATCTCGTCGTGCCGCACGTCATCTCCTGCACGCCCCTGTCATTTACCCAAAAGAAACCCAAAGCTGGTTCCGGCCGCCCATGTTGTCCGTTAGTGTGACGCAGGTGAAGGCAATCCGCAGGTTTACGGTCCGTACAGTCCTCCCCGAGCCCATCCGCCCGCTGGCGCGGCTTGCAAGCAATTTGCGCTGGTCCTGGCACCGCCCCACCCGGGAACTCTTTGCGGGGTTGAACCCCCGCATCTGGGAAGAAAGCGAGCAGGACCCCGTCGGCTTCCTGGGCATGGTCAGCAGGGAAGAATTCCAGCGGCTTGCCGCCGACCAGTCCGTGGTGGAGCGGGTGCGGGCAGCGGAGCAAGACCTTGACCGGTACCTTGAGGAACCGCGCTGGTACCAGGGCCTGGGGCCGGAGGCGCCGGCGTCCATCGCCTATTTCTCCCCCGAGTTCGGCATCACCGAGGTCCTGCCACAGTACTCCGGCGGCCTGGGTATCCTGGCCGGCGACCACCTGAAGGCGGCGTCGGACCTCGGCGTGCCGCTCATCGGCGTGGGCCTGCTCTACCAGGCCGGCTACTTCAAGCAGTCGCTGTCCCGGGACGCCTGGCAGCAGGAGACCTACCCCGTCCTGGACCCGGACGGCCTGCCCCTCACCCTGCTTCGCGAACCCTCCCCCGACGGCAACGGCAAGCCCCTGCAGATCACCCTGCCGCTGCCCAACGGCCGCCGGCTGCTGGCACACATCTGGCGGGCCGACGTCGGACGCGTCCCCCTGCTGCTCCTTGACTCGAATGTGCCCGGCAACGATGACGCGGCGCGCAGCATCACGGACCGGCTGTACGGCGGCGGCGGTGACCACAGGCTGCAGCAGGAACTGCTGCTCGGCATGGGCGGCGTCAAGGCGCTGCGCGCCTTCCAGCAGCTCACCGGTTGCCCCGCGCCGGAAGTGTTCCACACGAACGAGGGCCACGCCGGCTTCCTGGGCATTGAACGCATCCAGGAGCTCATGTCCGGGGACCAGGCGCTCACCTTCGATGAAGCGCTGGCGGCCGGCCGCGCCTCCACCGTGTTCACCACCCACACTCCTGTTCCGGCCGGCATCGACCGGTTCGAGATCTCGCAGATCAGCCACTTCTTCCAGGCCGGACTGGCGCCCGCCGTGCCGGTGGACCGGATCCTGGAACTGGGCCGCGAGAACTACACCGACGGCAACCCGGCCGTGTTCAACATGGCGGTAATGGGCCTGCGCCTGGCCCAGCGCGCCAACGGCGTGGCCAAGCTGCACGGCGAAGTGTCGCGCGGCATGTTCTCCGCTCTGTGGCCCGGCTTCGACCCCTCCGAGGTACCCATTACCTCGGTAACCAACGGCGTGCACGTGCCCACCTGGGTGGACAGCCGGATCGCCAAGCTGGCCCGCGACCAGTTCGGCAGCGAGGCCGAGGCCAATGGCCGCTGGGATCTGGCTTACAACGTCAGCGACGCCGACGTGTGGGCGCTGCGGCGAGAGATGCGGTCCGCGCTGGTGGACGACGTCCGCAAACGGCTCCGTGCAGCCTGGAAGAAGCGCGGCGCTGCCGACGCCGAACTGGGCTGGACGGACAACGTCCTGGACCCCGATGTGCTGACCATCGGCTTCGCCCGGCGCGTTCCCACCTACAAGCGGCTGACGCTCATGCTGCGCGAACCGGAACGGCTGAAGGCACTGCTCCTGCACAAGGACCACCCCATCCAGCTGGTCATCGCTGGCAAGTCCCACCCTGCCGACGATGCCGGCAAGAAGATGATCCAGGACCTGGTCCGTTTCACCGACGACCCCGAGGTCCGGCACCGGATCGCGTTCCTGCCCAACTACGACATCGCCATGGCGCGCACCCTGTTCCCGGGCTGCGACGTGTGGCTGAACAACCCGCTCCGTCCGCTGGAAGCCTGCGGGACATCCGGCATGAAGGCGGCGCTGAACGGTTCACTGAACCTGTCCGTCCTGGACGGCTGGTGGGACGAGATGTACGACGGCGAGAACGGCTGGGCGATTCCCACCGCCAATAACGGCGCATCACCGGAAGAACGCGACGACATCGAGGCGGCAGCGCTGTACGAGCTGCTCGAAACCCAGGTGGCGCCAAGGTTCTACGGCAGCACCGTCTCGGAGGCGGCGGGGGCCGCCGGGCCCTCGACGTCGGCGGCGGAGAAGGTCCCCACGCACTGGGTCTCGATGATCAAGCACACCCTGTCGCACCTGGGCCCTGCCGTCTCTGCCGAGCGTATGCTGCGCGACTATGTGAACATCCTCTACCGTCCGGCCGCCGAAGCCGGCCGCAAGGCCATCGCCAACTCGTACTCGCAGGCACGTTCGCTCGCATCGTGGTCAGCCAAGGTACGTTCCAACTGGTCCCAGGTCCACGTGGAGCACGTGGATTCGGTGGGCGTCTCCGAGGATCCGCAGATCGGCGACACCCTGCAGGTCAACGCCTACGTGGCCCTGAACAGCCTTACCCCGGATGACGTGTGCGTGGAGGTGGCCTACGGCCGGGCCGAGGAAAGCGACACCCTGGCGGACATCACCCTGATGGAGCTGCAGGTGAAGGAGGACCTTGGCAACGGCCGCCACCTTTTCAGCGGCTCGCTGGTGATCGACCGCTCGGGCTCCTTCGGCTATACCGTCAGGGTCCTGCCACGGCACGAGGCCCTGGCATCCAAGGCTGAGCTGGGCCTGATCGTCAACGCCTGACCCTTCGCCAACCGGCCTGAACCGACGCAGGAGGATCCATGACTGAACAAACCGTGGCCGACGTGATCGTTGACCGGCTGACCACCTGGGGCGTGGACCGGGTTTTCGGCTACAGCGGCGACGGAATCAACGGTTTCATGGGGGCGCTGCGGCGGTCCGGCGGGCGCGTCGAGTTCGTCCAGGCCCGGCATGAGGAAACGGCGGCATTCATGGCCGTGGGCCACGCGAAGTATACGGGCGGCGTGGGGGTAGTGACCTCAACCCAGGGCCCGGGCGCCGTCCACCTCCTTAACGGGCTGTACGACGCGAAGCTCGACGGCGTGCCGGTGGTTGCGATCGTGGGGCAGCAGAGCCGTACGGTGCTGGGCTCGGCCTACATGCAGGAAATTGACCTGGGGGCCCTGTTCAAGGACGTCGCATCCCAGTTCGTCCAGCTGGTCAGCGCCCCGGAGCAGGTGCCCATGGTCCTGGACCGTGCATTCCGCACGGCGAAGGCCACGTCCTCGCCGTGCGTCGTCATCGTCCCGCATGACATCCAGTCCGCGCCGGCACCGCAACTCGAGCAGCAGCACGGCATCGTGGTCACCAGCCCCTCGTGGAGTTCCGCCGCCAAAACGCCGCGGGATGAGGACCTGGACGCCGCGGCCGCCCTCCTGAACTCCTCGGAACGGGTGGCGCTGCTTGTCGGCCAGGGTGCCCGGCACGCCTTCGACGAAGTGGTGGCCGTGGCGGAAAAACTGGGTGCCGGCATAGCCACCAGCCTGCTGGGCAAACCGTACGTTGATGAGACGCTCCCCTTCGCCGTCGGGACCATGGGCCACCTGGGCACCACTGCCAGCGCCCACCTGCTGGGCAACTGCGATGCCCTGCTGATTGTGGGGTCCAATGATCCGTGGACGGAGTTCTATCCGCCGCCCGGGGCGGCGCGCGCCGTGCAGATCGATATTGACGAGAAGAAGATCGGCAACCGCTACCCGGTGGAGGTGGGCCTGCCCGGTGACGCGGCATCCGCCCTCGCCGCCCTGGGCCGTAGGCTCGAGCACCGCCCGCGGAGCCAGTGGCGCTCGGACGTGGAATATGAAGTCAGCCGCTGGCGTATCCTCGCCGCGGACCGCGCCGCCGTGCCTGCCTTGCCCGTCAACCCCGAACGCGTGGTCCGCGAGCTTAATGGCAGGCTCCCGGAAAACGCGCAGGTGAGCGTCGACGTCGGAAGCTGCGTGTACTGGTATGCCCGCCAACTGGTGCTGCCGCCCGGGGTCCCGGCGCACCTTTCCGGCACCCTCGCCAGCATGGGGTGCTCCATTCCCTACGGGATTGCCGCGAAGCTGGCCCACCCCGACCGGCCGCTCGTGGCCCTGGCCGGGGACGGTGCCATGCAGATGGCGGGTGTCGCCGAGCTGGCCACCGTGGCGCACCGCTGGCAGGAGTGGGAGGACCCGCGGTTCGTGGTGTGCGTCTTCAACAACCGGGAGCTGACAGAGGTCACTTGGGAACAGCGCGAGTCTGAGGGCGAGCCGCGGTTCGCGGCCAGCCAGGAGCTTCCCGATTTTCCTTTCGCCGGATACGCCGAGCTGCTGGGCCTTGGGGGCATCCGGGTGGAGGATCCGGAGCTGCTCGGTGAAGCGTGGGAGCAGGCCTTCGCCGCGGACCGGCCCGTGGTGATCGAGGTGCTGACGGATCCGGAAATTCCGTTGCTGCCCCCGATCCCGGCCGGCAGGGAAAAAGCGGAGAGCATGCGCAAGGGGCTGGCTGCGGAGGACGACGGCGGCCGGGCCGCCGAACTGCTCGATACCTACCTGTCGCAGGAGGAACCTGCCGGCGGCTGACTGCGGCTAGAGCAGGACGGCGGTAACGGCCAGGTCCTTGCCGGCGTAGCTTTCCGCGTCCTGGAGGATCTCACAGATGATCCCGAAGGACCTGTCGCTCCGGAACGGGGCAGCCACCTGCCAGAGGACGGTGACCGGGGCGTTGCCGTTGTCCGTGATGGAGTCCGCAAAGTCGTGCAGTGAGTCGTTGAGGGCGTCGAGGTTGACCCCGTAGTGTTCCGGAAAACTGAGGACTTCACCGAAGGTTTCCAGGACGGCGCGTTTGCTGTCAGCCGGCGGGACAACCAGGCTTCGGCGTCCGGCATCGGCCACCTGTTCCTGCAGTTCCTCCAGGGTCCAGGTGTCGCCAGAGTAGATTTTCATGGCCTGCTTAGCTGCCTTCCGCTATGAACTTGAACGACTCGTAATGGTCTTCGGTGTAGTACTTGTCGCCGCCGCTGCCGGCCACGATCCGGCGGGCACCCCGGTCTGATTCCCCGGGCGTGGGCACCGTGTACTCGCGGTAGTATCCGCGGTCCCGGCGCGGCAGGATGCGCTCGAAGTTGCCGAAGGTCTGGTCATCCTGGCTGTACTGGTACGGGCCGCCCGCGCGGATGAGTGCCAGGACCCTGCGGCCCTCAGGCGGCAGTTCCGATTCCCGGATGGATGCCAGCCCTGAAGGGTTGTCAGCCGCGACCGGCGCCGCGGGGCCGGACGGTGAGACGGAACCCGGTGCCGTGGCGCGGGAGGTGGCCTCCGCCGTCGTGCTTTCCTTCGGCTGATCCAGGAGTCCGGGGCCGCCGAACATGACCAGGGCCAGCACCACGAGGGCACCCAGCAGCAGGGGCAGGAGGGAACGGTTGCGCATTCTTCGGTCCAGGCTACGTGCGGTAGATGCTGATGGAGTTGGCCTCGGCCACGTCCGTCTCCCCGGCAGCCACCACCCAGCCCTGCCGCTGTTCATGCAGCGGTGAGGTGGTCAGGCGGAGCTCGAACCTGCGCGGAGCGGTCCCTTCGGCGGTCACCTGCGGGAGCGTGATCTGCACGTCCGAGGTTCCGCCGTTCACCACGATCAGTCCTGCGAACTCCCCGTCGTCGGTGCCGAGCAGGAGCTGGACCACCCGGTGGCGCGGATCGTTCCAGCGCTCGGTGGACATTGGCCGGCCGTCCTGGTCGAACCAGTAAAGGTAGGACTGTTCGTCGCGGACGGGGAAGTCGTGGGGCTGGGCGGCGAGGAACTCCTTCCGCAGGCGGATGTAGCGCTTGGTGCTGCGCAGCATCTCGTGGGATTCCGGCGTGCGGGTCCAGTCCAGCCAGGTGATGGCGTTGTCCTGGCAATAGGCGTTGTTGTTGCCCAGCTGCGTCCGTGCCAGTTCGTCACCGGCGGTGATCATGGGCACGCCGAGGGAAATGAGCAGCGAGGCCATCAGGTTGCGGCGGGACTGGGCCCGCTTGGCAAGAATGTCGCCGTTCTCGGTGGGGCCCTCCACGCCGTGGTTGTAGCTGCGGTTGTCGCCGTGTCCGTCCCGGTTCTGCTCACCGTTGTCCTCATTGTGCTTCCGGTCGAAGGAAACGAGGTCGTTCAGGGTGAAGCCGTCGTGCGCGGTGATGTAGTTGACCGATGCCAGGCGGGAGCGTCCGGAAGCCTGGAAAAGGGCAGCGGAGCCTGACAACGAGTCAGCGAGCTTGGCTACTGACCCGCCGTGGCCGCCGTTTTCGAGGGCTGCCCGGTCCGCAAGCCAGAAGGAGCGGAGGGAATCCCGGAAGTGGTCGTTCCAGTCCACCCAACCCAGCGGGAACCGTCCGGTCTGCCAGCCCCCGTAGCCCACGTCCCACGGTTCGGCGATCAGCTTCACGTCTGACAGGACGGGGTCCGCCGCGACGGCCAGCAGGAATGGATGCCGGGGGTCGAAGTCGTTGGCAGCGTTGCGGCACAGGGTGACCGCGAGGTCGAAACGGAAGCCGTCAATGTGGAACTCGTCCACCCAGTACCGCAGCGAGTCCACCACCAGCTGGACCACCCGGGGCTCGGCGAAATTCAGGCTGTTCCCGCAGCCGGTGGTGTCCACATACCTGCCCTGCCCGTCCGTGCGGTAGTACGTGTCCTCCCCCAGGCCCCGGAAACTCACGGTCTGGCCTTTGGGTCCGCCCTCCGCCGTGTGGTTGTATACGACGTCAAGGATGACCTCGAGGCCGGCGGCGTGAAGGGCCTTGACCATCCCCTTGAATTCGTCCTGCACAGCCTTCGGCCCGGCCTCCCGCGCCGCCTTGGTGGCATATGCCGGGTGCGGGGCAAAAAAGGCCGCAGTGTTGTAGCCCCAGTAGTTGGTCAGTCCCAGGTCCTGCAGGTGCGGTTCGTCGAGGTGGAAATGCACCGGCAGCAGTTGCACCGAAGTGATTCCCAGGCTGGTGAGGTGCTCCACCACGGCGGGGTGGGCCATGCCGGCGTAGGTGCCGCGCAGCTCCCGGGGAACATCCGGGTGGAGCATGGTCTGCCCGCGGACATGGGCTTCGTAGATGATGGTGTCGCGCCACTTCAGGCGCAGCCGTTCGTCACCGTCCCAGGTGAAGTCTCCGGCCATCCGGACGCTGGTGAGCACGCCGTCCCGCTGGTCCACCGCACGGCCGTACGGATCGAGCAGCAGGGGCTGGCCGCCGTCGTCCTCAACCTCCCGCGTGGGCATCGAAAGGGGCAGCGACTGTTCCCGCGACGCGGGGCGGAACCCGTACCGCGAGCCGTAGGGCAAGTCCTCCACGATGCCGTGGTGGACCCCCTCCGTAACGTTGGGGAGCGCCTGGACACGCCAGTCCCCGCCGGGTGCGATGTAGACGATTTCCAGGCTGGGCACTCCCGGGGCGTAGCAGGCCACGTTGGCCCGGCCCCCGGCACGGTGCTGAGTGCCGCCGGAGTCCGCGCGCGGAACGCTGACACCGAGGGGAGCTGCCGTGGAGGAGTCCATGGTGGAAGCGGTGTCGAAAAGCGGCATGACCATCACCTAAATAGTAGCCGCCACGGGCATTTGAACTGCCCCGACGCTAGACATGGCGCCGGGGAGGGAAGGGCCCGCGGGAGGCGGGCTCCATCCACTCTATTTTTCCTACTTTGCGGCGCGCTGGCGCGAGACCTCATACAGGGAGATACCCACTGCCATGGAGGCGTTCAGCGATTCCATCGCCGAATCGATGGGGATGGACACGATCTGGTCGCAGTTCTCCCGGACCAGCCGGCTGAGACCCTTCCCTTCCGAACCAACCACGATGCACACCGGTTCCGTTGCGAGCGTCAGGTCCGGCAGCGAGACGTCGCCGTCGCCGTCCAGGCCCAGGACGAAGATGCCCATGTTCTTGAACTGCTTGAGGGCGTTGTTGAGGTTGGAAGCGCGTGCCACGGGAACGCGGACTGCGGCGCCTGCGCTGGTCTTCCAGGCGGAGGCGGTGACTCCGACGGAACGGCGTTCGGGAACGATGACTCCGTGGCCGCTGAAGGCTGACACGGAGCGGATGATGGCGCCGAGGTTGCGGGGATCGGTGATGCCGTCAAGGGCGACAAAGAGCGGGGCGTTGGGGACGTGCCCCTTCTTCCACTTGTCCACCGTTTCTTCGGCCAGTTCATAGGCATCCGCGTAGTCATACGGCGGGATCTGCAGGACCAGCCCCTGGTGGACGGCGTCATCGGTCATCCGGTCCAGCTCCGGCTTGCCCGTTTCCAAAAGCGGGATGCCGCGCTCGGCAGCGAGCTTCAGGGACTCCTTGACGCGGTCATCCATCTCGATCCGGATGGCGACGTGCAGCGCCTTGGCGGGGATGCCGGCGCGGAGCGCCTCCACCACCGAGTTGCGGCCGGTGACCACTTCCTCGGTGGCACGTCCCTTGGGCCCGGACTTCGCTGCCCCCGCACTGCGGGCACCGGTGCCGCGCTTGGCGGCGGACCGCTCGGCAAGCTGCTTGGCCTTGTGGGCCTTGTGGTACGGCCGGTCTTCCGCCTTGGGCGTTGGCCCCTTGCCTTCCAGGGCCTTTCGGCCATGGCCACCGGTTCCGATGGTTGGGCCCTTTTTCGCTTTAACCGATCGGCGACCATTGTTGGCCATGATGTTCCACCCTTGATTGTGTTGACTGAGTCTGCATACCAGTCTACTGACCGAAGAAAAATCGCCGGACCGCTGCGGGAATCCTTCGGGTCAGTCGCGCTTCAGGCTCCAGGTGGCGCCGCCGGGGCCGTCCTCGACCACCACGCCGGCTTCGTTGAGCATGTCGCGGATGGAGTCCGAGGCAGCCCAGTCCTTGTTGGCCCGTGCCGCGGCCCGGGCAGCGAGCTGAGCCTCCACCAGGACACCGAGCGCATCCGATTCCCGGCTGTTCCGGGTGTCGGCACCGGCAACGGCGTCGAGCCCCAGCACGCCCGTCATGACGGTGACGGCGTGCATCGCCTCACCGGCAGCGTCGTCGTCGCCCTCCGCCAGGGCGGTATTGCCTGCCCGGACGGCCTCGTGCAGGGCAGCCAGCGCGCGCGGCACGTTCAGGTCGTCGTCCATGGCCTCGGAAAATGCCTCCAGGCTTACGGGCGTCCGGGCGCTGGCGTGCCCGGCATCATGCCCCAAGCGGGCCGCGGCCTTGGCAAGGAACCCGTCGATGCGTTCGACGGCGGCCGCAGCCTCCTGGAGCGACGTGGGACGGTAGTCAAGGACGGAGCGGTAGTGGGCCTGGCCGAGGTAGTAGCGGACCACCCGGGGCGGGGCGAGTTCCAGCATTTCTGCGGGGCTGATGGTGTTGCCGATGGACTTGGACATCTTTTCGCCCTCATAGGTCACCATGCCGTTGTGCATCCAGAAACTGGCGAAAGGATGCCCTGCCGCCTGCGACTGGGCCATCTCGTTCTCATGGTGCGGGAAGCGCAGGTCCAGCCCGCCGCCATGGAAGTCAAACTCCGTGCCCAGGTACTTGGTGACCATCGCGGAGCACTCCAGGTGCCAGCCGGGACGGCCCGCCCCCCATGGTGATGCCCAGGAGGCGGTGGCGGGTTCGCCCTCCTTGGAGCCTTTCCAGAGGGCGAAGTCGCGGGGGTCCTTCTTCCCGCGCGGGTCGGCGTCCGGGGCCGCCTGCATGTCGTCAATGTTCTGCCGGGTCAGGGCGCCGTACTTGCTCCAGGAACGCACGTCGAAGTAGACGTCACCGGAGTCATCCAGCGCGGGGTAGGCGTGGCCGCGGTCGATCAGCTGCTGGATCAGAGCGTGCATCTCGGGGATGTGGCCGGTGGCCCGCGGCTCGTAGGTGGGCCGGGAAACGCCGAGGGTGTCGTAGGCCCGCAGGAACTCCTGCTCGTAGCGGTACGCCAGCGCCCACCACTCCTCCTGGGCCACTTCCCCCGGCTCCGGCACGAAGTCCGGAGCGAAGGACGCCTCCGACTTCGCGAGGATTTTGTCGTCGATGTCTGTAACGTTCCGGACCACCGTTACCCGGTACCCCCGGAACGTCAGCCAGCGGGTGAGCTGGTCGAAGGCGATGGCGGAACGGATGTGGCCCACGTGGGGCATGCCCTGCACTGTGGCCCCGCAGTAGTACAGGCTGGCCTTTCCTTCGACGAGGGGGACGAAGTTCCGGACTTCAGCGGAGGCAGTGTCATAGAAGCGCAGGGTCACCGCTCCAGACTAGCCGATGGCACTGGCGGGCCGGGGGTAGACCAGGGCGGTGGCCACGGCGGAGATGCCCTCGCCGCGTCCGGTGAATCCGAGCCGGTCGCTGGTGGTGGCGGTGACGCTGACGGGTGCGTCCGCGGCGTCACTGAGGACCTGCTGCGATTCCTCCCGCCGGGGCCCGAACTTGGGCCGGTTGGCCACGAACTGGACTGCCACGTTGCCGATCTCGAATCCTGCGGCACGAACGATCCGCGCCGCTTCGGCCAGGAGCGTTACTCCCGAGGCGCCGGCGAATTCGGGGCGGTCAGTGCCGAAGTGGGTGCCGAGGTCGCCAATTCCGGCTGCGGAGAACAGGGCATCCGCCGCCGCATGCGCCACCGGGTCGCCGTCGGAGTGCCCGGCCAGGCCGCGCTCGCCCGGCCATAACAGTCCGCCGAGCCATAGGGGGCGCGCTGAATCCTCTGCTGCATAAGCGTGGACGTCAAGGCCGATGCCCGTCCGTGGAATGATCATCTGCGGGTCTGCCATCCCTAGCCTTCCACCCAGCGGGCGCCAAGCGGGCCTTCCAGCAGCCCTTCGGCCAGGATTAGGTCCAGCGGCGTGGTGATTTTCAGCGACTGGGTGGAACCACGGACCACATGGACCGTGGTTCCGGTCATTTCCACCAGCATGGCGTCGTCCGTGACCGCTGCCGCCTGCTGCGAGTCCAGCGACTGGGCAGCCTGGTGGGCCCGTTGGAGCGTGGCCAACCGGAACCCCTGGGGCGTCTGCACGGCGCGCAGGTCCTCACGGGGAGCAGTTCCGGTGACAACCTCCGGCGCCGGTGAAGCGTTACCGTCGGCGGTGGCCCTGACTGTCTTGACGGTGTCCACGACGGCGATCGCCGGAATGACCGCCTGAGCGCCGGCAGCGAGGGCGTCGGCGATGCGGTGGAAGACGGAGTCCGGCGTCAGCGCGCGGGCGGCGTCGTGGACCATGACGGCGTCCGTGCCCTCCATAAGGGCGCCCAGACCGGCACGAACGGACTCTGCACGCGTGGCTCCGCCGTCAACGATCGTCAGGAGCGGACCGCCGTCGGCAAGCTCTTCGCGGAAGTCCTCACACAGCCTGCGCAGTCCGTCATTTCCGGCGGGCAGCGCAATGCACACTTGGCTGCTGATTCCGGACGCGACGATGCCGCGCAGGGCATGCATCAGGATGGGTTCTCCACCCAGCGGCACTGCAGCCTTGGGCATGCCATAACCAAGCCGTTGCCCCGAACCTGCGGCCACCAGGATCACCGCGGTAACGAGGCGGTTAGGTGTTTCGCTCATGCGGACTAGCCTACGTCGCCGCGGGCCGAAGCGTCCGGCGGGGCGCTGCCGTGTGTTAGCCCGGAAAGATCCGGAGCAAAAAAGAAGCCCCGGCGCACTTTCGTGCCGCCGGGGCTTAATTCTTAGGAAGCCAAAACCTCGTCGAGAACGCTTGCCGCCTTCTCTTCATCGGTCTTTTCGGCCAGCGCCAGTTCTGAGATCAGAATCTGCCGGGCCTTGGCCAGCATTCGCTTCTCGCCTGCGGAAAGGCCCCGGTCGTGATCCCGGCGCCACAGGTCGCGGACGACCTCTGCTACCTTGATGACGTCACCGGAAGCAAGCTTCTCCAGATTTGCCTTGTACCTGCGTGACCAGTTGGTGGGCTCCTCGGTGAACTCGGCACGGAGCACATCAAACACGTGCTCCAAGCCATCCTTGCCCACTACGTCCCGGACCCCAACAAGGTCAACGTTTTCTGCTGGAACTTCAATGGTCAGATCACCCTGAGCCACCTTGAGCTTGAGATACATTTTCTCTTCGCCCTTGATGGTGCGCATCTTGATTTCTTCAATCTTCGCAGCACCGTGGTGAGGGTAAACTACTGTCTCGCCGACCTCAAATACCATGTGGACATTTCCCCTTTCCCGCAGACCAGTTTATCACGATTCAGGCATATGACCGGCCGCGGAAAGGGCTCGGAACCGCGAAAATACGCGGAAATTGGCCCAAATCGACCCCCTTGGACCCCTTGACGGATGCAGATAATAGTGCATCGCCGTGGCCCTGCCAAGGGCGATGTGACGCCGCCGAATCCTCGTTTTGGCGGCTTTCCGGATAGGCTATGCCTAAATCTGTTTCAAGACTCTCGAGGAGTACGTGACGTGCGTTTCACTGCGACGAACCGGGCCCAGCGCGGCAAACTGGCACTGACGGCTGCCGCCCTTGGCATCGGACTGCTGACGTCGGGCTGCGGGTACATCAATTCCCAGCAGACAAGCGAGCAGTACCAGGCGTCGGACGGCATTGTCACCGATCTCGGCCCCCTCAAGCTGAGCAACTTCCTCATCGTCTCCAACGGCGAGGACGAGCCGGGCCGGGTCATCGGTGCCGTCTACAACTCCTCGTCCCAGGACGTGAAGCTCACGGTCAACGGCGCCGAGGGCTCGGAGACCGAGGTTCCGGTCAAGGCTAACTCCTACGTCCTGCTGAACAATGACACGGATGAAGCCGTCCTGAGCACCACCGGCGGTATCCCGGGGTCGCTGGTGGATATCAAGATCACCGAAAGCGGCACCAACGTCAGCAACACCGTCAAGGTTCCCGTCCTGGACGCCACGTTGCCGGAGTACAAGGAGTACCTGCCGGCCGGAAGCACCCCGTCGCCTTCCCCCACGCCGTCGCCCACTGCCTCCGAACTTGGCGGCGGTACCGGCCACTAGCCAGCGGCGCAGCAGCCACATGCAAAAGGGAGGGGCCGGCCGGCCCCTCCCTTTTGCATGTCCTGTAATGCTGCCGTCCCGGCTTCCGTGGATCCCCGGGCGCCTTTACGGCTCGAACTTGTAGCCGAGCCCGCGCACCGTCACCAGGTACCGCGGCGCGGAGGGGTCGGGTTCGATCTTGCCGCGCAGCCGCTTCACGTGGACGTCCAAGGTCTTGGTATCGCCCACATAATCGGAACCCCACACCCGGTCGATGAGCTGGCCGCGGGTCAGTACCCGACCGGAGTTGCGCAGGAGCATCTCGAGCAACTCGAACTCCTTCAGCGGAAGCAGGACCTGCTCGCCGTCCACGCTGACCACGTGCCGCTCGATGTCCATCCGGACCGGGCCAGCCTGCACCGTGGAGGAAATTAGCTCCTCCGGCTCGCCCTGGCGCCGCAGCACCGCCCGGACCCGGGCCACCAGCTCGCGGGAGGAATAGGGTTTGGTGACGTAGTCGTCAGCCCCCAGTTCCAGCCCCACGACTTTATCGATTTCCGAGTCCTTGGCTGTCAGCATGATCACCGGGACGCTTGAACGCTGGCGGAGCTGGCGGCAGACCTCAGTGCCGGACAGGCCCGGGAGCTGCAGATCCAGGAGCACCAGGTCGGCACCGTTGCGGTCGAATTCGGTGATGGCGTCCAGTCCGTTGTCCACCACCTCAACTTCGAAGCCCTCTTTGCCCAACAAATAGGACAAGGGATCACTGAACGAATCCTCGTCCTCCACAATCAAGATCCTGCTCAAGCGCTAGCTCCTCGTTCTTTTGCGCCGGCGGCGCGGGGTACCTGGGTAAGTGTTGGCTGGTCGGCTCGATGCCCTGCCGGCTCCTGCCGGGCGGCGGCCGCGGACGGAACGTCGTCGTCGCCGTCGTGCCCTTCCATCTCGGGCAGGCGGAGGGTGAAGGTGGATCCCTGGCCGGGCTGGGACCACACGGTCACCTCACCGCCATGGTTGGAGGCAACGTGCTTGACGATGCTCAGGCCCAGGCCGGTACCGCCGGTGTGGCGGGACCGTGCCGCATCCACCCGGTAGAAGCGTTCGAAGACGCGTTCCTGTTCT
This sequence comes from Arthrobacter sp. K410C, assembly GCF_059090105.1. Lineage (NCBI taxonomy): Bacteria > Bacillati > Actinomycetota > Actinomycetes > Micrococcales > Micrococcaceae > Arthrobacter > Arthrobacter sp. K410C. The sequence goes on from NZ_JBNHFJ010000026.1 coordinate 21,961, forward strand.
TCCGGGGTAAGGCCCTCACCCTGGTCTGTCACGGAGATGGAGACGAGCCCTTCCCGGGACCGGACTCCGATGCCCACCCGGGTGTTGGCCGGCGAGTACCGGATGGCGTTGTCGATGAGGTTTCGCAGGGCCGTGACCAGCAGGTCCTGGTCGCCGAACACCTTGCCCTCGGTCCGGCCGCCCACCACGATCGTGATGTTCTTGCTTTCCGCGGGCAGCTGGGACCGGTCCACCGCTTCGGCGATCACCGCATTGACGTCCACGGGGCCGCCCTGCTGGGTGACGCTGGCTCCCTGCAGGCGCGACAGTTCGATGATGTCCTGCACCAGCGCGGCAAGCCGGGCGGATTCCTTGTGCATCCGCTTGGCGAAACGGCGGACGGCCTCCTCGTCGTCCGCGGAGGATTCGAGGGCTTCGGCGAGCAGCGAGATGGCGCCCACCGGAGTCTTGAGTTCATGGGAGACGTTGGCGACGAAGTCGTTCCGGATCTCCTCGGTCCGGGTGATCTCCGTGCGGTCGTCCGCAAGCAGGAGGATGTATTCCTCGCCGAGCATGGCTGCCCGCACCTGGACAATGATGGTTCCCTGTCCCAGCGGGCCGCGGGGCAGTTCCAGCTGCTTTTCCAGGATGACGCCGTCGCGCCGGACACCTGCCGTCATGTCCAGCAGTTCCTTGTGGACCACGGTATGTCCACGCACCAGGCCGTAGGCGTAGGCGGCGGGGCTGGCACGGACCACGCCGTCCACCGCGTCGACCACCACAAAGGCCCGCCCGACGATGGCAAGCACTTCCGCTGCGCCGGCGGGTAGAGCCAGTTCCTCGGCGTCGATGTCCAGCAACTGGCGCTGCTTCTCGCTGACCCGGAAGGCGAGCACGCCAAAGGTGCCGAGCGCCAGGCCGACGAGGCCTGCGACCAGACCGATGAGCATAGGATCCACAGGTCCACCTTATGCTCTTGCCGGGGCCCACCCGGCGCGTCCGGACCCCCTGCGCCCACGGTTCAACTAACGTTCACCTTCAAGGGACCAACCGTTTACCGGATACTGGCAGAGTAACGAGTTGGAGTGCCGAACGGCCACACGATTCCTGCTGCCCGGAAGCGGGCCCGGCAGGGATTTCAAGGAAAGGACGCCTACGTGCGTAAGGTTTTTCAGGAAGAACTCACCCACGTGGGTGAGGAGCTGGTTCAGATCTCCCGGCTGGTCACCGAAGCGATGGAAAAGGCCACTACTTCGTTCGAAGTGGCGGACGTGGACCTCGCCCAGGACGTCATTGCCGCGGATGCGCGCATCGACTTCCTGCAGAACAGCCTGGATGAGCGGGCCATCGACATCCTGGCTCTGCAGGGTCCGGTCGCCAGCGACCTGCGCATGATCGTGGGCTCCCTGCGTATGAGCGCATCGCTGGAGCGAATGGGCGACCTCGCCCGCCATATCGCACAGCTGGCCCGCCTCCGCTTCCCGTCGACGGTGATTCCGGCGTCCATGACGGAGACGTTCAAGCAGATGGCCGAGCTGGACAAGGAAATCGCGGCCAAGCTCACCGTGCTGCTGGAGACCCGCGACCTGGAAGTTGCCCGGGACATCCTGAAGGCCAACACGGCCATCAATGACCTGCACCTGAGCGTTTTCAAGGCGATCGCCGCGCCCGAGTGGAACGAGTCGCCCGCCACCACCGTGGACGTGGCCCTTGCCAGCCGCTACTTTGAACGGTTCGCGGACCACGGCGTTTCCGTCGCCCAGAAGGTTACCTACCTGGTGACCGGTGCATGGCAGCCGAACGGCATCGAGCACAGCTGACCCCGCGCAGAGTTTTCGTCCAAATACGGCGGCTTCCCCGCCGCTGAGGTCACCATATCTGGACAAAAACTGCTGGGGGGAAACGACGGCGGGCTGGTCACCAAAGGTGACCAGCCCGCCGTCGGTGTTTGATGCCCTACTTCTTGCCCTGGTTGGCGACCGCGAGGATGGCTTCCTCGGCAGCTTCAGGATCGAGGTAGGTTCCGCCCCGCTTGATGGGCTGGAAGTTCTCATCCAGGTCGTACACCAGCGGGATGCCGGTGGGGATGTTCAGGCTGGCGATAGCTTCGTCGCTGATGCCGTCCAGGTGCTTGACCAGTGCGCGGAGGGAGTTGCCGTGCGCGGTGACCAGGACGGTCTTGCCGGCCTTCAGGTCTTCCTTGATGTCCGATTCCCAGTACGGGAGCAGGCGGACCAACACGTCCTTCAGGCACTCGGTGCGGGGAAGCGCGGCACCGAGTCCGGCGTAGCGCGGGTCGTGGGCCTGGGAGAATTCGGAGTTATCGTCCAGGGGCGGCGGCGGGGTGTCGTAGGAACGGCGCCATTCCATGAACTGGTCCTCGCCGTACTCGGCCAGGGTCTGCGCCTTGTCCTTGCCCTGCAGCGCACCGTAGTGGCGCTCGTTCAGGCGCCAGTCGCGCTTCACCGGGATCCAGCCGCGGTCGGCCTTGTCCAGGGCGATGTTGGCCGTGTTGATGGCCCGCTTCAGCAGGGAGGTGTAGAGCACATCCGGGAGCACGTTGTTCTCCACCAGGAGCTCACCGCCCCGCGCTGCTTCCTCGCGGCCCTGGTCGTTCAGGTCAACGTCCACCCAGCCGGTGAACAGGTTCTTGGCGTTCCATTCGCTGTGGCCGTGGCGCAGCAGAATCAGCTTGTAAGTCATGATTTTCATCCTAGCCGAGCGCCGTTGCCGACCGCCCAGCGTTACAAGCCGACGGCGGGGAGCCGCCGCTGCCGTGGCAACGGTAAGGTGGGGCGGTGGTTCAAAAGGCTGAACGGGTGGCCGCCCCGCAGATCACCGGCAGGAGCGCGGCGGGCAGGCAGGGCAGGCCCGTGGGCAACGTGACCCGCGGCACTACCAATCCCAACCGCATGCGCCGCCTCGACCGCTGGCTGGCCGGGCCTCAGGCCTGGCGCCTCCGCTCTGCGGCTGACCCGCTGGTGGTGGACCTGGGCTATGGGGCCACGCCGGCCACCGCCGTCGAACTCTATGAACGGCTGGCCGCCGTCCGGCCGGATGTACAGGTCTGCGGCATCGAGATAGAACCCTCGCGCGTCAGTGCCGCCTTGCCCCTTCAGCGGCCGGGCCTGAGCTTCCACGTGGGCGGTTTTGAACTTCCCGTCCCCGGCCGCCCGGTCCTGGTGCGTGCCTTCAACGTGCTGCGGCAGTATGAGGAGGCGGACGTCGCAGGCATCTGGCGGCTTGTCCAGGACCGTCTCTCCGACGACGGCCTCTTCATTGACGGGACCTGCGATGAGATCGGCCGGCGGGTGACGTGGGTGGCGCTCGACGCCGAACGGCCCCTGTCACTGAGCATTTCCGTCCGCTTCGGCAGCTTCAACCTGCCCTCGGATGTGGCCGAACGCCTGCCAAAGGCGCTCATACACCGCAACGTGCCCGGCGAACGGGTGCACGGGCTGCTGCAGGCGATGGACCGCGCCTGGCTGGAAGCCGCTCCCCTGGCGTCGTTCGGCAACCGGCAGCGGTGGCAGGGCATGTGCCGGTCATTGCGGGACGCCGGCTGGCCGGTGCAGGACGGTCCTGCCCGCTGGCGGCTTGGCGAACTGACGGTGGACTGGGAAGCGGTGGCTCCGGGGCTTTAGCCGGATAGGCCCACGCCGGCAGGGGTTCCTGGGCGAGCTTGCGAGCCTGGGGGGCCGGTGGGGATTACCAGGGGCCGTAGGGGCCCATATTGCGGCTGCCGCCACGGCCTGCGTCCTTGACGGCCGGCCGTACGTCTGCGAGGTAAACAGAGGCGGCCACCACGGCGGCAAGCCCGAAGAGGCCCAGGGTACCGAAGATGCCGCCGCCGCTGCCGAACAGTGAAATGACACCAACAAAGGCCGCGCCGCCGGTCAATGCCAGCCAAAAGGTCTTGGTCCGCTTGCCGGTTGCCTCGAAGGCGTTGGCGCGGTGCCGCGCGCAGTCCACCACGGCCCAGAGCTCCAGGCCCAGCGCCACAAGGGCAAGGATAAAGAACACTGCCTGTTCAACAGGCCGAATAATCAGTTCACCGTCCACAACCCAAGCCTAGCCTCCCAGCGTGTCCAGCGCCTGCTCCAGGTCAGCCCAAAGGTCTTCGACATTCTCGATGCCCACGCTCAGGCGGACCAGGTTCTCCGGAACGCTCGCCGGCTCGGCAGCATGCCGGCGCCTGCGTTCGATAAGGGATTCGACGCCGCCGAGGGACGTTGCCGGCAGCCACAGCTCCAGGGCCTGGACCAGTTTGTCCGCCGCGCCGGCGCCGTCCTGTCCCCCGGCAGGGGCCACCTGGACGCAGACGATGGATCCGAATCCCTTCATCTGGGCCTTCGCCCGCTCGTGGCCCGGGTCCGCGGGCAGCCCCGGGAACCGGATCGACTCGATCCCGGGATGGTTGCTGAGCCGCTCCGCCAGGATCATGGCGGACTGCTGTGACCGTTCCACCCTGAGCGCGAGCGTCCGCAGGCCCCGCAGCGCCAGCCATGCTTCGAAGGGGCCGGCAATGCCGCCATGGATGGTCCTGTTGTGCAGAAGGGCCGAGCGGATGTCCGGGTTTGACGTCACCAGGGCGCCCAGCACGACGTCGGAATGGCCGGCCAGGTACTTGGTCACCGAATGCAGGACGACGTCGGACCCCAGGGCCAGCGGCTGCTGCACCAACGGCGTGGAGAAAGTATTGTCCGTGACCACGATGGCGCCGGCGGCGTGCGCTGCCTCCGTGAGCGCCGCGACGTCGGCGATGCCGAGCATCGGATTGGTGGGGCTTTCCAGCCACAGCATCGCCGCGGCCCGGGCTCCCGAACCGCCCGGCGCCAGGGCAGCCTGGACGGCGGCCGTGTCGGCGATATCCACGGTGCGGAGCTCGACGAAACCCTTCTGGGCCAGCTCCGAGGCCATCACCAGGGTCCCCGAATAGCTGTGGGTGGGCATGACCAGCGCTCCCCCGGCCGGTACAAGCGACAGGGCGGAGCTGACGGCTGCGAGGCCCGAGGCGTACAGCAGCCCGGGCAGTTCGGCGCCTTCGAGCTGGGCGAGTGCCTCTTCGAAGGGATCCCATGTGGGGTTGGAGTAGCGCCCGTAGCCGCGGTCGCCGGTATCGAGCGAACCCGTGCCGTAGTAGGTGGACGAAAGGACCAGGGGCGGGTTGACCGGCATGTCCCGTTCCCGCGGGGGACGCCCGGCCGCAACCACCACTGTCTCTGCTGACAAGGCGGCCGCGTGCTGTTCGGAAAGACTCATGGTCAAAAGCGTACTGGCCCGGCTCCGGTGTTCCCCGAAGGGCAAGGCAGGGCTGGCAGGACTGTCCACATGAACCCTTCTCCAATCGTTGATTGCCCCTCGCGGTCGGTAGGCTTGAGGGGTGAGCACACAAGGGTCCGGACTTTTCATCGCGTTTGAAGGCGGCGACGGTGCCGGCAAATCGACGCAGGCGGCCCGGCTCGCGGAAGCCCTGGAATCCCGGGGGCTCACAGTGCTCCGCACCCGGGAGCCGGGCGGAACCCCCATCGGTGAGAAGCTGCGTTCCCTGGTCCTGGACCATGGCCACGGGCACATCGATGCCCACACCGAAGCCCTAATTTTCGCCGCCTCGCGGGCCGCGCATGCCACCCAGGTGATCCGGCCGGCACTGGAGCGCGGCGAGATCGTCCTGACGGACCGCTACATCGATTCCTCCGTCGCCTACCAGGGCGCCGGGCGGAGTCTCGGCACGGACTCGGTCCAGTCCCTGAACGAGTGGGCCACGTCCGGCCTGCAACCGCACCTCACCATCCTGCTGGACGTGGACCCGGCAGTGGGACGCCAGCGCCGCACCGCCGGTGACGCCGCTGAAGACCGGCTGGAGTCCGAAGCGGACGAATTCCACGGCCGCATCCGGGAAGCATTCCTCGGGCTGGCCCGCAGCCGCCCGGACGCCTATCTGGTGCTGCCCGCCCGGCTCCCGGTCGGGGACCTCGCGGCACAAATCCTGGAGCGCGTGGATGCCCTGCTGACAGTCCGCCCAGTGACCCCTGCCGGTGCTGTTCCCTCCCTGGGCGCCCGCGGCGGCGGTAACCCATGACCGTGTGGGACGACCTCCAGGGCCAGCCCGCCGTCGTCGAACAACTGCGGCAGGCCTCCACCGGTGACAGCCTGACCCATGCCTGGCTGTTCACCGGTCCTCCGGGTTCCGGACGCTCGAATGCGGCCAAGGCGTTTGCCGCTGCGCTCAACTGCGACCAGGAGGACGTGAACCTGCGCGGCTGCGGCACATGCCAGGCATGCCACACCATCCTGGGCGAAACGCATTCGGATGTAACCTTTGTCCGGACCGAAAAGGTCACTATCACCATTGACGAGGCGCGTGAACTTGTGGCCACCGCCGGAAACCGGCCGTCGTCCGGCCGGTGGCGGATCATCGTGGTGGAAGACGCGGACCGGATGGCGGAGCGGACCACCAATGTGCTCCTCAAGGCGATTGAGGAGCCCACGCCGCGGACGGTGTGGATGCTGTGCGCGCCCTCCCCCGCGGACGTGCTGGTCACCATCCGTTCCCGCTGCCGGAGCGTGGCGCTGCGGTTGCCACCCGCCTCGGATGTTGCCGCCCTCCTGGTGAAGCGCGACGGCGTTGATCCTGCGCTTGCCGAACGGGCGGCCCGCGCCGCGCAAAGCCACGTGGGCATTGCCCGCCGCCTGGCCAGGGATGCCGCGGCCCGGGAACGCCGCCTCGAAACCGTGAGGTTCCCGCTCGGGCTGCGGGGTGTCACGGCGGCCGTAATGATGGCGGACAAGCTCGTGAAAATCGCCACCGCGGAGGCCACCAGCTCGAACGAGGAGCGCGATGCTGCGGAGAAGGCCGCACTGCTCGCCACGCTGGGCGCACCCGAGTCTGGCACCCTTCCGCCGGCCATGCGAAGCCAGCTGAAACAGCTCGAGGATGACCAGAAACGCCGGGCGAAGCGGTCCATCACCGATTCCCTGGACCGGACCCTCACCGATTTGCTGTCGTTCTACCGCGACGTGCTGATCATCCAGCTCGGGAATGCTGTGGAGCTGGTAAACGTTGAGCTGAGGAGCGAATTGGAGGAGTTCGCCAGCCGCTCCACGCCAGAAACCACCCTCGCGCGGATGGACGCAATCAACAAAGCCCGTGAACGCATCACCACCACCAACGTTGCCCCGCTGTTGACCATTGAATCCATGGCAGCCAGCCTGATCTAACCCTCCAAGGAGACCCGATGACTGCCCGCCCCCTGCCCGCATGCCCCCGGTCCCTCGCGACCGGGCTCCGTGCCGCCGGCGCCCTGGTTCTTGCCATGGTGCTGGCCTCGTGCAGCCTGCTCAACGGCGGAGACCGCAACCAGGAGACAGCAACCGCCAAGGCCGATCCTTCCATCGTGGCCTCCGCCCCTTCCGGGCTGGAGCGTTTCTACTCCCAGGAAGTGGTGTGGGAGCCCTGCGAGAACGAGTTCCAGTGCGCCAAGATCACCGTTCCCATGGATTACGGGGATCCTGACGGCGAGACCATCCAAATAGCCGCCCTGAAGGCGGCCAGCACCGGCAACAGGACTGGAAGCCTGCTGGTCAACCCCGGGGGACCCGGGGCGTCCGGCTACGACTTCGTCAAGGATGCAGCCACAACGCACTTCTCGCAGCCGGTCCGGGACGCATATGACCTGGTGGGCTTCGATCCCCGCGGAGTGAAGCGCTCGGCACCCGTCAACTGCCTGACTGATGCCGAGCGGGATGCCGCAAGGGCCAAGATCTACGACCTGGAAACGGATGCCGGCCTGGCAACTGCCCGGGCCGACAACAAGGCGATCGCTGACCAGTGCGCCGAGAAGACCGGCGAGGTCCTGGCACATATCGACACGCAGAGCGCCGCGAAGGACCTGGACATCCTCCGCGCCGTGGTCAATGACACCAAGCTGAACTACCTGGGCTACTCCTACGGCACGTTCCTGGGTTCCACCTACGCATCCCTTTTCCCGGACAATGTGGGGCGGATGGTGCTGGACGGCGCCCTCGATCCCTCCATCAGCTATGAGGAGGTGACCAGCGGACAGGCCCGCGCCTTCGAGAAGGCCATCCGGGCCTACGTTGCCAGCTGCCAGCAGCAGGACGGCTGCCCGCTGAACGGTGACGTGGATTCCGGTGTGGAGCAGATCCGCGAACTTATCGCGGCAGTCAAGGAGACGCCGCGTACCGCCAAGGACGGCCGGGTGGTCAACGCAACGATGCTAGTGAGCGGCCTGATCACACCGCTCTACAACGACCAGAGCTGGCCGGCCCTGACCCAGGCACTCGAGGCGGCGATGACAGGGGACGTGAGCCTGATGCTGCGCCTCGCGGACCTCGGCGCGGACCGTTCATCCAATGGCTCGTACACATCCAACTCGACGTTCGCCTTCAACGCGATCAACTGCCTGGACTACCCCATGGAGTCCGACCCGGCAGCCATGCGCGCCGAACAACAGCGCCTGATGCAGGAGTCACCCACGCTCGGATACTTCTTCGCCTACGGCGGGACCAGCTGCCAGGACTGGCCGCACGAGAACGTCCGGACTCCCGCCCCGGTTGAGTACACCGGTGAATCGCCCATCGTGGTGATCGGCACTACGGGCGACCCCGCGACCCCTGTTGAATGGGCGTCATCGCTGCGAAAGCAGCTGGGAAATGCCACGCTGCTGACCTGGGAGGGTGAGGGGCACACGGCCTATGGTCGGGCCAACAGCTGCCTGGAGGATCCCGTGGACAGGTACCTGGTGAGCGGTGAGGTGCCCGCCGACAACACCGTGTGCTGAGCACCTCAGCTGCCGGCCCCCGCGCCATTTTGACCCGGGCGCGGGGACTCTATTACAGTTGACTCTTGCATGAGGCACCCGGTTCCGCCGGAAACCCCATGCGCGCTTCCTTAGCTCAGTCGGTAGAGCGTTTCACTCGTAATGAAAAGGTCATCAGTTCGATTCTGATAGGAAGCTCGGGATAAACCCCGGACAGCCCCTAAATGCAGGGGTTTCCGGGGTTTTTCGCTGGTTAAGCGACTAGTACCGCCTGGGCGCAGGGCACACTTATGGCACACTTTGCTGACTCCTTTCAACCAGACTGGGTCTTAGTGTTGCGACTCTAGTCGCCACGAGGAGTCTCTTGCCGAAGCTATGGTGAGGCTATGAGCCTCACCGAATGTGCTGAAGACCTCGCCTACACACTGAGAAACTCGGGTCACGGCCTAGAGCAGATAACTTTGGCCTCTGCCGGCGATCCCCGCGGCTTCAGCGTCATCCTCGACACCGCCCGAAGGATAGCTGCTGCCTCTGGATGGCCAGTTACAGAGCTGACAGTGGATGATCTGAAAAAGCTCCGGACTCTCCCTGAACGGGGCTACCTGATCATTCAAGCAGGGTCGACGGGACTGCGCTGCGACGCTTAGTTCGCTCTGCGCCTCATCGCCACACGAACGGTGAGGTGGCATACGAATGCCGCAAGCACCAGGACGACCGCGCCCAGTGCTCGATCCCTCGCGCGTACCGGAATCCCGCCGCGGTCAAGTTCTCTGCCTGCCGCGATCACGCCGGGCAGCATCACGGGCACCGCGGTCACGACGCCTGCCGTGTAGCGCCGCGCAAGCACAGTCGCGCCGAGGTGCGTCCAGACGTGTGCACCTAGCCCTGCGACCACTGCCCGGTACAGGCGCGAACTGCCCGCCGTCTGTGCGCCGCGTATGCAAGCGCATCCGACGAGCACACCCATCAAGCCGACCGCTGCCCAGGACTGACGCGAGTCCATCCTCAGCGCGTGAATCCCAGTACGGTCAGCCAGGTAGTTGCAACTGGCAGGGAAGGTTGCGGCTTCCTCGAGGTCGTGCAGCGCCCATGCGAGGAAGAGCCATGCTGGTCCACAACGCCATGTGCGATTCCGAAGTTTCTGGGGTGCTGCCACTCGTTCATCATTCCAGTAAAAGGCCGGATTTTGGCGTGGGCCCCTTTCTTCCCCGGCATAACTAAGTAGCGGGCTTACCAAGAATTCCAAGGTAGGGTCGCCCCATGATTGATGCCGAACGCCCGTGGACGATCGCCGCGGTGTGCGTCATGGCCCCGGCCCTGGCCGTGTTGGTGTTCAGCCTGGCGGATCCCATCATCCAGCTGCTGCCCTGGTACGCGGCCGTCTACCTGCTGGTCGGGGCCTGCATCTTCGGGCCAGTCAGGAAGGTCCTGTCGGTTCGGCAGGCCGTGGCATTCCTGCTTCCCGGTGCCCTGCTTGTGGTGCTCGCGCTGCTGGGCCTGGGTTTCTGGGCCGGCGGCTGGCTGGTTGGCCTGCCCGCATGGGGACTGTTGGTGACCCGCTGGACGTCGGAGAACCCGCTGCGGGCGGGCCAGCTGCTGACGTTCGCCGCGCTGTGGGTGCTGGGGCTGGTGATCTTCACCTTCAACGGCATCTGGCCGGTCTTCAGCCTCGGACTGTTCACCCTGCCGATCATCCCCCTCATTCGGTTCGCCTACCCCGAGTACAGGGCCCGGCCGCTGCAAGCCGGGGCGGAGGTTTTCCTGGCCGTGGCCGCGGTCGTGGTGGCCTTCGCAACCCCTACGCCCGAGGGAGCGTGGGCGTCGCCCTCGATATACGCCGGCGGGGCAGCAACTGCCGGGCTGATGATTGCTTTCTGGGCCAGGGGTGTCCCCCGCCGCCGGAGGGCCATGCCCAATGACGGTGTCGCTGTCTAGGTCCCGGAGGCTTAAAATGATCGTAAGTTTGCGCCCTTCTTACTCTCAGCTCGCCTAGGGTGCAGCGCCAGGGAGGGAACGCCATGGACGCCAGAGAGAATTCCGAGCCGCACGGCAACCCGT
>NZ_JBNHFJ010000027.1:0-28153 GCF_059090105.1 Arthrobacter sp. K410C
GTACTGCACCCGGGAGGGTGTGGGAGAGTAGGACACCGCCGGACAACACATCACGGTCGAGGCCCCAACCACAGGTTGGGGCCTCCCGCATTTAAGCAACCAACCACCAAACCAAGCTCCCTGAAGGCATTCGGGGAAGTGACGGTGTGTTGGCGGAGGCACTTTTGGGTTAAGAGACCCCGGTAGAGTTGATCACCATGAACAGCCTCTTCAGCCATGCCCAGGACCCCTGGGAAGACGACAGCCAGCCCGCATCGGATCTGCTGGAGCCTGTGGTGCATACCGTCGTGGTGCCGGGGACCATAGCCCATGCCTTCGCCGGCTTCACGGACCATACACACCTGTGGTGGCCGCTGGAAGCCCATGGCGTTTACGGGGCTGACTCCTATGTCGAGTTCGAAGAGAACCTCCTTCTTGAGACCGCTGACGACGGCCGGACGACTATCTGGGGAACGCTTGATGACTGGCAGCCGCCGTTCTCTTTCCACGCAACGTGGCATCCCGGCACCACTGCCCTGTGGTCCACTGAACTCCTCGTGGTATTCAAAGCTGTGGATGAGGGAACAGAAGTTCGCGTATTCCATGACGGGTGGGAAGGTGCCGAGGACCCCGCTGCAGTCCGTGCTGAATACGCCGACGCCTGGCCGGAGATCCTGGCAAGGTATGCCCGGTTCATGGGGGCTGAATGACCGAAATCCGTCGCCTGGAAGAGGGAGACGCGACGCTGCGCCGTTGTATCGCAGCAGCAACGGTATGAACTGCAGGCGGACCTGCTGGAGCTTGGAGTGCATGAGCACAATGTGCGGGCCCAGCGCCTCTACCTGCGCCAAGGCTTCAGGGACACAGGAAGGCGTAAGCCCTACCCGCTGAATCCGGCTGCCAAGGTGGCTGGTGATGGAACTGCAGCTCAAGCCCAAAGCTGACGGGGAGTAGCTACAGCGTCCGAGTAGAAGCCTGCGCTGGCGGTACCGCCGTACTCGTTCGGATGATGAACTCCGTGGGATATTCGTGGTCGGTGGCACTTTGTCCCGCACCGCCGTCGGACTTCTGCCCGCCATCGCCCAGCAAGTCGAGGGCGGTTCGTGCCGCCAGCTGGCCCTGCCCCCGCGGATCCTGGCTGATGGTGGTCAACCCGAACGTCTCGCCAAGCTCATGCCCGTCCATGCCCACCACGGAAAGATCGTGCGGAACCTGCAGGCCGAAGTCACGTGCTGCGAGGATGATGCCGACAGCCATCTCGTCAGAAGCCGCGAACACGGCAGTAGGCCGTTCCGCTGCCGTCCCCAGCATGCGGCGTGCGCCCGCATACGCGCCGTGAATGGTGAAATCGGCCGGTACCTGCCATTCCCGGCGAACCGGCAGGCCCGCAGCCGCCATCGCCTTTTCGAAGCCGCCGCGGCGGATTCCCGGCAGCTTGAAGTCGCGGTCCAGTTCCGCGTCACCCGTCATGTGCGCAATCCGGGTGTGGCCCAGCCGGATGAGGTGGTCGGTGGCCTCCCGTGCCAGCCGTTCATCGTCAATACGGATGGTGGACGCGCCCGGCAGCGCTCCGCCGATCCCCACGATCGGACGGTGGACGGCCAAGAGCTGCAGGATCTCCTCTTCACTCAGCACCAATGCCACCGCGATCACGGCGTCCAGGCGCTTCCGCAGCAGGAAGTCGTTGAGCACGCTGCTGCGCCGTTCAGGCTGCTCGCCCACGTTATACAGCGTGAGGTCGTAGCCAGCATCCAGCAGGGTCTCCGAGACTCCCTCAAGTACCGAGGAGAAGTACCACCGGTGCACATGCGGCACCACAAGCCCGATGTTGTGGTTGCGCCCCGAAGCGAGGCTGGAAGCGTGGTAGGACGGGACAAAGCCCAGCTCCTGCGCAGCTTCCTGGGCGAGCCGGCGGGCCCGCGGCGACACGTTGGCCTTCCCGCTCAACGCCCGGGACACGGTGGCCACGGACAGGCCCGCTTTGGCTGCTACCTCCTTGATGCCCGCCATGCTCAGTCTGCTGCGGCGCCGGGTCCAAGCTGGATCCAGGCAGTCTCGCCCGAGGCGAGGTGCGTACCGGACTCCGAGGGAAGGCTGCGGACGATGACCTGCCCGGCGGGCAATTCCAGTGGCTCGTGGTTGAGGTTCATAAGCACCAGCGTAGTGCCGTTGACATACCCGAGTGAGGAACCGGTGCACCAGTCCTCTGCCCAGGCGAGCGAGCCCCGGCCCAGGTCCAGGTCCCTCCGGATCCGAAGGATGTTCCGGTACAGCGCGAGGTGCGACGACGGCGAATCAGCCTGGACGTCGCGCGCCAAGGCCGGGAACGAGGGCGGAAACGGCAGCCAGGGGGTGTCTCCGGCACCAAAGCCGAGGTTCTTGTCCGCGGCACGCCACGGGAGCGGAACGCGGCAGCCGTCACGGCCCAGGCGCTCCCCGCCGGTCCGCGCGAAAGTGGGGTCCTGCCGCTGATGCTCGGGGATGTCGATGCCGTCGGGCAACCCAAGCTCTTCACCCTGGTACAGGTAGGCTGCACCCGGCAGTCCCAGCATGAACAGCGAAGCGGCAGCTGCCCGGCGGCGCCCTAGTGCGGTGTCCGGCTGGGGATCAGCGGGGCCAATCCCGTCCCCGTCCCGAGGCCCCGGCCCGTTGTAGCCGAAGCGGCTGGCATGCCGGACGACGTCGTGGTTGGACAGCACCCAAGTGCTTGGAGCGCCAACGGCGTCCAGCGCCACCAGCGAGTCCGTGATCACCCCGCGCAGCCGGTGGACGTCCAACCCTGCATGCAGGTACGGGAAGTTAAAGGCCTGGTGCATCTGGTCCTCCCGTACCCAGTCCGCCAGCCGCGGCAGCGGATCAACATTGGCCTCGGCGCAGAGGATGCGGTCCGGCCCGTACTCGTCCAGGATTCGGCGCCAGTGGCGGTAGATGTCATGCAGGGCCGGCTGCCCGAACATCGGTGCTTCATGGCCTGGGAACCCGTCGCTGCTCCCGCCGTCCGCCCGTCCGCCCCAGGCCGGAAGCCCGGGGGCCTTGACCAGGGCGTGGGCAACGTCCACGCGGAAACCGGAGACGCCGCGGTCAAGCCAGAACCGGAGGACGCGTTCAAACTCGGCATGGACGGCCGGGTTGTCCCAGTTGAAGTCGGGCTGGGAGGAATCGAAGAGGTGAAGGTACCACTGGTCCGGCTGGCCGTCCGGGCCGGCCACCCGGGTCCAGGCAGGCCCGCCGAAGTGGGACTGCCAGTTGTTGGGCGGCTCGTGACCGCCGGATCCCCTGCCGTCGCGGAAAATGAACATCTCCCGCTCGGGGCTGCCGGCGGGCGCCGCCAGGGCAGCCTGGAAAGCGGCGTGCTGGTCCGAGCAGTGGTTGGGAACCAGGTCCACGATGACCCGCAGGCCCAGCCGGTGGGACTCGGCCATCATGACGTCGAAGTCGCCAAGGGTGCCGAAAATCGGGTCCACATCGCAGTAGTCGCTGACATCGTAGCCAGCATCGCGCTGCGGAGAGCGGTAGAAAGGCGACAGCCAAACCGCGTCCACGCCGAGGTCCGCCAGGTGCGGAAGTTCCTCGGTGATGCCGGCAAGGTCGCCTATGCCGTCGCCGTTGAAGTCGCGGAAAGACCGCGGGTACACCTGATAGATCACGGCTGAGCGCCACCAGCCCGGGACGGCGTCCGCAGAGTGGATGAGTGTCAGCGGGCCGGCATCGAGCGTAGTGCTGGGGATCACAGTTTCGACAGACATGGTTGACAGCTTAGACAAGGAGAAGGGGAAAATGAAAACGCTTCCATATTCTTACGGCCGCATATTGTTCGCCACGAGGGCGTTGCTGCAGGTCAGTAGTGGAAACGCTTGCAGTGATGCAGGGATACGTTACGAAGTGCGTGCGCGGGTGCCCCTAGACTGAGGAGACAAATTCGGCGTCGGATGGAGGCCTTGTGGGCAGCGTGCTTGATGAACTCGAGGGCATGCTCGCCCCTGGGCAGGTTGACGTGAGAGAGGCCGCGCTCCGCCGGTACGCCGTGGACCAGGCGCCTATCATCGACTTCCACCTGCCACTCGCCGTCGTTTTCCCGCAATCCGTTGCGGACGTCCAGGCCGTGGTGCGCGCCTGTGCGGCCAGGGGTGTGGCGGTGGTGGCCCGGGGAGCAGGGACTGGAGTGTCCGGAGGCGCCCACGCCACGCGCAATTGCGTTGTCATGTCGCTGGAGCGGATGGACCACATCCTTGCACTCAACCCGGACGACGAAACGGCAGTCGTGGAACCCGGAGTGGTCAACGCGGTGCTCAACGAAGCTGCCGCCGTGCATGGCTTGATGTACGCACCGGACCCAGCGAGCTTCCGCACGTCCACGATCGGCGGCAATGTGGCCACGAACGCGGGCGGGCTGCGCTGCGCAAAGTACGGGGTCACCAGGGACTCGGTGCTGGCCCTCGACGTGGTGCTTGCGGACGGTTCCCTTCTCCACACCGGCCACCAGACGTTCAAGGGCGTAGCGGGCTATGACCTGACGGGACTGTTTGTCGGATCGGAAGGGACGCTGGGCATTGTCGTCGGAATCACCGTGCGGCTGAAGTACCTGCCCCACGAGGTGCACACAGTGGCAGCCTTCTATCCCGACTTCCGGATGGCTGCCGCGGGCGTCCTGGCGGTAGGAAAGGCGCGGGTCCAGCCCGCCATCATGGAACTGCTCGACGGCGGCACGTTGGCCCAGCTGGACGACATCCATGGGTCGAACCTCACGGCACGGGGCGGCTCCCTGCTCCTGGTTCAAACGGACGGGTTCGGCGCCGGCCCCGAGGCGGAGGTGGTGCGCACGGTTCTGCGGTCCGGTGGTGCGGCAGTCACCGCGGAAGCCAGCGCCGAGGCTGAACGGCTGGTGGAGCTCCGGCGCCACAGCAGGGGTACGGAAGTTGACGATGAGTACCGGGTGGGGGAGGACGTGGCCGTGCCGCGTTCGCGCCTGGTGGATTACGTCGGCGCGCTGGAGGCCATGGCCGTCCGCCACAACGTGAACCTCAAAGTGGTGGCCCACGCCGGGGACGGCAATCTGCACCCCACCTTCTGGATCGAGCGGGACGGCAGCGGCGTGGACGCCGGGGCGATGGAGCGGCTCCAGCGGGCCCTGGACGAAAGCATTACGGCCGCCCTGGACATGGGCGGCACCATCACCGGCGAACACGGGGTGGGCCAGTACAAGCTGCGGTGGCTGGGGCAGGAGCAGCCGGCGCCGCTGCAGCAGCTACAGCGCAGGATCAAGGAACTGTTCGACCCCGAGGGCATCCTGAACCCGGGTAAAGCGATCCTGCCTTAGTCGTCCGCGTCCGGGTATTCGTCGATGGACTCCTCGTCGCCATACCGGGACTCCTCGGTCTCCACCTCGAGGATCTTCAGCAGCCCGGTGTCCGGGTTCAGCATGATGGCGGCCTCATCCCGGCGGTGGCGGAGGATGGAGTCAATGTAGGACTGCACCGCCTCGGCCAGGGGAATGTGGCGTTCCTGCTTCTCGGACATGTACCAGCGGTGTTCCAGGACCTCGTGGACCACCTCCGCCTGTTCCAGCTTGCCCGACATGTCACGCGGGATGGAACGGACGATCGGCTCGAAAACCTGGCTGACCCACAGGTGGGCACTGTATTCCTCATCCATGTCCGGGTTGTTGTCAGCCCGGAAGGAGTCCATGTCGTTGAGCAGGCGGCGCGCCTGGTTCTCCTGTGCGTCCAGGCCGGTGAGGCGGAGCAGGCGCCGCTGGTGGTGCCCGGCGTCCACCACCTTCGGCTGCAGCTGGATGGTGGAACCGTTCTGGGTGGTCTTGATGGCATATTCCTCAACGTCGAAGCCGAGTTCGTTGAGGCGGCGGATGCGGGCACCCACGCGCCAGCGCTCGCCGAGTTCGAAGGACTCCTTCTCGGTCAGCTCAGCCCAGAGGCGGCGGTAGCTGTCCATGATGAGTTCACTGGTGGCCACGGGGTCCACCTTTTCCTCGATCAGTCCGCCGTCCAAAAGGTCCATGAGTTCGCCGGCAATGTTGACCCGTGCGATTTCAAGATCGTATTCGCGCTGGCCCGTGGAGAGGTCCGGGTACAGCTCGCCGGTTTCCGCGTCCACGAGGTAGGCGGCAAAGGCGCCGGCGTCGCGGCGGAACAGGGTGTTGGAGAGGGACACGTCGCCCCAGTAGAACCCGATCAGGTGCAGCCGCACCAGGAGCAGCGCCTGGGCGTCGATGAGGCGGGTCAGGGTGTCCTTGCGGAGCATCTGGGAGAACAGCGCCCGGTACGGCATGGAGAACTTGAGGTGCCGTGTGACCAGGACCGGGTTGAGCGGCCGGCCGTCCGGGGTTGCGCGGCCGGTAATGACCGCCACCGGCTCCACGCAGGGCACGTCCAGCCGTGCGAGCTTACGGAGCATGTGGTATTCGTGCCGGGCCACGTGCTCCGAGGTTTCCTTGATGGCGATGACGGAGCCGCCGAGGTGGGCGAAGCGGACGATGTGCCGGGAGATACCGCGGGGGAGGGCAGCGAGGTATTCGGCCGGCCAGTCTTCCAGGGCGATGTGCCAGGGCAGGTCCAACAGTTCGGGATCGGCTGCAGCGGCGGTGATGTTAAGCGACGAGACCGAGGCGGCTTTCCCGTCGTCCGCACTGGCGGCCACGAAGCGCGGCAGTTTTCCGATCTGCGCGTAGTCGGTGGGTTCGTCGTGCCACTGGGCGCTGTATTCCTCGGTCATGGTTCAATTCTTCCGTACTTGGCGGTGGGCGGCTAAATTGCCGGCAGGCGCAGTTAAAGGCCGACGGCGGCCCACACCGTTTGCGAAAAGGTGTGGGCCGCCGTCGGTTAGAGCGCGATTCAGTCGCCCAGGCGCAGGCCGGTCTTGGTATCGAACAGGTGCACGTGGCCCGACTGCGGGCGGACGTAGATGGATTCGCCCTTCATCGGAGGGCGGCGGCCGTCGACGCGTGCCACGATGTCGTGGTCCTTGCCGTCCAGCGTGGTGTGGCCGTAGACGTAGGCATCGGCGCCGAGTTCTTCGACGACGTCCACCTCAACCTTCAGGCCCTCGCCGTGCGGAGCGGTTTCCAGGTCTTCGGGGCGGCTGCCGAGGGTGACGGTGGAGCCGTGTGCCTCTTCCAGGACGTCGCGCGGCACGGGGTAGACGGTGCCGCCGAACTGGACACCGCCGTCAACGACGGGCAGTTCCAGCAGGTTCATGGCGGGGGAGCCGATGAAGCCGGCAACGAAGACGTTCTTGGGACGGTCGTAGAGGTTGCGCGGGGTGTCAACCTGCTGCAGCAGGCCGTCCTTGAGCACAGCCACGCGGTCACCCATGGTCATGGCCTCGACCTGGTCGTGGGTCACGTAGACCGTGGTGACGCCGAGGCGGCGGGTCAGCGACGCGATCTGCGTACGGGTCTGGACACGCAGCTTGGCGTCCAGGTTGGACAGCGGCTCGTCCATGAGGAAGACCTGCGGGTTACGCACGATGGCGCGGCCCATGGCAACACGCTGGCGCTGGCCGCCGGAGAGTGCCTTCGGCTTGCGGTCCAGGTACTGCTCGAGGTCGAGGAGCTTTGCTGCTTCGCGAACGCGCTCGGCGCGCTCTTCCTTGGAGACGCCGGCGATCTTGAGGGCAAAGCCCATGTTGTCGGCCACAGTCATGTGCGGGTACAGCGCGTAGTTCTGGAACACCATCGCGATGTCGCGGTCCTTCGGCGGAACATCGGTGACGTCGCGGTCACCGATCAGGATGCGGCCGGCGTTGACGTCCTCGAGGCCTGCGAGCATGCGCAGGGAGGTGGACTTACCGCAACCGGAGGGTCCCACGAGGACCAGGAATTCGCCATCGGCGATGTCGATGTTGAGCTTATCGACGGCGGGCTTATCTGTGCCCGGGTACAGACGCGTAGCGTTGTCAAAAGTAACTGTAGCCACAGTTATCAATCCCTTCACCGGCAGGTACGTGCCGGACGATCCGTTGTGAATGGTTCATGTTTGTTCAGTTTTGTGTTGCAAGGTGGACTGCGGACCGGCCGCAGTGCACCGAGTGACGCCGCACGGTGTCTGTGCGCCACATCACAAGCAAGAGTATGTCAGACGCGTTGTTTATTGTTGCAAATGTTACGGACGTCACATGTTGTCTTGGGCACCCTTTACTCCGGCGCCCCGTCCGGATCCTCTTCCGCGACGGCCAGGCTCCGCTCCTGCAGCAGCGCCTCAAGCAGCTCCGCAACGTGCACCGGCGCCTCCACGCGGTACTGCGCCTGGGTGAAGTCCAGGCCCACTTTCACGCCCACATCGCCGGGCTCCAGCCGTGCCAGCGCGTCTTCGTCAGTGGTGTCATCCCCGGCGAACAGGACTGCCGTGGCGCCTGTTGCCTGCCTCAGGAATGTGACGCCTTCGCCTTTCGAGGCGTTGACGACGGAGGTCTCCAGGACGCGCTTGCCGTCCTTCAGGAACACGCCTTTCCGGTCCTGCAGGAGGGAGCGTGCGGCAGCTACCGCGTCCGCGGCGACGTCGTCCGCCGCCTGTCGCGTGTGCAGCACCACGCCTGCCGGCTTGTCCTCGAGCATGGTTCCGGGAGCCTCGGCCACAATCTCCGCGAGGAGGGCGCGGACCTCGGCCAGCAGTGCCGTCTGCTGTTCATCCAGTGTGAGCCCGGTGGAACCGGGCCCCAGCCAGGCTTCCGCCCCGTGGCTGCCGATGAGCAGGGAGTCCACGGGCGGCGAAGCGACGGCGCGCAGGCTGGCAAGGGCCCGGCCTGAGATGAGGGCCGTCGTCGTCCGCGGCAGCGCGGCGAGCCCAGCGAAGGCGGCGGCCGCGCGCGGCAGGGGGCGCGCGTCATCGGCGTGCGCCACTATGGGCGCCATGGTCCCGTCGAAGTCCATGGCCACCAGCAGATGTTCGGTGCCGGCCACGCGCCGGACGGCCTGGCGGAGCTCCGGGGACAGCGCCAGGAAAGTTCCGGTGCGGCCGTCAGGAGTCATCCCGGACCACCTTTTCGTTCAGGGCCCGGAGGAAATCGGCGGACCAGGCATCCACGTCGTGTTCAAGAATCTGCTTCCGCATGGCGCGCATCCTCCTGGCAGCATCGCGGGGAGGCAGTTCAACGGCACGCATGATGGTGCTCTTGAGGCCGTCGATATCGTGCGGGTTCATTAGCAGGGCCTGCTTGAGCTGGTCGGCGGCACCGGCAAATTCACTGAGGACCAGGGCGCCGTCGTTGTTGGTCCGCGCGGTGACATATTCCTTGGCCACGAGGTTCATGCCGTCCCGCAAGGCGGTGACCAGCATGACGTCGGCGGCCAGGTACAGGGCCACCATTTCCTCTACCGGGTAGCTGTGGTGCAGGTAGCGGACGGCGGTGTTTTCGATGGTGTCGTAGGTGCCGTTGATGTGTCCCACCGTGCCCTCCACCTCTTCGCGCAGGAGGCGGTACTGTTCCACGCGCTCACGGCTGGGGGAGGCCACCTGGATCAGGGTCGCGTCGCCCACCTTGAGCTTGCCGTCGGCCAGGAGCTCCTCGAATGCCTTAAGCCGGTGCCGGATGCCCTTGGTGTAGTCCAACCGGTCCACGCCGAGCAGGATGGTCTTGGGATTTCCCAGGTCCTGGCGGATCTGCCGTGCCCGCTCAATGATCTCCGGCCTGGCGGCAAGTTCGCTGATTTGTTGGACGTCAATGGAGATGGGAAAAGCCTGCGCCCTGGCAATGTGGGTGATTTGGCCGTCCTGGCCTTTGACATGCACCTGCTGCTGCTTGACGCTGGCACCCAGGAACCGCCGTGCCGAGCGCATGAAATTCCCTGCGTCGCTTACCCGCTGGAAGCCCACCAGGTCGGCGCCGAGGAGCCCATCAATGATTGCGTGCCGCCAGGGCAGCTGCGCGAAAATCTCCGGTGGCGGGAAGGGGATGTGGTTGAAGAACCCGATCCGCAGGTCCGGGCGGGCCCGGCGCAGCATCCGGGGGACCAGTTGCAGCTGGTAGTCCTGCACCCACACCGTGGCGCCCTTGTCCGCGTGGCGGGCGACGGCGTCGGCGAACCTCTGGTTGACCTTCCGGTAGGTGTCCCACCACGTGCGGTGGAATTCCGGCGGGGCGATGACGTCGTGGTAGAGCGGCCAGAGGGTGGCGTTGGAGAAGCCCTCGTAGTACAGCTCCACGTCATCGGTACTGAGCTGGACGGGCACCAGGTCCATGCCGCCGTGGCTGAAAGGCTCTACCGTTTCGTCGGGGGCTCCGTGCCAGCCCACCCATGCGCCGTCGGTCTTGGTCATCATCGGGGCCAGCGCGGTGACGAGGCCGCCCGGCGAGCGGCGCCAGCCCGAGCCGTCATCCCCGCTTTCGCCGGGTGCGCAGCGGTCGACGGGCAGCCTGTTGGAGACCACCATGAAGTCGTATTTGGTCTCGCCGCCATGGCTGCTGCCGGCGGCGCCGGCTGCAGCTGTAGCGGCGGGTTTTTCCTGGATGGGTGTTTGCATTGCGGCCCCCTGGGGTTGCTTGTGCCTCTTTCCCCACCCTAACGGGACGGAATCATCGGTGCTATTCGTCCGTTGGTCAAGCCCGATAAATACTTGAAGGGGCAAGCTCTCAGGTTTCTCCCCTAAAATGGGGGTGTGCCACGAAGTGGACCCCCTACGTCGATCGACCCAAGGAACTCATGAGCCCTGCAAACGAAGTACGCAAGTCCAAGGCTGAGCGAACCGCGGAGGCGCGCGAGAAAGCGCGCCTGATCCGGGAAGCCCAGGTCAAGAAGGACAAGCGCAACAAGCTGCTGATCGGCTGGGGCATCGTCGCGGCGGTGGTGGCCATCCTTGCGGTCGTGGCCCTGGTGGTTACCACCAGCATCCGGCAGAACACGCCCATCGCGGACCAGGGCCCGGTGCCCGCCAACGGCAACGTCAACGGCGGTGTAACGCTGCTGGCCAACACCGAGGTAAGGGCCACGGATTCGGCCACGGTGGACATTGCCAACCTTCCGGCCAAACCCGACGCCCTGCCCAACCCGGTGGTTGCCCCGGGCGCCGAGGCCGAGGAAGGCCAGCCGGTGAAGATCGTGGCCTACATCGACTTCATCTGCCCCGTCTGCAAGCGCTTCGAGGACACCTACAACGACGCGCTCACCGGGCTCCGCAACGAGGGCAAGATCTCCCTTGAATACCGGCCGCTGGGCTTCCTGGACCGCCAGTCCAGCACCAACTACTCGTCCCGCGCAGCCAACGCCGCCGCCTGCGTAGCTGACCAGGCGCCGGACAAGTACGCCGAATACGTCGACGTCCTGTTCACGAACCAGCCTGCCGAAGGCGGAGCGGGCCTCTCGGACGACAAACTCAAGTCCCTCGCCAGCGAGATCGGTGCGGACATCAACAGCTGCGTGGACGACAAGACTTTCCGCCCCTACGTGAAGTACTCCACGCAGCTGGCGTCCAACACCGGCATCACCGGCACCCCCACCATCTTCATTGACGGCAAGCAGTGGGACGGCACCACCGACCTGAATGCCGACATCCAGGCCGCGGTCGACGCGAAGGCCTAGCCCCGGCCCGACTGCTGCCACAAGGGGCCCGTTCCCGGAACGTCAAACTGTTCCGGGACCGGGCCCCTTGCTGTCCCATTCCGGTATGGCCTGCCTTGCCGCCGGCGTTTTTACCACCGGCGGGAGTTGGGCTAACCTTATCTAGCGCCGTCACGGCGCCCGCCCGCGAGGGCACGCCTCCTTAGCTCAGTTGGCCAGAGCACCGCTCTTGTAAAGCGGGGGTCGTCGGTTCGAATCCGACAGGGGGCTCCAGAAGAACCCGCCGCGTGGCCTGGTCCTAGCTGCCGGATACCCGGGGGCTGTCAGCCTCCTGCAGCTCCACCTCGGCTGTCGCCTGGATCAGTGCCAGGAGTTCGGGATCCAGCCCGGGGGAGAATTCCTCCCGGCGCTCAGGCGAAATGGTCATCGGGACACCCTCGGGCATGACATCGGTCCTCAGTTCCGTTCCGTCGTTGGACGGGGAAGCGCCCCGGAAGAGCTTGCCGGCCTCGCTGAGGTTGTCCGCACTGAACGTGTACTGGATGCTCTGGAGTCCCTGGTCCAGCAGCTTCTTCACTTCCGGGAATTGTTCAGCCTTCGTCTTTGGAATGGGCAGGACCTTGCCCCAGTTCACGCCAAGGCTTTTGAGCGCCTTGGCGAACGCGTTCTCGTGTGCCTGGTCCCGGACGATGAGGTAGGCGATGGTGGAACGGGCGGTCTTGTTGTCCGTCATTTCGTAGATCCGGCACTTCTGCAGCCGGCCGGTGGATTCAAGCATCAGGTTGTACAGCAGGTCCAGGACCAGGTTTCCGCTGTTGTACACGTAGGAACCGCTCCAGGGGTTTCCGACGGAGTCAACCGGCAGCGCACCCTGTGCTCCCACGAGGTAGTGGTGGATGTTGCCTGTGTCGAGGGCAATCTTCAGCGGCGTGGCTCCCTTCGCCCCCGGCTCATCCACGGGGTCGGTCTTCTTGCCCTGGTATCTGGGGGAACCGTCCAGCAGCTGCGAGATGGTGGTTCCTATTAGTTCGACATGGCTGATCTCCTCGGTTCCGACGCCCTGGAGGAGGTCCTTGTAGGGCTTTGCCGTCGCGTCCCCGCGGAAATTCATGCTCTGGAACAGGTACTGCATCATGGTGCGCATCTCGCCGAACTGCCCGCCAAGGCCCTCCTGGAGGGCGTTGGCTGCGGCGGGGTCCGGCTCATCGGCGGCGATTTCATTGATCAGGAGTTGGGTGTGCAGGTACATGGGGCCGTTTCCTCACTATTGCTCTGATACTGAGTGCTGCAGTTCATCGGGTTCAACGGCCCTTCGTTCCATGGGTCGCAGTAACTCCCGGAGCGCTGTGGCCGTCCGCCCATGGACCCGGTGGACAACCAGTGCCCCCATACCATAAGCATGCTTAGTATCTGGATGGCAAGGGTTCCTGGAAAAGTTGGGGGCATGCTCCCGGACGGGTTTAAGCTGGTGTCATCTTCAAATAATCAGCCTGCTGATAAAAGGAGGATGGGTGCCATGCCCAAGACCGGGAAAAACGATCACGCACGCAAGGACGAACTTCCGTCAACGCTGCAGCGCTCGGAGCAAAAGGCCCAGGACACGTTCGCCAAGACCTATGATTCCGCGTTGGAGTCCTACAGCAACGATGAGAGCCGCGCCGCCCGCGCCGCCTACGCATCCCTTAAGCACAGCTACGAGAAGGTGGGGGACCACTGGGAACCCAAGGGCAAGAAGGGCCCGTCCGACAAGCGGGCCGAGGAGGGCGTCAAATCCTCCAAGCCCACCGCCGGGGGAGTGGATGCCAATGCTTCCAAGGAGCACTTGCTCCAGCTCGCCAAGAAGCTGGATGTCAAGGGCCGTTCAAAGATGGACAAGGGCGAACTGGTCAAGGCACTCCAGAAGGCCAATGACGCAGCCACCCGGAAGGCCAGGCAGTAGCCTCTCTGCGCGCCTGCCGTGACAGGGCACATCGCAGGTTCCGGAGCGCTGGCACTCTTGCCGTAACGCGTCCCAGGGTGTCGAATCAGAGGACACGTTAGGACGGGTTGCAGGGCAAAGACGCCAGGAGGATCCCATGTCGGTCAAAGGCACGAAGGACACAGCGAGGACATCTGGCGGCCGGACCGGCCCGGAAGCACGCCGCTCAGACGGGTCTGCCGGAATTGCCGCCGAGGAGCCGGCCAGAATCCGCAACATCGCACTGGTCGGCCATTCGGGTGCGGGCAAAACGATGCTCATTGAAGCATTGCTCGCCGCCAACGGCGTCATCACGCGGAAAGGGTCCATCGCCGACGGAACAACGGTGAGTGATTCCGATCCTGCCGCTGTCCACCAGCAGCGCTCCGTCACGCTCTCGCTGGTGCCCCTGCTGGTGGACGGCATCAAAGTCAACCTGCTGGACACTCCCGGCTACCCGGACTTCATCGGCGAGATGCGCGCTGGGCTGCGTGCCGCGGATGCTGCCCTCTTCGTCGTTTCGGCCGTCGACGGGATCGACGCCACCACCACTGCCCTGTGGGCGGAGTGTGAGCAGGCGAGGCTGCCACGCGCCGTCGTGATTACCCGGACGGACCACCCGCGCGCTGATTACGACGGCGCGCTCGCCGAGTGCCGGAAGGCGTTCGGGGAGGGCGTCCTTCCGCTCTACGTCCCGGTCCGGACGGGCGGGGACGTCACCGGGCTCCTGGGGCTTTTGTCCCGGACCGTCACCGATTATTCGGCGGGGGAGACTCCCGGCTCCCGTCAGGCGGACGCGGGCGAACTGGCAGGCGTCGAGGCAGCCAGGGGCGAGCTGATCGAGGGGATCATCGCCGAGAGCGAGGATGAGACCCTGATGGACCGCTACCTGGGCGGTGAGGACATCGACACCGGGGTTTTGATCGACGACCTGGAAACCGCTGTTGCCCGGAGTTCGTTCTTTCCGGTCCTTCCAGCGTCGGCGCTGACGGGCCTGGGCACCGCAGAACTGCTGGAAGTGCTGGTCCGCGCGTTCCCGCCGCCCACGGAGCGCGGCCTGCCAGGGGTGACCGACCTGGCGGGGCAACCGGAGGGGTCGCTGGCCTGCGACCCCGCCGGACCGCTGGCCGCAGAGGTGGTCCGGACATCCATCGACCCGTTCCTCGGACGGATCTGCCTTGTCCGGGTCTTTTCCGGGACGCTGCGTGAAGACTCGCCGGTGCATGTTGGCGGGCACGGGCTCGCGGACCGCGGCCACCAGGACCACGACACCGACGAGCGCGTCACCCACATCTACTCGCCGCTCGGGGCAACCCTGCGGCCGGTGCCGTACTGCGTGGCCGGGGACATGTGCGCGCTGGCCAAATTGGGGAGCGCTGAAACGGGGGACACCATTTCCTCCCGGGACAAGCCCCTGATCCTCGCAACCTGGGAAATGCCGGAGCCGCTGCTTCCAGTGGCGGTGGAACCGGACTCCCGCAGCGACGAGGATGCGCTGGCACGAAGTTTGGGCAAGATCGCGGCCGGGGACCCCACCCTCCGGGTGGAACGGAACGCCGAAACACACCAGCTGGTCCTGTGGGTGATGGGCGAAGCGCACGCCGAGGTGGTGCTGGACCGGCTTCGCGAGCAGGGCGTGAAGCTGCATACGGTGGACGTGGTGACCCCGCTTCGGGAAACCTTCGCGGCCCCCTCGGCCGGGCATGGCCGCCATGTGAAGCAGTCAGGCGGCCACGGGCAATATGCCGTCTGCGACATTGAGGTGGAACCGCTCGACCGCGGCGGGGGCTTCGAGTTCCTGGACAAGACGGTTGGCGGAGTGATCCCCGGGACCTTCATCCCGTCCGTGGAGAAGGGTGTCCGCGCGCAGATGGAGAAGGGGGTATCGGCAGGGTTCCCGGTGGTGGATGTACGGGTGACGCTGGTGGGCGGCAAGGCGCACAGCGTCGACTCCTCGGACGCCGCCTTCCAGGCCGCCGGCGCACTGGCGTTGAGGGAGGCTGCTGCAGCGGGAAGAATCCAGCTCCTGGAGCCGGTGTCATCCGTGGGTATCACCGTTTCGGACGAGCACGTCGGTTCCGTCATGAGCGATCTGTCCGGCCGGCGCGGAAGGCTTACCGGAACCACCTCCACCGGGGACGGGCTGACCGAAATCAGCGCAGAAGTGCCGGACCAGGAACTGCTGCGCTACGCCGTCGAACTCAGGGCCCTGACCGCCGGAACCGGCCGGTTCACCCGCCGCTACCTGCGGCACGACCCTGTGCCCGCCAGCTTCAGCCCCTCCTAAGCCTTTCCCCCGATGAACGCGGCCGCACGGAAGATCCAGCGGGTCTACCTGACGCTGACACTGGGCAACACCCTTGCAACGTCCTTCATCTGGGGGATTAACACCCTCTTCCTGCTCGACGCCGGACTCAGCAACCTCGAAGCCTTTGCCGCCAACGCCTTTTTCACGGCCGGCATGGTGCTCTTCGAGGTGCCTACGGGCGTCGTCGCGGACAGCTGGGGCCGGCGGGTGTCATTCCTGCTCGGCACCATCACCCTGGCTTCATCCACATTCCTGTACTACCTGCTCTGGCAGTGGTCAGCCCCGTTCTGGTGGTGGGCTGTTGTCTCCGTGCTGCTGGGCCTCGGGTTCACCTTCTTTTCCGGCGCAGTGGAAGCCTGGCTGGTGGACGCCCTGCATTTTTCCGGCTACGACGGCGGGCTGGAAGCGGTGCTCGGGCGGGGGCAGATGGTGTCCGGGGTGGCCATGCTGGGCGGTTCCGTGGCAGGCGGCGTGATCGCCCAGGCCACCGACCTGGGTGTGCCGTTCCTGATCCGCGTGGGCGTCCTGGTGGCCATGTTTGGCGTGGCGTTCCTGCTCATGCACGATGTCGGCTTCACCCCGGAGCGGTCGCCGCACCCACTGCGGGCGACCCGATCGGTCCTGAAAGCTTCGATCGACGGCGGTTTCAAGCACCCGCCGGTGCGGTACATCATGCTGGCAGCCCCGTTCACCGAGGGCGTTGGCTTCTATGTCTTCTATGCCCTGCAGCCCTACCTGCTCCAGCTGTTCGGGGACCCCCGGGCCTACGCCGTTGCGGGGCTGGCGGCTGCCATCGTGGCGGGAGCGGACATCGTGGGCGGATGGATGGCGCCCCGCGTCCGGAAACGGGTCCGCAGGCGCACCACCGTTCTGATCGTGAGCAACGTGGTCAGCTCCTTGATCCTGGTGGTGCTGCTGTTCACCACGGCGTTCTGGCTGGCCCTGGTCCTGCTGGCCCTGTGGGCAGTGGTGGGCGCGGCAGGCACGCCGGTGCGCCAGGCGTACCTGAACGACATGATTGCGTCGAAGCAGCGCGCAACCGTCCTCAGCTTCGATTCCCTGATGGGCTCCAGCGGCGGCGTGGTGGTGCAACCCCTGCTCGGCCGGAGTGCGGACCTCTACGGCTATCCGGCATCACTGGCTGTCAGCGGCGTGGTGCAACTGCTGGCCGCGCCGTTCATCCTGCTCAGCCGCCGGCAGCGCTCGCAGGCGGACACGGCGTCGGACCTCACCGCAGCACCCTAGCCGTAAACCGCAGGCAGTCCGGACCGTAGCCGCCGCAGCCTCAGTCCCCGTCCATCAGTTCAAGCAGCTTGCGTGCCGCGTCCCGGATGTCGTCGTGGCCGTACTGGGCAGCCCTTCCCTCGAGCGAGATGACCGCGCACCGGTGCACCTTGCTGAAGTCCCCGTACGGAAAGCTGACGCTGCCCTTGGTGCCCTCCGTCTTTTCGTCATCCCGGCCCAGGTGCCACGCTGCGAAGTCCTTGAAGCCGTGCTTGTCGATGAACGAGTTTTCCTGGTCCGTGGACGGGGCATGCTCGCTCCAGTCATCCCGGATATCCCGTTGGACCTTTCCTTCCTTGATCAGCCTGCGCGCCTGCTCAAGTGCCGTCCGGTTAAGCTTCGCTGCCATGGTGCCTCCTTCACGCGGTGCTCCGGCTGCTGGGGCCGGGCGCGCTTTCAGCGTAGGACCGCGCCCGGCAAACCGCCACGGGTTAACGGCTGCGAGACGGGCGGGAAACGTCGGCCAAGCCCGCGCCCTGCACGGGGAATCCGCGGCAGGCGCCGCGTGATTGTCCGGTGGAACACACTATTGCGCCGGTGACGGGATCATGCCCTAAACTGCTTCACTGAGGTGCCGGAAATGGCGCTGCGCAGCAACGAAAGTGAACAGGCTATGGCTACCGATTACGATGCTCCACGCAAGCAGGAAGAAGAGTCTCCGGCTGACTCGCTTGAGGCCCTCCAGGCGTCACGTGGCGGCAATGCGCAGACCGCGGTCATTGACATCGATGAGAACGACACCGCCGAAGGTATCGACCTGCCCGGCGCCGACCTGTCAAACGAGGAACTGACCGTCATTGTTGTTCCCGAGCAGCAGGACGAATTCACCTGTTCATCGTGCTTCCTGGTCCGCCACAGGTCACAGGTGGCGCTGGAAAAGAACGGCATGAAGTACTGCATCGAGTGCGAAGGCTGACCCCCGTTCTGCAGCAGTCCGGCGGCCGTTACCGCCGGTAACGGGATGATGCAGAAACGGCAGCGGAAGGGTCAAGAAAGGCCAGGAATCAGCGCCTTTTTTATGGCCCCTTAATGCTGGCCGCGGCAGACTAACGGTTGCGCGCCGAAGCGGCCACAAGCCTCGTTTCGCGTGCATGAGGCTCCTAGTCTTGAGCTATCCAATCGCTCCTTCCTTGGGTGGCTCCACAATGAAAAAACTCTCCATTTGGCTCACGGCTATCCTTATGGCCGTCGGCCTGGGAATCCTGGTTCCGGGGCCCGCCTCGGCAACCACCTCGTATTGCGGACTGGTCTGGGGGTCCCTGTCCAAAGCTGACGACACGTTCAGCAAAGCATCAGTCACCAACGTCCGGACCGGGCAGCACTACTGCTTCGACCGGATGGTGGTGGACCTCAACGGCCCTGCAACGGGCTACAGCGTGAGCTACGTTCCGCAGGTGGTCCAGGACGGTTCCGGCTTCACCGTCCCTGTCCGGGGTGGCGCCCGGCTGCAGGTCAGGGTGAATGCCCCCGCCTACGATCCGCAAACCGGGCAGCCCACGTATAACCCGGGCAACCAGGCGGAACTCTCGAATGTTGCCAACTACCAGACCTTCCGCCAGGTGGCCTGGGCCGGCAGCTACGAGGGGTACACCAACATCGGCCTCGGCGTTCGTGCCCGCCTTCCGTTCCGGGTGTTCACCTTGGACGGCCCTGGTTCCGGCTCCCGCCTGGTGGTTGATGTGGCGCACTTCTGGTGACGCGTCCGCCGTCGTAAGGCAAAAAGGTGCCGTACCCCCGGATCCGGGGGCACGGCACCTTTTACGTGCGGACTGCAAATTCCTACTCGGGGACCACCAGGGCAGGGGTGTCCTGCTTCAGGGTTTCGCCGCGGAAGAAGCCGGGCCGCACCTTGGCCATTACCAGCATGAACACCGCGCCCATGGCCAGGATCCCGACGCCCAGCACGAAGACCAGGCCAACGCCGAAGACCTCCGAACCGCTGCCGAACTCGGGCGCGAGGCTGTCCACGGCGGTCTGGAAGAACACCACGAACAGGCCCACCCCGCCAAGCACCGGGCACAGCAGCCGCAGGATGAAGTTGCGGGCGCTGCTGAAGACGCTGTGCCGGAAGTACCAGGCGCAGGCCAGCGCTGTCAGGCCGTAGTAGAAGCAGATCATCAGGCCCAGCGACACGATGGTGTCGTTCAGGACGTTCTCGCTGACCACATGCATGACGGCGTAGAACCCGGCAGAAACGAGGCCTGCAATGACGGTGGCGAAGCCCGGCGTCGCGAACTTCCTGCTGACCTTGCCGAACCGCTCCGGCAGGGCGCCGTAGTGCCCCATGGCCAGCAGGCCGCGCGCGGGGGACATGAACGTGGACTGCAGGGAGGCGGCTGAGCTGGACAGCACGGCAAGGGACATCAGGATGGCGAACGGGCCCATGATGGGGGAGGCGAGGGCTGTGAAGATGTTCTCGTGGTTGTCCTCATTGTTGAGCCCGTTGCCCGTATCGCCGAGTCCGGCGAACATCATGGTGGCGATGCTGACCAGGAGGTAGATGGCAAGGACAATGATGGCGGTCAGGGTACCGGCCACACCGGCTGTCTTCTTGCCGTTGGCCGTTTCCTCGTTAAGCGTCAGGCAGACGTCCCATCCCCAGTACACGAAGATGGACAGTGAGATCCCGGCGGCTATCTGGCTGAAGGTTTCGACTTTGGTGATGTCGAACCACTCCCAGCTGAAGGGGATGGCCGTTTCGGAAGCGGACCAGTTGGCGAACGCCATGGCCACGAACAGTCCAAGGACCAGCAGCTGGAACCCCACCAGGCCGTACTGCACCAGCTTGGTGGCGTGCAGGCCGCGGTAGCTGACCCAGACGGCCAGGGCCACGAACACGAAGCAGGTCAGGACGTTGATTGCCTTGTTGTCCGCTAGGTCCGCAAGCTCGGCGGAGCCTGTGAGCTGGGACAGGAAAAGGTAGAAGAAATCGACGGCCACGCCCGCGAGGTTGGACAGGACGATGATGTTGGCGGCGAGCAGGCCCCAGCCGCCCATCCAGCCCACCCAGGGGCCGAAGGCCTTGGTAACCCAGGTGAAGGTGGTACCGCTGTCCGGGGAATCGGCGTTGAGTTCCCGGTAGGCGAGCGAGACCAGGATCATGGGGATGAACCCGATCAGGAAGATGACAGGCAGCTGGAGTCCGACTTCATTGACGGTGGGGCCCAGTGCACTGGTGAGGGTGTAGGCGGGGGCAATGGTGGAAATACCAAGGACGACGACGGCGAGGAGGCCCAGCTGCCCGCCCTTCAGTCCTTTGGCGCTGATTCCGCCGCTGCCCGAGGGTTGGTTGCCGGAGCCGGCTGACGACGTACTGGTGCGGAGCGTCTCTGTCATGGCACCACTTTCTGAAGACTCTATGATCACGATCACTATATGAATGACGTTCATTTAGTATGGGGGCGGGAAGGCCGGAGCGCAAGGGGCAATATGAATCACATTCGTTTATGACCGGCGCCACTCCGGTTAGTAAGCTCACTGAGAAATTCTTGTCCGGGCGCTTCAGGCCTTTCGCGGGGCTGGTAGCGTCGCACGTACTGGACCACTCGAGGAGGACTGATGAAAGCTTCACCGACCCTGACCAACAACCTGCAGGCCGTGCTCACCGACCTGATTGAACTGCACATCCAGGGCAAGCAGGCGCACTGGAACATCGTGGGCACCAACTTCCGGGACCTCCACCTGCAGCTTGATGAGATTGTTGATGCCGCGCGGCAGTTTGCCGATGACACGGCCGAGCGCATGCGCGCCCTGCATGCACTTCCGGACGGCCGCAGCTCCACTGTGTCCGGGTCCACCAGCCTGGCGCCGTTCCCCGAGGGCCTGATCAGCACCAAGGATGCGATCGAACGGATCGTGGCCGCCCTCGAGGCGGCCGTGGGCACCATGCGCAAGGTCCATGACGAGGTGGACGAGGAAGACCCCACCAGCGCGGACCTGCTGCACGAGTTCATCCTCAAACTGGAGCAGTTCTCCTGGATGGTGAACGCCGAAACCATGAAGCCCACGGCCAGCGTAACCGCCCCGGATTCCAAGTAGCCCGCCGGCGGGGAACGCCGGCACGCAGCAAGCGCCCGGCGTCGGAGGTTCATCTCCGGCGCCGGGCGCTTTTGCTGTGGCGTGACACTGCCGCTTAGGTGGCTGTTGGGACTTTGCGAAGTACGACGGCGGCGAGGACTGCCGCCCCAGCCATCAGTACCAGCCCGATTGCCGCGGTGACGTGGACGCCGGAATCGAAGGCTGCCGCCGCAGCATGCCGCACCGCGTCAGCCAGGGGTGCCGGCAGGGCGGCAGCCACATCCATGGCGCCGGCGAGGGTTTCGCCCGCGTTGTGGATGGCGCCCTCGGATGCCGACTCCGCCAACGCGGCCGGCAGCCGGAGGTTGTGCTGGTAGGAAGCCGTCAGGATCGAGCCCAGCACTGTGGTGCCCAGGAGGGCACCAATTTCGTAGCCGGTCTCAGAAATGGCGGCGGCGGCACCGGACTTCTCCGGCGGCGCTGCCCCCAGGATCAGGTCGTTTGAAATAGTCTCGGCCGTACCCACGCCCAGGGCAAGGACCAGCAGGGCGGCCAGCAGAAGCGAGGGGCCGCCGTCGTGGTTCCCGAAGGTGACCACGCTGTAGCCCGTGGCGCTGAAGGCCAGCCCGGCGGCCACCACGAACCCCGGCCGCACGCGCCGCACCAGCGGCACCACGGCCAGCCCTGCCACCACCGTGGCCACAAGGGCCGGGATCATTGCCATGCCCGCTGCCGAAGGGGACATGCCCTCGAGCAGCTGCAGGTGCTGCGCCAGGAAGAGGATGAAGCCGTTGAAGGAAAACAGGGCCAGGACGTTGGCCGTAATGGCCATGCTGAACACCCTGTTCCGGAACAGGGACATATCCAGCAGCGGATTCGCCAGCCGCAGCTGCCGGCGCACGAAGACTGCACCCATGGCCAGGCCGAAGGCGATGCCGGCGAGGGCTGCCGGGCCGGTGCCTTCCGTGGCCAGTTCCTTGATGCCGTAGACCAGGGGGACCATCACCAGCAGGGACAGCAGGATGCTGGGTACGTCCACGCGGCCCGGGGCGGGGTCCTTCGACTCCGGGATGAAGGTTGGGCCGAAGGCCAGGAGGGGCAGCATGAGCGGCACGGCCACCAGGAACACCGCGCCCCACCAGAACTGCTCCACCAGCCAGCCGCCAAAAATCGGTCCCAGGGCCGCCCCGCCGGAGAACCCGGCTGCCCAGATGGCTACCGCCAGCCTGCGGCGGCTGGGCTGCGGAAAGATGTTGCGGATCAGGGAGAGCGTGGACGGCATCAGCATCGCCCCAAAGAACCCCAGGGCGGCACGGCCGGCGATCAGCCAGGCGGGGCTTGGGGCGAAAGCCGTGGCCGCGGACAGGGCGGCAAAGCCGATGCTCCCGATGACCAGCAGCTTCCGCCGCCCAATGCGGTCGCCGAGGCTGCCCATGGACACCAGCAGGCCGGCGAGCACCAGGGGGTAGGCGTCCACGATCCACAGGAGCTGGACGCCGGTGGGTTCCAGGGCGCGGGTGATGGCGGGCAGGGCAAAGGTGAGGGCGGTGTTGTCCACGGCAACCAGCAGGACCGGGAACATCAGTAAGCCCAGGGCGAGCCAGTCCCGCCACGGCGCCCGGACGGCCGGGCCGCCGACGGGGGCCGTCGGGGTCCTGGTGGTGGCAGCGGAAGTTGTCATGAAATAACTATACCGTCCAGACGGTACAGTTACGAAACTAGGCCGGGTTGGAGAGGCTGCCGCCGCAAAAGGCATGATTAGACGCATGCCCCGAAAGCCCGTAGCCCGTGAAGCGGTCCTTGACGCCTTTGAAGCCCTCCTGATTGAGGTGGGTGAGCGCGCGGCAACCCTGGATGCCGTTGCGGCGAAGGCCGGAGTGTCCAAAGGCGGGCTTCTGTACCACTTCCCCAACAAGGAAGCCCTGATCCAGGTGCTGCTGGACCGGCTTGACGGGCTGGCAGGAGCCGACGCCGATGCCATGGCAGCTGCCGGGGAAGGGGCTGCGGCCTACTTCATCCGGTCTTCCGTCTGGGCGGATACTCCGCTGGACCGGGCGATCGTCGCCGCAACCCGCCTGGCGGAGGTGGCGCACGAGGAAACGCGCCGCCGGTTCGCAGCGATCCAGCAGCGCTGGCTCGACGAGATCGCGGCCGACGTGGGCCCGGCGCTTGCCAAAGCAGTGCTGTACATGGGGGACGGGCTCTACTTCAACGCCATGCTGTCTGTGGGGCCGGTACCGCCGGGCGGCGCGGCCGCCGATGTGGACGAATTGCTGGCAGCCCTGGAGCGCCTACGGCGGTAGCCGGCCATTTGCCCCAGCCGCTGCGACGTAGGACAATTAAGCGCTGTGGGAGCCGCCGGCGGCTTCCCGCGACAATCCAAATAAATAGCCTTTGATCTGCGGCGGGAGAGTTCTGCCGAAAGTACAGCAGGCGCCGTAGGAGCAAACCCTCCCCAGGAATCTCACAGGCCCATGTACCGCCGCGGCGAGGCACCTCTGGAAAGCAGCAGGCAGTCCGCCTGGGTAACCCGTTGAGCGGGAGCCTTGGGCTGTTGTGTTCACCGACGGTGCAAGCGGGGCCACGCGCAAGCTGGCAACGCGGAAACTCTCAGGTCCAATACAGAGCGGGGAGGAACCCGAATCGCTGCGGCGTACCCTGCGCCGCCTGAATTATGGAGTTCCTGTGACTGCTTCCCCGGTTTCCGCCACCTTTGTTGACCGGCATATCGGCGCGCGCCGCCAGGCCGACGTTGACACCATGCTCAAGGCCGTCGGCTATGACAGCGTGGATGCGCTCGTGGACAAGGCGGTTCCCAAGGACATCCGGCAGGACACCCCGCTGACGCTGTCGCCGGCGTTGAGCGAGGTTGAAGCGCTCGCAGAACTGCGCAAGCTTGCCGCGAAGAACAAGACCGCGGTCCAGATGATCGGCCAGGGCTATTACGACACCGTGACGCCACCGGTGATCCGCCGCAACATCCTGGAATCCCCGGCCTGGTACACCGCCTACACCCCGTACCAGCCTGAGATTTCGCAGGGCCGGCTCGAAGCGCTGCTGAACTTCCAGACCATGGTCCAGGACCTGGTGGGGCTGCCCATTGCCAACGCCTCGCTGCTCGATGAAGCCACCGCGGTGGCCGAGGCAGTGCTCATGATGAGGCGCGCCAACAAGAACAAGGATGCCAAGGACGGCAAGACCGTCCTCGACGCCGACTGCATGCCGCAGACCATCGCCATCGTCAAGGGCCGTGCCGAGGCGCTGGGCTTCGACGTGGAGATAGCCGATCTTTCCGCAGGCCTGCCGGACGGTGCCATCAACGGCATTGTCCTCCAGCAGCCCGGCGCGTCCGGCCGGGTGTGGGACCAGTCCGGCGTGATCGCCGAGGCGAAGGAACGCGGCGCGCTGGTCACCGTCGCTGCCGACCTGCTCGCCCTGACCCTGATCACGCCTCCGGGCGAGCAGGGTGCGGATATCGCCGTTGGTTCCGCCCAGCGTTTTGGTGTCCCGCTGTTCTTCGGCGGCCCGCACGCGGCCTACATCGCCGTCCAAAAAGGCCTGGAGCGTTCCATGCCCGGCCGCCTTGTCGGTGTGTCCAAGGACGACGCCGGTGTCCCCGCCTACCGCCTGGCGCTGCAGACCCGCGAGCAGCACATCCGCCGCGAGAAGGCCACGTCCAACATCTGCACCGCGCAGGCACTGCTGGCGATCGTCGCGTCCATGTACGCCGTCTACCACGGCCCCGAGGGCCTGAAAGCGATTGCCCAGACCACCAACCGCCATGCCCGCACGCTGGCAGCTTCACTGAAAGCCGCGGGACTCGATGTCCTGCACACCTCCTTCTTCGACACCGTCACTGTCCGCGTACCGGGCAACGCGGCGGGCATCGTTGCCGCTGCGGAGGAGAAGGGCATCAACCTCCGCGGCATCGACGCCGACACCGTGGGCATCTCCGTGGACGAAACCACCACGACGGCGACCATCGCCGACGTCGTCTCCGTCTTCGGCGGGGAGGCAGTGGGATCAACGGGGTCATTCGCATTGGACCCCGCGGTTGAGCGCACCTCGGACTTCCTGCAGCATCCGGTGTTCAACACCCACCGGTCGGAGACCCAGCTGCTGCGCTACATCCGCAGGCTCTCTGACCGTGACCTGGCGCTGGACCGGACCATGATTCCGTTGGGCTCGTGCACCATGAAGCTGAACGCCACGGCCGAGATGGAGGCCATTTCGTGGCCGGAGTTCGCCTCGATCCACCCGTTCGCCCCGGATTCGCAGACCGAGGGCTGGCGTGAACTGATCTCAGGCCTGGAAGCGGACCTGGCCGAGATCACCGGTTATGACCAGGTGTCCATCCAGCCCAACGCCGGGTCCCAGGGCGAGCTCGCCGGCCTGCTGGCGATCCGCGGC
This sequence comes from Arthrobacter sp. K410C, assembly GCF_059090105.1. NCBI lineage: Bacteria > Bacillati > Actinomycetota > Actinomycetes > Micrococcales > Micrococcaceae > Arthrobacter > Arthrobacter sp. K410C. Next base: position 25,465 of record NZ_JBNHFJ010000027.1, read on the forward strand.
TACCACCGCTCCCGCGGCGAGGGCCAGCGCAACATCTGCCTGATCCCGGCCTCGGCGCACGGCACCAACGCCGCGTCCGCGGTGCTCGCGGGGATGAAGGTCGTGGTGGTGGCCACCGCCGCCGACGGCACCATCGACCACGCCGATCTGTACGCGAAGATCGAGGCCCACAAGGACGCACTGTCGGCGATCATGATCACCTACCCGTCCACCCACGGCGTGTATGACGGGGATGTCCGTGAGGTCTGCGACGCGGTCCACGCCGCCGGCGGGCAGGTCTACATCGACGGCGCGAACCTCAACGCGCTGGTCGGTTTGGCGCAGCCGGGCAAGTTCGGCGGCGACGTCTCGCACCTGAACCTGCACAAGACCTTCTGCATCCCGCACGGCGGCGGCGGACCGGGCGTCGGACCCGTCGCGGCCAAAGCCCACCTGGCGCCCTTCATGCCCGGGGACGCCACCAAGGCAGCCCACGAAGAGGGTCATGGCGTAGCAATTTCCGCGTCACGCTTCGGCTCCGCCGGGGTCCTCCCCATCTCCTGGGCCTACGTGAAGCTGATGGGCGGCCAAGGACTGACCGAGGCCACCAAGTCCGCGCTGCTGGCCGCGAACTATGTCGCCTCCCGGCTGAATGAGTACTTCCCGGTGCTCTACACCGGTGAGGGCGGGCTGGTGGCGCACGAGTGCATCCTGGACCTGCGGAACTTGACCGCGAAGACCGGGATTACGGCCGAGGATGTGGCCAAGCGGCTGATCGACTTCGGTTTCCACGCCCCCACCCTGTCCTTCCCGGTGGCCGGGACGCTGATGGTGGAACCCACCGAGTCCGAGGACCTGGCCGAGATCGACCGCTTCATCGAAGCGATGATCACCATCCGCAAGGAAATCGACCAGGTCGCCGCCGGAGACTTCACTGTTGGCGATTCACCGCTGCGCCGGGCACCGCACACGGCAGCCGCCGTCGTGTCCTCGAACTGGGACCGCGCCTACCCGCGGGAGCAGGCAGCCTTCCCCGTGGCCTCGCTCCGGCAGGACAAGTACTTCCCGCCCGTGGGCCGGATCGACGGCGCCGCCGGGGACCGCAACCTCGTCTGCTCCTGCCCGCCCCTCGAAGACTTCGAAAACTAAGGACAAGCCCATGACCGAGAAATACACAGCTCTCTACGACGAGCACAAAAAACTGGGCGCGTCCTTCACGGACTTCGGCGGCTGGCAGATGCCCCTCAAATACAACTCCGAACTGGCCGAACACCACGCCGTCCGCAACGCAGCCGGCCTGTTCGACCTCTCCCACATGGGCGAAGTCTGGGTCACCGGCCCGCAGGCGGCAGCCTTCCTGGACTACGCCCTTGCCGGAAAGTTGTCCGCGGTGGCCGTGGGCAAGGCCAAGTACTCGCTCATCTGCAACGATGACGGCGGCATCATCGACGACCTCATCACCTACCGGCGGCCCGCTGCCGAGGACGGGACCGACGTCTTCCTGGTGGTCCCCAACGCCGGCAACGCCGCGGGGGTCGCCGAGGCGTTGACCGAACGCGCAGCATCCTTCGACGTCCAGGTGCGGGACGCATCAGCGGACACCTCGCTGATCGCCGTGCAGGGGCCCAAAGCCCAGGACCTGCTGCTCCGCCTGGTTCCCGCCAGCAGGCACAACGACGTCACGGGCTTGGTGTACTACGCCGCTGTGGAGGTCCCGTTCCTGGTGGGCGGTGCAGGGCAGGAGCTCCTCCTGGCCCGCACCGGCTACACCGGGGAGGACGGGTTCGAGATTTTCGTGTCCAACGACGCCGCACCCGCCCTGTGGCAGGCCCTCATAGCCATCGCCGACGAAGGGGAACTTACGCCGGCCGGCCTGGCATCCCGCGACTCACTCCGCCTCGAAGCCGGCATGCCCCTATATGGCAACGAACTCTGCCTGCAGGGAGACCCGTTCGCCGCGGGGCTGGGCCCCGTCGTCGCGCTGTCCAAGGAAGGCGACTTCGTGGGCAAGGCCGCGCTGGCCGCCAAGAAGGAAGCCGGCGCCGGCACTACCTCCGGCCGCCGCCTCGTCGGACTGAAGGGACTCGGCCGCCGCGCCGGCCGCGCCCACTACGCGGTCCTCAAGGACGACGCTCCCGTCGGCGAGGTCACCTCCGGCCAGCCCTCACCCACCCTCGGCTACCCGGTGGCCATGGCCTACGTCGACGTCGAACACATTGCCCCCGGCACCGCCCTGGACATCGACCTCCGCGGCAAGGCAGAGCCGTTCGAGGTCGTCGAGCTCCCCTTCTACAAGCGCGCCAAGTAGGTTTCAGTGCCGGGCGTGGTCACTTTTCCCGTCGGGGTGCACACCTCTCACCCCTGAGTTTTTGTCCAGATATGGCGACCTGCGAGCCGTTTATCCCGCCATATGTGGACAAAAACTTTGTACTTGTTAGTTAGGAAGACCCGTTATGGCTGTTGGCGTTTTTGATCTCTTTTCGATTGGGATCGGTCCGTCGTCGTCCCATACTGTGGGGCCGATGCGGGCTGCTGCTGTGTTCGCTGAGGAGCTGAAGGCTTCCGGCAGGCTGACGGACGTGGCTTCGTTGCGGGTGGATTTGTACGGGTCGTTGGCGGCGACCGGGCACGGGCACGGGACGATGACCGCGGTGCTGTTGGGGTTGGAGGGGTTCCATCCGGAGCTGATCCTGCCCGGGGAGGTGGAGGA
>NZ_JBNHFJ010000028.1:0-26211 GCF_059090105.1 Arthrobacter sp. K410C
CTCCGTCGAAATCGAATACTTCGGCCGCCGCATCCCCGCCACCATCACCCAAGACCCCCTCTACGACCCCACCATGACCAGGCTCCGGGGCTAAGCCATGACCGGAACGGAAACGGCCGGGACCGCAACCATCGGCTCGGAGACCATCAGCAGCTACCTCACGCGGCTGGCTTCACGCCAGCCCACCCCGGGCGGCGGTGCGGCAGCCGCGCTGCACGCCGCCCAGGGTGCGGCCCTTGTGGCAATGGTGGCCCGCTACTCCACCGGCGCGAAGTATGAGCAGCACGCGGCCCTGGTGCAGCGCGTCACGGAGGCCGCCGAAGGCCTGGTGCTCGAAGCACTGGGCCTGGCGGATGCAGATGAAGCTGCCTTCCAGGGAGTCATCGATGCCTACAAGCTCCCCTCGGAAACAGCGGAGCTCAAGGCGGCCCGTGCCGCCACCATCCAGGAAGCCCTCGTCCAGGCAGCCAGGACACCGGCAAACCTTATCGGTGTTGCTGGGTCCGTGGTGGAGCTCGCAACCGAGCTGTTCGACGTGGCCAATCCCAACGTGATCAGCGATGTTGCCGCCGCCGCCGATGCCGCCCGTGCGGCGGCAACCACCGCACGGGTCAATATCGACATCAATGTGGTGGCCGTCAAGGACCCCGGTGCGCGTGCACAGCTCGCTCAGGAAACGGACGGCCTCGAGGACAAAGTGGTGCTCGCCGCCGACTCCCTCGTAGCCCGCGTACGTGAAAGGATCCTCCATTGACTACTGCCACCCTGTCCGGCAAGGAGCTTGCCGGGATCATCGGGCAACGGGTCCAGCAGGACATCAAGTCCCTGGAGCACGACGGCGTCCGTCCCGTCCTGGCCGTGGTCATGGCCACCGACGACGAGTCGACCAAGTGGTACGTCCGTTCGATTGAGCGGGCAGCCGAACGTGCTGGAATTGGCTGCCGGATCATCGACCTCGGGCACGACGCCACCGAACAGGTCCTGGCCAGTGTCCTGCGGGACCTGAGCGCTGAACCGTCGGTGAACGGCATCATCCTGCAGACGCCGCTGCCGGACGGCGTGCGCACGGATTCCCTCGTGGGACTCATCGCGCCCGAAAAGGATATCGACGGCGCGAACCCGCTCAGCCTGGGGCGCCTGGCGGTGGGCCAGCCGGCCTTCGCACCCGCCACCGCGCGGTCCGTCGTCGAAATCCTTGACCACTACGCAATCCCGGTGGCAGGCCGGAACGTCGTGATTGTAGGCCGCTCTGCCGTGGTGGGGAAGCCGCTTTCCCTCCTCCTGCTTGCACGTGACGCCGCCATCACGGTCTGCCACTCCAGGTCCGGACCGCTTGGGAAGTACACCAAGGAGGCGGACGTGGTGGTGGTCGCGGCAGGGCGGACTGGCCTGCTGACCGGCAGCCACATCTCCCCCGGGACCGTAGTTGTCGACGTCGGCACGAACGTCCTTCCCGACGGTTCCCTGGTGGGCGACGTTGATGCGGCAAGTGTCAGCGGCGTAGCTGCCGCCCTCACCCCCGTCCCGGGCGGGGTGGGTTCGGTCACCACGGCGCTGCTGCTCCTCCACACGGTGGAGGCGGCGCGGCAACAGTCGCCGGCCCTCGTCCTTGAAGCTGCGGGCTAGGGCAGCCGCGGAAGGAACGATGGGCAGATAAACCCAATCAACACGGGCCTGATGGTCCCGTTATCCGTAACTGGTGCTTCGGTGGGCCTAAAACCTGGGGAGGTATTCCTCATCGAAGCACCGTTTTCGGATAACGGGGCCATTGCCGTACCCCGGCCGGTTCCGGCATCCATCCGAAAGGGAAGGAGCAACGATGCTCACCTCTGAAACTGAGGCCGGTCCGCCGGCCGCCCACGCACAGCCCTGCCATGCGGCCCCCTCCTGGGCCGAGGCCCGGCAGCTGGCGTACGCGTGTGCCCGGCCGCTTCCGCCCGTTTGGGTTCCGTTGGCGGACGCTGACGGACGGGTCCTGCACCGCGACGTCACGGCGTTGCAGGACCTGCCGCATTACGCGTCCTCGGCCATGGATGGCTGGGCCGTCAACGGTACAGGCCCCTGGCTGCTTCCCAATCCGGAGCAGCCGCCGGCGTACCCGGGCCTGGCAGCACACGGACGCTTGGCACCCAACCATGCCAGGGTCATTGCCACCGGCGGACTGGTCCCTGCCGGTGCCCAGGCCATCCTGCGCAAGGAGAGCGGCGAGGTGGTACAAGGGCCCAACGGCAGCCCGACCCTCACCGTCCGGCCCGGCGCCCGGCCGGACGAACCGCGCCGCGGACAACACATCCGTCCTGCAGGCGAGGAGGCCCTGGCCGGCGATGTGCTGCTGCCCGCCGGCACCGTCCTTAACCCGGCACGCATCGCCCTGGCCGCTGTGTCGGGGCACGATGAAGTCCAGGTCCGCGCCCTGCCTTCGGTGGCCGTCGTGCTCACCGGTTCCGAAGTGGTGACGCGGGGAGTCCCCGTGGCGGGAGAGGTCAGGGATACCTTCGGCCCGCAGCTGGGCACAGTCCTTTCGCAGCTGGGCGGCATTGCCGGGAGTCCCGTAAGGATCGGCGATTCCTTTGACGAGTGGCTGTCCGCCCTCGACGCCGCCAGTGCGCATGACGGCGGGCAGGCCGATGTCATCATCACCACAGGCGGGACCGGACGGTCCGGTACAGACCATTTCCGCGCCGCCATTGGCTGCCTGGGCGGCCGCATCCTGCTCGACGGCATCGCCATGCGCCCCGGCCACCCTGCCGTCCTGGCCGAACTCCCGGACGGGCGGTTTGTGGTCGGGCTGCCGGGTAATCCCCTGGCGGCCATGATGGCGCTCCTGACCGTGGGGGCGCCGCTGCTCGCCGCACTGGCGGGCCGCCCGCTGCCCGCCGCGACGGACGTGCTGTCCGGCAGCGATATGGCACCGGACCCGGGCCGGACCCGCCTGGTCCCCTGCAGGTTCCTGTCGGGGCTGGCGTTTCCTGTCCAGCACACGGGCCCGGGCATGATGCGGGGGCTCGCCTGGGCGGACGGAGTCATGGTGGTGCCGCCGGACGGCGTGGACGCGGGGCAGCCCGTCCCGGTACTTCCGCTTCCCTGGACCCCGGCCCCGGCCTTGCTTACCGGCACGAACCCCCAAGGATGGAGCACACCATGACCCGCATGACCCGGCGCCGCAAAATCCACCGCTTCCATCTGGATGGGTCAGACACCGAGTACCCGGTGCGGCACAAGGAAGATGTCCTGGCCGCCGAGGAACCGCTTGAGATCCGCCTCAACGGCCGCTCCTTCGCCGTCACCATGCGCACCCCGGGAGACGATTTCGACCTGGTGGCGGGCTTCCTCGTCTCGGAAGGCGTCATCCGGCGCCAGGCGGACCTGGTCTCACTGCGGTTCTGCGCAGGAAGGAACGGGGAAACCCAGACCTTCAACGTGGTGGATGCCCAGCTGGCGCCGGACGTACCAATGCCGGACACTATGCGGCACGTATACACCTCAAGCTCGTGCGGCATCTGCGGCACGGAATCAATCGACGCGGTCCGCAAGGCTATCCATTTCCACCCGGAACAGGACGGCCTGCAGGTCCCTGTCGACGTCCTGGCGGGCCTGCCGGACAGGCTGCGGAAAGCGCAGGCCGTATTCGACAAGACCGGCGGCGTCCATGCCGCCGGCCTGTTCAGGGTTGACGGCCCGGACGCGGAGCTGCTCTGCCTCCGCGAGGATGTTGGCCGCCACAACGCCGTGGACAAGGTGGTGGGCTGGGCCCTCCGGCGGGGGCAGCTGCCGCTCAGCGGCACCGTGCTGCAGGTCTCCGGGCGCGCATCCTTCGAGCTCGTCCAAAAGGCCGCGCTGGCGGGGATTCCGGTCCTGTCCGCGGTCAGTGCACCCTCCAGCCTGGCGGCAGATTTGGCTGCCGAAACGGGCGTGACGCTTGTGGGCTTCAGCAGGGGCCACAGCTTCAACGTCTACGCCGGCCGGGAACGGGTGGGACGGCCAGCGACGGCGGTGCGGCAGGAAAGCATTGCCTAGCGCAGCCTGCTGTACTGGGGTGCCTCGTATCTGCATGCGCAACGCGGCTCGCGATAAGCAACAGTGTGACCCACGCCACGGCAGCTGTCAAGAAACCCTCGTCATGCGATGAAATACCTTGACTTTAAATGTGGCGTGATTCACTCTGTTGCTTAGCGCGAGTTCTGTTGACTCATGCGGAACACCTCCCCAAAGGGCCACCGGCCCGAATGCGACCACGTTTCTCAACCTAAGAGGTGCATCATGCACAAGGCCTGCCCCCCAAGCCTTCCCACGGGACTCTCCGGCTTGATACTCCACGCCAAATCGCAAGCCCATGACTCGCCGAGCAAAGGACCCGCTCATGGCCATCAACAGTGAAACAAAATCTCCCCAACCCAAGAAACCGGCAGCAGGCACAGACCCGCTGACCGATCCCGCCCTTCCGGACTCCGCCACGGCGTCCCCCACAGACCCCGCCGAGGCCGAAACTACCCTCCCGCAGGAGAACGAGGAGTACGAGCAAATCCTCGAGGAACTGCGCCAGAGCAAAACCGAGCAAGCTGTCTCCCAGCGCCGCAACCGCAAGCTCGTCCTGGACAAGGTCACCTTCGGGATCACAGGCGCCGCCGCAGTCGCCTTCGTGATCTGGGGTTTCACGGGTCGGGACAGCCTGTCCACTACGTCCACGGCCGCCCTGAACTGGGTCATGGAGTACACGGGCTGGCTCTTCATGCTCCTGGCTTCGCTGTTCGTGGTCTTCGTCCTGTGGCTGGCGCTGGGCAAGTTCGGCAACATCCCCCTGGGCAAGGACGGCGAGAAGCCGGAGTTCCGCACGATTTCCTGGATCTCCATGATGTTCGCTGCCGGCACGGGCATCGGCCTGATGTTCTACGGTGTGGCGGAACCGCTTTACCACTACATCTCGCCCCCGCCAGGCAGCGTGGACGGCCAGACCCCCGAAGCAATCCAGACAGCCATGGCGACTTCCATCTTCCACTGGACCCTGCATCCCTGGTCCATGTACGCCGTGGTCGGCATCGCTCTCGCCTACGGCACCTACCGTCTTGGCCGCCGCCAACTCATCTCTGCGGCCTTCACCTCGATCTTCGGCGTGCGCGCCGTCGAGGGCCCCATCGGCAAGTTCATCAACATCCTGGCCATCTTCGCCACCCTCTTCGGCACCGCCGCGTCCCTGGGCCTGGGCGCGCTGCAGATCGGCAGCGGCCTCACGTCCAACGGCTGGGCCGGCGAGATCGGCACCCCCATCCTTGTGGTGATCGTGGCCATCCTGACCTTCTGCTTCGTGGCCTCCGCCGTATCCGGCGTCAGCCGCGGCATCCAGTGGCTCTCCAACATCAATATGGTCCTGGCCGTCACCCTGGCACTCATCGTGTTCGTCGCCGGCCCCACGCTGTTCATCCTTAACCTCATCCCGTCCGCCGTCGGCGACTACGTCCGCGACCTGGCCGAGATGTCGTCCCGTACCGAGGCCGTCGGCGACGAAGCCCTGCGCACCTGGATGTCCGGCTGGACCATCTTCTACTGGGCATGGTGGATCTCCTGGACGCCCTTCGTGGGCCTGTTCGTCGCCCGGATCAGCCGCGGCCGCACCATCCGCCAGTTCGTCACCGGCGTGATCCTGGTCCCGAGTGTCGTCAGCATCGCCTGGTTCGGCATCTTTGGTGGGACGGCCATCAACCTCCAGCAAGTAGCAGCCGCGTCCGGCAACCCGGACGGTGGCGTTGCGAAGCTCGTCGACGGCGCACTCGCCGTCGATTTCAACGGCAGCTTGTTCGAACTGATCAAGCACCTGCCCCTGCCGGTCTGGGCCATCACGGCCGTCATCGCGCTGGCCATGCTGCTGATCACGATCTTCTTCGTCACGAGTGGGGACTCCGCCTCCCTCGTCATGGGTTCGCTCAGTTCCAATGGCTCGACCGAGCCCAACCGCGGCGTGATCGTTTTCTGGGGAACGCTGACCGGTGCGGTGGCTGCGGTCATGCTGCTGGCGGGCGGTGACGAGCCCGCTGAGGCCTTGTCCGGCCTGCAGCGGATCACCATTGTGGCGGCCCTGCCGTTCATCATCGTTATGCTGCTGCTGTGCTTCGCCCTGGCCAAGGACCTGCGCCGGGATCCCCTCGCCCTGCACCGCCGACTGGCGACGTCAGTGGTGGAGCGGGCCATCCGCACCGGTGTGGAGCAGCACGGCGGCGCCCAGTTCGAGCTCGTGACCAAACACGATTGCGCCGAATCATGCCCCGACCCTGAAGCCTGCCCGGGCGGCAGCTCCGTGGTGGACAACGAGAAGAAATAGCCGATCGAATCCGGCCCCGGTGGACACCACCGGGGCCGGATTCTTTTAACTCTTTATTGCTGGACTTTTGCTGGACGGCAACTCTTACTGCGTCCTGACCGTGGCCTGGTTCGCCCTGCTGATCTACGCCGATTCCCGGTTCAGCACCACGTCGTAGGCCTCCACGCGCCGGTCCGTCACCGTCGTGGGTGACTCCAGGTGGACTGCCCCCGACGGCAAAATGCCGGCCCCGCCGAACCGCTCCATGACCTGCCACTGGGCCAGGACGTCCTCCCCCGCGTGGTCAACCGGCAGGTCCGTCCAGAACGTGAACCCGCCGGCGTCGTTCAGTGCTTCCCGCCGGTAGAGCACACAGCCACCCAGCCACGCCACCCGGTACGGCACCCACTGGCCGGGCTGCAGGGACAGCTCGGCACTCAGGTGGCTAAGGTTGGCTGCGCTGTGGAGCGGCCAACGCTCGAAGCCGGGGGCGCCGGGGCGGATGCGCTCCGCACTTACCTGCCCCTCCCAGGCTTCGAAATTGGCGGTTTGGTCAGGGCGCCTGTCATTCAGGTAGGACAGCCCCTGGGGCGCCATTCCCACGAAGCCGCACGCGAGCTCATCCAGCGCCGCGCTCAGCCGCTCCAGGGCACCCGGTTCCAGCCAGACGTCGTCATCAAGGAAGAGGCACTGGTCCGCCTTGGACTGCTCCAGCAGGAACTGGCGGTGTTCGGCCAGCCCGCGCCGCGGCAGGTGGCGGAGCAGCGTGACCGGCCTCCCCTGCGCCTCCAGGACCCGGACCATGGCGGCAGCGGCGGGATGCTCCCATCCCGGGTCCCCGGTGGACTGGTCGCTGATGACGACGGCGAACGCAGGGTCAGCCTGTCCGGCGAGCCCGGCGAGGGTGACAGCGAGCTCAGCCGGGCGGTTGCAGGTTGGCACCAGTACGTCGACGGGTACCTGGCCGGGCAAACCTGCCGGGCGTGCCCACTGTTCTGACGATCTCCTGCTCACAGTTCCTCCTAGTGCCGGTGGACAGTGCCGGCAACTGGTGAATGGGTTCCGAATGTTCTTACCCAGACCGCGGGCATGTATGCCGGCGGCACGGCGAGGCCCCCGTCCCCGCATCTCGAAGCCTCGAGGAACGGGGACGGGGGCCTTTGCCTGTGCGGCTGTCTTCGCGCAGGCCGCGTTCACATCGGATCAGCCAGCGTCGAAGCTCTCGCCGCCATCGTCCTTGGGAGATTTCTCCTGCGGAAGGTCGTTGCCGCTGCCGTCCGGGATGCCGGCCGCTTCCTGGCCGGACTCGGAAGAGACCGGCGCAGAGCCCTGCGAATCATCGTTGGACTCGTCGATCTCCGCGGCGCTGGAGGGCAGGTCCATGTCGTGCGGAACAGGCTCCGTTCCGGCCCCGCCCTGCGGCTCGTTGGTTTCGGCGCCGCCTGCTGCCTGGCTGCCGGCGGGTGCGCCGCCTGCGCCCTGGCTTCCGCCCATTTCCTGCTCGGCGGTCGGGGTTCCGTATCCGCCAGGATCCGACTCGGGCCGGGCCTGCTGGTTTTCCGTCATGGTTCCTCCTGTTGGGTTGCGGTTTGAAAGGGTTTGGGGCCTGGCTCCAGGCGTTTGCTCAGAGTCCCTTGCCGCCGGTCACCGGAAGTACGGCTCCTGAAATGTAGGATCCGTCCTCGGAGGCCAGCAGCACGTAGGCAGCCGCCAACTCGGCGGGCTGGCCCGCACGTTCCAGGGGCGTGTCCTGGCCGAACTTGGGAAGCTTGTCAGGCCATTCGGTGGCGGGAATCAGCGGCGTCCAGATGGGGCCGGGGGCCACCGCGTTGACCCGGATGCCCTTGGGGCCAAGTTCCTGCGCCAGGGCCTTCGTGAACGCCACCTGTGCCGCCTTGGTCATGGCGTAGTCGATCAGGCCGGGCGAGGGGTTGAATGCCTGGATCGATGCGGTGGTGATAATGGAGGCGCCGGCTTTCAGGTGGGGCACGGCCGCCCGGGCACTCCACAGCAGGGAGTAGAGGTTGGTCTTGAAGACCCGGTCGAATTCCTCCGTGGGCAGGGTCTCAAGGCTTTCGCGGTTCTTCTGGTAAGCCGCGTTCAGCACCACAATGTCCAGGCGTCCGAACTCGGACGCCGTTTCCTCCACGATCCGGGTGCTGAACTCTTCCTCCCGCCCGTCACCGGCAAACAGGAGGGCGCGCCGGCCCGCCTTCCGGATCCAGTCGGCGGTGTCCTGGGCATCGTCCTCCTCCTCGGGCAGGTAGGAGATAGCGACGTCGGCCCCCTCGCGGGCGAACGCGATGGCCGCTGCCTTGCCGATCCCGGAATCGCCGCCGGTGATGAGTGCGGCCTTTCCCTCCAGCTTTCCATGCCCCTCATAGCTGAGCTCGCCGTGGTCCGGCTTGGGGTCCATGGGCGCCGTGAGGCCGGGCTGCTTTTGTTCCTGTTCCGGGAACGGGCCCGCGTGGTAGCCGCCCCGGGGGTCCTTTGGCTGGTCTGTCTGTTTGTCACTGCCGCTCATAGTCCGCTCCCTGTTTCGGTTCCGCTGTGCCGGTCTCGAAAGGCCCTGCCGGAGCACCGGCCATTCGAAGCTATCCCGGCCGGAGGAACAAGTCCACCGATTGGTACGAATAATCAGTAAACTTATCAAATGATGGTCCGGACGCAATGCTTGCCTTGTTTCTGGGTATCTGGGGAGTAGAGAGGGACCAAGGCCTGGCTGCCGCAGGAAGGAGAGGCAATGTCAGAGGTGGAGGATTACACCGGCAGAACGGGGCGGAACGAGACCCGCGAGGAACAACTGGACCGAAACTGGGCGGAACTCCTGCAGGAACTCCGCGTGCTGCAGACCGGCGTCCAGATCCTGGCAGGTTTCCTGCTCACACTCCCCTTCCAGGAGCGGTTTGAGGACCTGGACGATTTCCAGGTGAACCTGTACCTGGTCAACGTGGTGATTGCAGCCCTGACCACGGCATTCATCCTCCTCCCTGTCAGCGTCCACCGGCGCCTCTTCCGCAAGCGGCTCAAGGAAACCCTCGTCTCAAGCGCGGACACCATCACCAAAATCGCCTTGGGCGGCGTTGCCCTCCTGAGCACCGGGACGGCGGCGCTGGTCTTCGACGTAACGCTGAACCGGTCCGCCGGCTTCACCGCAGGAGGCGCGCTGCTGGGCGTACTGCTGGTCCTGCTGGTCTATGTCCCCCTGCACCTGAACAGGCGCGCCGCGGCGAACGGCAAAACCGCTACCGAAAGAAGCCGCGATGGCGAAATGGGCTAAAGAGCACGGGCTGCTGCTCGCAAACCTGGCACTGTTCCTCATCTTCTTTGGCGGGATGATCCTGTCCGGAGCCGCAACGTACAACGAGGAACAGCAAGGCCATGGCCAGGCCACGGTCACGTTCCTGCAATACATCGGGACCAGCCGCTTCTGGTTCGAGTCCTTCCAGAACTGGCAGAGCGAGTTCCTGGCCCTCGCCGTCCTGGTGGGTGCGTCCGTCTACCTTCGGGAGAAGGGTTCCCCCGAGTCCAAACCCGTTGCTGAACCACACTACGAGACCGGCGCCTGAGCCGGCTCGATAACGAGAGGAATCCATGCGAACCATTGCGAAAACCATCCTCCTTGCCCTGCTGCTCCTGGTTGTCCCGGCCCTGCCGGCCGGCGCGTCCCCGGCAGCAGCGCCCGCCAGCCAGGAGAGCGTCATCCAAGCAGGCACGGAATTCTCTGGAGGGGTGTTGGCGCCGGCCGGCAACACTCCCACGCCGTCCCCCGGTGACACCGCCTCCAGCGGCCCGGCCAACCCCGGAACCGGCGAGTCCGCACAGAATGAGGCCACCCGGCTGGACTGGGCGCCGTGGGTGATTGGCGCCATTGCTGTGGTGGTCCTGGTCCTGATCCTGATCTGGCGCCGCCGCCGCAACACCACCATCGTCGGCTGATGGGCGCGATCCAGGCGCGTTTGTTTGGGGGGAGCTCCATGATCAGGCCCAACGTGGCGGACGGGATCCACCTCATCACGCAGGCCCACGTCAACTGCTACGTCATCGAGGATGACGACGGACTGACCCTGCTGGACGCCGGCCTTCCGGCCATGTGGCCCATGCTGCTGCAGCTGCTTGAGGACCGGAGCCGGCGCCCGGAGGACATCAAGGCCCTGGTGCTGACGCATGGCCACTTTGACCATGTGGGGTTCGCGGTTCGGGCGCAGCAGGAGTGGGACGTCCCGGTGCTGGTCCATCCCGGCGACTCGCACCTGGCGGCCCACCCCTACCGGTACAAGCCCCAGCGCAACAGGTTCCTCTACCCCTTTGCCCATCCCCGGTCCCTGCCGCTCCTGGGAAGCATGGCGGCAGCCGGGGCCCTGAAGGTCAAGGGTGTCTCCAGCACGCGTCCGCTGCACGCCGGCGAAGCGCTGGATGTCCCGGGCCGGCCCATGGCGGTCCACACTCCTGGTCACACGGACGGGCACTGCATTCTGTCCCTGCCCGGCCGGAATGCCGTCTTCAGCGGCGATGCCCTGGTGACCCTGGACCCTTACACCGGCAACCGGGGGCCGCAGATTGTTGCCTCGGCGGCCACCAAGGACACCACGCAGGCACTCTCATCGCTGCATGCAGTGGCGGCTACCGGCGTCGACACTGTGCTCCCGGGCCACGGGGAGCCCTGGACCGGGGGTGCCGGGGCGGCCGTTGACCACGCGCTGCGGGTGGGGGCGCACTGAAGCAGCCCAAGCCCCGGCCGGGCAACTGCGGAACTTAGGCTCCTTCGAGCACCTGGCTTGTTGCCCAGGTCAGGTATTTTCCGGCATTGGCGACGGCGTCTGCCGGGCTGGAGGCCACATCCAGCAACTGCGCCGCGGCCACCACGCCGTGCCCGGCAAGGTCCTCGAGGGTCACCAGGATCCGGCCCGCCACGACGATCACCGGAATGCCCTTCTCCCGAGCCGCGTCGGCGAGCGCGATGGGAGCCTTGCCCGTAAGGGACTGCGAATCCATGGACCCTTCGCCGGTGATCACCAGGTCGGCGCCGGACAGCTGGTCGGCCAGTCCGGTGAGTCCGGCCACCAGCGCGAAGCCACCCTCCAGCGCGGCACCGGTGAAGGCAAGGAACGACGCCGGGAACCCGCCCGCGGCGCCCGCGCCCGGAACATTAACGTCCCGGCCGGTTGCCCCCCGCAGCACCGAGGCCCAGTTGCGGAGCCCGGCGTCGAGCAGTTCGATGCCGTCCTGGTCAGCGCCTTTCTGCGGTGAGAAGACATAGGCGGCCCCCGCGGGGCCGAAGAGGGGGTTTCGGACGTCCACTGCGATGCGGAAAGTGGTGGCTGCAAGGCGCGGGTCCAGCGCGCTGGTATCCAGCGCAACGACGTCGGCGAGGGAGCCGCCACCCAGCGGCACAACGTTGCCGGCGGAGTCCAGCGGCTTGAGGCCGAGGGCCCGCAGGGCGCCGCTGCCGCCGTCGGTCATCGCGGAGCCGCCCAGCCCGAGCACAATCTCGGTGGCGCCCGCATCCAGGGCGGCAGCGATGAGCTGGCCGCACCCGTAGCTGTGCGCGCGGAGGGCATTGTCCGGAGTGGGCTCCATGTCCGCCAGGCCGGAGGCCTGCGCGGTTTCGATGACGGCGGTAACCGTGCCGTCGCCGGACTTCCGGATGGCCCAGGCGGCGCCAACCGGGGCGAGGATGGGCCCCACCACGGCATTGAGGCGTTCCTCGTAGCCGGCAGCAACTGCCGCCTCCAGGGTGCCCTCGCCGCCGTCGGCAATCGGGAACTGGGTGGCCACGGCGTCGGGGTAAACCCGCAAGGCCCCTTCCGCCATGGCCGCCGCGGCCTCGGCAGCCGTTAAGGAGCCCTTGAACTTATCCGGAGCAATAAGGATGCGCATGGGCTCCATCATGCCAGCAACACGAGGGAAAGCGCTTGCCCGGCCGTAACACGAACAGCAGTACCTATCCCTCGCGCCACTCGTGGCTGGTGATGTGCGAACCGGCCTGCGGCCCCATCTGGAGCATGCCGCCGTCCACAGCCCACGCCGCCCCGTTCACGTAACTGGAGGCAGGCGAGGCCAGGAACGCAATCACGGCTGCAATCTCCCGCGCATCGCCGGGCCGGCCCAGGGGCACGCCCGGGCGGTCCTTCGCCGTCGGATCCTCGTCCTCCTGCCCCGTCATGGGTGTGGCGATCTCACCGGGCGCCACCGTGTTGGCGGTGATTCCGTGCTGGGCCAGTTCCAGGGCAAGGGTTTTCATGAGCCCGCCCAGCCCGTGCTTGGACGCATCATAGGCGGAGGAGCCCACGCGGGGCTGGAATTCGTGCACGCTGGAGACGGCAATCAGCCGCCCGCCCCTGCCGGCCCGGACCATGCGGCGGGCGGCGGCCTGCAGGCAAACGAAGGCGCCGTTGAGGTTGGTGTCCAGGGTCTGCATCCAGCGGTCCAGGTCCATGTCCAGAAACTTGGTGCTTTCGCCGGTGCCGGCGTTGTTGACGAAGACGTCCACGCCGCCCAGCTCATCCGCGAGCTCGTCGATCACCACCCCAGCGGACCGGAGTTCGGTGGTGTCCAGCTGGCGGATGACAGCCTTGCGGCCCGCGGCCCGGATCTCTTCAGCCGTCTCCTCCGCCCCGGCCTTGTCCGAGTGCCAGGTGACGCCCACGTCCATGCCCGCCCTGGCAAGGGCCACGGCGGTGGCCTTGCCGATTCCGGAGTCCGATCCGGTGACGATGGCGGTAGCGGGCGCGAAGTTGCTGGTGTCCTGCATCGTGGCAAGCCTTTCGGTGGGTCGGGTGCCGGAAAGTGGGGTTACGCCGGCCGGCGCAGTTCCGGCTCGGGAGGGTAGCGCCTGGCGGCTGCTTCGTCCGGCTCGTCCTTGACGGCCATGAGCGGAACGGCGAAAGTGACCACAGGGCGGTCGGCGTCGTCTGCGGACCTCACTGTCAGGCTCCGGGTGCCCGGCGGCACGGAGGGGGTGAAGACCTGCAGGTTCCGCGATCCCAGGATCGCCGAGTTCCTGAACCTGTACTCGGTGCCAAAGTGGTCCTGCAGGATGATGTTCGGCTGCGGGCCCCCCTCGGACGCCATCTGGATATTGACCACCAGCCCGGTGGCCCAGATCTCGACGGACAGGACGGTGAATTCGGTGGATTCCGTGACGTGGCTTCCGTAAGTGGGTGGCAGCAGCATGCCCCGGAGGGAGCCTGACGGTATGAGTTCTCGCATTATTGGTTCCTGGTGGTCTTGCGTCCGCGGTCGCCGAAGCGGCGCCGGATGTGCTCCGGTGCTGCTGAAACGATTAGGGGCGCCGGTGCGGCTTAGGCGTCTTCCCGGTTGGGGTTTTCCAGCCGGAAGAAGGTGGATTGTTGCCCGTCGCTACGCTGTTCCTGATAGATGAAATTGAGGCGCCGGGAGTCGAAGGTCTCAAACCATTCGTCCCAGCTGATGTGGCGGAGCTTGTCATTGTCCCCGCCGAAGTCGATCCGCAGCACACCCAGGTGGTCGCCGTGTTCGGTGCCCTCAACGGTGGCCGGCACGCCGCTGCGCTCCTCCGCCCACTGCCGGATGACCTCATGGTGCGTGGTGGCCAGGCTGCGGCCCTCGCGTTCCGGCTCATCCTCCGGCGAGGTGACCTCCTGGGAGTACTTGAGCGACTTGGACGATTCCGGTCCCTGGCGGATTTTCCCGCCGTCCGGCCCAGCACCCAGATCCTGCTCGTCCCGGTCGGTGTCCACGTCCCGGGTTTTGTTGCCTTTGTCCTCCGCCATAGTGGCCTTCCTTTCCCCAGAGGCTGGAACTAGTAAGTCTACTTATTATGGAGCCTCCCGATCCGGCCCCGTGTCAAGGGGATGGAGTGGTTTCAGCGGCTTTCCACAACGGTGGAAGGACCGGTTTTTCCGGGGCTAATCCCGCGGCCGCAGCACCGCGTAGTACCCGGGCACCCGGCTTCGCCCGTCCACACCGGTTGCAGGATTGGTCTCGATGGCCACCTCGCCGTCCTCCAGCAGCTCCCAGGATGCGGCGGGCAGTACCTGCTGCCTCTCCTCAGGGCCGAAGTGTCCGGGCATTGGCAGGCCCCTAATGGCACGTTCAAGCGGAGCGGGAATGCCCTGCATGGTGGCGCCCAGGTGGGACACGTAATCCACCGCCTTGCCTTGGAAGTTGGTCTCAGCCAGGAACACGGTGCCCCGGTTTCCGGTGATGAGGCGGAGATTTTCGACCAGGGCCGCCTGGTCCCCGGGGTCAAGGACGTGGAGGACGCCACGGATAAAGACGTTCGCGCCGCCCTCGAAGCCCTTTTCGGCTCCCGGCGCGGTCATGTCCCGCGTCTCGAACCGGACGTTCCCGATCTCCTGGGAATCGGCCGCTGCCCGCCGGACAGCGTGTTCGGAAACGTCCACGCCGACGGCCTCAGGGAAGATACCCGCCAGCGCACGGGTGAAGCTGCCGTGCCCGCACCCAACGTCCACCACAGGGAGCGCCGGGTCCAGGTGGCGGAGGAGGACATCCTTGTAACCGAGGAATTCGTCGTCCGTGCCGGCATCCCACAGGACCTCACCACCTGCACCAGTTGCCCTGATGCCTGCCCAGTACCGGTCCCACGCAAGCGGCCGGTCCTTGGGGGCCGAGCGGGAAAGCCGGACAAGCTTGGGAATCAGCATGTACTTCCGCAGGGCAGACAGTACCGACTTGACGGGTGAGGACTTCGCTCGGGAGGACACCGGTCAAATATATGTCCCACAGCACAAATCGCACGTTTTTGCCGGGCGGGCAGGACCGATTTTACGACGCCGGAGCCTCCCTTTCGCCGCCCGCCAACCAT
The DNA here is from genome assembly GCF_059090105.1 of Arthrobacter sp. K410C. NCBI lineage: Bacteria > Bacillati > Actinomycetota > Actinomycetes > Micrococcales > Micrococcaceae > Arthrobacter > Arthrobacter sp. K410C. The sequence continues at coordinate 15,102 of NZ_JBNHFJ010000028.1, forward strand.
GAGCGGGCGTCAGGCTGACTGGCCGCCGTCGAGCCTCAGCCATGCCATGGCGTCCTGCCTGGAGGTGAAGAACCGGGTGGGGCACGGAAGCTTGCTGACTCCCAGGACGAAGTTGGCCATCACCTTGTCAACGGGTGAGGAACCCAGCAGCGCAATGCGGGAGGCCTGGCACGGCCGGCCGAACACTGCACGAGCGCCCCGGCTTACCCGTTCCGTCGTCGCCATGTCCACCAGCATGGGCCGCCTGCTCTCGCCGCACAGGTCATTGACCCTGCTCATGGCGTTCTCGGCGTCGGCCTCGCTGATTGAGGCGCCGCGCGGCCACCGCAATTGAAGGATCCCGTCCTCATCCAGGCTCAGGTCTCCCTTGGTGGATCCTTCCGGCTGGTCCGTCACTTTGTCCCTCCACATGGTTTTTCTGGAGCCACGAGTCCCGCATCCCCCTACAATGTACTCAACTGGGAGGGAAGGGGTCATTGTGGCGGCTGATACGCCGGGTGACTTGCGCGCGCCACGCACCGCCGTGGTGGCAGACCCCGACGCTGTACGGCTCGCGCGGAACGCTTCCGCACTGCAGGAGGCGGGCTTTTGCGTGGCTTCAGCGGCGGACGCACCGGGGCTGGCAGCACTTTTGGAGGACAGCAAACCGACGGTCATCGTCGCCGACGCGTCGCTGCTTCCTGCCATTGACGCCGAAGCTCCCGTCCTGCTGATGGTGGACCTGGACAATCCCGCCGAAACCTCCGCCCGCCCCTCCGGTATCCACGACTGCATTACCAAGCCGCCCGCCCCGCGGGAGCTGGTCCACCGGACTTCGGCCCTGATCGACCTGGTAGCCAGGCGGAGCGCGTCCAGGCAGCGGGCCGAGGCACTGCGCGAACAGCTCCGGCTGGTATCCGCGGCTGTCCGCGCCACCAACGATCCCCAGGAGATCGCGAACCACGTGGTGGCAGGCTTCGGCCGGACTTTCAAAGCCGACCATGTCCTGCTGGCCACTTTCGAGGACGAGCGGGTTCCACGCATCACCGCCGCCTGGGACGCTCCTGGGCTGCAGCCGCTGCCTGACGATGCCCTGCCGGACGGCGAAGAGGCGCACCGGACGGCGGACCTCCTGTGGGCCGGCGCGGAAACCATGTCCTCGTACGGACCCGAAACGGACGAACCAACTGGCGACGGGCGGCGGACAGGCGAAGGTGGGGGAACGGCGTCGGGCATCTACAGCACGCTCTCCACCCTCGCGGTGCCCATCGGCGAAGGAAGTTCCTCGCTCGGGATCATCTGGATTGTCATGCGTGACCGGCCGCGCCAGTGGTCCCGGGCGGAGCTTGGCCTGATCCAGCATGTGGCAGGCAACGCTGCCTACGGGCTGATCCAGAGCCACCTGATCAGCAGCCAGCAGCAAGTGGTCAAGCAGCTCCAGCAGCTGGACAAGGCCAAGACGGACTTCCTGGCTACCGTGAACCATGAGCTGCGCACGCCGCTGACATCGATCATGGCGTACCTGGACATGATCCAGGAAAGCACCGAGCAACCCGTTTCCCCCGAGGTCCACCAGATGCTTGACATCGTGGTGCGGAACACGGAGCGGCTCCGGTCACTGATCGAGGACATGCTGAGCGTTTCCCGCAATGGCCTGGATGACAGCCTGATGCATTTCACCCCCGTGCGCCTGGGGCAGACCCTTGACCTGGTGGCGGCGGCACTGCGGCCGCTGGCCAAGCTGCAGAACGTGACCATCGAGGTGGACCCGGTGCCGGAGGACCCGGAGATCCTGGCCGACGAGGTGCAGCTGCAGCAGGTTTTCACCAACCTGGTGTCCAACGCCATCAAGTTCACCCCCAGCGGCGGACGGATCGAGGTGGGCAGCGAGTCGCACGCCGCCGAGGACGGAACCCGCTGGGCAACGGTCAGCGTGGCGGATACCGGCATCGGCATCTCCAGCGACGAAATCGACCACGTGTTCACCCGGTTCTACCGTGCGTCCAACGCCATGTCCGGGGCGATCCCGGGGACAGGCCTGGGGCTGGCCATCACCAAGGACATCGTGGCCCGGCATGGGGGGAAAATAGACGTGGCGTCCACTTTGGGCGCCGGTACCACCGTCACCGTCAGCCTCCCCCTGGATGCCGACCGGTCCCGGGCCAACTGAGCGGGGGAAGGAGGGAACCTGATGTTCGCCGAAAACGATCCCCGGCTCTCCCAGCTGCTGGAAGGCATTGTCCGGCTTGCATCGGGAGACCTCAGCTCCCGGATCGAGGTGTCGCCCGCCCGGGACGAGCTGGACGCCATCATTACTGGCACCAACCTGCTGGCTGAAGACCTGCAGATCATCTACGAAGAGCTTGAGCAGCGGGTCCAGGTGAGGACACAGCTCCTGCACGAGGCACACCTTGAGATGCAGAAGATGGCCATGCAGGACCCGCTCACCGGCCTGGCCAACCGTTCTGCCCTGATCCACGCGCTGGAGGCGGCACTGGAGTCGGGGACACCTCCCGGGGAGGGCCCGGTGCTCCTCCTCATGGACCTCGACGCTTTCAAATCCATCAATGACAGCATGGGCCACACGGCGGGCGACCAGGTCCTCATCACCGTTGGGGAACGGCTCCGGGGCGCGGTGCGCGCCGACGACGTCGTGGCGCGGCTGGGCGGGGACGAGTTCGCCATCGTGATGCCCTCCGCCACCCCGGACCAGGCCACGGTGGTGGGCCACCGGATCCTCGCGGCCCTCAAGGAGCCCATCCAACTGCCCGGCAGGAGCGTGCGCTGCGGCGCCAGCATCGGCCTGAGCGCGGGCGGCGAGGGACAGACCCCCGAGGACATGCTGATGGAGGCCGACGTCGCCATGTATGCCTCCAAGGCGGAGGGGCAGAACCGGCTGCACCACTTTGAGCCTGCCCTGCTGCTGATGCGCAGGCTCCGCAGCCAGCTTGTGGAGGACCTGCGCGCCGCAATCAAGAGCGACGGACTGACGCTGCACTACCAGCCTGTGGTGGAGCTCGCCACGGGGCGGGTGGAGGGAGTGGAGGCGCTGGTCCGCTGGAACCATCCCACCCGCGGGTTCATCATGCCGGATGAGTTCGTACCGCTGGCCGAGGAAGCCGGGCTGATCTCCGAGCTTGGCCTTTGGGTGCTCCGGACGGCAGTGCACCAGCTCCGGTCGTGGGTTGCAGCTTCCCTGGTGGATAACCGGTTCTCCATCCGCATCAACATTTCCGCTACAGACCTGCAGAGCCTGCAGTTCATCGAGGACGTCCGGAATGTGCTGAAGGAAACCGGGGTGCGGCCCCAGCAGGTTGTTCTGGAACTGACGGAGGTGGCAATCGTCAAGGGCAACGAACTGGACCGTTATTCGCTGGGCGGGCTGCGCGGCCTGGGGGTGGGAATCGAAATCGATGACTTCGGCACCGGTTACTCCTCCATCAGCTACCTGCGCCGGCTCCCGGTGGACCGTGTGAAGGTTGACCGTTCACTGATCACAGGCCTGGGCACGGATCCGAGCCAGCCCGCGCTGGTGGCAGCCGTCCTGCAGCTGGTCCGCGCGTGCGGGCTGGAGGCTGTATGGGAGGGCGTCGAAACCGCGGAGCAGGCCGAAATCCTGCGGGCGCTGGGCTGCCTGAGCGCACAGGGCTACTACTTCAGCAGGCCGGTGCCGCCCGACCAGATCCCGCTGCTCCTGGCCGACCAGCCCGAAGGCGCCAATCCCTAGCACCGGAAGTTACCGCAACGTACCCGAATTAGTCCTAAAACTCCCGCAAACCACTGCGTTTTTTGGTGCTGCCGATATACGATCATCCTGCGGTGTCTGGTTTTCCTTGCCGCTTGAGCTGGGGATTCACAGAAGCACCGGAATTAAAGGCGTTTAGAAATTGAAAATAAATTGGGCCACTGGGTCATTACTTCGTCAACTGGGGGCGTAGCTAATGTCGGTTCGTGTACAGGCATGGGGAATTATTGCCGCGGTACTGGCGGAGACAGATCCGTCCGGCGCGGCCGTCCGGCAGCGCCTTAGCAACAGCCTCGACGAGAATCCGGGAGTGCCCGAGCGGGCCCTGCTGGAATACCTTCTTGAAACGCGGCGCAGCGATGCCAATACCGTGGAAACGCTGGAAACCGCACGGGAGATGCGCCTCACTCCCGCCGCCATCCCGCCCAAACTCGCCGAGCAGATCGATGCCATCCGCAGCATGTCGCGGATCAGCGCGCTGCTTGAGAACCAGATGCTGATGACGGCCTTCCAGCCGATCTATGGGCTCAGCGATAAAAACGTGGTGGGCGTGGAGGCGCTGTCGCGCTTCGTCAGTGACGACGGCGCCGCGGCCGAACTGTGGTTCGCGGAGGCCGCCGCTGTGGGCCTGGGCGCCAACCTGGAGTTCTCGGCGCTCGGCTCGGCCGCAGCGGCCGCCAGGGACCTTCCGCCGCACCTGTTCGTGTCCCTGAACATCTCCCCCACGTCCTGCCTGGACCCGCGGCTGCCGGAACTGTTCGAGCACATTGACCTTCCCGTCAACCGGATTGTCCTCGAGCTCACAGAGACCATTCCGGATGAGGAGTATGCGCAGTTCATCGCCGCCATCAACCCGCTGCGTGACCAAGGCCTGCGGATCGCTGTCGACGACACCCACTCCGGCGCCGGCGCCCTGAGCCGCATGGTGCACCTGCGCCCTGATTTCCTCAAGGTGGGGCGCGATGTGATCGGGGACGTGGACAATGACGGCCTGCAGCGCGCCCTGACCGCCTGCCTGGTGGATTTCGGCCAGCAGATCGGCACCACCCTCGTAGCGGAGGGCATCGAAACGGTGGGGGAATTGAAGGTCCTGACAGAACTGGGGATCGACGCCGGCCAAGGCTACCTGCTGGGACGCCCGTCGGTCCGGCCGAAAGACTGGGTTTCCTGGAACACCCGGCTGGACGCGGACGGCCTGAACCGGCAGCTTGTGGGGCCCGAACAGGCCACGCCCAATCCCCAGGGAAAAGACGCCTCCTGAGGTGAATCTTCGGACAGTGGACCGGCCGGCATGAGTGCCGCCGGTCCACTGTTTTTGTTGTGCGCCCTATTCGTCGTGGCCCTGGTCGCCGCTCATCTGGTCCTCGGCCGGGGGCGTCTCACCGGGCGGTACTCCCCCGCCCGGCTCCAGGCCCGTGACATTGCCTTCGGCGGGATCCGGGTTCGCTGAGCCCGCCGAATCCCTGCCTCGGGCTGCCTCGGTGCCATGGTTGCCCTTGCCCGGCTGGTCAGGATTGGCCGGATCATTTTCCGGATGGTAGCTGCTCATGGTGCGTGTCCTTCCTTCCCGGCCGTGGTTCTTCACCCCAGCTCTGGACTAATTGTAAGCATGCTGATAATTCTGGAGGGGTAGGGCTGGGCGGCCGCTGGGGCGTCCGGCACACACGATGTCAGGAGGAACAGAGATGGGAATCGGCGACAGCATCGGCAAGGCAGCGGAGAACGCCATGGAGGACCTGGCGGGTACATCAAAGCCCACGGAAAAGATGAACGTTCCCGACCCCACGGACCCCAATGACGACGTGGAGGTCCACTCCTCCATCAGCGAGGGGTCCAACGCCATGGAGGCTGAAAAGGAGAAGGCACCGGGCTTGAAGACCGGGCCGGCGCCCGGGCCGGTCTCCGAGAACCCCTTTGGCGGGGATATTGACGAAACGAACAATGACCGGGCTGAAGCCGGCCGTGGAACGGGCGACGACGGGCTGACAGGCAGTGCAGCCGCCCCGGCTGGAGCGGGGGCGGCAGGAAGCGGCGGCCCCAGCGGCGTTGCGGGCGGACTGCCGGACAGCAACCCGGATGAGCTGCGCGCCGACCCGACGGAAGGCGACCAGGACCCGTCCACCAGCACGGGCCGGGGCTAGCACCGGCCGAACATGGGATCAGGCGGGTGGCCCCGGCGGCCACCCGCCTCTTTCCGTAAGCACCTTCCTGAGCAGGTCGGCGCGGTCGGTGACCAGGCCGTCCACACCCAGGTCCAGCAGGCGGCGCATCTCCGCGGGTTCGTTGATGGTCCAGACGTGTACCGCCAGGCCAAGGCCGTGCGCCCGGCGGACAAATCCGGGGGTGACAACTTCAATGCGGCCGCGGCGCGCCGGAACCTGCAGTGCGTGGACGCCGGACAGGACCCGGCGCATCAACCACCGGAACGCAGGCCCCGGCAGCACCGGGCCCAGGAAAGTGAATAGGGCGATCGACGCAACCCCGGCCGAGGCCGCAACCGGGCGGCTGAGCCGCTTCAGCACCGCCCGCCGCCGCCGGTCCGAAAAGCTGGTGACCAGCACCCGGTCATGCACCCGGTGGCGCTCAATGGCGGCCGCGGTGCTGGTGACTGAGCCCCAGTCCTTGACGTCCAGGTTGAACCGGATGCCCGGCAGTTCCGGGACCAGTCCGTCAAACGTCGGGACGGGCTCCCGGCCACCGATGCGCACCTTGGCAACTTCGCCGGCCGTCAACTCCGAAACCCTGCCCCGGCCGTCCGTCACCCGGTCCAGCGTGTCATCGTGGAAGAGGAGCAGCACGCCGTCGGACGTGGTGTGGACATCCGTTTCCAGGTAGCGGTAGCCGAGGTCGACGGCTGCCCGGAAGGCGGCCCTTGTGTTCTCCAGCCCTTCAAGGGAGAAGCCACGGTGGGCCATGGCGATGGGCAGCTGGTTGCCGGCGGCATCCGGGTTGGCGAAGAACGGCAGGGTCACAAAGTGAGCGTACCGGAGCAGGCCGGGCCGCTGGCGGACACCCGGGTCAGTCTTCGTGCGGCAGGATCTCGACGCCGTCGCCGCAGTGCAGCAGCGTGCGGCCGCGGCCGCCGTCGAGATTGATCCACACCACGGTGTTGTCCGGCGTGACCGCGTCCACCACGCCTCCGGCTTCGAACCCGGGGGTCAGCAGGACCCGGACGCGGTCGCCCTGCCGCAGCTTCTTCCAGTGCGGCGCAGGCGTTGCCCTGCGCAATGGTGCATCGGCGATGTCCCGCTTGGTATTCCGTGCCATCCCTACCCCTTCAGCCTGCAGGAGAGGAGCCTGCTCTCCGGGGTTCACGCTACGGAGCAAAGGTGAACGCGAGGTGAGCGCCAGCTGAGAAAACAGCGGCGGGCGCGGAAATCACGAACGCGGCGCACCCAGCGAAGCAAGCCGCACCTCCAAAACCTGGGCCACGCCGTCGTCGTCAAAATGCGGTGCCCGCTGCCCTGCCGCGGCGATCGCCTCTGGGTGGCCGCTGGCCATGGCATAGCCGTGGCCCGCCCAGCGGAGCATCTCGATGTCGTTGGGCATGTCACCGAAGGCCACAACGTCGGAGGCGTCAATGCCCAGCGCCCGTGCGTACTCGGCCAGGGTGACGGCCTTGTTCACGCCGGGCAGGGACAGTTCCAGCATGGGCACGCCCGGCGAGGAGTGCGTGGCGGCGGCGAGATGTTCGACGGCGGGGCGCACCTCGGCGAGGAACTCGTCCGGAGTGCCGTCCCGGACGATGGCGAGGAACTTCACCACGCTGTCATCGTCAACCAGGGTTTCCCGCAGCGGCGCCGGGGTGAACTGCGACAGGAGTTCGCTTGACTCGTTTTCGATGAACCCGGGCTCGAGGTGGAAGCCGGTGAGCGTTTCCGCGGCGAACAGTGCAGCCGGGCGGAGGTCCTTGATGATGCGGCGGATTTCCAGCACCGCGGCGATGCTAAGCGTGCGGGCCGAAACCAGCTTGTCCGTTTCGAGGTCCCAGACCACCGCCCCGTTGGAGCAGATGACCGTCCCGGTATGGCCCAGCTGGTCCTGGAGCGGATGCAGCCAGCGGGGCGGACGGCCGGTCACGAAGACGAGTTCGACGCCGGCGTCCCGGCAGGCGTGGAAGGCGCGGACGGTGCGGTCGCTGATTTTTCCGTCGTGCCCGAGGATCGTTCCGTCAATATCGCTTGCCACCAACCGCATCCTGCAAGTCTACGTGGCGGCCGCCAACGGGATGATTCCGGCAGCCGGGAGGTCCGCTTGTCAGCCCGCGGCGCTACACTGAACTAATCGAACATATTTTCGAATAAGGGTGTGTTGTGGGTGTTATAGTTGGTCCCCGCGTGATAGATGCGGGCGCCTCGTACCTGTCGGTCCTGATCTCTCCTGTCGCCGTTGCGGCCGGCTTCCCGTCGCCGGCGCAGGACTACTTCGATGGCCGGATCGACCTGAACGCGCACCTGATCAAGGACATCACCAGCACGTTCGTGGTGCGCGTGACCGGAGACTCGATGGAGGGCGCCGGCATCAGCGACGGTGACGAACTAATCGTCAACCGGGCCCTTGAGCCCAAGGACGGTTCGGTGGTGGTCGCCGTGCTGGATGGAGAGCTGACGGTCAAGCGGCTGCGCATCACGTCCACGGGGGTGGTGCTGCAGGCGGAGAACCCGAAGTACCCGGACATCCGGGTCCCCGCGTTATCCGAGCTGACCGTGTGGGGCGTGGCCACCAGGTGCCTGCACCATGTTTGACCTGCCGATTGCGGAGGGAGGGCCATGCGCAAACCGGCCCTGATGCGGCAGATGCCGCAGATCGCCCATGTGGACGTGAACTGCTTCTACGCCTCGGCCGAGCGCGCCTTCGATCCCTCGCTTGAAGGGCGGCCGCTGGTCGTGCTGTCAAACAACGATGGCTGCGCGGTAACCCGCTCCCCGGAGGCGAAGGCACTGGGCATCAAGACCGGTGATCCCTGGTTCAAGCTCGCACCCCGGGCAAAGGAGTGGGGCCTGGTGGCGAAGTCCAGCAACTATGAGCTGTACGGCGATATCAGCGCCCGGGTGATGGAGCTTCTCGGCAGGCATTCGGCGTGGCTGGAGGTTTACAGCATCGACGAGGCCTTCCTGGGCGTGAAGGGCCGGCCCGAAGAGCTGCTGGCACTCGGCCGGGACATGAAGGCCGCGGTCCGGCGGAACGTGGGTGTCCCGGTCTGCGTGGGGATAGCGCCCACCAAGACGCTGGCCAAGCTGTGCAACAAGTGGGCGAAGAACAACGCCTCCTTCGGCGGGGTCTGCCACTGGGAGGCCGTACCGGCACCGGTTCGGGAGGCCCTGCTGGGCCGGCTCCCCGTGGACGAGGTGTGGGGCATCGCGGCCCGGCTGACCAGGCGCCTGAATGTCCTGGGCATCTTCACGGTGCTGGACCTGGTCCGCGCGGACCCTGTAGTCATCCGCGACAAGTTCTCGGTGGTGCTGATGCGAACGGTGCTGGAGCTGCGTGGCATCCCGTGCATTCCCATGGAGGAGGAGCGCCTTGGCCGGGACCAGCTCATCTTTTCCCGCTCCTTCTCCACGCCGGTCACCACCGTTGACGGCATGCGGCAGGTGCTCAGCATCTATGGCCAGCAGGCGAGCGCCCGGCTCGCAAAGCACGGCCTGCAGGCGAAAGTCCTGACGGCGTTCGCGGCCACTTCCCCGTTCAGGCAGCACGAACAGGCCTACCCTTCGGTGTGCCTGTCCCTTCCCATGCCCACGGCGGATCCGCTCCTGCTGACCAAGGCCACCCATGCCCTGCTGCCCCTCATCCGCGACGGGTTGAAGTACGCCAAGGCCGGACTCATGCTCACGGACCTGCGCCCCGCCGGAAACCAGTCTCCCCTGGAGCCCTTCGAGAACCGGCATGAAGAACGCGGCATCGGCCCGCTCCTGGAGGACGTCAGCCGCCGCTTCGGGCGCGGCTCCATCGGGCTCGGCCACGGCGGCATCAAAGGCGGCGTGGACTGGTCCATGAAGCGCGGCATGCAGTCCCCCCGGTACACAACGCACTGGGACGAGCTCCCGCTGGTGAAGGCTGCCTGAGGCTTTTTAGGCCGGGAGCACCGGCGGGGCGGGCGGTCCGTCGAACATGGCGCCGGCGCTGGCCTGCGGCACCACGACATGGACCGCGTTCCGCTGGATGGTGAAGTCAGCGGGGGTGACGGCTGCAATCTCGCCGTCGAGGTTTACCGGCATCGGCGGTTCGGTAACCAGCCGGACGGACCGGCTGGTCAGGTGGTACACCCGGTCATGCTCAACGAATCTTCCATCCCGGAGCTGCCGTGCGATCTTCACGTGCTCCCGAAGCGGTGCTGCCAGGATGGCGTAGATGTCGAGGATGTGGTCATCGATCCCGGCCGTGGGAGAAACCGTGTTGCCGCCGCCGTAGTGCCTGCCGTTGCCGACGGCCACCTGGAGCAGGCCCTCGAGCTGCAATGGCTCGTGGTCCCCGTCCGGGAACTCAAGCCGGGCACGGAACGGCTCGTGCCGGGCATACGCACGCAGGGTGGCAATGCCGTACGCCAGCGGCCCGAGGCGCCGTTTAAGGCCGGGGCTGAGTGCCTCAGTGACCCGGACGGACAGTCCGGCGGAGGCGACGTTGAGGAAGGGCTGGCCGTTTGCCCGCCCAAGGTCGATGTCCACCACCTTCCCGTCCGCGATGGCGGCACACGCCTGCGCCAGGTTGTCCGGGATCTCCAGGGTGCGGGCGAGGTCGTTGGCGGTGCCCAGCGGAAGGACTCCGAGGATCACTTCTGTGCCGGCAATCCGGCCGGCGGCGTAGGAAACCGTCCCGTCGCCGCCACCCACGACCACCAGGTCATGCCCGTCCGCAACCACCCGGTCCAGAGTCCCGGCCAACTCGGCCCCCGAATGCACGTGATGCACGGCGGAGACCGGCACGCCTGCCTTGTGCAGGGCATCCACCGCCAGTTCGCGCGCGGCGGCCCCCCGGCGTGATCGGGAGTTGATGATCACGGCAGCGGAGCGGGCCTCTCGGGCAACCTTCATGTGGGACATGTTAGGTCCATCTGGCCGGGGAATGCCTGCGGGCGCCCCTCCGCCATGGTGGAGGGGCGCCCGTCCCAGTTACGTTCCCGGGTTGGACAGTGCTACGGGTTGGAGAGGGGCGCTGTCACCAGTTGGGGTTCCGACGGAGCATCCGGATCGCGGACGTCTGCGGCGGGCCGGGCGGCGGCGGCATGCTCTGCCAGGACACCTGTCTGGTGCCGGATCTTCAGGCGGTACAGCAGGGTCCCGCCCACCGCGACGGCGCCCACGAAGAGCACCCCGCCCCACTGCAGGTACCACTCAAAGGGCGGCACCGAGTTGTAGATCTCCGGCCGCGGCCAGATCAGGTTCA
>NZ_JBNHFJ010000029.1:0-21250 GCF_059090105.1 Arthrobacter sp. K410C
AGCCCGCATCGGCCCCACAGTATGGGACGACGACGGACCGATCCCAATCGAAAAGAGATCAAAAACGCCAACAGCCATAACGGGTCTTCCTAACTAAAAACGCATGTGGTCGGGTTGAGTGGAGCGGCCAGGACATCCTCTGCATGCTCGGTCGCGAAGACGCCCGCTGCGCGGACGTGACGCTCCCTTAGACGCATGCTGCCGGATGCCCCGCCCACTCCGAGGGCCCGTCACCCAGGCGACGTGGGCACGAGAGGCCGGCGGAGCCGGACTTTTCGAAAGCGTGCGTCAAAGCGACGAAGGAGCAGCACGCGTGAAAATGTCCGGTCCGGCGGCCCCGGAGGTGATTACAGTCCGGGGTAGAGGGGGTGGGCCTTTGCGAGTGCGTCGACGCGGTGACGGAGTCCGGAAAGGTCGGCGTCGGCGTCGGCCGTCAAAGCCTCGGCGATGATGTCCGAAACCTCGCGGAAGGCGTCCTCGCCGAAGCCGCGGGTCGCAAGGGCGGGGGTGCCGATGCGCAGGCCGGAGGTGACCATCGGCGGGCGGGGGTCGAAGGGGACGGCGTTGCGGTTGACGGTGATGTCGATCGCGGCGAGTCGGTCTTCGGCCTGCTGGCCGTCGAGTTCACAGTTCCGCAGGTCCACGAGGACCAGGTGCACGTCGGTGCCGCCGGACACCACGGTGATGCCCTTGGCGGTAACGTCGGGCTGGACCAGGCGTTCGGCCAGGATCCGGGCACCGGCCAGGACGCGTTCCTGGCGTTCCTTGAACTCGGGGGACGCGGCGATCTTGAAGGCCACGGCCTTGCCGGCGATCACGTGCTCCAGCGGGCCGCCCTGCTGGCCCGGGAACACAGCGGAGTTGATTTTCTTGGCGATGTCGGCGTCGTTGGTGAGGATGATGCCGCCGCGCGGACCGGCGAGGGTCTTGTGCGTGGTGGACGTGGTGACATGGGCGTGCGGCACAGGGGAGGGGTGCAGCCCCGCGGCTACCAGCCCGGCGAAGTGGGCCATGTCAACCATCAGATACGCACCTACCGAGTCGGCGATCCGGCGGAACTCCGCGAAGTCCAGCTGCCGGGCGTAGGCGGACCAGCCGGCCACGATCAGCGCCGGCTTGTGCTCCTGGGCCAGGCGCTCCACTTCGGCCATGTCCACGGTGTGGGTGTCCTCGCGGACGCCGTACGGCACCACGTTGTAGAGCTTGCCGGAGAAGTTGATCTTCATGCCGTGGGTCAGGTGCCCGCCGTGGGCGAGGTTCAGGCCCATGATGGTGTCGCCGGGCTTGATCAGCGCGTGCATCACCGAGGCGTTCGCCTGTGCACCGGAATGCGGCTGCACGTTGGCGAATTCCGCGCCGAACAGGGCCTTGATCCGGTCGATGGCGAGCTGTTCGATGACGTCCACGTGCTCGCAGCCGCCGTAGTAGCGCTTCCCGGGGTAGCCTTCGGCGTACTTGTTGGTCAGCACGGAGCCCTGCGCCTGCATGACTGCCACGGCGGTGTGGTTCTCCGAGGCGATCATCTCAAGGCCGTCGCGCTGGCGGCCCAGTTCGTCGTCGATCTTTGCCGCGATCTCCGGGTCCAGGGCGGACAGGTCCGCATTCAGGCTCGGCGACTCCACCTGCTGGAACACTACGGTCCCCGCTGCGGCGCTCACAGTTCGCCGCCGTTCGCTGCGGCGTATTCCTCGGCGGACAGGAGCGGGCCTTCCTCGGTCACGGCCACCTTGAACAGCCAGCCGGCGCCGTAGGGATCGGTGTTGATCAGGGCGGGGTCGGCAACCACGCCGTCGTTGATTTCGACGACCTCGCCGGTCACCGGGGCGTAGAGGTCGGACACGGACTTGGTGGATTCCACCTCGCCGCAGGTTTCGCCGGCGGTCACGGTGGAACCGACCTCTGGCAGGTCCACGTAGACGATGTCGCCCAGGGCGTCGGCGGCGACGGCGGAAATGCCGATTCCCACCGGACCCGACCCATCCGCGGCAACCCACTCGTGCTCGGCGGAGTACTTCAGTTCAGCAACAACTTTGCTCATGTGTTTTTCCTTTGCTTGCTAAGTCTGGGTGGTTACTTTTGGCGTTTGTAGAAGGGAAGTTCGACCACTTCGAAGCGTTCGGGCTTGCCGCGGAGGTCGATGTCCAGGACGGTGCCGGGGGCCGAGTATTCGACCGCGACGTAGGCCATGGCCACCGGGTAGCCGAGGGTGGGGCTGGGCTGGCCGGAGGTCACCTCGCCCACCAGGGTGCCGTCCTGGAGGACCGGGTAGTGCGCGCGGGCCGCACGCCGGCCGGTGCCCCTGAGGCCCACGAGCTTTTGGCCCATGGTGGAGCCGACGCCGGCGGCCTTGATCGCTGCCAGCGCCTCCTTGCCCACGAAGTCGCTTTCCTTGGCCAGGGAAACTACCGGACCGAGTCCCGCCGCATAGGCGTTGACGTGGCGCGAGAGTTCGTTGCCGTAGAGGGGCATCCCGGCCTCGAGGCGCAGCGAATCCCGTGCGGCAAGGCCGGCGGGGACCAGCCCGTGCTCTTCGCCGGCAGCCAGCAGTGCCTCCCAGAGCGCGGGCGCGTCCACGTTGGGAACGTAGATTTCGAAGCCGTCCTCGCCGGTGTAGCCCGTGCGGGCAATCAGCAGCTCCTGGACAGAGCCGTTGACCGCGACGCCGGCCTCCACCGCGGCGTAGTACTTCAGCTCACGGACCAGGGCGTGCTGGTCAGCCGGGACGAGCTTCAGCAGGATGGCCTGGGCTGCCGGGCCCTGCACAGCGATCAAGGAAGTCTCCGCGGAAGCATCCTCAACCTTCACGTCGAAACCGGCGGCGCGCTCGAGCAGAGCAGCCACAACCGCCTTGGCGTTGCCGGCGTTGGGGACCACCAGGTACCGGTCCTCGGCACGGCGGTAGGTGATGAGGTCGTCGATGATGCCGCCGTCGGCGTCACAGATCAGTGAGTACTTGGCCTTGCCCACGGCCACCGCGGACAACTTTCCGGCAAGGGCGTAGTCCAGGAAGGCTGCCGCCTGCGGGCCGGTGACCCAGACTTCGCCCATGTGGGAGAGGTCGAACAGGCCGGCTGCGTTGCGGACGGCGTGGTGTTCGGCCAGTTCGGAGTTGTATTTGAGGGGCATCTGCCAGCCGCCGAAGTCCGTAAAGGAGGCGCCGGCCTTCTTGTGTTGCTCGTAGAGAGCTGCGTAGTTCTCAGTCATGGGCATGTCCTTAGTTTTCGAAGTCTTCGAGGGGAGGGCAGGAGCAGACGAGGTTGCGGTCCCCGGCGGCGCCGTCGATCCGGCCCACGGGCGGGAAGTACTTGTCCTGCTTGAGGTGGTGGACGGGGAAGGCTGCCTGCTCGCGCGGGTAGGCGCGGTCCCAGTTCGAGGACACGACGGCGGATGCCGTGTGCGGTGCCCGGCGCAGCGGTGAATCGCCAACAGTGAAGTCCCCGGCGGCGACCTGGTCGATTTCCTTGCGGATGGTGATCATCGCTTCGATGAACCGGTCGATCTCGGCCAGGTCCTCGGACTCGGTGGGTTCCACCATCAGCGTCCCGGCCACGGGGAAGGACAGGGTGGGGGCGTGGAAACCGAAGTCGATCAGCCGCTTGGCCACGTCCTCGGCCGTGACCCCGGTCTTCGCGGTCAAGTCGCGCAGGTCCAGGATGCACTCGTGCGCCACCAACCCGCCTTCACCGGTGTAGAGCACCGGGAAGTACTCGTTCAGCCGGGAGGCGACATAGTTCGCGGCCAGCAGTGCTGACTTGGTGGCCTCGGTCAGGCCTTGGCCGCCCATCAGCTTCACGTAGGCCCAGGAGATGGGGAGCACCCCGGCGGAGCCGAAGCGTGACGCGGAAATTGCTACGCCATGACCCTCTTCGTGGGCTGCCTTGGTGGCGTCCCCGGGCATGAAGGGTGCCAGGTGGGCTTTGGCCGCGACGGGTCCGACGCCGGGTCCGCCGCCGCCGTGCGGGATGCAGAAGGTCTTGTGCAGGTTCAGGTGGGACACGTCCCCGCCGAACTTGCCCGGCTGCGCCAAACCCACCAGGGCGTTGAGGTTCGCGCCGTCGATGTAGACCTGTCCGCCGGCGGCGTGGACCGCGTCGCAGACCTCGCGGACGTCCCCGTCGTACACGCCGTGGGTGGACGGGTAGGTGATCATGATCGCCGACAGTGCGTCCTTGTGGGCGTCGATCTTCGCGTACAGGTCAGCGTGGTCGATGGTGCCGTCGGCGGCGGTGGCCACCACCACGACCTTCATCCCCGCGAGCACCGCGGACGCGGCGTTGGTGCCGTGCGCCGAGGCCGGGATCAGGCAGACATTGCGCTGGCCCTCGCCGCGGGAACGGTGGTAGCCGCGGATCGCGAGCAGGCCGGCGAGCTCGCCCTGGGACCCGGCGTTGGGTTGGATGGACACCTGGTCATAGCCGGTGATCTCGGCCAGGTCCGCTTCCAGGCCTGCGATCAGTTCACGCCAGCCCTCGGTCTGGGAATCCGGGGCGAACGGGTGGATTGAGGCGAACTCCGGCCAGGAAATGGCCTCCATCTCGGCCGTGGCGTTCAGTTTCATGGTGCACGAGCCCAGCGGAATCATGGTCCGGTCCAGCGCCAGGTCACGGTCAGAGAGCTTGCGGATGTAGCGCAGCAGCTGGGTTTCGGACCGGTGGGTGTTGAACACCGGGTGCTGCAGGAAGTCCGAGGTGCGGAGCACGGTTGCGGGCAGTTCGAACCCCTTCGCGTCCCCGACGGGACCGGCGCCAAAGGCGACGGCAACGGCGGAAAGGGTTGCCGCCGTCGTCGTCTCATCAATGGAGACACCCACGGTGTCCTCGTCGATGAGGCGCAGGTTGATGCCGCGTGCCTCGGCGGCGGTGAGGACCTTGCGGGCCTTGCCCGGCACGCGGACGGTGAGGGTGTCAAAGAACGAATCGGTGACCAGCTCCCGGCCCACGGCGCCAAGCGCAGTGGCGAGGATCCGCGCGTTGTGGTTGACCCGCTCCGCGATGGCCTTCAGCCCGTCCGGTCCGTGGTAGACGGCGTAGAAGGAGGAGACGATGGCCAGCAGCGCCTGGGCGGTGCAGATGTTGGACGTGGCCTTCTCGCGGCGGATGTGCTGCTCGCGGGTCTGCAGGGCAAGGCGGTAGGCGGGGGCACCGGCGTCGTCCTTGGAGACGCCGACGATGCGGCCGGGAAGCGTGCGCTCCATCCCGGTCCGGACCGCCATGTAGGCAGCGTGCGGGCCGCCAAAGAACAACGGGACACCAAAACGCTGGGTGGAGCCAACGGCGATATCCGCGCCCTGCTCGCCGGGAGGGGTGATCAGGGTCAGGGCGAGCAGGTCGGCAGCGACGGTGACAAGCGCACCGCGTTCCTTGGCCGCTGTGATAACCGCGGACTGGTCCCACACCCGGCCGGACACGCCGGGCTGCTGGAGGACGATGCCGTTGATGGCGCCGTCGGGAAGCCCCTTGGAGAGATCCGCGACCTCCACGTCGAAGCCCAGGGCCTCGGCCCGCCCCTGCACGATGGCGATGGTCTGCGGTAGGCAATCGGAATCCAGGACCGTCTTGCCGTCCTTGGCGTCCTTGTTCTTGTTGGCCCGGCGCATCAGCAGGACGGCCTCGGCCACGGCCGTAGCTTCATCCAGAAGGGACGCGTTCGCCACCGGAAGGGCGGTCAGGTCCTGGACCATGGTCTGGAAGTTCAGCAGGGCTTCAAGCCGGCCCTGCGAAATCTCAGGCTGGTACGGGGTGTAAGCCGTGTACCAGGCCGGGGACTCCAGGATGTTGCGGCGGATCACCGGCGGCGTCACGGTGTCGTAATAGCCCTGGCCGATCATCTGGACCGCGGTCTTGTTCCTGGCCGCAAGCCTGCGCAGTTCGGCGAGGACCTCCACCTCGCTGAGGGCGTCCTCAAGCCGGAGCGCGTGCTCCTGGCGGATGGATCCCGGAACGGCAACGTCCACGAGCCCGTCCACGCTGTCGTAGCCGATGGCCTTGAGCATGGTGTCGACGTCGGCCTGGCGGCGCACGCCGATATGGCGGTCGGCGAAGGCCGATGGGTTGGATTGAATCGTCATGAGGAACTCCAGGTCTGGCCGGCCACGGATGGCACGGCATGGATGGGTTCCTCCCCGCTCTGTATTGGACCTGAGAGATTCCGAGGACACCTGCTCATGGCAGGGCACTCTTGCACCGTCGGTGAGTCCGGCAGGAAGCCGGGCTGCTTTCCAGAGTCGCCTCGCTGTGACGGTACATGGGCCTGAGAGATTCCTGGGGAGGATTTGCTCCTACGGCGCCTGTCCGGTGGTGGTCCGGGAGAGCTCTCCCGTCACAGCTCGAAAGGCTTATTCAAATGTGGGTGATTCGGCTCACAAGGTACACGGCCTTGCCTGCCCGTGGCAAATCGGCGCTTGCCACGCCCCCGGATTCCTGGTTGGGGGTTTGACAATGCTGCGTGACCGGAACCACACTGAACCTGACCGGCGCCGTGCCGGACCGGCTCCACCGATTCGGGGCGGCCTGCCGGCAGCGGTCCATGCGAAGCAACTTTTTCTAACTGAACATGCCTTTGACCTGTGGCGGGAGAGCCCTGCCAGGTACATCCAGCAGGCGCCGTAGGAGCAAACCCTCCCCAGGAAACTCTCAGGCCCATGTACCGCCGCGGAAAGGCAACTCTGGAAAGCAGCCGGGCAGGTCCCGGCTCACCGACGGTGCAAGCACGCCTTCACGGCTGCGGAAACTCTCAGGTCATGTACAGAGCGGGGAGGAACCGAATCTATGCAGCATCCGGTGCTGCTTGAACGATGGAGTTCCTCATGACGATTCATCCCCCCGCGTCCCCGGGCGGCCAGCCACCCCACGGCGCTTCCCCTTCCGGCAAGGCCGCACACAGCGAACCTCCCCACCTCGAACGCCAGCTCAGCAACCGGCACATCCAGCTCATCGCCATCGGCGGCGCAATCGGTACCGGCCTCTTCATGGGCTCCGGAAAGACCATCTCCGCCGCGGGCCCTTCCGTGATCTTCGTGTACATGGTCATCGGCTTCATGCTGTTCTTCGTTATGCGCGCCATGGGCGAACTGCTGCTCAGCAACCTGAACTACAAATCCTTCAGCGACTTCGCGGCCGACCTCCTGGGGCCGTGGGCAGGCTTCTTCACCGGTTGGACCTACTGGTTCTGCTGGGTGATCACCGGGATCGCGGACGTCATCGCCATCGCGGGCTACTCCCGGGAGCTCTGGCCGGCACTGCCGCTGTGGATCCCAGGGCTGGCCACCGTCGCCATCCTGCTCCTGCTGAACCTCGCCACAGTCAAGGCCTTCGGCGAAACCGAATTCTGGTTCGCCCTGATCAAGATCATCGCCATCGCCGCTCTGATCATCGTCGGCCTGTTCATGATCTTCACCGGCTTCCAGAGCGACGCCGGAACGGCCGGCTTCAGCAACCTGTGGAGCCACGGCGGCTTCTTCCCCAATGAATTCATGGGCTTCGTGGCCGGATTCCAGATCGCCGTCTTCGCCTTCGTGGGCATCGAGCTTGTGGGCACCACGGCGGCGGAAGCCAAGAACCCGGAGCGGAATCTGCCGAGGGCCATCAACGCCATCCCCGTCCGCGTCCTGCTGTTCTACGTCGGCGCGCTGATCATCCTGATGTCCGTCACCCCGTGGACCCAGTTCGCCGCCGGACACAGCCCGTTCATTGGCATGTTCTCCCTGGCCGGGCTGGGCGCCGCCGCCACCGTGGTCAATCTGGTGGTCCTGACCTCCGCCATGTCCTCCGCAAACTCCGGCATCTACTCCACCTCCCGGATGGTGTTCGGCCTGGCCCAGGAGGGGGATGCACCGGGCGTCTTCGCCCGGCTGTCGCCGAAGAAGGTACCCAGCAACGCGCTGTTCCTGTCGTGCGTGCTGCTGCTCTCCGGCGTCGTGCTCATGTACGCAGGCCAGGACGTCGGCAAGGCCTTCGAAATGGTCACCACCGTGTCCGCCGTGTGCTTCATCTTCGTCTGGTCCATGATCCTGGCCAGCTATCTGGCGTTCCGGCGCCGCCGCCCGCACCTGCATGCAGCCTCGAAGTTCAAGATGCCCGGCGGCGTTCCCGTTGTGTGGGCGGTCTTCGCGTTCTTCGCCTTCGTCCTCTGGGCGCTGACCACCCAGGCCGACACCCTCGCCGCCCTGCTGGCCACCCCCGCCTGGTTCGTGGTCCTGGGTGCGGCATGGGCAGTCCTGCGGCGCCGGCCCGCGCACCTCGCCCGGTTCGAGGTGTTCAAGGCCGAGCTGCGGGCAGACGAGGCTGCGGCCGGCGGAAGCACCGGCACCGGCCTGGCCGAGAAAGAGCAGGCAAGGAAGTGAGCGGACGCCGGCGGACCCCACCGGGCGGCGGCAGGCCAAGGCGCCGAAGTTAAGCATGCTTAGTGTTTATCCACTTAGGATGGAGGAGCACGGCAGCCTTCCCGCTGCAGGTCGATTTGAATGAGGTGACCATGGCCAGGCGCAGCAATCCCGCAGTACGAATCGCACAGGAAACCGCCCACAACGCGGTGTTCGACGCTGAGGGCAACCCCAAGCCCGGTGTCCACAACATGCTGCTGAAGGCGGTGGAAATCCAGCGCCCGTTCGTGGTGGCCTATCTCCGGCGGTTGCAGAAGAAGCATCCGCGTGCCACCGCCGCCCAGCTGGCCGACATTTTGGAGCGCGACTACCTGCGTGCCGTCACGGGCGGCGGGGCGGTGGTGGGTGCCACCGCCGCGGTGCCCGGCGTGGGAACGGTGGCGTCGCTGGGACTTTCGGCGGCAGCCACTGTCGGATTCCTGGAAGCGACAGCCCTGTATGCCACTTCACTGGCCGAACTCCATGGCATCCGGCTGACCAACCCGGAGAAGGCCAGCACCATGGTCATGGCCATCATGCTCGGCGAGGAGGGGACGTCCCTCCTCGGGGCGCTCAGCGGGCAGGTTGCGGGCAAAGGCGCGAACGCCACCCAGGCCTGGGGCAGCATGCTGTCCAAATCGATGCCGATGCCGGGGTTCAGCAGCATCCGGAGCCGGATCCAGAAGGCTTTCCTCAAGAACCTGCTCAAACGCCAGGGCACGGCGCTGTTTGGAAGGGCCCTGCCCTTCGGGATCGGGGCGGTGGTGGGCGGAGCGGGTAACCTCATGATGGGCCGCGCCGTGGTGTCGAACGCCAAGGAAGCGTTCGGACCCATGCCGGACACCATCCCCGGGGAGCTGAAGGCCGCCGCAGCTCCCGACAAGCAGACGCTGGAAGGCAACACCTTTGGATCTCAACGCTGACCTCGGCGAATCATTCGGCTCCTGGAAGATGGGGCACGACGCCGCGATGTTCCAGCTGGTGACCAGCGCCAACGTGGCCTGCGGGTTCCACGCCGGCGACCCCATCACCATGTTGGACAGCTGCCGGGCAGCCTACGAGCTCGACGTCACTGTCGGTGCGCACGTGGGGTACCGGGACCTGGCAGGCTTCGGCCGGCGATCGCTGGATGCCAGTTTCGATGAGCTGTTCGGCGATGTGCTGTACCAGCTGGGAGCGCTCGACGGCGTCGCGCACGCCGTGGGTGCCTCCGTGGACTACGTGAAGCCCCACGGGGCGCTGTACAACCGGCTGGTGCATGATGCCGGACAGGCCGAGGCCGTGGTGGCGGCCGTCAACGCCTACGACCCCGGACTGCCCATCCTGGGGCTGCCGGGCTCGGAGCTGCTGAAGCAGGCACAGAAGGCCGGCCACCCGGTGTTCGTTGAAGCCTTCGCGGACCGCGCCTACCAGGCCGACGGAACTTTGCTCCCCCGCTCGCAGGATGGCGCCGTCCTGCACGACGTCGATGCGGTGGTGGAGCGGGCGGTCCGGCTGGCCACCAAGGGCGAAGTGGTGGCCGTTGACGGCACCGTGGTTCAGGTTCGGCCCGATTCGCTGTGCATCCACGGCGATACTCCGGGCGCCGTGGAGATGGCCGCGGGAGTGCGGGCAGGCCTGGTTGCTGCCGGGATTGAGCTGGAGTCCTTCGCCTAAACGTCCGCCCCTGGCCGGCAGCGGCGCTCAGCCAAAGACCAGGTGGGCCACCGTGAAGATCGCCAGCCCGGCCAGCGACCCCACCACGGTGCCGTTGATCCGGATGAACTGCAGGTCCTTGCCCACCTGGAGCTCGATTTTCTGCGACGTCTCCTCGGCGTCCCAGCGCGCCACGGTATCCGTGATGACCCCGGCAATGTCCGAGCGGTAGGTGCGCACCAGATACCCGGCGGCGTCGCCGATCCAGGCGTTGACCTTGCCGGCAAGCTCGGGATCGCTGACCAGGCGGGAACCGAAGTCCCGGACCGCGGCCTTGAACTTGATGGTCAGGTCGCTGTCGGGATCGTCCACGGCACCCAGCAGGGCGTTCTTCACCGTTCCCCAGGTTCGGGAGGCCAGTTCGCGGACCTCAGGGTCCCCCAGGACCTGGGCCTTGATGTCCTCAGCTCGGGCGATCATCGCAGGATCGTGCTGCAGGTCCTGGGCGAGGTCGTTCAAGTACTTGTCGATCGACTGACGGACCTGGTGGTTCGGGTCCGCCTGCACTGCCCGGACAAATTTGAGGAATTCGATGTACACCTTGTCTCCCACGAGCCCGTCCACGAACTGCGGAACCCAGGTGGGGGAGCGGTCGGAGACCAGCCGGCTCACCGTCTGGTGATTCTCGCTGACCCAGTCAGCTGCCCGGTCCACCAGTAGGTCAACGAGCTTGTGGTGGTGCCCGTCGTGGAAGATCCGCTCCGCCATCTTGCCCACCGGAGGTCCCCACGGCGGAGTGAGCAGATGCTTGCGCACCATTCCCTCGATGACCGCCTGGACGTCGTCGTCGTTGAGGACCTTGAACGCGCCGCGGATGAGCGCCGCGCCTTCCTTGGCCACCCGCTCGGCGCCTGCAGGCGTGGCGAGCCATTCGCCGGCCCGGCGGGCGATGTTGACGCTGGCAAGCTTCTCATGGACCACCTGTTCGGACAGGAAGTTGGTTTCCACAAACTCGCCCAGCGAGGCGCCGATCTGGTCCTTCCGCCGCGGAATGATCGCGGTGTGCGGGATCTTGATGCCCATCGGGTACTTGAACAGCGCCGTCACGGCGAACCAGTCGGCCAGGGCGCCCACCATGCCGCCCTCCGCGGCCGCCCGCACATACTGCAGCCAGGGATACTCGTCCTGCAGCGCGAAGGCGACAACAAAAACAACGGCCATGGCGATCAGCAGGCCCAGGGCCACAAGCTTCATTTTCCGCAGCGCTGCCGCCTTGTCGGCATCACCGTCACCAAGCCGGCGGCCGACGGCGGCGGCCGCGTGGGCGTGGTCCGGCACCGGGCGAGCGGGCTGGGGCGGGGCTTCCTGGGTAGTTGGCTCAGAGTTCACCTGCATATGCCAAGCCTAGCCCCGCAGTGGCGGCGCGGTCGGCTACCGTGTCTGCATGAGGTTTGAGGAGCCACTGCCGAAGAGGCCGCTGGTCTTTGCGCACCGCGGCGCGAGCGCCGCCTTCGCCGAACATACACGGGCCGCCTACCTGCAGGCACTGGCGGACGGGGCGGACGGCGTGGAGTGCGATGTCCACCTCACCCGCGACCAGCATGTTGTCCTGCTGCATGACGCCAACCTTGACCGCACCTCGGACGGCACGGGGCCGGTGGCCGAGCGGACACTGCGCGAACTGCGGCACCTCGATTTCTCGTCATGGAAGGGCGTGCGTATCCCGGAGGCGTACGGTGCCCGGTCGGCACAGTTCCTGACCCTGCCCGAACTGCTGGACATTCTTCGGGGAGCCGGGCGGCCGGTCAGGCTCGCAATCGAACTGAAGCATCCCAGCCCCTACCAGCTGAAGCTTGAGGACAGGGTCCTGGAGCTGCTGCGCCGGGAGGGCTGGGATCCCGCCGGCTCCACCGTGGACAACGTGGCGGTGACTTTCATGAGCTTCAGCCCGGACTCGGTCCGGCACCTGCTCCGGTCCGTCCCGGCGCAATACGTCTGCCAACTGGTGGACGACATCAATATCCACGAAATCCGCGGCGGGCTTGGCCTGGGCCCGATCACCGGCGGAGCCATTGCCAACTTGATGAAAGCCACGCAGCTGGAAGGCGAGCGGATCCTGGACGGCCGCCTGGCAGGGCTGGCGGGGCCGGGCATCGATTACGTCCGCGGGCATCCGGCTACCGTCCAGCGCTGGCTCGGCTCCGGCCGGCGGTTCCGCGTGTGGACGGTGGACTCCCCGGAAGATGTGGCCCTCTGCCAGGAACTCGGGATCCACGAAATCACCACCAATGTGCCCGCCCGGGTCCTGAGCCAGCTCCAGATGGCTTCGACGCAGGGACGGTAGGCGGCCGTGGGCAAACAGCCGGACGACGTCGGTCCCCGCCGCTGGTGGGCCGGGCCGCTGGACGTGGAGGGCCTCGCCCTGGGCGCCGTCTCCGCCGCAGCGGCAGCCTTGACCCAGTACACCGGTGGACGCCCAAGGTTCTCCACCACACCGGCACTGACCGCCGCCGCCTTCGATTCGTCCGGGCATCTGCGGATCGCCGGGCGGAAGCTGCAGGGGTTTGCCCCGTTGTCCGGGTTCCGGCGGACGAAGGACGGCTGGATCCGGCTGCACGCCAACTACCCGCACCACGAGCAGCGCCTGCTGCAGGCCCTTGGCGCGCGCTCGCCTGCCGGGGTGGATGCCGCGCTCCGGACCATGGCTTCCCTTGAGGCGGAGGCGGCAATCCAGGCAGCGGGCGGGATTGCCGCTGCCGTCCGGACGCGCAGCGCGTGGCTGGCCTCCCCGATGGGAGAGGCTGCCGGTTCCGGTCCCTGGATTTCCCTGACTTCCTCCGACGGCGAAACCACAGGGATGGGCCTGGCCGGTATGCCGGGGCCGGAAGCGGTTCCGGCAGGTCCTCCACCCGCTGGCGCAGGTCCTCCACCCGCTGGCGCCGGCACCGGGGCACGCCCGCTGGCCGGCGTCCGCGTCCTGGACCTCACCAGGGTCATCGCCGGTCCCGTTGCCACCCGGCTCCTGGCTGCGCTCGGCGCGGACGTCCTGAGGATCGACCCGCCCCGGCTGCCCGAACTGTCCGACCAGTTCGTGGACACCTGTTTCGACAAACGCAGTGCGGAGGCGGACCTCGGCCGCCCCGAAAACCAAAGCCGGCTGCGGGACCTCATTGCAGCTGCCGACGTGGTGGTCACCGGCTACCGGAAGGGGGCGCTGGACCGGTTCGGGCTGGGTACCGGTGCCCTGCTGGAGGCCCGCCCCGGGCTGGCCGTGGTCACGCTGAACAGCTGGGGTGCAACAGGGCCGTGGAGCAGCCTGCGAGGCTTCGACAGCATCGTGCAGGCGGCCGCGGGGATTGCAGACCTCTACGGCCAGGAGACGGACGACGGCGGCTGGCACCCGGGTGCCCTGCCCGTCCAGGCGCTGGACCACGCCACCGGGTACGGAGCGGCAGCCGCAGCAGTCACGCTCCTTGCCGGCCGCCGTCGTACCGGCCTGGGTGGAACCGCCCGGCTGTCGCTGGCGAGGACCGCGGGGGAACTGTTCTCCCTAGCCGGAACACACGAAGCAGCAGCAGGACTCGCGCCGCCGGACTACCGGACCATGGACAGCTCCTTCGGGGAGCTCCGGTACGTCCCGCCTCCGCTGCTGCTGGACGGGCTGCCGCTCGACTACCGCAATCCGCCACCCCCCTACGGCAGCTCCGGGCTGGCCTGGGCCTGACCCACCAGCGGCTCCAGACCGGTTTCAGACGCCCGTCCTCCTTGTGATTGAGTTGGACCATGCTTCTCCTGGGATCACCGGCCGTCCGGGTGGGTATCTCCATCAGCATCGCCACCGGGCTGTACGGGGTGTCCTTCGGGGCGCTGTCCGTCACCTCCGGGCTCAATTTCTGGCAGACCATGGCCCTGAGCCTCCTGCTCTTCAGCGGCGGCTCACAGTTCGCGTTCATCGGCGTGGTGGGAGGCGGAGGCTCCGGCATCGCGGCGATGAGCGCGGCAACGCTGCTGGGCGTCCGCAACGGCATCTACGGGATGCAGCTGAACGCGCTGCTCAGGCCCACCGGTTGGCGGAAATACGTTGGCGCCCAGCTGACCATCGACGAATCGACGGCCACCAGCACAGGACAAACTGATCCGGAAGAGCAGCGCCGCGGATTCTGGGCAGCCGGCATCGGGATCTACGTGCTGTGGAACCTGTTTACCGCCGTAGGCGCCCTTGCCGGCGCGGCGCTCGGGGACCCCAGGCAATGGGGCCTTGACGGCGCCGCGGTGGCCGCCTTCCTGGCCTTGCTCTGGCCGAGGCTCAAAGGTCGCGAACCCGTGGCCATTGCTGTGGTGTGCGCCGTGGCCACGGTCATCGCCGTTCCGTTCGTGCCCGCGGGCGTGCCCATCCTGGTGGCCGCCGTCGTAGCGGCAGCCATCGGCTGGTTCAGCCACGGGCGCAGTGACGAGGGCCTCGAACCCGACGTGGATCCTTACCGGGAGCGCCACCGGCATGATGGGGGCCACGGAGGAAAACATGACGGCGGCCACCACGGGCCTGTTCCGGGAGCAGGCGCATGAGCCTCTGGTTCTGGCTGCTGGTGGCCTGTGCCCTGGCCTATGCCTGGAAACTGGTGGGCTACCTGGTGCCGGCCCGCTTCCTGGAGGATCCGCGAATGTCGCGCATAGCAGGAACCATGACCATCGGGCTGCTCGCCTCCCTCACCGTGGTGAATGCCGTGGCATCGGGCCAGTCGCTGGCCGCCGACGCACGGCTCGGCGCGCTGGCCGCTGCCGCCGTGGCCCTGGCGCTGCGTGCCCCTTTCCTGGTGGTGGTTCTCGCCGGAGCGGGAACGGCGGCACTGCTGAGGTTGCTGGGCTGGAGTTGACCGTCCGCCGCGGAGCCGCGCCTGGGTGACGTGGGTCACTTCCGATGACAGTCCCCGGCTGTACTATGGGAGCGGCTATGCAGTCGGCCACGGAATTTTCTGTGAACGGGGACCATGGACAATCAGCTGCACGCTGCCGGAGAAAGAGCCGGCCGGCCCCGAAAAGATGCCCGACGGCGGGCGGGGCTTCCTGCCAAACGCTTCTACACACGATTTGCTGCCCTGTCCGACGTCCCGCCGGAGGATCTGGAGTTGCTGGCCGAGAGGCTGAGCGCCGGCCTGACGGCGGATCCGTCGTCGCCGGTTCCCGCGCTGCAGGCCCTGGTACGGCGGGAGATCCGCAAAAGGGGGGACGCGGCCAGCGGTTGACCCACTGCCGGGCACCAGGGACCGAATGCGGTAGGTCCTGACGGGCGGCCAAAGGAGGAACCGGAATGAACGTAGAGTCACAGCCCGCGGGGGAGCAGCCCGGCAGGCGCCGTCCAGGCTACCGTGATCCCCGCGGCTCCCAGTCCACCAGGGACATGCGGGATACGGCGAAGCGCCGCCGGGACGCCGAGGAGAAGCTTCAGCAGCATCTCATCGAAGCGAAGGACCATGTGCCCAACGAACACCGCGGGGATCGCGGGCCGGGCACCGGGCAGGAATAGGCGCGGCGCGGCCCCCGGCATCATGCCGTGGCCAGCAGGAACTGCTTTGTGGGGGAGGGTCTTGATCCAGCCGGAACGAAGATGATTCCGGCTTGCTATGCCACTCCGTGGGCGGCGCCGTCCGGCAGCGCGGCCCGGCGGCAGCTTTCTTCGACGGCCATGTCGTACCAGGCCTGCGCGCCAAATTCGGGTTCTGGCGTGTCAAGGTTCTGGTACAGCGCGTCCAGCAGGTCCGCTAGTTCATTCGCGCTCAATGTGGGCAGGACCTCTTCCGGATCGCGCGGATTGTTGAGGTAGTGCGAGAGCTTTGAACTGTTCATCGCGCTGCGGCCATCGGCTGCCGGAAATGCAGGAACTGCTTCATGGAGTCGCTCCATCTGGGATGTTCAGAGGCTGGCTGCGTAACCCTCTTGAAGTGTATTGCACCACGTGGGCGCCCACAATGGGTCCCTAATCCGGGGCGGCTGCACGGGAAGTGGCCGGCCCAAGTGCGTTGCCGGCAGGAACCTACCCCAGTCCGGGTTCGCCAAGGGCGGCCATCAGGGGCGCCGTGGGCGAGGTTGTGGCGGCAGGCACTGGAACATGCGGCGGCAGGGGGCGCGCCGGCCGGGCAGTGCGGATGGCATCCTCCACCAGTGCCAGCGGACGGCGCCAGGCGTCGGAGCCCGGCTCCATGGTGTCCACAACGCTGATCAGCATGGCGAGCAGGCGGAACATGTCCGTCATGGAGATGTCGGGACGCAGGCTTCCCTGCCCCTGCCCCCGCACCAGCAGGACGCTGAGGGATTCCATCAGGGACCCGGCGATGCCGGTGAGCAGTTCGCGCCTGCCGGCCACGGCGCCCAGCAGATTGGCGTCGGCACTGGAGGCATCCATAAGGGACTCCAGCACCCGGAACAGGCCGGCGGCGGCATCGATATCGGCCAGCGCCCCCTCAATCACGGGATCGACGGTGAGCCGAAGCTGCCGGTTCAATGCCGCAAGGACAAGCTCCTCCTTGTCCGCGAAGTTCCGGAAAAGGGTGGCCGGGCCTACGCCGGCCGTGGCCGCGATGGTCTGCAGGGGTACATCCGGACCGAACTCCCGGAAGCACTGGCGCGCCGCCGTAATGATCTTGTCCACGTTCCGCGCTGCGTCGGCGCGGAGGGGCTTGCGGGCGACTGCGAGACTCATGCCCAAAAGGTTAGCAACGCAACTGCGCGCCTTCACCGTTACTGAAGGGTAGGAGCTTATGTGACGGCGGGGGCGCCCGCGCTGCCCGTTGCCCGCCGGGACGGCGTGGCAGACTGGCATCATGTTGCTTGCGTTTTCTGTTGCCCCGTCCGGCACCCCTGCTGAAGGCTCCCGGCCGGATGACGCTTCCGTCCACGACGCCGTTGCCGCTGCTGTGAAGATCGTCCGGGAGTCGGGGCTTCCCAACCAGACGGAGTCGATGTTCACCACCATCGAAGGCGAATGGGATGAGGTGTTCGACGTCGTCAAGCGCGCCACCGAGGCGGTGGGGCGGTACGGCAGCCGCGTTTCCCTGGTCATCAAAGCTGACATCCGGCCCGGTTACACAGGAGAGCTCACCGCCAAGGTGGAGCGCCTGGAGGACGCCCTGGCGGACGGTTCCTGAGTCATCTTTTCCGGTGGCCACTTGCCCTGCTTATTCTCTGGACCAGCAAGTCCGCCCGTGCCAAACTGTGGCAATGTTCGAGCATAAGCCCCGGCCGGAGTGGACGGCAGCTGAAGAGTACCTGACACGTGTGGTGGTCCACCCGGACCCGGCCCTAGAGCAGGCCATCAGTTCCGCCGCGGAGGCGGGGATGCCTGCCATCGAGGTTGCACCGAATGCCGGAAAGCTGCTCAAGCTCCTGGTCCAGCTCTCCGGTGCCCGCCGCGTCCTGGAAATCGGTACGCTCGCGGGCTTCAGTACCATCTGGATCGGGCGGGGGCTTCCCGAGGATGGCACAGTGGTCACGTGCGAATTCCTGCCCAAGCACGCGGAAGTGGCCTGGGCCAACCTCGATTATGCCGGCCTGGGCGAGAAGGTGGAGATCCGCCTGGGACCCGCGCTGGAAACCCTGGCTGCGCTCGCAGAGGAGGGCCGGGAGCCTTTCGACTTCATCTTCATCGACGCAGACAAGGAGAACAACAGCCGGTACCTGGACTGGGCGGTGCGCCTGGGCCGGCCCGGTGCCACTGTGGTCCTGGACAACACCGTCTGGGAGGGTGCCATCCTGGATCCAGACCTGGATCCCGTGAACGCCCCGGGCATCGTGGACGCCCTTAAGCTGCTGGGGGAGCACCCGAGGCTGGACGCCACCGTCATCCAGACGGTCGGCTCGAAGGGGTGGGACGGCTTCGCGCTCGCGAGGATCAGCTAGCCCCCGCTAAGCATTGACGGCCCGGCAGCATGGCCTGGCAGGGGCAGTCGCAGGCCTGTTACTAAGTATGCTTAGAATTAGTGTCCGGCTGAAGGGCAGCCGGCCAGGCCGCATCGGAGGTACATGATGAAAGCGTCTCCCACCCTTGCCAGCAACCTGCAGATGGTCCTCACCGACCTGATTGAACTGCACCTGCAGGGAAAACAGGCCCACTGGAACCTTGTGGGCACGAACTTCCGCGACCTGCACCTGCAGCTTGACGAAATCATCGCTGCGGCCCGGCTTTTCGCCGACCAGACTGCCGAACGGATGCGGGCCATGCACGCACTGCCTGACGGGCGCAGCGGCACCGTCTCCGCGGACAACCGGCTGGACGAGTTCCCCGAGGGCCTGACGTCCACCAAGGACGCCGTCAAGCTGATCACCGCCCGGCTGGAACGTGCGGTGCAGACGATGCGCGACGTTCATGACGACGTCGACGACGAGGACCCCACCAGCGCCGACCTGCTCCACGCAGCCATCGAACGGCTGGAACAGCTGGCGTGGATGGTCAACGCAGAAACCATGTCCCCCACTGCTTCCGTCACCCAGCCGGCCGCGAACTAGTCTGCAGGCGCAGCAAAAGGGTGCTGCCGCATCATGCGGCAGCACCCTTTCACGTGGACCTAGTCCTTCTTGAAGGCGTCCTTGACCTTCTCGCCCGCCTGCTTCAGGTCGGCCTTTGTCTGGTCCATCTTGCCCTCAGTGCGGAGGCTTTCGTCATCCGTTGCCCGGCCAGTGGTCTCCTTGGCCTTGCCGCCCATCTTCTCTGCGGCGTTGTCGATCTTGTCGTCCAAACCCATGGCATTGCTCCCTTCGGCTGGTGGCCGGCGATGCCGCCAGCCATAATCCCATGCTAGCCAGACTCGGGACGCACCAACAGGGGTTGTTCCGCCTTGACCTGCAGATACTTGGGGATCGAAGGATCAGACCAGCGGTGGTGCGCTGGCCACGATGTAGTCGGCGGCGGCGGGCCCGGTCATGGACAGGTTGTTGCTGTCCGGGTTGATTCCGTGGTCCTCCAGGGCCACCCAGAGGGCATCCGGCGGCTGGAGCTGTGCCTTATGGATCAGGCACCAGCTGGTGTACAGGCCGTAAAGTTCGTCGCGTCCAAGGCCCAGGCCGGGCTCCCTGTCGGGAACAACTGCTTCGGCAAGGAATTCTTCAAAGTGGTTAGCAGGCATGTCCGCTCATTAGGGTCGACCGTGTGCCGCCGTATCTGCTTCAGCGGTCCTGCCGGACCAAACGGGCCAGCAGAGTAATCACGAAAGTATTGCAGTGCGGATAACTTTGTCCAGTTAGGCCACGGAAACCAAGGGGTGGCACTGAGCGGATCGAGGGGGCCGACGGCGACTGGGGGGACTGGCCTCGGTCTCAGAGGAGGCCATCTCACCGCCGGCCCCGCCTTGCCCCGGGCCCTTGTTAAACCCGGGATCTTCAACTGGACCTACCTCTAATTTTCCCCCATCTTGGAGGTCCTGCCTAGTACCTGCGGTTGGTGCCGTGAGCGCGGTGCATGCAAAAGGCCACCGCACACAGGAGAGGTACAGTGCCCTGCGCCGGACACTGTACCTCTCCCTGCGTAGCAGCTGCTGCTACTGCCTGTTGCTGTTTCCTTCGCCGCCCGGGGACTCCCGATGTTCAGTGCGGTCCCGCACCTTGTCCTTTACCCGGTCGCGGTGCGGCTCCGTGTCCTGTTGCCCGTTCTTGTCATTCGTGTCCGGATCTTCCGGGCTCCCGCCGTTTTGGGCGCTGTACTTTTCACGCAGTTCACGGCCATGCCGGATATCGTCTTCCTCCTGTGCCTGGAGTTTTTCGCTCTTCTTGGTGTCCCGCGGGGGCAGCTGGATGGTCTCTTCGGCCTTGATGCCGGCCTCCAGCTGGCGGCCGCGTTCCAGTTCGGCGTCGAACTCGGCGCCGAACAGCAGGGACAGGTTCAGGATCCAGAGCCACAGGAGCATGATGATCACGCCGCCCAAGGCACCGTACGTCTTGTTGTAGTTGCCGAAGTTGCCCACGTAGAACCCGAAGCCGAGGGACGCGAGCAGGAAGACGAACAGGGCAATGCCCGAACCGATGCTCATCCACTTGAACTTCGGCTGTTTCACATTGGGAGTGGCGTAGTAGAGCACCGCGATGATGACGATGATAAGTCCCACCATCACCGGCCATTTTGCGATGTCCCAGACCGCGAGGAAAACGCCGCTCAATCCGATCAGGCCGCCCACTGCCTCCGCGACAGGACCGCTCAGGACCAGCATGCCGGCGAGGATCGCGATGAGGACAATCGCCAGGAGGGTGACCACCAGCATGGTTCCGCGCAGCTTTACGAACGGCCGGCCCTCATCCACCTCATACACCCGGTTCATGGCCCGGCCAAACGCACTAACGTAGCCCGATGCAGACCACAGGGCGGTGGCAAGGCCGATGACCAGCGTCAGCCCCGCCGCCGGTGCATTGGCCAGGTCCTCGACCACTCCGCCCACCGTATTGACAGTTTCGGCGGGGGCGAAACCACGGACGATCTCCAGCAGGGCATTAGTGGTTTTTTCCGGATCGCCGAAGAGCCCGATCACTGACACGAGGGCCAGGATGGCCGGGAACAATGACAGGACGGCGTAGTACGTCAGCGCTGCAGCGAGATCAGTGCACTGGTCTTTGCTGAACTCGCGCAGGGTCTTCTTGAGTATGTATTTCCAGGATGGCTTGTCCACGTCCTTGGGGCTGTCCGGCTTCCTGGAGTCGTTCGGATCCGGTGCCTGCCCCGCCTTGGCGGTGCTGGTTTCGGATGCGTCGTGAGTGGCCATGATGTGTCCTCTCGATCAAGGGCTGAAACGGACAGGCCGGCTCCGCGGGTGGCGGAGCCGGCCTGTCATAGAGTGCAGTTGGCTTGCGTTGCCGCGGCCTGGGATCAGGTGTTTTGGACGTTGGTTTTGGCGTCGGTGGCGCGGTCCTTGACGTCGGTGGCGGCGTGCTGGCCTTCGGTTTTGACTGCTTGGGCTGCGTCGGTTGCGGTGGCCTTGACGTTTTCCATCGCTTCCTGGGCCGGTTCCTTCAGGTCCTGGACCATGTCCTTCGCGGCGTCGGTGACCTTGCCGGCCAGGGGCTGGGCTGCGGTTTTGAGCTGGTCCGCGGCTTCGCGTTCTTTCTGGCTCGGCGGGATCAGGGATGACACGAGCATTCCGGCGCCGAAGGCGATCAGGCCCGCGGCCAGGGGGTTGCCTTGCGCCTTGGCTTTGACCTGGTCCGGGGCCTGGGAGATTGCGGTGCCGGCATCGGAGAGTTTGGCGGAGACGTTGTCCTTGGCGCCGTGGAGGGTGTCCC
>NZ_JBNHFJ010000030.1:0-18450 GCF_059090105.1 Arthrobacter sp. K410C
GCTCGTTTCCCTCGCGGGAGTATTTGAGACCTCCCCCGATGGGGGCGCTATCGGCATGGCCGGTTTTGTCGGCTTCCTGCTCTTCCTGGTCTGGGTCCTGGCCGCGAGTGTCGTGCTGCTGCTCCGACCCGGCCAGCATCCCACCGACACATAAGGGAGCAAAGGAAACCGACCGCGGTCATTCACGGGAACAGGCGCAACACATTTCCGAGTGCGACGCCTGCACCTCATTGAGTTACCTGCACTCTGCAGGATCCGGAATCCGTGGCTCCTAGTCGTTGCGCATCAAGCTGACCCTAGATGCCGGCGAAGAACTCACGCGCGTCAGCAAGGACATTAGCGAACTCCTCAACACCTCTATTGACTGTGGACGACCCCCACGATATACCTCAACTAAGTCCAGCAGCAGGCGCAGCATCAGTTCAGCCGGAGACCGCTGTGACAGCCCCCAATTCCCCCAGTGCCCAGCATAATTCTGCCCGCGAAGAGCAGGCGCGGGCCTCACCAACGCACCTTGAACTCCGAGGTTCAGCCTGGGCTAACGCCCAGTTCCAATGACCCGTACCTTCCGGGCGAACCGCCGAACCCTTCAGTTCCAGGAGAAGTGCCGCAGTGGACACGCTTCCAGCAGTGCTCCTTGTCATCGGTGCGGCCTTGCCTGGATCGGCCTGACTGCTTTCGCCGCCCTTCACCTTCGCCGCAGACGGAACGGGTCAACGCTGGTCGCCTCGGCCGCGGGAGGGATGGGCCACCGCGTGAAGCCATGGCGCGCCCGACTTCACCGAAACCGCGCCACCGCGCGCCCTCGGACGCTGCGGCTCCGACGAGGACGCGGCAGCGGCACCACACACCACTCCGGATAACCCTTAGGAGCAATCGTTGAATGCCGAAACGATCTTCGGATTCAGCCTCGGATACCTTGCCGCCCTTGTCGGCATCTTCCTCCTCTACCTGCCGTATCTGATCCTTTTCGTGCTGCTGCTGATAGCGGCCGGGATCCTGTATCTGCTGCTGTTGCCTTTTGCCCTGTTGTTAAGGAAGCTGCGGCGAAGCAGGCCTCGGCCAGCCCAGGACAGCTCATGGATCCTGGCCCCGCGGGACAGGCAGACCACTGACCAGATCCTGCTGCCCCAGCGACACACTGCGGCACCACAGTGAGGGGTCTCCCCGCGGGTAGCAGTTGGTTGACTACTACATGGCCTATTCGCCAGGAGTCTTCGCCGCCCGTCGCACGCCCGCAGGTCCGTGCGCCGAGCACGCCGTCACCCTGACGTGAGGACCGTTCTTCCCGGGGGTGTGCTGAACATGGAGCTCCGGGAATGACGGAGGCGGCT
Organism: Arthrobacter sp. K410C; assembly: GCF_059090105.1. NCBI lineage: Bacteria > Bacillati > Actinomycetota > Actinomycetes > Micrococcales > Micrococcaceae > Arthrobacter > Arthrobacter sp. K410C. The sequence goes on from NZ_JBNHFJ010000030.1 coordinate 1,335, forward strand.
CGCCACAAACAGGAATGACTTGCGGCGAGTCGTTGAAAAATATCAGTCCTGTTCAAGGTAGTCACGCAGGCCGGGGTAGCTGCTGTTGGCGGCCAGGACCCGTTCCAGATCCTCGTGCGCCATTGCCACCTTGCCGGCCCGCAGATAGGTGAGGCCCCGTTCTACCAGGCCGCGTTGACCGAATTCGGTGTTGGGGTCAAGGAACTCGAGGGCCTGGTCAAAGGCTTCCCCTGATGCTTCCAGTAAGCCTTCCTCGCGCAAAGCGATGCCGCGCTGAAGGAGGAGAAAAATGGAGGCTTCATCTTCGATTTTCAGGTTGTCAGTCAGGTCCGCCACATCCGCCCAGCGCCCCTCGCTGAGGTAGAACTCCGCCAGCGATACAGCAGTGATTGTGGTCGGCGGGAGCTGCTCCAGCAGCTGCTCGGCTGCTTCCACCTGCCCGTCGAGCTGGTAAAGCTCTGCCAGCAGAAGATGGATGTAGTCCCGGTTCAGGGGCAGCTGGACGTCAACCCCGTACGCGATGGAGAGGGCGTAACCCGTCTTCGGCAGATACGTCTGAGCGAAATGGTCGTGCAGCGGATCATACCCACTCGTCGATAGCCAGTTCAGGGCATCGATGGCCCGTCGGCGGTTCCCGCAGGGAATTGCCTGCCAGAGGACCTCGAACAGGAGCGCAAGCGGCTTGGCTTCTTCGAACTCGTCACCCACCCGGTGAAGATCAGAGACATCGGGAGCCTCGACCAGAGCCTTGTGCAGCTCCTTCTCCCATTTCGGAGCCAACATGCCCGGTCGGGCATTTAGCGCCGCCCCAGGTACGGTGTCCGCTCCGGCCGCTGCAGTCATCGCCGCCCACTTGGCCCAGCCCACCTCCTCCCCCGGCGTCGACCAGCTCCTGTAAGGCCCGTCCGGGACGGGCGTGTTCAAACCTTCCGCGTAATCGACTCTTCTGGCGGTGACGGTGAGCCGCACACCGGGCAAAGCCTTGACTGATGGTCCTGCTACAAACCCCATTGGGGCCACCTCTCTTCATTGAGACGTGTACGGGTCCGTCGGCGGATGCCAGTTGGGCCCGGGCGAACCCTACAACCGGCTTCCGATCCACGGGGCGGTACTGCAAAGGATGCTTTCCGTGTCAGATGGATTTTTCGGCGAGACCAGGCATCCAACATATGCCGCTGAAGAGACCTTGGCTATAGCAGAAAGGTGGCGAAGCGGAACGCCGACGCCGCCCGGTGGAGGCAGCGCCCGGGAGACGTGGCCGCCTACCTGGCGGCCGGCAACGATTGGCCCCGCCACCAGAAAACCGACAACCAGGAAGAACGCACTCTGGGCGTCTGGCTGCACACCCAGCGGATCGACCACCGGGCCGGCAGACTCGCAGCTGCCAAGGAAGCGCAGCTGAACGAGGTCACCCCCGGATGGCCGCACGGACGGAGTGGGGCGGATCGACACGGCGGACTGGGCCTGCACGGAGGGCAAGATAGCGGCGACGGGTTGACACCCAAAGGCGGGAGCCAGAACCGGTATCGTCCCACTTCAGGGGTTTTCCGTCCTTCTGCGCATCATCACATTGAGAGGTGCGCCCCCGGCGTCTCTGAGAAAGAAGGAACCGTGAAGACCAAACCTTTGTCCCTTGCGCTGGCTGTAATTGCAGCCGCAGGCAGCGCTTTCATGGGAGCCGCCGCTCATGCGGCCCCTAAGGAGTACAACGGGCACCAGGGTGTCACCATGTACTCCCCCGCCGTGGGCACCCAACTCTCATCTTCCGGGCCGATTGACGACAAATGGGCCGAAACCGGGTTTCAAAACGGCCCGCTTGGATACCCGGTCAGCGATGTCATCACGCGGCTGAAAGACGGTGGCTCGTACCAGGCGTACCAGAACGGCGCTATCTTCTCTTCTCCCGCTACTGGCACCCACGCGATCACAGCAGGCATAAACGGAAAGTGGTGGGCACAGGGCGCCGAAAACGGGCCCCTCGGTTACCCGACCACAGACGAAGTCCGCGGGATCCGGGACGGCGGCTCGTGGCAAGGCTTCCAGGGTGGTGCAATCATGTTTTCCCCCGCGTCAGGAGCGGCGATCAGCGCCGGTCCGATTCGAGACAAGTGGGCCGCCACCGGTTTCGAAGGGGGCCGGATGCGATACCCGACCAGCGATGTCGTGAGCGGCCTCAAGGAAGGCGGCACCTACCAGAACTACCATGGCGGGGCTATTCTCCACACTCCGGCAACGGGGCCGCATCCATCCGTGGGAGCCATCCGCGAAATCTGGGTCTCTACCGGCTTTGAACACGGCCGTATGGGTTATCTCACCACTGATGAATACGTCCTGCGCTCCGGCGTCGCCCAGGACTACCAGGGCGGATCCATCACTGCCGGCTGGTGGGGTGTCCATACCGTGACAGGAGCGATCAGCGGGGTCTCAAGGGTGACCAGTGGTGGTTGGGAACGGCTGTGACGCCCGCATATCCCGCCAAGGACGGCGGCGCCTGGAATATCGGTCCTTCCGGTTGCCGGTGTGCTGGCACCATCGTGGCAGATGGTCACAGGATGAGGTTCAGCAGCACCAGTGCCAGCCCTCCCAGGGCCAGCACGCAGCAAAAGAAGAGTCCAAGCATTTCCAGGCTGCGGACCTGACCGGGGCTAAGCGGTTCGCCGAGCCTGAGCATACGTTGAATGATCACTGCTTCATACCGGCTGGTCCTGGGCCCGGGACCAAGTTTGTCCGCACAGGCGGTGATTGTTCCGTTGAAGTCGAGGGCTGAATCGACTGGGCGATGCCCTCTGCTATCTGCACCGCATGCTTTGGCGCGGTCACAGGGAAAACGTGAACGGCTATCCCCTTATCAACCTCTGCGGCATGGAAGCGCTGGTGGGGAGCAAAAGGCATGGTTATCACGAGATGGCCTTGTCGATGGCAGCAATCGAGGGTTGTGCGGAGGCCGGGGCGGGAACGCAGAGAAAGCCGAAAGCCATGGCGCCATTGGAATTGGCCCTTCGAATTTTCGCCGCGTCGATAGTGATTCCCTCTATCGCCATAGGGCGGCGGTCAGGTGCAGTCATGCTGTGATCCAAGCGCGGATCACGGACCAAAGCAAGAAGGTAAACCTCTGCCCCTTGCGGTTGCCAGGTGCTGGCGGAACAGGTCAACGACCCGGGATGACCCGTTCAGCGCCTGCCTTGGGTCCGATCTCTACCCCTCGCGTTGCCCTCCCTTCAGTTCGATTCTGATAGGAAGCTCGGGATAAACCCCGGACAGCCCCTTGTCTTGGGGGTTTTCGGGGTTTTTCGCTGGTTAAGCGGCAAACGCCAGCCATCGCCCGCGGGCGTGTTAGCCTCCCCTCACTACAAGCGGAGCAGGTCAGCGGAAGACGGCCCCGCACTTCCAGGACGATCATGATTCCTGCTCCCCCAAGGCCCTCCTCATCACCACGCGAGGCCATGCAGCCAGGCCGTCCGCAGCTTCCGCCAAAACCAACCGTCGAATTCCCGCCAGCCACAGCCGCTGGGGCACGACGGCGAAGCCCAGCCGCTCGTAGTAGGGCCGGTTCCAAGGGACGTCCCGGAACGTTGTCAGGGTCAGCGCCGTGAACCCTTGCGCAGCCGCCCAGGAGGCAACTTCGTCGATCAGGGCCCTGCCGATGCCCAAGCGAGCATGCTGGGGGTGCACCGTCACCTGGGCGATGTGGACATTGCCGTCAACCTGGTCGACCAGGATGTAGGCGACGGCCTTCTGCTCCCCAGCTGTGCTGACCCAGCAAGTCCCGGAAGATATATAGCGGCTGAGCTCCTGAACGCTGGGCGGATGATCCTCCGCCACCGCGTGCATTCCGAGGATGCGGAAGGCCTCGCCCGCGGCGGTCTCGATATCCCGCAGGCGCCCAACGTCCTCCAGGCGCGCCTTTCTGATCACCATTCCAGTCAAGCACGCCGCAGCCGCCGGCGGGTCAGCGGTTCAGCCCCTTCGTGCAACAGCGGGCACGTATTGGCCCGCCCTGAATCAGGTACTGGATACTCGGGCGCCAGCCGGGTGCGCGCACCTAAAGTGTTGGCAGGAGCCGGCGACGAGGGCTTACGTCTGAGACCGCGTACGCCTCCCCCAGCCGTCGCCGGCTCCTCCACCCCTTCTTCTCCCCGGGTCTGAGAGCGGCTCCCCCCATTTGTGTCCGGACTGCCGGTATCCCCCGCCTATGATGGCGGACATGGATGAGCAGGCCCTGGCGGACATCGCGAACGAGCTCTACGCCGTGCCGCTCGAGGATTTCGTGGCGGCACGCACGGCCGCGGCAAAGGAGGCTGCCGGGACGGACAAGGAGCTCGCTGCGGCGGTCAAGGGACTGCCCAAGCCCTCCGCGGCTGCCTGGGCGGTCAACATGCTCGCCCTGCACGAGCCGGGCGTCCTGGCGGGACTGGCCGAACTCGGTTCCCGGATGCGGGACGCGCAGGCGTCGCTCGACGCACCGTCCCTCCGGGAACTGGGACGCGAACGCCGCACCATGCTGGCCTCCGCCGTCGACACTGCCCGGTCCGTCGTCCAGCAGCAGGGCCGCGCCATCAGCGACACCATTGCCGCCGACGTGGAGGAAACGCTCCGTGCCCTCACGGCGGACGAAGGCGCAGCGGAGGCCGTCCGCAGCGGGCGGCTCCTGAAGACCCTCTCGGCGGACGGGGTCAGCGCCGCGGAGCTGGAGGGAACAGTGGCGGTTCCCGGCGCCCTGCCTGCACCTTCGGCTTCCGCAGCCCGCAAGCCGCCATTGGCGTCCGTACCGGCCAGGAAGGAACGTACGACGCCGGAACGCAGCTCGCGGACAAAGGCCACCAAACCCCGGCTTGAGGCGGTCCGCCAGACTCCCCGGCCCGCCTCGCCGCCCGCGCTGGAAAAGGCAAAGGCAGCCCTGGCCGAAGCGCAGGCGGAAGAAGCGAGGACGAGCGGCCTGGCGGAGGAGCTGCAGGAGCAGGTGGAGGAGACCCGTTCCGAAATAGACGCCCTGGTTCAGGAGGCCGTCGAACTCCGCGACAGGCTGAAGGCTGCGGAGGAGCAACTGGACCGTGCCCGCAAGCAGCTTGCGGCCACCGCAGCGGAGGCCAAACAGGCCTTGCGGGAGGCGGACAAGGCAGGCCGGACCGTGATGCTCGCCCGGGAACGTGTCCTCCGGCTGAGCAGCTAAGAGGCGTCGCCGCGGGATTCCTTGTCCCGTCAGGGGCCATCGGAATCGTCATTGCGGTCCTGGCCTTCATGCTGCCCGGGAAGCGGGAGTTGGCAGCCGCAGGTACTTGCAGGGACGCGTACATGCGTGAAGCAGGATCGCAGCCTGCCGGCTGGGGCCCGCCTCGGGGCAGGTGCACCCCGCTGACGGAATCGCGTACTGATTACTCGGGTGCCGGACGCGCCTGGACCGTAACGTAGTGGCTGGAGCCGGCGACGAGGGCGTCCGTCTGAGACCGCGGACGCCTCCCCCAGCCGCCGCCGGCTCCTCCACTGCTGGCAGGCGGAGCGCCGAGAGCTGGCCTGGTGATAGTTTCCCGGCCGGAGTCATCCTTATTGTCGGAAGCGAGTCGGGTCGACGGCGGGACCTGGCACGGTTTGTGCGGAGCCCCCGCAGCAACTGCCGCACCGGCCGCCTGTTCGGGAGCAGACATGCATCGTCCGGGAACACAGCCAAACCCCTCTGTACTGCTGGCGAGACCCGGGGGCGCGCCCTCCTCCGCCCCTGTCCCGGGCCAGCATCCGCTGCGTCTGGAATCCCTGGGGGACGCACTGCTCTACCTGCCACCAGGACTGGAGGCCGGCGTGCCGGCCCCACTTATTCTTTTGCTGCACGGCGCGGGAGGGAATGCGGCAGGAGGACTTGCCCTGCTTTCATCATTTGCCGAGACGCACAGGATGATCATGGCCGCGCCCTCCTCGCAGGGATCCACCTGGGACGGCATCCGAGGCGGCTTCGGGCCTGACGTGCAACTGATCAACCAGACATTGGAGCGGCTCTTCCACATGGCCTTCGTGGACCAAAGCCGCATAGCTGTCGGGGGCTTCTCGGACGGCGCCTCGTATGCGCTGGGTTTGGGCCTTGCAAACGGGAACCTGTTTTCCGCCATCATCGCCTTTTCCCCCGGTTTTATCCCTCCCACACCCCGGGTCGGCCAGCCCCGTATTTTCATTTCCCATGGAGAGACCGACAGCGTCCTGCCTATCAACCGCACCAGCCGCAGTGTGGTGCCCCTTCTTAAGCGTGAGGGCTACGACGTGACCTACAGGGAATTCCCCGGCCCGCATACGGTGCCAGCCCCCATCGCCGAGGAAGCAATCACCTGGCTGGGCTGGCAACCGGGAACCAGGAGCGCCTCAGGCGGAGTCTCCTGAGGCGGCAACCCTGAGGAGACTATTCAGGCCTTTCGAACACTTAGGCCCTACGTCTCAAAGCAACACGCGGGGCTGGTTCCGGAGATTGTCAGACCCCGGTTGCAGACTGGATTTATGGAAAACCACACCGTTCAGGAATTTCACGTCACGTACTTCGATGCTGACTGCGGCCGGTCGCGGGCCGAAATCTTCGACACCCTGGCCGAGGCCCAGCGCTTCGCCAACAAGTACTGCAGCAGTGAAGACGGCTGGGCCGTGATTGACGAGGTCACGGTCGAGCAGGTCCGCCTCGCCGCCTGATTCCGCATCCGCCTTAAAGCAGGAACCCGCGCTGCCCTGCAAAACCAGGGCAACGCGGGTCCGGTACCGCCATTAAGCGGTCAGGTCCGGCTTAGGCGAAGTCGGAGACTGCCGGGTCCGGCCCGATCCGGCCTTCGCCGGAGGCGGTGCGGTCCAGGGCATTGATGGCCTCGACATCCTCCGCGTCCAGGGAAACCTCGAGCGCGGCGAAGTTCTCGCGGATCCGGGATTCCGTGACGGACTTGGGAATCACCACGTTGCCGATGGCGAGGTGCCAGGCGATGACGACCTGCGCGGGGGTTGCCTGGCGCTTGGCAGCGATGGCCGCAACGGTTGCATCCTCAAGCAGCTCGCCGCCCTGGCCCAGTGGAGACCAGGCCTGGGTCAGGATGCCCTTGGACGCGCCAAACTCGCGCAGCTCACGCTGGCTGAAGTAGGGGTGGAGCTCGATCTGGTGGATGGCAGGGACCGCACCGGTCTCGTCAATCAGCCGCTGCAGGCCTTCCACCGTGAAGTTGGAAACGCCGATGGACTTTACGCGGCCGCGCTTCTGGAGCTCGATCAGCGCCTTCCAGGTTTCCACGTACTTATCCTGCTTGGGCTGCATCCAGTGGATCAGGTACAGGTCCAGCGTCTCCAGGCCCAGCCGGTCCATCGACTCTTCGAAGGCTGCCAGCGTGGGCTCGTACCCCTGGTCCGAGTTCCACAATTTCGTGGTGATGAAGATCTGGTCGGGGGACAGTCCGGAGCTGGCGATAGCGCGCCCCACGCCTGCCTCGTTGCCGTAGACCTTTGCGGTGTCAATGTGGCGGAAGCCGGCCTCAAATGCCTGGCGGACTACCTTCTCCGCCACGCCGTCCTCAACCTGCCACACGCCGTAGCCAAGCTGGGGGATCGTGTTTCCGTCATTGAAAGTCAAGGTAGGTGAAAGAGTCATTCATTCATCCTGCCAAACGCGCCCGGCCTCCAGCCCGTTTTGGGCCGGACTAAGCCACGCGCTTAACCAGGAATAATCCTGCCCCTGCAGTTAAGAGGCTGCCTCCTGGAGGTGCCGCTCGGCGTCGGCTACCTGCTGGAAGACGGCCTCGGCACGGCGCCGCACGGAGGCGGCCCCCACGGGCACAGGCCCGACGGCGAGCCGCAGCATAGCGGCCGCCTCTGCAGTGGTGGCAAGCGAGTTACCAGCCTTGGACAAGGCACGGTGCACGCCGGACAGGGCCACCGGGATGTCCAGGCCCTCGCTGGGTGAGCGCCGCTGCGCTTCCACGCAGACGGCCCGCACCCGTTCCAGGAGGGCCGCCAGCTCGTTGGCGATCTCCACCAGCTCCCCGTACAGCTGGTCGTCCTCCACGCCTTCCAGCACCTGGTGGAAGCGGTCCAGTCCCCGATGGAAGCGGTCGTGCGCGCGGCGCCACAACCCCTTCCCCAGTTCCGCATCGTCCTTGCGCCCCTGCCTGGCGGCGCTGAGAAAGCCCAAGCGCAACCTACAGGTACTGTCCGGGACCGTGGTCCGGGTCTTCGCGCTTGCCCTGCTGGGCGGGGACTCCGGGCCGCTGCCCGGCTGAGGCCCGCTGCGGCTCACCGTTTTCGCCGATCACCACGCCCGGCGCGATCATGGTCCCAGGCGGAAGCTGGCGCAGCTGCACCTGTGCCGCCGCATGCTCGCGGGCAGCATGCTGCGCCGCGATGGCGGTCTGGATGCCGTGGAACAGCCCTTCAAGCCAGCCCACCAGCTGGGCCTGCGCAATCCGGAGTTCGGCGTCAGAGGGCGTCGCCTCGTCCGTAAAGGGAAGGCTGATCCGGTCCAGTTCCTCCACGAGTTCGGGAGCCAGGCCGTCTTCGAGTTCCTTGATGGAGCGCTCGTGTATCTCGGCGAGCCTGCCGCGGGCGGCGTCGTCGAGCGGGGCGGACTTCACCTCTTCGAGCAGCTGCCGGATCATGGTGCCGATCCGCATCACCTTGGCCGGTTCGTCCACCAGGTCATGCAGATTGCTGCCCTTTTTGGTGCCGTTCGGTTGGACCGGCTGTGCCGGTACCGGCGCCTGGCTGTCATCAACGGGCGTGCCTTCTACGGGGAGGTCCTCAGCTGCCTGAGTGTCGTTCGGATCGCTCATGCGTTCATACTCTCATGAGCGATCCGCCGGGGGTCCACTCGATGAACCCACCTGACACGCTTGTACGCTGCAGGCTCAATCAGCAGCACCTGCCCTGCGGGTTTGCGTCCTGCCGGTCGGTCTTGTCGCGCCAGAACTCCCGCTCGGTAAGGGGCGGTTCCTGGTGCCCGGCGGCGCGGTGGTGTTCCAGGTATTTCGTGTACGCGTCCGCACCCAGGAGGCCGCCCAGGTAACGGGCGAACCCCCTGAAACCGCTGGACAGTGCAACCAGTCCCGCGCTCATCAGTGGTGCCCTGCCCGTTCGAACCGGAGTTCAGCCGGTACCTTTTCCCACTCGGCCAGCAGCTGCCGCTCCGCGGGAGTGGGGATAAGCCCAGCCGGAGCGAACACCCGCGACGGCCGGGCAGGGTCCTCGGTGTCCGTAACGGGTGTGCCGGCCGCGTGGTGGCGGAAAGCCCTGATGGTGGCCAGCACGGCGGTGGCAATCACGATGATGCTCAGCACCACGAAGATCACCGACAGCCAGCCCTGGATGGCAGTATTGCGGACTACAGCCTCCATGGCCGCAACGGTCTTGGCGGACCCGAACTCGGTCTTGCCTTCGGCAAGGGCTTTGCTGAATGCGGCGTTGTTGGCGAAGTAGCCCACCGCCGGCGTCGGCGAGAAGATCTTCTGGTAGCTCGCGGTGATGGTGACCACCGCAGCGAAGGCCAGCGGCAGGGCCACGATCCACAGGTACTTGAAGGTCCCGCGCTTGGCGGCGATGGCCAGGCACACGGACAGGGCAATGGCTGCCAGCAGCTGGTTGGCGATGCCGAACAGCGGGAACAGTGTGTTGATGCCACCCAGCGGGTCTGTCACGCCCATCAGCAGTACCGCACCCCAGGCGCCAACCATGATGGCGGTGCAGAGCCAGGCACCGGGCCGCCAGGAGTGCTGCTTGAACTTGGGCACGAAGTTGCCGATGGAGTCCTGCAGCATGAAGCGGGCCACGCGCGTGCCGGCGTCCACGGCCGTGAGGATGAACAGGGCTTCAAACATGATGGCGAAGTGGTACCAGAACGCCATCATGGCCGTCCCGCCGATGAACTGCTGCATAATGTGGGCCAAACCCAAGGCCAGGGTGGGCGCACCGCCGGTGCGCGAGACGATGCTTTCCTCACCCACGTTGGCCGCCGTCTGGGACAGCAGCTCCGGGCTGATGTTCACACCGGTCAGGCCAAGGCTGTTGACCCATGTGGCAGCTGTTTCCACCGTCCCGCCGGTCAGCGCCGCCGGGGAGTTCATGGCGAAGTACAGGCCGCGGTCAATGGAGATCGCGGCGACCAGGGCCATGATGGCCACGAAGGACTCCATCAGCATGCCGCCGTAGCCGATGAAGCGGGTCTGGCGTTCCTTCTCCACCAGCTTGGGGGTGGTGCCGGAGGAGATCAGGGCGTGGAAGCCTGACAACGCCCCGCAGGCGATGGTGACGAACAGGAACGGGAACAGCGCACCCGGGAACACGGGACCGTTGTCCCGGCTGGCAAACTCGCTGAACGCCGGCACGGAGATCTCCGGCCGGACCGCGATGATGGCCACCGCCAGCATCACGATCACGCCGATCTTCATGAAGGTCGACAGGTAGTCACGCGGTGCCAGGAGCAGCCACACCGGCAGGATCGCGGCGATGAAACCGTAGATGATGATGCCCCAGGCGATGGTCACCCTGTCCAGGGTGAAGATCTCGGCGCCCCAGGAGGTTTCGGCCACGATGCCGCCGCCGATGATGGCCGCCATCAGCAGCACGAACCCGATGATGGAGACCTCCATGATCTTCCCGGGCCGCAGGTAGCGGAGGTACACGCCCATGAACAAGGCGATGGGGATGGTCATGCCCACGGAGAAGACACCCCACGGGCTTTCACCCAGGGCATTGACGACGACGAGCGCCAGGATGGCAACGATGATCACCATGATCAGGAGCGTGGCAACAAGGGCCGCAGTACCGCCGACCACGCCAAGCTCCTCGCGGGCCATCTGGCCCAGCGAACGGCCGCCCCGGCGCATGGAAAAGAACATGACCAGGTAGTCCTGGACCGCGCCGGCAAGCACGACGCCGATAATGATCCAGATGGTGCCCGGCAGGTAGCCCATCTGGGCCGCCAGCACGGGACCTACCAGCGGGCCTGCACCGGCGATTGCTGCGAAGTGGTGGCCGAACAGGACGTTGCGGTCCGTCCGGACATAGTCCTTGCCGTCCGCCTTGTACTCGGCAGGGGTGGCCCTGCGGTCATCCGGCCTGGTGATGTAGCGTTCGATCACCTTGGAATAGAAGCGGTAGGCAATCAGGTACGTGCAGACCGAAGCGAAGACGAACCAGATGGCGTTGACCGTTTCCCCGCGGATGATCGCGAGCATGAACCACGCCACACCGCCCAGCAGGGCAATCGCGGCCCACAGCGCAATCTTCCGCGGCGTCCACTTCCGTTCTTCCGCCTCGCGGACATTCTCGTCCACGGCAACGGCGGGAAGGGCGGTGTCCGTGGAGACCGTGCCCTCCCTCCGCGCCGAACCATTCCGGTTGTCAGGCGTTTCGGCCATGTCTCCTCCTTGAGATGGGTGCGAGCCTCCACTTACTAAGGCACCTTATCAATGCCGCTCGGTGATGGGGATGGGTTTCGCCCACCCGGGCATGACGGTGCGCTGAACGGCAGCCTCCGGGCGCCGAACGTTGGACCTCCGCCGTTTCCTGCCGGCTACGCCCCCAATCCCCGCCGTGACGCCTGAAGGGCCGCCCGGGTGAACAGCCATGCCAGTGCCGAGCCCATTGCGGGAACGGCGAGCATCAGTGCCACCAGCTGAAGCCACGGGACCTCCACCGCTGTCCGCATCTCCGTGGAGGCTGCGATGAGCACGGCAGGAACGGCCCCCGCAATGGTTCCGAGCGCGGCGCCCAGGCCGGAGGTGAAAAGTGCCTGCGCCGCCGCGAGCGCCTTACGGAGACGGGGCGAGGCTCCGACGCCGGCCAGGGTCACGTGGTCATTGCGAGCGTCAGCCAGTGCCAGGCCGGTGGTGATGCCGGCTGCACTCAGCGTGATCAACGCGCTGGCCGCAACGATCAGCCAGAACATCCACTGGTTGTCCCGGGAGACCCCCGGTTCCACCCAGAACCCGGCCCCCGGCTGTTGATAGACACCTGCCACTGCCGCCGCCGCCGCATCCGTCTCGGCCGCTGACGGGCGCCGGTCCAGCTGGACCAGGAGCTCAGCAGGTTCCGCACGGAGGTCCAGGCGTTCAGCGGTCTGCGGGGATACGACGCCGTAGTAGGGCACCGCTTCCAGTGGTTCGACCGCAATGGCGGGCAAGGCGGTGCTGGTGACCGTTTCGTGGACCATGGAGCCGTCCGACGGCGACCGCAGCTGCGTGCGGACGTCCTGTCCCAGCAGCGTAGTTTTCCCCTCCCGCACGAAGACCGGGTTGGTCACCACCATGCCGCCGGCATCCAGCACGTCGAGGGCTTCTGCCCCCGCATCCGTGCCCAGCAACAACCGGATCTCCTCTTCGCCTCCCACCACAATGCCCCGCGGCGAAACGGATTCACGGATCATCGACCCGCGGCAGCGCCAGTCTCTCGGGTCCACCATCCTTCGCTGCGGCGTCACCGGACACTGATGCTCCGCCGGCACCGCAAGGGAATACATCATGCAGTTCGAATCCTCAGTCCGGACGGGAACCGACATATCCACGTCAGGGCCAAAGTCGCAGTCAATCGATCCCGGCGCAGTGATGGTTTTCGTCCAGGCAACAGCGTCCACCGCCTGCCCGACCCGGGAGGAAAGTTCAGCCGGATCCACTGCAACCGAGGGTTGCCTGCCGCCGTCGGCAAGGAACGGGGCGTCCACCTCCAGGGGCAGGCGGACCTGGTTTTCCAGCGCGCTCCACCAGTGGTTTTCCCGCATCGCCGCCTGCTGGCTGGCGGCCAGTACCAGGCCGGCGCTTGCCAGCGTTGCGGCAGCAAGCACCGCGGCCACCGCCGGAACGGTCCGGCCACGGTTCCGGGCGGAGTCGCGGGCGGCCATCCTCAGGGGCAGGGAAAGCCAGTGTGTCCGCGAGGTCAGCAGGCCAACCAGCCAACCGGTCAGCAGCACGAGTCCCGCAACAGCCAGCACCGCTCCGCCAATCAGCAGCCCGGCCACCAAGGGCAGTTGCTCCGCCTGGCGGTCAGGGTCCTTCACGGACTGCCCCAGCAGCCAGCCGGTAGTCAGCAGCCCCGCCGCCGCAGCCAGGAGCACGGCGCCCACGATGCTGGACCGCCTTCCGTTTCCGGCGGGAGCGCGGCCGGCTTTGAGGGCGCCGACCAGCGCCTGGCGGGCAACCAGGTTGGCCGGGGCCAGTGCCGCAAGGATGCACGCGGAAAGCCCCATAGCCATTGCAACGGACGTCAGCAAGGGGTCCGCATGCACTCCTGCCAGCCGGGGCGAGCCTGCGGCCCGCACCCAAAGCACGGCTGCAGCAGCGCCGCCGAATCCCAGGGCGGCTCCGGTCACAACAGCAATGGAACCCAGCCACAGGCCTCCCGCCGTGACCACCGAACGGACTGTGGGAGCTTCCGCGCCGGAGGCGGCCAGCAGCGCCAACTCCCTCACCTGCCTCTTGGCTCCCACGGCGAAGGCAGCGCCGGCGAGCAGCCCCACTTCCAACATGGCCAGGGCTCCCAGGAGGCCGAAGGTGCCGTAGACAGTCCAGGTCTGAGCGGACGTGTCCCATGCCTGGGCGCCCGGGACCACCCGCTGCTCCTGCGGCGGCGGGTCCAGCACAACGCTGCGCGAGAGCACCCCGACGCCCCGGCTATTGGCCTCCCGGACCTGCTGCCAGCCGATCGGTTCCTGCCCCACCAGGTAGTAGGACACGGAGTGGGTCCGTTCGTCCGTGAGGACCGTTTCCGCCACCTGCCCGGACCGGACATAGAGGAAACTGTTGTTGTCGGAGGCGTCCGCGTCACGGAGGGTGCCCACCGGCACGAACGTTCCTGCCGACGTCGTAAATTCCTCGCCGAAGTCCAGGCCGAACCGTGCCAGCAGTCCGCGCGAGACGAGGACTTCCCTGGGGGATTCCGGAGCCCGGCCGTCAAGGAGCCTAAACTTGCCGGTGAAGGCGGGGTGCAGCGCGTCCACCTGGACGCCGTTCAGTGACACCAGCGCTTCCCCGACGCGCGTGGTGAGCTGCAGCTGGCGCAACGGCAGCACCTCGTAGCCTTCCGGAAGGACTTCCTCAGGGGGCGTGGCAACGAAATCAGGATCCACGTTCCCGGGACTGGAGGCCGCCACCGAATCGTTCTGCGGGTCCTGGAGCGTCTGCGCGTTCACCACCGGCAGGGCGACGAACCGGGCCTGCGTATTACCCAGCTCGAACCGGACAATCTCCTCCGGCGTCCTCAACGAGCTCTGGTACAGGGTGGCCGCGCCGGTCATTCCAGCCACTGGCAGCATGATCAGCAGGACGATCAGGAACGACCGGCGCCGGTGGCGACGGATGTCGCGGCGGGCCATCCGCAGGGCAACACGGAAACTGCTCCGGCGGCCGCGAGGAGCCGGAGTAAGGTCAAGCGGCATCAGAGGCCGGCCTGCGCCAGGAGCATGGTGGGATCGTGCATGGCGGTGGCCTGGTCCACTATCCGCCCGTCGCGGAGGAACACCACCCGATCCGCCCAGGCGGCATGCCGGGCCTCGTGTGTGACCAACATGACGGCCGCCCCTGCATCCGCCCGCGAGCGCAGCACCTCCATGACGCCCTGGCCCGTGGTCGAGTCAAGGGCGCCTGTTGGCTCGTCCGCCAGGATCAGCCGCCGCTGCCCGACCACCGCGCGCGCAATGGCCACCCGCTGCTGCTGCCCGCCGGACATCTGGTCCATGAACCGGTCCGCCAGTTCCGGTATACCCACCTGGCGGAGGGCGTCAGCCGCCTGCCGGCGGGCTTTCTTCGATGCGGTTCCGTCCAGTTCCAGCGGCAGGGCAACATTCTCCGCGGCGGTAAGGGTGGGGACGAGGTTGAAGTCCTGGAAGACGTATCCCACGGCACGCCGCCGCAGCCGGGCCAGTTCGTTCAGCCCCAGCCCAGAAAGGGGGGTTGATTCCACAAAGACACCGCCCGACGTCGGCCTATCCAGTCCGCCGGCCAGCGCAAGCAGCGATGACTTTCCGGACCCCGACGGCCCCATGACGGCCACGAACTCCCCCGCGCCGATGGTGAGGTCCACCTGCCGAAGTGCGGCGACCGCCGTCGCGCCCTCCCCGAAGGTCCTGCTGACCTTTGCAAGCTCCAGGACCTGCTGCGGCCCCCGGACGCTCACCGGCGGCTGTCCGCGTTGAGCGGGGCGGCGTCTTCCGTGACCCCGTTGGACGTCTTGCGTGCGGCAGTGGCGGCGGCCAGCTGGACCATCCTTGCCTCGCAGAGGTCCAGCCAGCGGACCTCCGCTTCCGTCTGGAAGATGAGGGAATCGAGGACCAGGAGCCAGGCCGTGTCACCACTGCGCTGGCTGCCCGCCGTATCCCGGCGGGCCTTGGTGTAATCCTGCAGGGCACGGATGGAAGCCACACGCTGGGCCTGGATGATGGCCTGGACGTCTACCCCCGGCAGCGTCACGGCAAGCGCAAGCTTGATGGCGAGTTCGTTCCGCGGCGGATTGGTGCGCACCACGGGAGCGGCGAACCAGCTCCGCACTTCCGCCTCGCCTTCGCCGGTGATGCTGTACACCACGTGTCCCTCGCCGTCGTCGCCGTCCTTCGCCACCAGGCCGTCCCGCTCCAGCCGGTCCAGGGTGGTGTAGACCTGCCCGATGTTGAGGGGCCAGGTGGACCCGGTCCGGTTCTCGAACTCGACCCTGAGCTGATAGCCGTAGCGCGGCCGGTCCTGCAGCAGGGCGAGGAGGCTGTGACGGATGGACATGCTGCTCCTTCTGGCTGGTGGCAGCGGTATGCACGAACCCCCAAGACCCGTGCATACCGCGTATACCGGAAGCCTAGCCGCAGTCCGCCTGGAACACAATACTGAGTATCTAACTACATGAGCAGCAGGATTTTGCCTACATGGTCGCCGCTGTCGAAGTACCGGTGGGCCGCCTGGACCTGGTCCAGCGGGAAGGTCTTGGCCACGAGCGGCCTGATCCGGCCGTCGCCGAGCAGCGGCCACACCGCTTTCTTGACCGCATTCATGATGGCGCCCTTCTCCTCCACCGGGCGTGGCCGAAGTGCCGTGGCCACCACGGCGGCACGCTTCTTCAGCAGCTGGCCCAGGTCCAGCTCCCCCTTGGTGCCGCCCTGGAGTCCTATGACCACGAGGCGCCCGTAGTCCGCCAGCGCGTCCACGTTCTGCGACAGGTACTTGGCCCCCACGACGTCGAGGATGACATCCGCCCCTTTTCCGCCGTTTTGCCGGCGGAGGCTTTCGGGGAAATCTTCCTCCGCATAGTTGATGGCGATATCCGCGCCCAGGAAGGCCTTCGCCGTGCTCACCTTTTCATCCGTGCCGGCCGTCGTGGCCACCCGCGCCCCGAAGGCCTTTGCCAGCTGGATGGCCATGGTGCCGATCCCGCCGGTGGCGCCGTGGATGAGTACAGTCTCCCCCGGCTGGAGCTGGGCCGTCATGATCAGGTTGGAGTAGACCGTGGCTGCAACCTCCGGCAGCGACGCCGCCGTCACCAGGTCCACCCCCTCGGGCACCCGCAGGACCTGTTCGGCCCGGACCGCCACCTGCTGGGCGTAGCCGCCTCCCGCCAGCAGCGCCACCACTTTGTCGCCCACGGAGAAAGCCTTGGTCACTCCCGGCCCGAACCCGGCGATCCTGCCGGACACCTCGAGCCCGGGAATCTCGGACGCGCCCGGCGGCGGCGGGTAGAAACCCCGCCGCTGCTGCACGTCGGCACGGTTCAGGCCTGCGGCAACGACGTCGATGAGCACCTCGCCGGGGCCGGGCACCGGGGCATCGGCTTCGCGGACCTCCAGGACCTCCGGGCCGCCCGGTTCCGAAATATAGACGGCTTTCATGGACCACTTCCGTTTCTGACTCAATACTGGCTGCAACCAGTGTGCACCGGACACCTTCCAGGCTCTGTTTTGTTGCAGGCAAGCGCCTATGAAACACTACTAGCTGAGGAAGGTTGTCCGAGCGGCCGAAGGAGCTGGTCTTGAAAACCAGTGTGCGGTAACCCCGTACCAAGAGTTCGAATCTCTTACCTTCCGCAAAAGAGGGCCCCTGTCCGCCAGTGAACTGGTCCCCGAAAGTTGGACTGGGTAAGTAAGAGCCTAAGCCGCGAGGGCCTGAGCACGGTATTGCACCGGGCTCAGGCCCTCGAGCTTTGT
>NZ_JBNHFJ010000031.1:0-17277 GCF_059090105.1 Arthrobacter sp. K410C
GGCAGGCGCCGTGGTGGTTGTAACAGTCACGATAGGACCCCTCTCAAACTATCCGGGCACCGGGACCTACGCCGCCCCGATGCATGCTCTCTGGTTGAAACCAACTATCCCCAACCAACCAACCACCCGAAACGCTGTTTTCTGACAGTTTTAACTACCCTTAAGAACAGGGCGGGTAAGCGGACACCTCAGCTTCCAATCGGCGCCGTGCATGCTGCTGCTTGGCAATGCACGGCCATCGCTTCCGTCCGGGCAGCGGGTGGCGGGGAGGTGAAAGATTCTGATAAGAGGGAAAAGCTCTGAATGTGCTGATATGACTGGTTAGTATTGAAGCGAAACGTAACCCATTCCGGAGCGCAGACTTTTGGCCTCGCCATCCTCATTCCAGTCACAGATCTACCGGTCCTTGCCGGAAATTGAGAGGGCCGATGCGATTGTCGAAAGAATCTCCAAGGCCATCGGCCTAGGGCTTCTTAAGGTCGGTGAGCGCTTGCCCTCAGAAGCGTCGCTCTCGGAAATGTTCGGTGTGGGAGGCGCGACCCTTCGGGAAGCGCTGTCTGAACTGAGGGAACAGGGCGTTGTTGAGACGCGCCGCGGCCGGAGCGGCGGAACGTTCATCGTCAGCCAGCCTCCTACCCAGACCGACACCATTCGCGAGTGGTTTCTCTCGACATCAATTTCAGAAATACGTGACATCGGAGACGAACACTCCGCTATAGCCGCAGCGACGGTACGTCTGGCCTGTGAGCGCGCGGAAGCTCACGACTTCGACCGTCTGCAGGAACTCGGCCGCGCGCTGGTTCTGGCAACGACGCCAGAAGTGCGTGCACCTGCTGACAGCCGTTTTCACATCGAATTGGCTGTATCCGCGCAGTCCCCCAGACTTGCCAATGCCGAAATCCGGCTGCAGCAAGAAACGGTCCAACAACTGTGGACACCCCTCGCCGCATCGCTTGACCCCGAGGCGGCAGCTGCTGAGCATCTGGAGCTGGTCCGTGCAATAGCCCAAGATCAACCTGAGAGGGCTCAGAGGTTGGTTCTTGCACACATCAAGCGAAATATCTTCCATCTGATCGACACGAAACTTACCCTTAGTTACGCCGCGTCCACGGAGAATGCGAAAGCCTCCTCGTTGTAGCATTTGATCCGTTACGCTCATCCCTAAAGACTTGGATTGGTCTTGGCAGGAGCCAGGATTCATCCGGGAAGGATTGGACTCGACACTTGAGCCAATCAGGTCGAATAACCTCATCTAACCGCAACACCCGTGTGGGGACGTGGAATCAATTCAGGATGCGCAATGATTACCGACAATGACGTCGTACCTGCTGCCGACGCCCTCACTGCCTGGATTGGCGGCGTCTCCACCGAGATCGGAGAACTTTCCGTAAAGGTTGCCTCGCTGCTTGAAGAGAACCTCGCCGGCAGGTCCAAGGTCAGCAAAGCTGCACTGGTCGGACTGGATGACCTCGCACGTGAATTCCTGGGGAAAAACTCTTTTGCCGTCGGAGCAGGAACCTTCTTCGCTGGCGACTTTGCTGAGGAGGGCGGCCGGGCTTTGGAGTGGTGGTTCCGGAAGAACGACGGCTCCATGGAAAGACTGGATGCCGACCGGACCCCTGGCAGTAACCGGTACTACGACTATGAAAAGCTGCCGTTTTTCTCCATCGCCGCTTCCACGGGTGAGCAGACGGTCTGGGGGCCGTATATAGACTATCTGGGCTTCGAGGAATACATTCTGACGTTCACGGCACCGGTCTCCATTCATGGAAAGTTCATAGGTGTCGCCGGGTGCGACATACGGATCAAAGACCTGGAGCCACTCATCATGCCCACTTTGCGGGCGATCCCGGCTGATGCCGCCCTCATCAATTCCAGTAATCGCGTCATTCTCGGCAACTCGGGAATGTACCTCGTGGGTGAGCGGATCAAACACGGAGCCCACGGCGAGCATCGAGTGCCCCTGAACGTTCCCCACTTAGGGCTTTCACTGGTCTACGTTTCTTAGCCCGCATGATAGCCGTAGGCTGGAGCGTATTCAAGAGCTGACCGGCAAAACAACTAGTTGTCGTTTAACCTGTTGGACTGCATCTATTTGCCTGTAACCTCGATAGTGATGTGTCTCACAGAACACCTTGGGCAGGTCGAGCCCGGCACCACAATGGCAGGGCTGATTGTTGCCTTCCCTGGCGGCACATGACGCTTACTTTCGTTCACAGTCGACGGGAACCCCACTCCCGTCCCCTGTCTTCCGCCGGGCCCCCTCGCGCGACAACCGCCGATACGTACAGTGCTGTACTGAATCCCGGGAGGCCGGCGCCAGTTGGGCCCGATGCAACTGCCGGGCATGGCCTCACCGGACCTAGGTCCGAACTGTAAAAGCGGCGTCCATCCGCTGCCTCCCGTCAGACGGTCAAGAGCACATGTAGTCAAAAAATCATCAATCAAACGACTCTAAGTTGGTCAAAGGAGATTCTTATGAGTGAAAATCGTTTGGATGGAGCCGATCACCTGGAAAGGTCGATTGACTGGAAGCAGGGCCTGGCCATTGCGCTAGGTGTACCACTGCTGATTCTGCCCTCATTGGGCTACCTTCCTATGTACTTGTCAGCGGCGGCGATCCTTATCTGGGGGCTGTCGGTCGTTCAAGGGTTCTTCCAGAATGCCGCCTACGCGGAGATGGCCACGGCGTTTCCCAAGGCCTCGGGCCTTCCCGGTTTCGCGCAGCATGTGTTCCGCACCGAGAACTACCGGGGCAAGTACGACAAGAGCAAGCTGCTTGGCGGCTTCAGCGCATGGAGCTACTGGTTCGCTTGGACGCCGGTACTCGCAATCTTTTCCATCCTGGTGGGCAGCTATCTTCATGGGCTTTTCCCTGCGCTGGGAGAGATATTTACCGAGAACCAGCTCGCCTTGATAACAGGGCTGGTGGTCTTTACCGGATTGTTCGTGGTGAACTGGTTTGGCCTCAAGGACGGCGCCACTCTGGGATACATTTTGGGGGCTTTCTCCCTCATCCCCCTGATCGTCCTGACTGTTGCCCCCTTTGCTACCGGGCATGTCGACTTGGTCAACATCACGGGCAGCTGGCTTCCGCAGGACTGGGCTTGGGATATGCACCACATCCTCATCCTCCTGGGCATTTTTGCCATCGCACAATGGAGCGCCTGCGCCTGGGAAACTGCAGCGATCTACGGTCCTGAATACAAAAATCCAGCGAAGGATGTCTCAAGAGCACTTTTCGCCTGCGGCACCATATGCTTCTTCTCCTTCGTACTGGTGCAGGCCGCAGTCATCGGTGTGCTCGGCGTCGAAGGCGTCCTCGACCAACCTGTTTCGCCCCTGATTCCGGTGGCACAGGCTGTCTTCGGCCAGGCTGGCTCCATGATCACCATCATCATGTTGATTGCGGCGATGGTGCTCATCATACAAACCGCCTACCTCGGGTCTTCCCGTGCCATGCATTCCATGGCAACGGAAGGCAACCTCCCCAAATCCCTGGGCAGAACCAACCGCCACGGCACGCCATTTGTCGCCATGCTGATTATCGCTGCCTTCAACTTGGTCCTCATCCTGATGGGCAGCCCGGCAGCGATCGTTGCCGCATCCGCCATCGGATACACCTGCGCAAATGGCATCAGCTTGTTCGCCTACGTACGGGCCAAAAAGCACCCCGCCTTTGCCACCTTGGAACGGCCTTTCAAAGCTCCCAAAGGGTGGAAGAACGTAGCAGTGCTTTTCGGCCTGTTCAATCTGCCCCTGTGCCTTATCGGTGTGGTCTACCTTAACAGCCTGGAGATCGGATGGACGCCGACGTGGGTTGGCTTCATCGTGCTGGCATCGTACATACCCATCTGGTTGTACACCCAGCGTCGATCTAAGCCGCCTATCAGCTCGTTACCCTATGCACCCGCCTCTGAACGCGGTGCGGAAGATCTGGACATGCTTCCATCCTGAGGGTTTAGGACCGCTCCTGCACGGACCCAGAAACACATTCGCAGGCACGATCACATGTCTCCTGAAACTGCGGCTCGCCCTGGAGTCCGCGGTTGGGCTGATACTGCCGTCGGTTGAAGCAACGGCCCTCCGATGCAGGAGCTGATGCCGGGGGCTGACTCGCACAATTGATAGGCATCGAGAGGGACGGAAGGCAGGCCGGTCAATCCGGCCTGCCTTCCTGTCTTTGATCCCCGTGGCGCTTGCCTTGGCCGGGCGCCGGCCAAGGCCGCGAAGAACGCAAATGAAGCGTCTTATTAAACTTTTTTCGAAAAGAGTCTGGACTAGATGTATTAGCTAGGCGTAGCTTTACTAGTGGGACGCACGCAGTGACTCGCATCACACAAGCAAAAGAGTTCAGCGTGGAACCCGGTTTGGATCCTCAAGCAAAAAAGGGGAAGCCGCCGGGTTTGCGACGATCCCTTTCCCCCACGTCAACAAAGGGCATTTCAACTCTTTCGTAAACCTGTCCCGTATGCGACAGAGAACAATTCCCAACGGTATTCATAGGAGAAACCATGGAAATCCAACTCACAGGAACACTCAGCAAGGCTGGCTCCATCCACAAGGTGGAAGGTGGCTACATTGGCTTGCCGTCGATGAACGAGCCCGGGACCGTAGCTGCGATCGGTGATTCGCTCCACAACCCCGAGGGTTCGGTCATGAGCGCTGGCTTTTTCGAGCTGACGGCTTCGGAGCCTTTGGTGTACACGTACACGTACGACGAGATGAAGGTTGTCATCCAGGGTGAGTTCATCCTGACCGATCAGTCCACCGGTGAGGTAACGCACGCCAAGGAGCGCGATGTGCTGTTCTTCCCGAAGGGCACCACCGTGAAGTTTGAGACCCCTGAATATGGTCTGGGCTTCTTCACCGGCCACCGTTCGTTCGCCCCGTAAGGACTGATCGTGCGTTCCGTGCCCATGCCGCCGACAGCTGGTATCGGCCTGGAACCGGGTTTCCGCGGTGTCATCTGTGTCTCGTTTGGGGCATCAGATGACACCGCGGGATACGACACCGGTGGCCGGCCCCGGTACGACCTTCATTTTGAATCTGCAACAACCGAAACCCTTTCCGAGCTGCGCTCAGCACTTGCACACTCATACGTCGGTGTGCGCCTGGTCGTCGCCGGTCCGCCCGCAGACACCCGTGCTGCTGCAGCCGCCGCAGCGCAGTGTGGACTGCTGGAAGCGGAGGTAACCCTTTTGGCTCACCAGGTGGGTCCCCGGGTTATTTACTGTCCGCATTGCCGCGCTACAACTACCACCACCCGAAAAGCCGGCTCGGAGGTGCAGTGCGGGGGATGCACCACCAGCTTGGCAATCACTGACCACTTCTCGCGCCGGCTTGGCGCGTACCTCGGGTATTCAGCCCATGCCGAGGAGGCAGCATGACCATCACGGCACTCCCGATCAGTACCCATCCGGCCGTGGAGGGAGGTCTCCAGCTGGAGGTGAAGAAGGTCGTTCCCCAGACCAACTCGATTGTCAGCATCACTCTCGCGGACCCCTCCGGACGGATCCTTCCTTCCTATGTCCCCGGCAGCCACCTCGTGGTTCAGTACGGCGATGAGGGCGTAAACGCTTATTCCCTCACGGGTTCCGGCAACGCCCCAACCGAATACACGATCTCGGTACTCCGAGTGGAGGACGGAGCCGGCGGTTCTGTAGCCATGCACCGACTCGAGGTGGGGGACCGGCTATTCGTTTCGCGTCCCCGAAGTGCTTTCGCGCCCGTGTCCACAGCCACACACAATCTCCTGATTGCTGCGGGAATTGGCATCACCCCTATTCTTTCGCACGCGCAGGCGGCGGCCGATCGCGGCACGACGTCATCCCTGATCTACGTCTACCGTCCAGGTGCCGGAGCCCATGTGGAGGAAGCGAGGGAATTACTGGGGGAGGCCCTGACTGAATGCGCCGACCGCAAGACATTCCAGCATGTCCTCAGCAACGCACTGACAACCCAGAGCCTGGGAACCCACCTTTACGTCTGTGGGCCGCTTGCTTTCATGGACTCAGTCCTGGACCAGGCTCGTGAACTGGGCTGGTCATCTGCCCGGTTGCATTCCGAGGCCTTTGGCTCGGCCGAGCTGGACGCGGGACAACCCTTCACAGTGAACCTGGCCCGCAGCGGCGTTCGCTTGGAAGTCCCGGCAGGCGTTTCGCTCCTGGAGACCCTAGAAAAGGCGGGCAAGCGCATTCCGAACATGTGCCGTAAAGGTATCTGCGGAGAATGCGTTCTGCCGGTTCTCAAAGGAACTCCCCAGCACCGGGACCTTTACCTGTCCGACAAGGAAAAGGCTGCGAACACCACAATGATGTGCTGCGTTTCGCGTAGCAACGACCCAGAATTGGAGTTGGACCTGTGAGTATCACTACCGAGCAAAATCCTGACGCCGCTGTACTGCCGGAAAGGATCCGGCGCTTTCCATTTCCTTTTGCCGCCAACCAGTACCGCTACAGCGCCAACGTGGAACCAGCGCACAAGAACGTCACAACAGAAGCAGGGTCCTGGGGCACCGGGCTGATAGATATCGATGAGAACTACCACGAGGAAATCGCTCAACGCGAGCAGATCCTCACCCGTGACCCCTCGCGCATGAAGGTGCTGCCTCACATGCGCTCAGCCGCGTGGGACACCCTGGCCACCCTGCTGCCCGCCATGGCTGCGGATTACCCGGATCTCATGTCCTTCCATCGCGAAGGTAACCACTGCCGCTGGCACAACAGCCTCCAAAACCTCGACGTGGAATTCACGGTCGGCGAAGATGACTCCTTGCCCGGAGGCCCGCTGAGGTTCCTGGGCACACAGATCCAGGACGACATCGTGTTGCTTGACGTCCGCGACAACACCATGTGGCTCGACGCTGGCCTGGTCACGTTTGCCGCTGACTGGTCCTTCAACTTTGACGTCGGCATGAGCTTCCTCGAAATCCACGGCCCTGTCCCACGGGTCAAGGAAGAAAATATCGTCAGCCGCGCCGAGAAATTCCTTCTGGCCCTGCAACCTGGCGAACAGTTCCGGCGCACGAACTGGACCATGACCGTCGGACAACGTTTGGATACCTCCACCGAAACGTATCCGGAGTGGGGTCCTGACCGCGCAACCATCGCCACTGATCCTGCCATGCCCGATAAACTCCACCTCCGCGTCGAAGTTCAGCACCTGATAAGACTCCCCCACAGCGGAGTGCTGCTGTTCCTGATTCGCAGCTACCTCCTGCCCCTGTCTGACATCGCCAAGGTACCTGCCTGGCGGGAAAAGCTCGGCCATGTCCTGGCCGAACTTCCAGACGACATGGCCGAATACAAAGGCATTATCCGCTACCGCAAAGCTGCCTCGGACTGGCTGCTGGCCGGCTAAATTAGCCTGCTGATTGCCGTGAACAACGGCATCAATAGATAGACGCAGAACCCGAAAAAATAAACATAAAAAAGGCTGGACTAGATGTTTTAGTTCGCGTAGCCTAGCTGCAAGGGAAAAGTGATCCGCATCACCCGCAGCAGAGTTCAGTGAAGAGCTTTGCTGCCCTTCCGAAATTGAGGGGATGCGGCTGCAACACCTGGGAGGTCCCAGGTCCTCTGCAACAACACGCCGCTTCCCCCAGGTCTCCAACACATGGGCGGTCGCCAAAGAACTGCCAAATTCCGGCCATGTCACCGAGCACTCTGGCTCCAAACCGCAGACATCCTCGTCCTGAACCAAGAATCAAGGAGAAAACCATGACTCTCAACACCGAAACTGACGCCGTCGTCAAGGTTTCGCATCCGCTCGATCCATTGTCCCGTGAGGAGATCTCCCGGGCATCTGCCATCCTGAAGGATGGCCCGGCCGCGGCTGAGTCGTTCCGCTTCATCAGCGTTGAGCTGCGCGAGCCGGACAAGGAACTGCTTCGGACCGGCGCCGCGACGGTCCGCGAAGCAGACGCTGTCCTGGTCAACCGCGCCGAGGGACGCGCCTACGAAGCGATCGTGGATCTTGATTCGGGCATCGTCTCGAAGTGGACACAGCTTGCCGCCAACGTTCACCCGCCCTTTATGCTCGACGAGTTCGCAGAGGGTGAAGAGGCGTGCCGGAAGAACCCCGAGGTCCAGGCTGCCCTCGCTAAGCGCGGCATCACCAACATGGACCTGGTCTGCTTCGAACCATGGTCCGTCGGCTACTTCGGCGAAGACAACGAAGGCCGCCGCCTGATGCGTGCCCTGGTCTTCGTCCGCGATGAGGCCGATGACAGCCCCTACGCACACCCGATCGAGAACTTCATCGTCATCGTGGACCTGAACTCCGGCGAGGTTGTACAGCTCCAGGACGACCAGGCCATCCCGGTCCCGAGCGCCAGCGGCAACTACCTGCCCAAGTACGTCGGCCCGGCCCGCACCGACCTCAAGCCCATCTCCATTACCCAGCCCGAAGGCGCGTCCTTCACCGTCACCGGAAACCACGTCCAGTGGGCCGACTGGTCCTTCCGGGTCGGATTCACGCCCCGCGAAGGCTTGGTCCTGCACCAGCTGAAGTTCCGGAACAAGGGCGTCGAGCGTCCCGTCATCAACCGCGCCTCACTGTCGGAAATGGTTGTTCCCTACGGCGACACCGCCCCCGTCCAGGCCAAGAAGAACGCCTTCGACTCCGGTGAATACAACATCGGCAACATGGCGAACTCCCTCACCCTGGGCTGCGACTGCACCGGCGAGATCAAGTACTTCGACGGCATCACCACCGACAGCCTCGGCAACCCGCTGACGATCGAAAACGCGATCTGCATGCATGAGGAAGACGACAGCATCCTGTGGAAGCACTTCGATTTCCGTGAAGGCACCACCGAAACCCGGCGCAGCCGCAAGCTCGTGATCTCCTTCATTGCCACTGTTGCCAACTACGAGTACGCCTTCTACTGGCACCTCTTCCTCGATGGCAGCATCGAGTTCCTGGTCAAGGCCACCGGTATCCTCTCCACCGCCGGCCAGAAGCCGGGCGAGAAGAGCCCGTACGGGCAGACCCTGAACAACGACGGGCTCTACGCCCCGATCCACCAGCACATGTTCAACGTCCGCATGGACTTCGAAGTGGACGGCCCGAAGAACGCCGTCTACGAAGTGGACATGGAAATTCCCGAGGACAACCCGACCCACACCGCGTTCAAGGCAGTGGACAGGCTCCTGGAAACCGAGCAGAAGGCCATCCGGAAGACCGACTCCTCCAAGCACCGCTTCTGGAAGATCGCCAACCACGACAGCAAGAACCTCGTGGACGAACCGGTGGCCTACCGCTTGATCCCCACCAACGGCATCCAGCTTGCCGCCGGTGACGAATCCTACGTGAGCAAGCGTGCGCAGTTTGCCCGTAACAACCTGTGGGTCACCGCCTACGACCGGACCGAACGCTTTGCCGCCGGCGAGTTCCCCAACCAGGCCACCGGCGCCGACGACGGCCTGCACATCTGGACCGAAAAGGACCGGAACATCGTCGATCAGGACCTTGTGGTTTGGTACACCTTCGGCATGCACCACGTGGTCCGGCTCGAAGACTGGCCCATCATGCCCCGCCAGAACATCGGGTTCATGCTCGAACCCCACGGTTTCTTCGACCAGAACCCCACCTTGAACCTCCCCAGCAAGATCGAAGCCACCAGCGGCCACTGCAGTGCAGGAGAAGGGCACTCATCCCACTCGTAACCCACGGTCAACACTAAAAAGGCGGTCCCCGTGCTGTGACAGCAGCACCGGGGACCGCCTTTCCTCTACCCGAACCCAGTACGGAAAGCGTGATGATAGGCGTGTTCTACATTCCGGCAATTACCTGGACCCTTACGGCAGTCCTACTGCTGAGTGGATGCTACTACTTCCTGCAGGCGGCAAAGTCCCGCCAGCGTACGGACCAGATCAACAAAGCCCTCCATGCCCTGATGAACGTCCTCATGGCTGCAATGTTGTGGAATCTCGTGCCGTCTACAATGCTGGCTCAGATCGCAGTGCTCAGCGGCGCCGCACTGTGGTTTGTCATTCAGGCAGTCGCCCGGCCGGAATTCATGACACTCTGCGCGAGCGGCCAAGGCCGCGTCAAATGTGTCTATCACGGCCTCTCCATGGCGGGTGCGGCCCTTATGATCGCGATGATGACTCCCGGGTCCTCGCCCGGAAGCACATCCGCTTCGGCAGCCGCAACACCCGTGTCTCATGCCCATCACGGTATGGCAGCCGCCAACCACAGCGCGGCAGTCACAGCTGCAACCGATCCGACGCCCACGCTGGCGATGCTGCTGACAGTCTGCTTTGGAGCCGCAGCGGCAGTTTTCCTCGTCATGCTCGTGCGAGGCGGGGCGATCAAGAGCCCCCTCCACAAGGCATCCTCCCGCTTCTTCAACCGTTCCGAGCACGCTCTCGAAGCGTTGGGCGCCATGGTTATGGCTCTGATGTTCGCCACCATGACGGCATAACTACAACAAGCAACGTCATGCCCTCCCTGATTGGTATAAGACGTGAACTACCCACCCAAAGAGATAGCTTAAACAGTTCCAAATTGGGATTTCTCCCACCCGCTAATGGCGGGACGATGGATGCCAAGCCCATCCCAGGAGGCGCGAAGTGACTGCGGCAATCACGGAACCTGCGCAAGCAAAATCCGACGAAACCATCAACGGAAACGTCCTTCTTGTTCTACGCAGGATCACCGATGCGGGTGTAGGCCTCAGCGAAGATCAGTTAGCAGCTGTATCTAAACTGCAGCAGTTGTGGCTGCGGCAGTCCAACCTCACATAACCCTGGCAAGACTGTGGCGGCTCTTTAACCAAGACGAAGGGTTCAGAGGGCATCTTTACATCTCCGGTCAGGTTCCCATCGGGCGACAGACCGACCCCTTTGGAAAGGCAGCACCATGCGACAAACTTCAGATTCTTCTCTTTACACGTGGATGGGCCGGGAGGCCCTCGCCGAGGCCATGATTCCGGTGATCGGCCGCCTGTACCGCGAAAGCGACGTGGTGACCAGCATTCATGGCCGGAGCCTGACCAATGAGTCGCCTGTGAACATCCTCAAGGCGCACCGCTTCGCCCGCCGTGTCACTAAGGAGGAGTTGCTCCTGGAGGAAACAGCCCCGCTGCTTAACTGCTTGGCGGAGCTGGAGTTGGGCGCGGCCGCGATCGACATCGCCCGCCTGAACCAGAAGTTCAAGGAAGAGGGCGACGGCGCAACGCTGGAAGAATTCCTCCGCACCGAGCTTGCCGAGATCGTCGGCAAGCGCGGCGCTGACGACCGCATCAGCACCGACGTCGTCCTGTACGGCTTCGGCCGGATCGGCCGGCTCCTGGCCCGCCTCCTGATCGAAAAGGCCGGTGGCGGCCACGGCCTCCGCCTGCGCGCAATCGTGGTCCGCCGCGGGTCCGACAACGACCTGCTGAAACGGGCCAGCCTGTTGCGCCGTGACTCGGTCCACGGCTCCTTCCAGGGCACGATCCGCGTCGACGAGGAAGCCGAGACCATCACCGCCAACGGCGTCCGGATCCAAATGATCTACTCGAACGACCCTGCCACCATTGATTACACCGCATACGGCATCAAGGACGCGCTGCTGGTCGATAACACCGGGCGTTGGCGTGACGCTGAAGGCCTGTCGCAGCACCTGAAGAGCAAGGGTGTTGCACGGGTCCTGCTGACCGCACCCGGCAAGGGCGAGCTGAAGAACATCGTCCACGGCATCAACCACGGCACCATCGAGGACACCGACCAGATCGTGTCAGCGGCGTCCTGCACCACCAACGCCATCACCCCGGTCCTGAAGGCCCTCAATGACAGGTTCGGCGTGATCCAAGGACATGTGGAAACGGTCCACTCCTTCACCAACGACCAGAACCTGATCGACAACTTCCACAAGGGCGACCGGCGGGGCCGGTCGGCTGCGCTGAACATGGTGATCACCGAGACCGGTGCTGCCAAGGCGGTGGCCAAGGCGCTGCCCGAGCTGCTCGGCAAGCTCACCGGCAGCTCCATCCGCGTCCCCACACCGGATGTTTCGCTGGCCATCCTGAACCTGACCCTGGAGAACGGAACCACCAAGGACGAGGTCAACAGTTACCTGCGTGGCATGTCGCTGCACTCGGACCTGCGCATGCAAATTGACTACATCGACTCACCCGAGGTGGTCTCCACCGACTTCGTCGGTTCCCGCCCCGCCGGCATCGTGGACGGCCTCGCGACGGTGTCCACGGACAAGAACCTGGTCGTGTACGTCTGGTATGACAACGAGTTCGGCTACAGCTGCCAGGTTGTCCGCGTGATGGAGGAGATGGCCGGAATCAAGCGGCCTTCCTTCCCAGCGACGGACGTCGTGAAAGAAGCCATGTCGGTGCTCGCCGCGCTGGACTCGGCCTAACACCCGTTCGCATCGAAACTCCGGCCTGTCCCGTTCATCCAACCAGAAATCAGGAGAATAATGACTGCCGTTTCGACGACCCAGTCTGGTGCGCCGGCTACTTCTGTTTCGCCTTCGAAATCCGTCGGTGCCAATGGTGCCGTCACCCTGACCGGCCGCTACCCGGTGGAAAAGCTCGTCCAGTTCAACCGCGAGCGGGTGCCGGAGCGCGTCGCGCACGCCAAGGGCGGCGGTGCATTCGGCACGTTCAAGACCACCGAGGATGTCTCGAAGTACACCAAGGCCGCGTTCCTGCAGCCCGGTGTTGAGACCAAGATGGTTGTCCGTTTCTCCTCCGTGGCCGGCGAGAACGGCTCCCCGGACACCTGCCGTGATCCCCGCGGGTTCGCCGTGAAGTTCTACACCTCCGAGGGCAACTACGACCTCGTCGGCAACAACACCCCGGTGTTCTTCATTCGCGACGGCATCAAGTTCCCGGACTTCATCCACTCCCAGAAGCGCCTCCCGGGCACCCATCTGCGCGACGCCGACATGGTGTGGGACTTCTGGACCCTGTCTCCCGAGTCCGCACACCAGGTCACCTGGCTGATGGGTGACCGCGGCCTGCCCGCTTCCTGGCGTGAAATGCAGGGCTACGGCTCTCACACCTACCAGTGGATCAACGCCGCGGGCGAGCGGTTCTGGGTCAAGTACCACTTCAAGTCCAACCAGGGCGTGAACTCCATGACCAGCGAGCAGGCCGAGGCCCTGGCCGGCTTGGACACGGACTTCTACATCCGCGACCTGTCCGAGAACATCGAAGCCGGCAACTTCCCGTCCTGGGACCTGCATGTCCAGGTCATGCCCTACGAGGACGCGAAGACCTATCGCTTCAACCCGTTCGACCTGACCAAGGTCTGGCGGCACGGCGACTACCCGCTGATCAAGGTGGGCACCATGGAGCTGAACCGGAACCCGGAGAACTACTTCGCGCAGATCGAGCAGGCCATCTTCGCGCCGTCGAACTTCGTGCCGGGCATCGCCGCTTCCCCGGACAAGATGCTGCAGGCCCGCATCTTCTCCTACGCGGACGCTCACCGCTACCGCGTGGGCACCGACCACGCCCCGAACACTTTCGCCGGACAGGCTGCCCTTGAGCGGCATAGCCCGGCCGGCGGCTGGGAGAACGACGGCGAGCTGACCCATGCGGCGCACTGCCTGCACGCCGAGGACGGCGACTTCGTCCAGGCGGGCACTTTGTACCGCGAGGTTTACGACGACGCCGCCAAGGCCCGCTTCCTCGAAACCATCACCGGTGCCGTGGGCGGCGTCAAGCGCTTCGACATCAAGGAACGGGCCATCCAGTACTGGACCAACGTTGACGCCGAACTCGGCGCCAAACTCGGCGCCAACCTCGGAATTCACCACCAAGGCGCTATCGATTCGGCTGTCCGCTAGGAGAACCGGGTAAGCCTCTCATCAACATTCCGGGCACGATGCCAAGGCTTGGGCGGGTGGATATGTCCCTGTACTCCTAGACTTTGGCAACGAGGCTTTCTTGCGGCAGCATGGCTTTGACCAGCGGCTCGACGTAGCGCGCGGCCAGCGGTCCCACCACGGCCATGATCAGCACATAGGCAGTGGCCATGCCCGCCAGTTCCTGGGCAACTGATCCGGACGCTACTGCCAAGCCAGCTATGACGATGGAGAACTCCCCGCGGGCAATGAGCGCGGCTCCGGCGCGGAAACGCCCAGGTACGGCAATCCCTGCACGCTTCGCAGCCCACATGCCGGTGGCCATTTTGCTGGCTGTGGTGACGAGGGCCAGCACGAGCGCCAAGGCAAGCACTGGCGGAATGGACCGAGGATCAGTGTTCAGCCCGAATGCCACGAAGAAGATTGCGGCGAATAGGTCCCGCAGCGGCATAAGGATGCGTTTGGCATTGCGCGCTGCCGCACCGGAGATTGCGATACCTAGTAAGAAAGCCCCTACCGCCGCGGACACCTGCATGGCTGATGCCGCTCCGGCAACGAGCAGAGCTGCGCCGAGCACGTGCAGGAGAAACACCTCAGGGTTTTCGCTATGGACAGCTTTCGAGACATGGTGTCCGTGACGGAGAGCAACGATGAGGACAAGGCTCACCACAACCAGCGCTATACCAACGGTTGTGAGCCCGCCGAAGAAACTTAGGCCGGCAAGAATGGTGGTGAGGACGGGCAGATATAAAGCCATCGCCAGGTCTTCAAACACCAGGACTGAGATCACCACACGGGTTTCGGGGTTGCCGAGCCTGCCAAGGTCCGTGATGACTTTCGCTGCAATACCCGATGAGGAGATGTAGGTGATGCCGCCCATTACGATGGCAGCAACGGGTCCCCAGCCCAGGAAAAGGGCAAACGCTGCCCCCGGCAGGAAATTCAGCACGAGGTCAAGGACACCGGCCTGCCATGAGCCCTTCAGCCCGGTGATCAGCTCGGCCGCAGTGTATTCAAGCCCGAGCATAAGCAGCAGCAGAATGACACCGATCTCGGCAGAGAGGTGTGCGAATTCGTGCATGCCATCGAGCTCGACAATGCCGCCCGTTCCGAAGGCCAGCCCGCCCAGGAGGTATAGCGGTATGGGTGACATTCCAATGCGTCCCGCCAAGCGGGCCAACAGGCCGAGGCAGAACACAACGGCTCCCAGTTCAATGAGGGCCAGGGCTAACGGGTCCATGTCCTCTATTCCTGTCGCAGGATCTCGGCCCCACTATCTAGGCCTTTTTGGATACTGACAGCTGCCAGAAAAGGTTCGGGTTCGATGGCTTCGGTCCCCGGCGCGGTGGACGTCAGCGCCGGGGACCGAATACCAGGTCCAGCTCAGGAAGGGTTCGAAGCAGATCCGGGGATCGCATCACCTAACAGGATCAAGAACCCTTTCAGAGTCGTCGTCGTCTGAAGATGAAGTATCAACTACTGCATCGTTCGAGCGGCGCGATTCGCGCTGGGTATACAACCAGATGGGAACAAAAAGCGACAATACGAGGAATCCGACCCAGGTTGAGGTCCAGCCAATTTCCAGGCTGTTCAGGTAGACCACCCCGATCAGGCACAAAGGGACGTTGAACAGGCCAAAGAGCATGGCGACGTTTTTCCAACCCTTGGGCGCTTTAAAGGGACGTTCGAGGTTTGCAAATGCCGGGTGCTTTTTGGCCCGGACGTAGGCGAACAGGCTGATGCCGTTGGCGCAGGTGTAACCGATTGCCGAGGCTGCGAGAATCGCGGCGGCGTTCCCCATGGAAATGAGCAGCAGGTTGAAGGCTCCGATGACAAGCATGGCAACAAAGGGTGTGCCCTGACGGTTCGTTTTGCCAAAGACCTTGGGCAGGTTTCCTTCGAGCGACATTGAGTGCATGGCCCGGGAAGAACCCAGGTAAGCCGTTTGGATGATCAGGACCATGGCGGCGATCAACATGATGATGGTGATGGTGGAACCGGCTTGGCCAAACACTGCTTGGGCGACCGGAATCAGGGGCGATACAGACTCAGCCTGTACGCCCTCAACACCTAGCACGCCGATTACGGCAGTTTGCAGCAGTACATACAGGACGAGGCAGATGACGCCGCAGGCAAGCAGCGCTTTGGGAACATCTTTGGACGGGTTCTTGTATTCCGGACCGTAAATGGCTGCGGTTTCCCAAGCACACGCACTCCACTGTGCGATCCCGAAGACGCCAAAGAGAATCAGGATATGGTGCATGTCCCACGCCCAGTCGGTCGGCCACCAACTGCCGGTGATGTTACCCAGCTCAACATGTCCGGTGGCAAAAGGCGCTACGGCCAGGACAATGAGGGGTATCAAAGAAACAGCCGCCAGGACGTAACCCAGGATGGCGCCGTCCTTGAGCCCGAACCAGTTCACGATGAACAGCCCACCAAAAATCACCGCGCCTGCCAGCAACGCGAGCTGATACTCGGTAAAGGTCTCGCCCAAGGCGGGAAACAGCCCATGCAGGTAACCGCCCACCAGGATGGCGAAGATCGCCAGGATCGGGTTCCAGCCAAACCAGTAGCTCCAGGCGGTGAAGCCGCCGATCAGCTTGCCCTTGTCGTATTTTCCCCGGTAGTTCTCAGTACGGAATATAGTCTGCGCAAAACCCGGCAGGCCGGAGGCCTTCGGGAAGGCGGTTGCCATTTCGGCGTAGGCGGCGTTCTGCATGAAACCTTGAAGGACCGAGACCCCCCAAATAAGGATCGCTGCGGCAGATACGTACATCGGGAGGTAGCCCAACGATGGCAGAATCAGCAAGGGTACGCCCAGTGCAATGGCCATACCCTGCTTCCAGTTGATCGACCGTTTCAGGTGGTCGGCTTCATCCAAACGATTTTCACTCACGACATCTCCTTTGATGGACTGAACGTCTTGTGATCTTTAATGCCTCGCTCGCCGCGGCGGGCGGTGAGCAGGAGGCGGGACCCCGCGAATGCCAACGTCCAAGCACCAAAGGGGGTTCGGGAAGGCTTATAGCGCACTACGTCGGTGGTAGCTCCTGGAAAGCATCGTCACAACCTCGGCCTACTCTCGCAAAGAGCGGGATGCCGAGCTGCTTCAGAGCGCTTCCGGTGTGATCGGAGTCACTTACTTGATCCCACAGCAAAACTACGCTCACAAAATCATTTGGTCCAGACCTTTTTAGAAGTTTCTTATTTGAGTACTTAAGTGGGTACTCGCGACGAAGACCGCGCCAGGTTGCCTGATGGGTAAGAGCGGGCCCGTGCGGAGGCCCCGTTCTTAAGGATAGTTAAAACTGTCAGAAAACAGCGTTTCGGGTGGTTGGTTGGTTGGGGATAGTTGGTTCCAACCAGAGAGCATGCATCGGGGCGGCGTAGGTCCCGGTGCCCGGATAGTTTGAGAGGGGTCCTATCGTGACTGTTACAACCACCACGGCGCCTGCC
>NZ_JBNHFJ010000032.1:0-15918 GCF_059090105.1 Arthrobacter sp. K410C
TGCTACGAGGCTAGAGCCCAGCAATCCGCGCCGGTATGGGCTTGCACACATCCTGAACGACGACGAAATGGACCAGCAAACAACCGGATTTGCGGGCCTATGGGGCCGCGCTCACCTCGCTCGCGCGCCGAGTCGGGCACAAGGTCATTGGGTCTCCCCCGACCGGCGGCTGCGTCGCTTGAACGTGCAGTGAAGTCGGACATCCTCGGGGCCGAGAACGCAGCGCAGTAGCCTGGGCGGGGCTCCACGAACAAAAAGAACAACTTTTTGCGGCGCTTTCATAAGGCCTGCAGGTCAGCGTGTCGCACTACACGCCCGGAGGTGATGCAACCGGTTCCCTCGCTGCGTACGTAGCACGAGAAGAGCGCGGCACGGACCGACGCCGTCAAGAAGCTCCCTGCCGATCACAGGACTCGGAATCGCTATCCGGCCGCGCAAGTTTGACAACTCCACGCGGATCCTCGGGCAGGCAAACAAGGTCAATTCAAGCAGCCCGGTGTACCACAACCTGATGCGCTACCTGACGGACACTCAGCACGCTTGCACGACCTCATAGTACGGCTTGCGCCGCACCTGCCCATCACGGACCTTCACAACGAACACAGACTTCGTCAACCCGGCCAGCAGCAGCTAAGCCCAGGAGGCTGACGCCCTTCTCCTTCTCGAGCAACTGCTCGACGCTCGGTACGGGGCGTGAGAGATCGGGCCTGGAAGTTATCCTCACCCGGCTCTTTCAGCGCGGCCTTCTCCAGCTCCGCTCCGGCAAGCAGCCGCTGCCTCAAGGAGCGTCAGCTCACGCTCCGGCTCCCTGTTCGGCGGCGTCCCCCGTTCTCGACCCTCACGCCACGCCGAGACGATCAGCGGATGAATCGGTCCACGTAGCCGATACCCAGCCCAACGCGTTCGTAGTGCGCCCTCGCTTTCTCGATCTTCGAGAAGACATCTTCGACACCCAGCGGCGTCCCTTCGGGATCGACGTAAATGTACGCTCCAGTCACGTGAAAGAGCGTGGCCATTTCTTCCACACCGTCTGGGATCTCCAAGGTGTGAATGTCACCCGGAGGCTCGTACACGTACGAACCTTCTTCCGCCCACCAGTCGTGCTCGAGGTAGTGCCATCGGCCCCGGAGCACGGTGGCATGCACCGGTCCAGCATGACGATGACGCGAGAGGATGCCACGTCGACGAACCTTCAGAATGTTCACGAAGTACCCCTGGCTCACGGAGAGCAAGAGAGGCTTGAAACTGACGTCCGCAGATTGCGGCACCCAAAATCGCTCGTCACCGTCAAGGTCGAGCGCGCCAGTTTCGACAAGGTCTTCCACCATGCCGTACAGCGCCTCGCCTCTATAAGGAATGGCCTCTTGTTCGCCCCCGACGTCGGTGGGTGCGGATGGTCCTTTGGTCGCCAACTCCGGCGCCCCTTCCTGTTTCGTGCGCTGTATCAGGTGAACCACGTCACATGGCGCACTGTTCAACGCGGGATTATCGCTTAATGCCGCTTCGGTCGGTCGATCGCGCGGGCCAGTGTCCACGGCGCTCGTCAGACGGTTTGGCCGAACTTGGCGGAGATCCGCTGCTGGCTGACCTTTGGGGTCCAGCGGTCCTCCTGATCCGCC
The DNA here is from genome assembly GCF_059090105.1 of Arthrobacter sp. K410C. NCBI lineage: Bacteria > Bacillati > Actinomycetota > Actinomycetes > Micrococcales > Micrococcaceae > Arthrobacter > Arthrobacter sp. K410C. The sequence goes on from NZ_JBNHFJ010000032.1 coordinate 1,620, forward strand.
CACAGGTCGCGCAGCTTCGGGATGACCTGCGTACCAAACAGCCGGTTATTCATCTCAGCGACCTCCTGGGAGAGGTTACCGACGTGCATACAGGTGATGAGCTGCCCGATTCGCAGATCAGTCGCGAGCTCGCGAACACGCTGCTCGACCCGCTCAGGAGTGCCAGCAATGATGTATCCGAGCTCGTCGTACTCCCAGAAGGACAACTCACCCCGTGCGGCCTTCGTGCGCTCCTCGTCCGAAATGGTCTTCGCACGACCGAAGTTCGCTCGGATCGATGCCTCTGAGTTGTAGCCGGGCGGGGTCGCGAACTCGAGCGCCGTGGGGTTCTGCCGGTAGAAGTACTTGACCGCATCCGAATAGAGGCGCTCGGCCTCAGCGTCGGTATCCGCAACACAGATTACTTGCGTGAACGCCATCCGGTTCGGGTTCATATTCCCACCCTGGCTCTCGGTGTAATCCCAGAACCCCTTGACAATGGGCTCGGCGCTCTTACGCCCGGAGAAGGAGAGATACCCGTAGCAATAGTCGTAGGCGTTCACCAGATCCCACGTCTCCACGCTGCCACTCCCCGGAATCCAGATGGGGATCTGCTCCTGGACGGGCCGGGGCCAGGGGTTGACATACCGCAGCTGGGTGTAGTCGCCACTGAACGCGAAAGGCTCTTCGGCCTTCCACGCCCGAAGAATGAGCGCGCGTGCCTCGTGGAAGCGCTCCCGCAGCTCGATTGGCGGCACTCCGTACGCGAAGGCACTGTCCATTGGCGTCCCGAACACCATGCCCGCGATGACCCGACCGCCAGACAGCGCATCAAGCATTGCCATCTCTTCAGCCACCCGCACGGGCGGATTGTACAGAGCCAGCGAGTTTCCGCACAGCGCAATCGCTGCTGTCTCCGTGGTCGCCGCAAGCACGGACGCGAGGAGATTCGGGGACGGCGTCATCGCCAGTGATGTCTGGTGGTGCTCGTTGAGCAGCAACGAATCCCAGCCGAGGCCATCCGCCTGCTGCATCAGCTCGATATACATGCGGTAGTCGCGGCCGACCTGCTCAGGGTCAGCGATCGAGGCCGGCGGGGTCACCCACGAGCTGTGGACCGTGTCGCCGTATTCTTCCGGCAGCTTCGTGTAGTACTGCTGCGCGAACCAATGGAACTTCATGCTGCCTCCTCTCCCGCGCGTGCGGGAATCGGGTCGGCGAGGAACTCACCGACGGCTTGGAGAACCGCGTCCTCCTGCTCGACCATGGGATAGTGACCCGCCTCAGGGATCGTGACGAGGCGAGCATTCGGGATGATCGACGCGAACTCCCGTGCGTACGAGTCCGGCACGAGCCCGTCCGAGGCGCCGCGTACGACAAGGGTGGGGGCCTGGATGTAAGGGAGCCTGCGGCGCAGGCCCCTCTCCGCGATCGGCCACATAAATTTGGTCGCACTGCCTAGGTTCCGTGACGCAAACAGGATCGCTTCTAGCTTGTCAGCGGAATCCGCCAAGTTCGACGGCTCCTGTGCGGGACGCTCGCCATGCCACAGTGCCGCCAAGACCTCGCCGCGCTCACCGAACGGATCGGGTGCAGGATTATCGTTGCTCCACAGCCCGAACGGATCGATCAGCACCAGCGAATTCACCATTTCCGGGGCCAACGCGGCCAGCTCCGCGGCGAACATGCCGCCGAGCGAATGACCAACCACATCAACCTGGTCGATACCGAACGAGCGCATCAGCTCTCGGTGGTAGTAGGCGACGTCGAAAACATCACGGAAATGCTGGAAGCCAGTCGAGCTGCCGTATCCGGGCAACTCCGGTGCCAGCACGCGGCGTCCCTGGGCGAGGCGCTCCAGGAACGGTGCACCCCCCGGGTGTCGTTCGAACCCATGGAAATAGACCAGCGGCGTACCGCTGCCCCGCTCCCAGACGTACACCTCAAACGTGCCGACGTTCGGCACCGTCAAGACCTTCACGATGATCCTCCTTGATCGAACCGCTCGACGCACCAAGTGCTCACCCGAGCTGTTGTATCAAGTACACCGGCGCGAACGATCTACGCCAATGTCAGGCCTTACATCGTGTTCTCGCCGTTCATGGACACGTGGACACATTCGACAGAAACGGCAACTCCTGTCGTGATGGGCTGCCCGTTTCTTAGCTCCGGTTGTTCCTAGGGTGGACTCCCCGACGGGCACCACTGCAATCCGATGCCGGAGAAGGCGCAGCGTGTCGCCGCGTCAGCAGGCACGGGCTCGAGATGGCGCTGCCCGTACTGCGCGGCGCCTGGCGTTACGCGTCAAGGCCCACTGAGCGGCACTCACTCAACGTGTGTGGCGACGGCGTCAGATCGCGATTCACGCCGCGCGCCGCGCCCGGGCGCGAAAAACGTCGAGACCGCGAGCCCAGCCACCGCCAAACCCGTGGCGCACCACAAACCGGCTCGGATCGCTGAGCCGTCGGGGGAGGCTGCCGTCCCCCCTCCTGCCGTGAACGTCACGATGAGCGCCAGAACCGCAACCGACAGTGCACCACCGATTTGCCCACTGCCATTGGCGACACCCGCAGCCACGCCACTGAGCCGGGCCGGCACGTCGGACATAGCAACGGTGGTAGCGCTGACCCCGGCCATGCCGCCACCCAACCCAACGAGCACGAACGAAACGATGAGTCCCCCGATGAACGACATCGACTCATTCGCCAGCAGTGCGAGAACTGCTGTTCCCGCACCCGCGATCGCGAAGCCGGTCGCCAGCGTGATGCGGGCACCGACCCGCAGCAACACGCGAGAGGCCAACTGGGCGCCGACAATAATCATGAGGCACCAGGGAAGAAACATCAGTCCCGCAGCCAGGGAGTTCAGGTGCATAACCTCCTGCATGAACAGGGAGGCCACGTAGTACGGCCCGACGCCAATTCCTGCCCCCAGCATGATGAGCACGAATCCAACTCCGGACCGGCTACGGAGGATGCTGAGGTTGAGCATGGGATCGTCCGATCTCGCCTGCACCACCACGAACACAATACCCAGAAGGACAGCCGCACAACCCGCGACCACCACCGGGGTAGACAGAAGTCCCCGCCGCGGGATCTCCGCGAGCGCGTAGATCAGCAGAGCGATACTGCTCGTGATAAGCAGGCCGGAACCAAGCTTGAGCCCCCGCACGAGCTGTCGGCCCCGTGCAATCTGCGGAGCGGTACGCGGGACAAGGACCGGAACCAACGCAAGCAGGATCACGCACACCGGGACCGTCAGGATGAACACCCAGCGCCAACCGAACAGTGACGTGACGAGACCGCCCACCACATTCCCCAACGCGGCACCGGTGGCACCACTCGCGGCCCATACTCCGAGGGCGATACTTCGTTCGCGCGGGCGGCTGAAGACCGTCGTCAACAGCGAGAGCGCTGCGGGCGAAGCGAGCGCGGCCCCCAGCCCCTGCGCTCCGCGCGTCATCGCGAGCATGACCTCGTCGACGGCGAGGCCGGCAAGGAGCGAGCCCAGCAGGAGGATAACGATGCCGGTGGCAAGGATTCTCCGCTGCCCGAAGATGTCGGCCAGCCGGCCGCCCACGAGCAGAAGCCCACCGAAACCGAGGTTGTACGACGTAACCACCCACTGGAGCTCCGCGACGCTTAATCCAAACGCATCGCGAAGCGCAGGGAGGGAGACCATCACCACGGTCGTGCCGAGCATCATAAGCATCTGCACCGCCGCCACCAGCACGAGAAATCCCCGGCGTCGGCCAATCCGCTGGCTCTCAGGGGTGACGATCACATCCGTATGCCGGCGGCTCCTCCGACTATCGGAGGCGAGCCCTGCGTCCGACTGCACGTCGCACTTGGCTGTCATGAAACATGCTGGGCGCTCGTCACCTGGCCCTGCACGCCGTCTCCCCCTCCAGCCCCTACGAGCTCGACGGCGTGTCGCTGCGCGAACTTGATGCCAGCGAACGAGCCATCCGCGCGCCACTGTTCGAGCATGGAGAACATCGCGTTTCCAGGCGGCAGGTACTGCCCTGCTCCCAGCGTGTTCGGATCGTCGGGGTTACCCTCGTTGTTTCCCGAACTCGGCGTGCACGCCAGCTGCTTCGCGCGCATCTCGGGTGTGTGCGTGGACTGCACATAGTTCACATACGCGCGCTCGGCCTCGCCCGTCGGCTCAATCGTCGCATCCCGCCGCTCAGCCTCCGCAATAAGGTGCGCGGCATGTTCCGTCTGCTCCACGGCCATATGCGTGAAGCTCACCGAGAATGCCGTCTGCGTGAACCCCAGGAAGAACAGGTTAGGGAACCCGTGGCTGTTCATGCCATGCAGCGTTTTCAGGCCGGCCTGCCACTTCTCCGACAGCACCTGACCGTCTCGTCCCTCGATATGCAGGTTGGTGCCGTACAGGAAGCCCATCCCAAGGTCATAGCCGGACGCAAACACCAGGCAGTCGACGTCGTACTCCTTGCCTCCGACGACCACACCTCTGGCTGTGATCTCGTCGGGGCCCTTCCCGTCGGTATCAACCAGATTGACGTGAGAACAGTTGAAACTGTTCAGATAACTGTCGTGGAAGTTGGGACGCTTGCAACCGTAGTAGTAGTAGGGCTTCAGCGCGGCAGCTGTGTCGGGGTCTTTCACGATCTGGTCGACGCGATCACGGATACGTTCCATGACGCTGAGCTCGTTGGCCTCCGGATCGCCTTCCTGACTCGACAACCAGCCTGCAATCTGCGTCCAGCCGTCTGCAACCAGATCCTCGCCGATACCGGGATCCAGCACACCGCTCGAGTGGGCCGTAAAGTTTCGCATCCGACGGTACTGCCAACCGGGGGTGAGATCTGCGCCGAATTCATCCGGTGTCGGTTTGTTCCCCCGGATCCACGCGCCCGCTGGGGTCCGCTGGAAGACATAGACCTGCTCAGCGTGCTTCGCGAGCTCGGGAATGACTTGGATGCCGGTTGCACCCGTGCCGATGATGCCGACGCGTTTGCCCGCCAAGTTGGCGAGTTTCTCGCCGGCATAGTCGCTGTGCCAGCGCCCCGTGTGCCAGGTCTCACCCTGAAACGCCTCGATCCCCTTGATCCCGGGAAGTTTGGGGTTCTGCAGCCGCCCGGGCGCGATGGAAAGGTACTTCGCGGTGATCTCGTCACCACGGTTGGTGGTCACGACCCACCGTGAGATGTCATCGCGCCACTTCGCACCGCTCACTTCGGTCTGGAACAAGGTGTCCTTGTACAAGCCGAAGTGCCGGGCAACCCGCTGCAGGTGCTCGAGGATCTCCGGCTGATACGCGTACTTCTCGGTCGGGATATACCCGGTCTCCTCCAGCAAGGGGAGGTAGACATACGACTCTGTGTCGCACTGCGCTCCGGGGTAGCGGTTCCAGTACCAGGTGCCACCGAAGTCGCCCGCCTTGTCAATGAACATGATCCGGTTGAGCCCAGCCTTTTGCATGTTCACCGCCATCAGCAGCGATGCGATCCCACCGCCGACGAGAACGGCGTCGAGCTCGTCAACGACGGCGTCGCGGGAAACCGGCTCCTTCGCCCAGGGATCCCTGTTCATCTCGGCCAACGCACCGTCCATGTGGACGTACTGCCCGAGACCGTCCTTCCGCAGACGTTTCTCCCGCTCGAGGCGGTACTTCTCGTGGATCTTTTCAACCTGCAAACTACTCATGCGCGCTTCCTCTTTTCACGAACAACTCGCCACCATGGAACGGTGAAGCCGGGACAACCAGGGCGGGAAAATGGGGGCCAACCACACGGGCTCCGAGCGCTCGCTCGGAGCCCGTGAGGGATCGGTCGGTCGTCAGCCGGTGAACTGCCCGCCGGCCGGATGCAACGTCTGACCGGTCATGAACGAGGACTCATCACTGGCAAGGTACAGAATCGCTGCTGCCTGCTCCTCAGGCTTCCCGTTGCGCCCCATCGGCGTGATGCTCATCGCCTGCGCGTGCGCGTCGCTGTCCTCGGGCACGTCCCACATCGGGGTCGAGGTATAGCCGGGTCCAACCGCGTTGACCCGAATCCCTGTCTTCGCCAACTCGAGTGCCGTCACCTTTGTGAGCATGATCACGGCGGCCTTCGACACACAGTAGGGCGCGGCGCCCGCGATGGGAATCTTGCCAGCAGTCGAAGCGATGTTGATGATCGACCCGCCCGTGCCCTGCTTCAGCATCTGCGGGACCAGCGCCTGGCCGGTCAGCATGACGCCTGTGACGTTGATATCCATGACACGAGTGAACGACTCCAGCGCGAGATTGTGCAGGTGGAACGAGTCGGTGGTAGTCCGCTGCTCGCGTTCTTGCAACGAAGCCGTCGTCGCCACACCCGCGCTCGCGACGCCGATGTCGATACGCCCAAACGCCGCCACCCCGGCAGCAACCATGGCTTGTGTGTCGTCGGGGCTGGTGACGTCGGTCTTGACATAGATCGCATGGCGCCCCTCCGCCTCGACCTTACTCACCGTCTCGGCCCCGTCCTGCAGATCTGCGATCACCACGTCGGCGCCTTCTCGGGCAAACCGTACTGCCGTTGCCGCACCGATTCCGCTCGCGCCGCCCGTAATCAGGGCGACTTTGCCCTCTAATAGACCCATGAAATCCTCCTTCTGCAACCCAGAAGCGGGTTGTCCAGCCCCAGTACATCGCGCCTGGGCAGGTGCGCTCAATGTCAAACGACCCACTCCCGCGGGGCGACCAGCAGACAATCCGACATCGCTCCCCACGGTCTCCCTTGGTGTCGCTTCTCTCAGCCCGAGCGGCGTCTGGTGCATACTGGTCGCAGACAGCAATTGAGCGTGCTACTTCGTGACTCCCACGCCACGGAAGTGCGGTTTGTAGGCTGGCTTGTACCCCTCAGGGAAGACGATCTTGTCATTCCACGCACTCGGCGGCGTGAAGAGGAAGAGCGGGATGCCGTTCCGGAGGTTCTTCTCTTCTTCAATCATCCGGTGGGTCGCCGGCAGGCGATCCGCTTCACTCTCACCGGCCATCGAGTCCATCCAAAGCTGGGTGAAGCGCTCGGAGGTGTTGTTGAACTGGTTCGTGTAGAAACCTTTGAGGTTGCGCTGGTACGTGTTCGTCACGTCCAGGACCGGCGGCGTCAGCCCGGGCATGAAATCCCCGGCTCGCTCGGAAAAGAAGATTCCGGCGGTCGCCGCTTCTTGGACACGGCTCTTCACCCGGAACCCGGATTCAGCCAGCATCGGGACCAGCGCCTCACCGAGGGCACGGTGATCGTCGAGCCCGGGAATCATCATGTCCAGGTCAACCCCATCGGGGTAACCAGCCTCTGCCAACAGCTGCTTAGCCAGCTTGGGATCGTAGCCATACTTCGGGTCGTCGGGCTGCACATTGGGATTGTATGCCCAGTTGCTCGGCGGGATGTGCTGAGCGACTGGCTCCCCCGCGCCGAAGAACACACCCTTGACGAGCGCTTGTCTGTCGATGGCGTGCTCGAGCGCCTCACGGACCTTCGGGTTGCCAATCGGCTTGGCCGGGTCGGCGTTGATGTTCAACTGGAAGATGGAGGTGCTGACTGAAGGAGCTACATTCAGGCCGGCAGCCTTCGCAGCGTCCTCATCCTGCGGCAGCAGGTACGTCAGGTCCGCCTGGCCGGTGGTCAGCATGTTCTGCCTGGTGGGAGATGATGTCTGAATGTAGACCTCGTACTTCGCAGCCTTGATGGCGTCCGGATCCCAGTAGTCGGCGTTGGCTTCCCAGCGGTGAACCTGGCTGGGGATGTACTCCACCAGCTTGGCCATTCCGGAACCGACAGGCTTCTGATCGAGATCGGGGTTGTCAAGCGCTGCGGGGCTCACCATCGAACCCACATTTGACGAGAACAGGCGAGGAAGATTCGCACCAGGGCCATTCAGGTTGAAGCGAACCTTGTACTCCTCGACGACCTCAATCGACTCGATGCGGGCAAGAGTGCCCAAATGTAGCGACTTGGGCATCGTACGCGCCCTGTCGAGGTTCGCCTTGACCGCGGCAGCGTTGAACTTCTCGCCGTCGATGAACGTGACGTCATCACGAAGGGTCATCTCCAGCGCGGCTCCGCGGTCGACGAACCCCCACTCCGTCGCCAACATCGGCTCCAGTTCGTCGTCCTCGTTATTCCAGAGCAACTGGTCGTACGCAAGCCCCAGCGGGATCTGGTCAAATGCGTTGCTGGACCTTGCAGGGTCAAAAGAAATCGGGTTCTGTACGAAGGCATAGCGAACGGTGCCGTCCGGATCGATTTGCTTCGCCTCACCTCCGTTTCCGGAGTTCCCCGGTACGCCGCCTCCTTGGCATCCAGTGAGCACCAGCGCTGCGGTAAGCGCAACTCCGGCCAGTACACGTGATCTAAACATCAATACTCCTTTGTATCATCGTTGTATCATCGGGCAGTTCGGGCTCCGGCAAAGAGCACGGGACTGCGGTATTTCACTGTGGCCGCGCAGCTTTCAGGCGTTGGCACTGAGTCCGACGATGGAGATGTATCGCGAAGCGCCGCCGTCCACGACGATCTCCTGAGCGGTCACGAAGGATGATGCCTCGCTGGCCAGCCAAAGCGCCGTATGTGCGATCTCCTCCGGCTGACCCGCGCGTCGCAACGGGGTGCCGTTGACGAACATGGCGGCCACTCCCGGATCCGCCAGCGCATCCCCGATCATGTCGGTGTTGACCACGCCCGGGAGAATTGCGTTGCACCGCACGCCCTGCGGCCCGTACGTGATCGCTGTCGCACGGGTGATCGCAGACAGTGCGCCCTTCGTGGCCGAATATGCATGGGCGCTGGGCATGCCGTCGATGGCGTGGATCGAGGACGTGTTGATGATGCTGCCACCGCCTCCGGCAATCATCATCGGAACGCCGTACTTAGTCGTCAGGAACGAACCGGTGAGGTTGATCGCGATGATCCTGTTCCAGTCTTCGAGACTGCAGTTGACGATGTCGTCCATCCCGATGCCGAACCTTTTCACGGCAGAGTTGCCGATGCCAGCATTGTTGTACAGCACCTGAAGGCCGCCGGCTTTCTCAGCGACGCCGAGAATCCGCTTCACGTCCTCCTCGCTGGAGACATCGCCAACCGCGCCTTCTGCCTGACCGCCTTCGGCGCGCACGGCCTTAACTGCCAGGTCCACGGACTCCTCGTCGAGATCGTTGATGATCACGCTCGCACCTTCGCGTGCGAAGAGTTGTGCTGCCGCCAGGCCCTGTCCCCGACCAGCGCCGGTAATCAGTGCAATTTTTCCGTCCAACTGTCCCATATGCTGATTCCTCTGTCCTTACGTCGTTGTGGTGATGTCAGTTGGCGGTCACGCCGACACCGCGGAAGTGCGGGCAGTACGCCGGCTCGTAGCCTTCGGGGAACACCGCGTTCTCGGTCCACACACTCGGCGGGGTGAACAGCAGCAGCGGGATGACGTTGCGGATCTTCGTCTCCGCCTCGATCATGCGGTGGATCGCCGGCAGCCGCTCCTCGTTGCTGTCACCGATCAGCGAATCCATCCAGGCCTGAGTGAACTCGTCGCTGGTGTTGTTGAACGGGTTGTAGTACTGGCCCGCGAGGTTGCGCTGGTAGTTGTTCGTCGGGTCGGTGATCGGGGGCTGGGCGGCCGGAGACAGCTCGCCCTCGTGGTTTTTGGAGAACGTGACGGCGACGTTCGTCGGCTCGACAACGCGTGCCTTCACGTCGATGCCGACCTCACCGAGCATCGCGATGACGGCGTCGCCGACAGCGCGGTGATCGTCCAGTCCGGGGATGATCATCTCCCACTCGAACCCATTGGGGTGGCCGGACTCCGCCAGCAGCTTCTTGGACAGCGCGGGGTCGTACTTGAAGTCCTCGCCATCAGGCGAGACCGAGTCGTCGTAGGCCCACGTCCCCGGGGGCAGGTGCTGGGCAACCGGCACGCCGAACCCGAAGAAGACACCATCAACGAGAGCCTGACGATCGATCGCGTGCTCGACGGCCGCACGTACGCGCGGATCATCCAGCGACCCGTCCTTCGCATGCAGACGGAGCGAGAAGATCGTGCTGCTGAGCGACGGGGCGATGTTCAGGCTCGCGGCGTGGGCGGCGTCCTGGTCCTGCGGCAGCAGGTAAGTGAGCTCTGCCTGCCCGGTGGTCAGCATGTTCATACGCGTCGGTGATGCGCTCTGCACGTAAATCTCGTAGTGCGCGGCCTTGGCCGCGTCCGCGTCCCAGTAGGACTCGTTGCGGTCCCACCGGGAGACCTGGCCCGGGATCATCTCCGCGAGCTTGGCCATCCCGGACCCCACAGGGTTCTGATCGAGATCGGGATTATTGAACGCCGCGGGACTAATCATCGAGCCCGCGTTCGATGCGAACAGGTTCGGCAGGTTGCCGCCGGGGCCATTCAGGTTGATCCGCACGCGGTAATCGTCGACCACCTCGACGGCGGCGATGCGCTCGAGGTTGGCCTTGTGCACCGACAGCTCGCTCGTTTTCGCGCGCTCGAGATTGGCCTTCACTGCCGCGGCGTTGAACTTCTCGCCGTCGATGAAGGTGACGTCATCGCGAAGCGTCATCTCGAGAGCTTTCCCTTCGTCGACGAACTCCCACTCGGTCGCCAGCATCGGCTCGAGCTCGCCGTCCTGGTTCTGCCAGAGCAGCTGGTCGTACGCCAGCCGGAGCCAGAGCATGTCCCACTGCGTAGGCGAACGGTGCGGATCGAGCGAGACGGGGTTCTGAACGTACACATACCGGAAGGTGCCGTCGGGATCGACTTGTGCTGCAGATGAGTCGCCGCCGGCTTGGCTGCCCCCTCCAGTACATCCCGATAGCAGCAGTGCCACCACTACCGCGAAACCCGCCAGAACACGCGCACGAACCATCAAGCCACTCCTTCGTGTCATATGACCACAACATCGTTGTGCCTCCAGTTCACCGCCGTACCACCGACCAGCTCAATGGCGCACTGTCCATAGCGGGTACTCCATGACCGGGCAAGCGGACATACGGCGCCCGCTGTCCGATCTCAGCCACGGGCAGTCTCTGCGTTGGTTCGCGGCGTAGGCCGGCTTATTATCTATCGGGGAAGATGACGTTGTCGGTCCGGCGCTCGGCGGCGTGAACCGGAACATCGGGATCAATTTCCGGAGCTTCTTCTCCGCCTCGATCGGTGCACTCCCGGCCGGCGGCCTTCACCGGTGCCACCTTCAGCGACGCGATCCACGCTTCAATGAACTCTCCGGAGGTGTTCTCCCACGGGTTGTAGACCTGACCGGGAACGTTTCGCGGGGCCTTTCAAAGTCCAGTGAGTTCGCGGGCGATCAGCGGATCGCGCATCGCGGTGCGGAGTGCTTTGGCGATGTTGGTGACACCGGCCAGTCGGCGGATGCTGATTGTGAGGTTGCGGATCGTGGCCAGGACAAGCCGGCACAACACTGGATCGATTTCCCGCACGCAGCCCCAAACAATCCGCCTGACCGGGGACCGGCACGATCACAAGACCGCCGCGAAAACCCGTGAACTCTTCTCCGCGATCACTTCGTTGCCCGCAGGACAGGCAACGTCGGAACAGCTCGCCGCTTGCAGTCCCGGGCCACTTGGATATCGAGAACCGCCTTCATCGGCTCCGCGACGTCACCTACCGCGAAGATTCCTCACAGATCCAAACAGGCCACGGAGGGCTGTGCTTGTGGCCGTCGTGGCGGCCTCGACGACTCAGCTCTTCACCCGGAAGCCGGCCTCGGCCCGCATGGGGATTAGAGCCTCGCCGACCGTGCGGTGATCGTCGAGCCCCGGAATGATCACCGCGCGGTCAAGACCGTCCGGGCACCCCGGCGCCGGAGAAGACGCCGTCGACGAGCGCCTGACGATTGATCGCATGCTTGAGCGCCTCCCCACCCGAGGGTCGGTCATCCCGCATGTCCCGCGTTCACCGTGAGCGAGAAGATGGTGCTGCCGGCGACGGAGCGACTTCAAACCGGCCGCTTCCGTGCCCTCCTGATCCTGCGGCATCAGATACGTCAGGTCCGTCTCGCCCCGTTGAACGCGGCCGGGCTGATCATCGAGCCCACGTTCGACGCGAGTAGATAGGCGGATTGCCGCGGGGGTCATCAGGTTGATTTGCACGCGGTAATCGTGCACGAACTCGACGCACTCGACCCTGGCCAGCGCACCCTTGTGCAGGGACGACTCCAGCGTCATCACCCGGTCGAGGTTCGCTTTTCACCGCCGCGGCGTCGAACTTCTCGCCGTCGATGAAGGTGACATCATCGCGAAGCGTCGCCTCGAGAGCTGCCCCGTCCTCGACGAATCCGATGCGGCAGGCAGCGACCCTGGTGGGTCGCTGCCTGCCGCATCCCGCCAGTGCGATCATGGCGGCCGCTGCGAGCAGACCTATGGAGTCTTCCTCGTCCTCATGCGGCCTCCGGGCTTCGCGTCAGTCGATGACGACGCCGGCTGTGGCGTACCCCAGGCGGGGCGCCTGGCCGGCCATACCGCCGCCGTCGGCGACAATGACCTCGCCGTTGATGAACGACGCTTCGTCGGAGGCGAGGAACGCGACGAGGTTCGCGATGTCCTCGGGCTCTCCTGTGCGCGGGAATGGCAGGGTGTCGAGCGTCGCATCGGGCAAGCCCGTCGCGTTGTCGAGCAGCTGCTGGGTTTTGATCACGCCGGGCGCGACCGCGTTCGTGCGAATGCCGTTACGGCCGTACTGCACAGCCATGGACTTGGTCAGGTGCACGACTGCTGCCTTCGAGACGCCGTAGGAGACAAGACTTGCGCCACCCCGAAGGCCTGCGATCGATGCCATATTGATGATGGCGCCCTGGCCTCGGTCGATCATGTGCGGAAGCACATACTTTGCAGCGAGGAAGTGGCTGCGGACGTTGACGTCAAAAATCATGTCCCACACCTCGACCGGGGTGTCCACGACCGGCTTGTCCTCGGTCCACGCAGCGGTGGTCACACCCACGTTGTTGTGCAGGATGTCGATCCGACCGAACTCCTTGACGGTGCGCTGCACCAACCCCTCGATGGATGCTGCGTCTCGGGCGTCGAAGGCGATCGCCAGCCCCTCCTGAGTCAGAGCGCTGACGACGCGCTCCGCATTCGTGACGTCGCGGTCAGCAACCACGACCGTCGCGCCCTCCGATGCCAGCTTTTTCGCTGTCGCCGCGCCGATTCCGGCAGCACCGCCGGTGATCAGCGCGACCTGTCCGTCAAACTTTCCCATACCTGCACCTTTTCTATCTGTCGGATTCGCCAGGATCAACGTTGATCCTGGCGTCGCGTTCAACGCCGGCGTATCCATCCTGATGGGTCGCCAGCGTCCAGCACAATCACGCTCTCAAAGCCTGTTCGCGGCGACAATGGCCAAATGCCTAGAAACAAACGAGCACACATGGATGGTTACTCACGGTGATCAGTCCGCGGACGAAGATCACGCGGCGGCCTGCCGTGCGACCTGGCGCAGTTCGCCGATCTCCGGACTGGATGAGACGATCACGTCTCCGTGTTTCAGGTATTGGGTCGGAGTCCGCCCCATGCCCACGCCGTCCGGCGTGCCCGTGAAAATTAGGTCACCTGGCCGGAGCGGGCAGATCGACGAGATGTGCTCGATAATCCGCGGAATCGAATGAATCATCTGTATCGTCGAGGAGCACTGCATCTGTCTGCCGTTGATGGTGCACGCCAGGGCGATGTCGTCGCGATCGCGGAACTCGTCGATAGAGACAATCACCGGGCCCAGCGGTGCAAACCCAGGGTACGACTTCGCGATCGAGAACTGTGGCGGCGTACCAGCCATCTGCCCGACACGCTCTGAGTAATCCTGTCCGAGGGTGAGTCCGGCCAGGACGCCCCACGCATCGTCGGCGCTCACCTTATGTGCTGGTCTGCCAACCACTGCGACAAGCTCGACCTCCCAGTCCACCGTGTCCGCGGGCAATACCAACTCGCCGACGGGGCCGGTGATGCTTGATGGAAACTTCGCGAAAGTCAGCGGGACAGAGAGGCTGCTAGCCAGCCCCATTTCCTCGACGTGCTTGACGTAGTTCAGACCAACGGCGAAGATCTGCCGTGGATCCGGCACTGGGCTGCCGAGCATCCCGGCGTCGTACCGGCGGACGTCGGCCTCCGTCTCTTCGAACGCGGCCGCCCAGGACGACACCTCGGACCAACGATCGAGGCACCCCGAGGGTTCGGCCGGGAATGCTCCCCCGCTCGCTTCGGCGATGTCGACGTAGCGGTCTTTGCCTAGGTGGAGGTGGGCGCGTCCTGCGATGTTCGCGAATCTCATTTTTCTTCCTGGGTCAGGGCAAGAGCGGTTGGTAGCTGCGTGGCGCGCGTGTCGGG
>NZ_JBNHFJ010000033.1:0-14958 GCF_059090105.1 Arthrobacter sp. K410C
CCCGACACGCGCGCCACGCAGCTACCAACCGCTCTTGCCCTGACCCAGGAAGAAAAATGAGATTCGCGAACATCGCAGGACGCGCCCACCTCCACCTGAGCGAAGACCGCTACGCCTAGCCGAAGCCCGGCGATTCCCCCTTTCTGCGGGTGGGCGACAGCGTCGCGGTGGCGACGGTGCCCGGCATCGTCGAGGTGATGAAGCTCATGAGCAACATCGAGACCCAATTCTCCGGCTCCAACAGCAAGATCCTCGTCGATAACGAGCAGGCAGTCGAGTACGGCCAATTATTGCTGGTGATCACGCGCAATGGCTGCATTCCAGACGACCACTGAATAGCGTCCTCATCGCCAACCGCGGTGAAACCCGTTACGCATCCTCCGGGCGTGCAAAGAGCCGGGCATCTGCAGTGTGCTCGTCTACTCCGAGGCCGACGCAAATTCTCTGCCCGTGAAGCTGGCCGACCAAGCGGTCTGCATCGGCCCCTCGCAAGCCAAGTCGAGCTGCCGCAACGCTCACGCGGTGATCGGCGCGGCAATGGCTCACAAGGCCTTGCCGAGATCACGTCCGGTGCTTGATGCCGATCAGCGGGCGGCCTGGCTGCCGCCGCGGTCGCCCTATGCCACGAAGTCGGCTACCGCAATGCCTGACATCGTCATCCGGCCACGCCATCGGATGCCGCATCAACGCCGAAGACCAACGCGGAGCAGGCACAGTCCTCCACGACACGGGGGCAATCGGTCCCAGTGGGCGTCCCGAGGTTGGGATGGATCGTCCTTTGGACTCGCAGGTGCCGCGGATATCGCCTGCAAGTCTTCCATGCAGGGTCCGGCTGTCGCACGATAACTCCGCCTCGGAGTCTTTCAGCCCAGCTCGTTCCGTCAAGCCTGACCACGTCGTTGGTTCCCGAGCACCGCCTTCGCGTTTGTAAGAACTCCAGGCTGCTACGGCGCAGTAGGCAATTCGCCAGTTGGGGTCGACAGCACAACATGGGCCTACGGTCACGAAGTTCTCAAAACGCAAGATGTCAATGAGCCACCACCTTATAAACAGACCGGCGACTCGGCTTCACACCGTCTTCGCCCAAGGCGCCACTCACCGCTCCCGTCCATGAGATCTAAGTTCCACCGGTGCACGACGCTCAGGCAGGCTGGCCGCGCGATCTATCCGGTGAGCGACCATCACCGAACCCCGACATCTGAAACGCCTAGGACCACAGCTACGCTAGCGCCGGCTAAAGTGAACGACCAGAACGCGTATCGGCCCACCGACAACGAGATGACTTCGACGTTATAGCGCAATTTCCGCGATACGGAGCCTCACGTCTGTCAGGTCACGGTTGTCGAGCGATCCACTGCTCGTACCTCCCATCACGACGCGGCCCTCCTGCGTCGCGTATCCTCGATCGCCAACGCAGCGCGTGGCCCACATTCTGTTCGACGAGGAGGACGTCACGCTCCGATCGCGGATATCGGTGATCAGCTTGAAGAGTTGGGCCACGATGATGGGCGCAAGCGCCAACGAGGATTCGTCGAGCATCAATAATCGGGGCTGGTCCATCTACGCTCGTCCAATGGCCAACATCTGCTGCTGGCCGCTGCTAAGCGAGCCCGCCTTCTGCCCTCGCAGATCCTCGAGCATCCGCAGTAGAGCGAAAATTTCGGCTTCTTTTTGCTTCACCAACGCGGCTGCCACTGCCGCAGCAGCGGCTCCTTCCGTCGTCTGTGCTTCCACGGCTCCGTGTAAGGCCCGGACCGCCTCGGCTGTCGCTACATAGAAAGCCAGGGGCGTGCAGTCCGTACCGGAGCAGGTTCCGATCCATTTCGCGGGCCGATGTCAATCGGGTCTTGGCGAAGTGTTGACAGCCGGACAGGGGCGGGCAGGCGCGACTACGCGATCTTGAACTTGCTGGCCACCAATCAAGACATACCTTGGCCGACCACCTCGAGTCCGAGGTGGTCGGCCAAGTAGAGTCACGCGGTTAGTAGTGGTCGGGCTACTCAGTCACTGGTGACACCAACGCCACGGAAGTGCGGCGTGTAGGAGGCCGTGTAGCCCTCAGGGAAGACAGCCCGCTCAGACCATGCGCTCGGCGGCTGGAACAGCATGATGGGAATTTCGCGGAGCAGCCCCTTCTCTGCCTGAATCATCTTGTGGATGGCTGGGATGCGCTCCTCCCGCGTGACACCCTTCAACGAATCCTTCCAGGCGGAGGTGAACTCATCCGAGACGGTGCCCCACGGATTGCGGAACTGCCCAGCGAGGTTCGACTCGTACTGGTTACTCGGGTCGACGATTGGAGCGGTGGCCCCGATGTAGGCGTCGCCCTTCTGTTCGGCGAAGAACGTTACCGGCGCCGTAGGTGACTCGATCACCTGCTGCTTGGCTACCATTCCGACCTCGGCGAGCATCGGCACCACCGCCTCGGCGATGGCACGGTGGTCGTCTAGGGCCGGGACGAGCATCTCGAACTCAAACCCGTTCGGGTAGCCGGCCTCCGCCAGCAGCTTCTTAGCCAGTTCAGGGTCGTAGGCATAGTCTGAGTTGTCCGGTACGACGGTGGGGTCGTAGGCCCAGTGGTCCGGCGCGAGGTTTTGGGCGATCGGCTCTCCGGCACCAAAGAAGACACCATCAACGATCGCCTGCCTGTCGACCGCATGCTCGAGCGCCTGCCGAACGCGAAGGTCGTTGAAAGGCTTCTTAGAGGTGTTCACCGTCCACCGGTAGTAGGTGCTGCTGAGCGACGGAGCAACGTTCAAGCCGGCCGCCTGGGCCCCAGCCTCGTCTTGGGGCATCAAATAGGCCAGGTCTCCCTGACCAGTGGACAGCATGTTCACCCGTGTCGGGGACGCAGTCTGAACGTGGATCTCGTAGAAGGCAGCCTTCACTGCGTCCGGCTCCCAGTAGTCCTCATTGCGCTCATACCGAGCCACCTGCCCGGGGATATACTCGACCAACTTCGCCATACCGGACCCCACGGGGTTCTGGTCCAAATCCGGGTTGTCGAAGGCTGCCGGACTGATCATCGACCCGGCTCGCTCCGCAAGCACTCCCGGAAGGTTGCCACCGAGTCCGTTGAGGTTGAACCGCACCTTGAATTCCTCGATGGCCTCCACCGACTCAACGTTGGCCAGTTGCCCCTTCAGCGCCGATTTTTCCAAGGTCTTCGCCCGCTCGATGTTCGCCTTGACCGACGGGGCGTTGAACTTCTCCCCGTCGATGAACTTCACATCGTCCCGCAGCGACATCTCCAAAGCCGCACCGTCGTCAACGAACTTCCACTCGGTCGCGAGCATTGGCTCCAGGTCGCCGTCCTCGTTCTGCCAGATCAACTGATCGTAGGCAAGGCGGAGGCTGATCATGTCCCAGGCGTTGGCGGACTTGTGCGGGTCCAGGGTCGATGGGTTCTGCACGAACACATATTGGAAGGTGCCGTTCGGATCTATCTCCTGGGCACTTCCCCCATTACCACTACCACTACTAGTGCACCCGGTCACCAGTAGGACACTGGCTAAGGCCGTAGCCAACAAGGTGGAACGACGCCACATATTTCACTCCTTTGTGTTCAGACAAAGCCCTGTACCAAGCTTCCCTTAGAGGATTGCTGAATTGCGATCCCCAGAGAATGGACATGCATCCACGCCAGGAGCCCCTGCCATGTGGAACTCCCCTTGGTCTCAGATGTCAACCTGACCAAGCAGACGCGTAGCCGGAGTCCCACGCAGGTTCGCCGTACCTGACGGAGCGCCTTGCCAGCGTCGGAGGACAGTGCAGCGTCCAAGGCTGAGGCATCGCCGAAGTAGAGGCCAGCCATCAGATGGTAGGTCGGCACCGAGCTGTCGGTACCGTCAACGAAACGGGTGACATCCAGCCGGCGCAGCCCAGGGAGTTGTTCCGCGGGGGCGAGATGAGGGCGGAGGTAATGTCGGTCGGTTCAGCCGGTGAACTGGCCGCCTGCCGGGTGTAACGTCTGCCCGGTCATGAAGGACGACTCGTCGCTGGCCAGGTAGAGGCAGGCTGCTGCTTGCTCCTCGGGCGTGCCATTACGCCCCATGGGAGTGATGCTCATCGCCCGCGCGTGGACGTCACTGTCCTCCGGGACATCCCACATCGGCGTGCTCGTGTAGCCGGGACCCACTGCATTCACCCGGATGCCCTTATCCGCAAGCTCGAGCCCCATGACCTTGGTCAGCATAATCACTCCAGCCTTGGAGACACAGTATGGCGCGGCGCCGAGCAGCGGGATCTTCCCGGCCGTGGAGGCGATGTTGACGATCGAGCCGCCGGTCTCCTGCTTGAGCATCTGCCGGACCAGCGCGCGTCCAGTCAGCATGACGCCGGTGATGTTGATGTCCAAGACTCGGGTAAACTCTCCAAGCACCAGATTTTGCACGTGGAAGCTGTCCGACTGGACCCGGGTCTCCCGGTCCTTTAACGAGGACGCGGTTGACACACCCGCCGATGCCACGCCGATGTCCATATGCCCAAAGGCTTCGACTCCGGCAGCCACCATCGCATCGGAGTCAGCCTCACTCGTCGTGTCGGTCCGGACATAAATCGCACGTCGGCCGAGCGCCTCCACCGCGGCCACGGTCGCCTCTCCCGGCTGCAAGTCCGCGACGACAATGTCCGCGCCCTCCCGAGCGAAGCGGACTGCACAAGCGTGCCCAATCCCGCTGGCACCCCCGGTGATGAGCGCAACTTTTCCATCAAGTAATCCCATGAACAACTCCTCCTTTGTCTGATGATCGTGTAGCAAGCTTTGTCTGATGAGCGTTGCCGCAAAGATGCCGGTTCAGCTCCTGGTCACGCCCACGCCGCGGAAGTGCGACACGTGGGCAGTTTTGGCAATCATCCGCGTCCACAGCACGCCGAAACCAGGCGCTGAGCGGCTCAACAGCACACTCATACGCCCCGGTCCTTGGCGTCGTGACACCCTTCGGCACCTGTTGCGCTGTCGTCAGCCTGTCTCATCACCGAACCGACCTGCAATGTGCCGGCGCCTACATCTGTCACCGCAACGGTGGCGGATGGCCCAACCCTGCCGCGTGGTTGGCGTGGTTCACGCAGGCTGAATATGCTCACCACGAGTCCATCAGCGTGGCGGCGAGCGCGACGCCCAGGCTGAGCTGCGCCCGTGACTGAGCGGCGGCTTCTTCCGCGGGGCCTGTCGCCGCAGCGCGGTGGCGCCCAGCAGCGCGGTGGCAGGTGCCCGGGGGGCTGAGCGCTGACGCCTGGGGAGCAATGGCGCGGCTGATCGTCGTGGAGCACAAAAAGACCCACGCCGAGCACTGTTGCCCCGATCAGGGACGCGATGGCCAGCCTCGACCCAGTCGGTGTGGCGAGCGGGAGCTGGGATAGCGCCAGGACCAGCAAGGCGATGCCTGCGGTGACGACCGAAGCGTTCAGGAGGCCGATCGGGCCACGCACAGTGTCCCTGGTGCTGTCGGTGGCCAGCAGTGCGTTCACGCCGCGGACCCCGGAATAGCCGTAGCCGGAGCCCTGCTTCTTGTATCCGTGGACCTCGATGATCGTGGCGTCCACATCAACCAGGGTGTATTCCTCGGTGCTGCCGCGGATCAGCGGGGTCCCTGCCGCCAGGTGCCCCAGGAACCAGGACGCGACCACGTCCAGCTGGTGGACGTGCCCGAGGGTGAAGGAGCGCAGGAACGAGCCCAGCATCGAGGGCGCGTAACAGGCGGTGAACAGCCTGCCCATGCCGCCCTGGCGCAGCAGGGCCATGTCCTCGATGAATTCGCCCCGGCAACCATCCCGGGGACCAGCGACGGCCCCTTTCAACCCGGCGTTTGTGCCCCTGTCCGTAGGCACGCTCAGCCGGTCACCGGCCAGGCCCCCGAGTCTGGCTTCGAGGGGCAGTCCCATGACCGGGACCAGGCCGGCGGCCGACACGAGGTTGGGCCCGTCGAAGGAGACTGACAAGGACGCGCCGCTATGGAAAAGTTGCATCCACGAGATGCCTCATCTTTTCGGGTAAAGAGGTGTTCTAGAAAAACTCCATTTACCGCGAAAAGACAGGCAATTCTCGGCTTAAACCGCCGACGGAGCCCCAATCAGCACCGTGGATCGAGGCTTAGTGCGCACTGTATCCACCGTCGGCCACGAGGCAACTGCCGGTGACGTAGGAGGCCGCCTCGCTTAGCAGGAAAACGACCATGTCGGCAATTTCATCTGTCCTTCCGAGACGACCGAGCGCGGTAGCGGCGCTGATACCTGACTGATCACGCTTCGTGAGTCGCTCCCGATTGAGGTCGGTGAGGACGTAACCGGGAGCCACAGCGTTGACCCGGATTCCTTGCTCGCCGTACTCCAGCGCCGCAGTCTTGGTCAGACCAACAACAGCATGCTTGGCAGCGACATAAGCGCCTGCGTTCGGCCGCCCGACCAGCCCGAGCACGGATGCGACGTTAACGATCGAACCTCGACCGACGTCGGCCATGACGGACAGTTCGGCCTGCAGGCAGTGGAAGACACCGGTCAGGTTGGTCTCAATAATCCGCGTCCAGTCGTCGATCGGGTATTCCGCGATCGGGCGTGCTGGTCCGGCGACTCCAGCGTTGTTGACAGCGAGCTCGAGCACGCCCAGCTCTCGTGATGCCTCGACCATCTGGTGCACGGACTCACTGTTTCGGACATCGATCCGGCAAGCCTTCGCGCACCCGCCTCTCGCCACGATCTGGTCCGCTACTTCCTGGACCTGCGCCTCGTCGATGTCGGCTACCAGCACGCTCACCCCTCGCGCAGCTAGAAGCTCCGATATAGTCCGGCCGAAACCACGACCGGCCCCGGTAACGACGGCCACTTTGCCGTCAAGTTCATTATGCATGGCTACACTCCATTTCCTTGGTCAAGGATGGTGGCGAGGTGAAGAGATTCCTATGTTGCCGAGTCCATTGATGGAAGCACCCGTCTAGGCAGACTCACATCAACGCAGGTAGAGACGGTTGCGCCTAGTGTTGATTTTCGCCGGAGTGTCTGAGTAACGGCCGTGCTAGGTCCTGTCTCCTAGACCTCGGGTGGTTGTCGGGGAGGCTTGGTGGGCGTCTCGTACTTCTGTTCTGACTGATGGTCGGTGGGCCCACATTCAACCGATACTGCCGTCCTCGGCTGTCGTCAGGGACGTCCGTTCCGTGATGGCCGGCGGGTGGTGAGGGCATCATTTACCGGTATCGGTGCGGGATCGCTTGGCATGACGTGCCAACTGAATTCGGTCCGCGGCAGACGATCTGGAAGCGTCATCGCCCCTACAGCGGTGACGGAACGTGGGACAGGCTTCTGGCTGAACTGCTGACGGTGGCTGATGCCCGCGGCGAGGTGGATTGGTCCGTCTCGGTCGACTCGACGGTGAACCAGGCCCACCAGCACAAGACCAATTTTTCCCGCACCGCAGGGGTCCCGTCGAATTATATGAATCTGTTTGGTGAGCCGGCGGATCATGCGATCGGCCGGTCCCGCGGCGGATTGAGCACGTAAATCCACGCCCTGGTCGATGACATTGGGGCCGTTAGTTCTGCTGGTTGCCGCGGGTCAGGGTGGCGACGCGCCGATGTTAACGCCCCTGATGGACCAGTTGAAGATCAACCGGGCCGGTCCGGGCAGGCCTCGCACCCGCCCGGACCGTCTCCGCGGAGACAAGGCCTAGTTCATCCCGCGCGATCCGGACCCATCTGCGCGACTGCGGAATCACGGCTGTCATACCGCAACCCTCTGCCCGGGTCGGGCAGCGGAAACGACGACGCTCCGCGGGCGGCAAACTCCGGCTTTCGACAAAGATGACTACAAAGCCCGCAACATCGATGGTGTAAGGACCCTCGGGAGCGGGGCTTCGCCCCGCCCCGCGGTTGTCGACCGTGATGACGGTGAAGTGCTGTTCGAGCACTGCCGCAGCCGGGCCCATGCCTAGATTCAGGCCGAGCCCAGCGATAAGGAGGAGCGGAGGGCCTTCACCACGCACTTTCGTGGTGAAGGCCGACCGTTTTCCTCGTGCTCAGGGGACCACCTCGTCATTACTGAGGAACGCCTCGACAACGGAATAAAACTCCTCCTCCTTCTCGAACATCGGAAGGTGGCCGGCCCCCTCGATAACACGAAGCTGTGCACCAGGAATTTCGTCACCGAAGGTCTGCGACGACGACAGGGGGATGATCCCGTCGGATGCTCCGTGGACAACCAGCGTGCGGGCCTCGATGAACGACAGGCGGCGACTGAGCCCACGGTCCGGGATCGGCCACAGGAACTTGGTGGCTGAACCCATGTTGGTGGTGCGCTCGATCGCGGCCGGCAAGCCCTTCTCTGCGACATTGGTCTCGCGACCCTGGGCGTCCACGTCGTGCCACTTGGCCTCAGCGAGGTCGCCAGGCGTCATCGCAAAGGCATCGGCAACGGGCTCGTCGTCGTTCCACAGGCCGTAGCTGTTTACCAATACCAGCTTGCGCACGAGGTGGGGGGAACCCACGGCGAACTCCGCTGCCACCATGCCGCCAAATGAGTGACCGATGACGTCGATCTGCGTCCATCCCCAGCTCCCGACGAGCGTGCGCAGGGCAAGCGTGACGTCTTGTAGATCGTGGATGCTCTCGAAG
Source organism: Arthrobacter sp. K410C (assembly GCF_059090105.1). NCBI lineage: Bacteria > Bacillati > Actinomycetota > Actinomycetes > Micrococcales > Micrococcaceae > Arthrobacter > Arthrobacter sp. K410C. The sequence continues at coordinate 8,601 of NZ_JBNHFJ010000033.1, forward strand.
CCAGTCGATTCGCCGTAGCCGGGGAACTCAGGGGCCCGCACGTCGTGGGACTTCGCAAGCTGGGCGAGGAAGGGAGCATTTCCAGGGTGACGCTCAAGGCCATGGAGGAAGAGGACGGGGTTGCCCTGCCCCCCCTGCCATACCCGCAACGTGAAGGGGCCGACATTTTGCTTATCCATAATCATGTCCTCTTGCTCACCTTTCCGAGACGAGGACGGAGGAAGCCGCAGCCACGCGAGCCTGGCTCACTTGAGGAGTCCACTTGTCCTCATAGTCGGACCAGAGATCCCGCAGCTGTGGGATCACCTTGGTTCCGAAGAGGTGGGTGTTCTCTGCCGCCGTCTCTTCGTTAAGGTTGCCCATGTGTAGCGAGGTAATGAGCTGCCCGATCCGCAGATCCGTTGCAAGCTCACGAACCCTCTGCGTGACCCGATCCGGGGTACCAGCGATGATGTAGCCCTTCTCGTCGTACTCCCAGAAGCTCATCTCGCCGGCCACGGCGCGGCGCGCATCCTCCGGATCCATTCCAACCCCACCAGCCCGCTTCATCTGGGTCGTCATCGATCTGACCGTGTTGTATCCGGGGGCCATGGCGAACCGTGGCCCAGGGTTACGGATTCGCTGGAAGCTCTTAATTGCCTCGTAGTATTTCTTCTCTGCCTCAGCATCGGTGTCGGCGACGCAGATCAGCTGGGTGAAGGCCATCCGGTGGGGGTTCATGTCCCCGCCGTTCTCCTCAACGTAGTCCCAGTAGCCATCGATCGTGGGTTTGGCCGCTTGGAGCCCCGAGAACGACAGGTGGCCATAGCAGTAGTTCTCCTGGGTGACCAGCTCCCACGTCTCGATCGAGCTTGACCCTGGCACCCAGATGGGGAGCTTCTCCTGGATCGGCCGGGGCCAGACATTGACATAACGCAACTTGTTGTACTTGCCGTTGTGCGCGAACGGCTCCTTCTCGCGCCAGGAACGCTCGACCAGTTCGCGGGCTTCATGGAAGCGCTCGCGCACCTCAGAAGGCGGGGTGCCGTAGGCGAACGCCGAATCCATGGGCGTGCCGAAGACAAAGCCGGCAATGACCCGTCCTCCCGAAAGGCAGTCGAGATAGGCCATCTCCTCCGCCACCCGGGTCGGAGGGTTGTACAGGGCCAGTGAGTCACCGATGATCAAGATCGCGGCATTCTCAGTGGAGCTCGCGAGGCTCGCGGCCAAGAGGTTGGGCGATGGGGTTACCGCGAACGGAGTCTGGTGATGCTCATTGACGGCGAGGCCATCGAATCCTTCACGGTCGGCCTGCTGCATGAGCCGGAGGAAGGAGTGGTAGTTCTCTCCCATCCGGACCGGGTCCATGAGTGAGATGTCACCATCTACCCACGACCCCTTGCCCGGCGGCGGCCAGTCTTTGGGCAGGTCCTCATAGGTGACCTCGGCGAACCAATGGAATTTCACGTGTATTTCCTCTCTGGGCAGTACGTCGGCGATGACCGTTTTGTTCTCCCAAATTTCGCTCTCGGCATCATCTGCAGGCAATGGATCAGTGTCCATGGATCCCACCCCTGCCGTGGACAGTAGGCCATGTCGCCGGCCGAGAGGAGCAGCGCATGATGGGTCATCAGGTTCCCCGCCCGCCTTCCATTCCTGTGAATCAAGGCGGGCAGACAGCAGAGGAGAGGCGCATGTATCTCGCCGCGACAGACCAAAACAGCGTCACGCTGGTGCAGCCCGATACCTTCACCACATTTCATGTGCAGCGCACCGCCGGAGTCCATCTCGACAGTGCGTTAGCGAGCTCGGGGGCCGGGCAGGTGGCCGGGGAGCACGTTCTGGTGAGCATCGAATGGCTGCGCGCTCAAAGCTCCGGCCCCGAGTGGTCAGTCAGCTTGGAGAAGATGCTGGATTACGCCGCGACCCAGGGTTGGACCGACACAAAGCGCACCTGGGTGCGAGCGCACATCGAATAGGAAGCGTGCGGATCGGCGTGCGCGCCCTATCGCCGCTCAGCGAAGAGGGTACCCGCTGGAACACCGTTGACGAACCGGTGGAACTGCTGGGGTTTTTGCCCCGACTCAAAAGAGCCTAGAGTCTCCACAGAGGCGCGTCATGCTCGGTGTCAAAGGGACAAGAGTCGGGTCGTTCCCTTGGGAGAGAAAACCGTTGTATATCTCAAGGCCTGCCTCGACGGGTTTCACCCTCACGCGCAATCCGGGCCGCGATGTGGCCGCTGTTCTCCCGTCATCCTGGTTCATTTTCCGCGCAGCTTTGATAGTGATGTCGAACTGGTCGGCGGCCAATGCCACGGCGTCGCGGAAGTCCTTCCCGGCCCTGGCCGTCGCGAGCGTTTCCACATACGCCGTCCCGCCGGTCCCCGGCCAGATCTACGGTGCTGCCGGGGTGTCGAAGCGCGACCAAGAGGAATGGTCAGCGGTAGCCCGTGACCGGCCCATTTGTGTAGACCAGGCCGGTATTGGAACAAACTTCCGTCAACCCTCTTTCAGCGCGGCCTTCTCCAGCTCCGCTCCGGCAGGCTGCCGCTTCAGCGTCGCATTCTGCTTCTCAAGCTCCGTCAGCCGCTTTGCATCGTCGGCCTTGAGCCTGCCGTGGTGGTTCCGCCACCGGTCCTGGTGAGGATAACTTCCAGGCCGAGCTCTCATGCCCCCGTACCGATCGCCGAGCAGTTGCTCGAGAAGGAGAAGGGCGTCAGCCTCGTTAGGCTTAGCTGCTGCTCGCCGGGTTGACGAAGAATGTGTTGAGGACGGCGCTCGAGGTCGAGGTGAGTGAGCACCTCGGGTGTGAGAAGCACCAGGCCAACGACAGCGAAATGCCCGACCAGGAGATGGCCGTGGCAGAACCGACAATTGGACAGGGTCATACCCGACGTGTCCATCGACACGATCGGCGTGAAGGTCCGTGATGGGCAGGTGCGGCGCAAGCCGTACTATGAGGTCGTGCACCGCACGGACGACGTACTCGTTGTACTTGAGCATGCGTCGCTCGCTTGCATCGCGTCCGAGCGTGTAGTGCGACACAAGGACCATGCAGGCCCTTATGTAAGCGCCGAAATAGGTTCTTCTTTTTGTCCGTAGAGCCCACCCCAGGCTACTGCGCTGCGTTCTCGGCCCCGAGGATGTCCGATATCCCGTTCAAGCGACGCAGCCGCCGGTCGGGGAGAACCCAATGGCCTCGTGCCCGAGTCGGCGCAAACGAGGTGAGCGCCGCCCCGTAGGAGCCGGTGCCCTCGATCCCGAACGCGATGATCCTTCCGACGCCCGCAGCCCATTCCGAGAGCTGCCGGAAACCCGTGTCGGTCGCGATCGCGAGGGTCCGAGGATCCTACCGATCGAGTCCATTACCGCGGCGACGTTGATGTGTTTGTGCGTGTGGACGCCCGACCACGACATCGCCTGAGCGGACAGGCGCGAACTCTGACCTGGTGTTCTGTCTCCTTATTGGGTGGGCGTGGTTTCACGCCGTCGCCGGCGGGTGTACAGAACTGTCATGGGGACGGGTTGTCGAGACTGCTCCAGGCTCCTATCAATCAGGTCACGCCCGACCGGCCGCAGTGCTTGCTGCACGCCGGACCGGACGGCAGGCAAAACAACGCCTAGCCACCCTGCGGGCCAATCGTAGAGACGCGTCAGACCGTCCCGGGTAGGACTACCTCATCCTCGCGTGACGCGGAAAGAAAAAATGACAGTCGGAGGACGCCGCGGCTGCTTCGGCCTCCTCCAGGTCACTGGGGCAACGCTACGTCACGCCTTAACATGCACACGCCTTCCGCCGTGGGACGCTGCTCGCAACCGGGCCCTTACACGGGTGCAACAGCTTGGGTTCGGGTCTTCTCGCCCTTCTATGTCGGTCGACAATGGGGGTTGCTGGTAGCTCGGAGTGGGCGAAGCTCTACTTCGGGCGAAGAACCTATGTCCTCATGAACATTGTTGCCTGTGTGGCGCGCTTCATAGAGTTGCAGCATCTTAAAACCCCGTACCGGCCTCGCCGCGTTGTTCGGCAGGCGGCGTGAGATGGGAATCATGAAGGAGAAAACGCCGATGACAACATCCTCAGTGTCTGAGCGTGGCGGTCTGCTAGCCCCGGTGCCGGGTGCGTCCGGCGCGGAACTGGACCCACGTACCTTTCGGGACGTGATGGGTCGCTATCCCACAGGTGTCGCCCTTGTGGCGGGCAGAGGCGAGTCTGGAGAGCCGCTGGGGATGGTCGTGGGCACGCTGACCTCGGTCTCGCTTGACCCGCCCCTTGTCGCCTTCCTCCCTTCGAAGTCTTCATCGAGCTGGGCCAAGATGCAGCGCGTGCAGCAGCTCTGCATCAACGTCCTCGCGGCTGATCAAGACGAGGTGTGCAGAACCTTTGCCTCGAAGTCCGTTGAAGACAAGTGGGCTGGCGTGACCTGGCATCCGGCGCCGTCCGGTGCCCCGATTATCGATGGGTCTGTCGCCTGGATTGACTGTCTCGTCGAGGAGGTGCTCGAGCGAGGTGATCACTTTGTCGTCTTCGCCCGTGTGCAGGCGATGGAACCCGCGCGCTCAGTGTCGCCGTTGACATTCGTTCGTGGTGGATACGGAAAGTTCAGTATCGACTCCCTCGTGGCCGAAGATCAGCCCGGCCTCATGGAGCAGTTGAAGATCGCACAGCAGTCTCGCCGGGCGATCGAGCAACTGGCACGGGAGACGGGCTACGAGACCTCGATCCAGGCGGCGGTCGACGATGAGCTGGTCATTCTCGCAGCAGCAGGCGGCGACGATTCCGACTGGGCGGGGAAGCATCACGTCGGCATCCGGCTTCCGTTCATTCCGCCGTTTGGGGGAATCTTCATGGCGTGGTCGTCGGCGAGTGCGATTCAAGAGTGGGTGGGACGACGCTGGGCGAACACCGATGGCTGGCGTGACCGGCAGGTGGATGCGTTGCGGGCCATTCGCGACGCAGGCTTCGTGGTGGTCCCTCCCATCGCCCCTGAGATCGATGCAGTGCTCGACAAGGTCTTTCTCGGGGAGGCTCCGAGTCGGGATGACCTGAGCCATCTGCGACAAGCTGTCCACGAGCTGGAGCCATATTATGTCACCGCGATCGACGGCGACGGGCCCGTGCCGGTTCGTTATCTCGGCGCCCCGGTGTTCGATAATCGGGGGCGGGTCGCCGTCGCCGTACGACTCATTGTGGACGATGTACTCGACGCTCGCCGAGTGCGTGCGCTGACCGACCGTCTGATCGCGGCTGCGGATGAGATCTCGGATCTGATCGGCGGTCTGCGCCCTGCGCAGGAGGATGGCACTGATACTGAATAGGACAGTGACTCAGCGTGAGGCATCGATCATTGATCGGGCGCGGAAGCTGGTGCCCGCCTCAGGCGAGCTGTTGATCGAGCTGGTGATGGCTCCCGTCAACCCAGCCGGGGTTCGCTCCGGTGGAAAAGGTGCTCGCACTCCCGCCCGGGCCGCCACGGACCAGGCTGCCGCGAGGGTCTGCTCGCAGCGATGGACGGCGTTGAGCCAACAGTTGCCTCGACGCTGTCGGAGGGTCGAGTACTGGATACCTTGCAGACACGCTTGCAACCGGATCGACCGTCTTCACCTACGGGCTCCTCTCAGGGGAGCCGTGTGTCATCGACGCACATAACGTGGTGTTCCGACAGGTACTGCTGTCTGAGTTCTGGTTGCTGCGCGCCCGCACAACAACTCCCCCGCAGGTGCTGCAGGAGATCGAAGGCCGAGCACTCGCGCTGGCTGCATTCGGGGTTGCTGCTGTTCCAATCGCGTATCGATACGGGTCTCGAGGATGTCGCACAGGCGTTCGAGTATGCGAGCCGAGGCGGCAGCAACGGCAAGATTGTCATCGTGCGGCAGGTGCCGCTTCCCGGCGGGTTGGGTGTGAGAGGGTCGTGGGGACCTCGACGGGCCGCCGCGCGCGTCCCCGGTGGACAGCACCTATTCGTGGCGACGTATGCCTGGACCCAGGTGCATTTCAGGTCCGTCCACCCTTTCGACCCTGCGAAGTCGAACATGCGGTCGACGGCGGTGAGCCAGGTCTCATCGATGGACTGGGTCCCGAACCAAGCGGTGCAGACTCACACGTCATTGCCGGCCACGCGACCGGCGGCCTGCTCCGTGAGCGGCACTGCGAACCGGGCGGTATCGGTCCCTGGGGCACGGGCGACGTGGAACTGCTCGAACGACATCGGATCGGCGAGGACGAGGCGGGAGTTGTTGACGATGAGGTACACGGGCTCCGTTCGATACTGGACACCACGATCTTGCCCGCAAATCCGGTTGTTTGCTGGTCCATTTCGTCGTCGTTCAGGATGTGTGCAAGCCCATACCGGCGCGGATTGCTGGGCTCTAGCCTCGTAGCA
>NZ_JBNHFJ010000034.1:0-12928 GCF_059090105.1 Arthrobacter sp. K410C
TCCGCGTCGCCCACAAACTCTGATGCGCATCACGCAAAGTCGTATCAATAATCTTGATCTCCCGACGACTGCCCGCCGGACGCCCCCCAAGACTCATGAGGGAGGTGATTGTTTCTGGCTTATTCGAGGACATGCATCTAGCTCCTACTTCATCATTGAAAAGGCTGAGTAAGACATGGAACCGGGAATGTAGTGTCTTGCTGACACCACATTTAGTGTCGACACGACACTACATCCGAGACACCTCTGTGTCGAGGGGTCTTTCAAGTTGTTAGTTGCGGTGCAACTTATAGGAGAAAGTGGAAGCTGTAGAGAAGGAACTAAGGGGTCGCTTGCTCAAGATGGACCGCTCTGGCAGGAGGCGGAGCCGGTAGGAAACGCGAGTCTGCCCTCGGTCCCCGGGAAAGGTGCGCTCCTAGGGGGCAGCGTTCGACAAATGGCGGTTCGATCGGACCGCACAGCGGGAGCAGATCCGCAGACGGCCAGCGGACAGCTGAGGGCTGCGATTTAGAGGCCATAGATCTTACCGTCATCGGCTGCCGTTGATCGCGCCCGAGTGCCTGTACCCCCTGACCGGCGACGGAAGGCCGGGCATTCAGGCAACTGACGTCTTTACTCCTCGTCGGGGAGACTCGGGATTTCTCCGCGACGCAAACGCTCCGCCAGGTCTTTCGCATTCTCGGCGAAGCGTGCCGCGAAGACGGCGAATTCTTGAATCTCTTCCTCGGTCCAACCCCGGGTGAGTTCCGTGATCTGCATATCGCCTGCCGCGTAAAGCCGGCGTGAAGCGCGTTCGCCCTCCTCGGTCAGGTGAATGCGAATCGAGCGTTTGTCGCTCGTTTCGTTTCGCCTTTCGATGAATCCCCGCTCCTCCAGCCGGTTTAGCACCTTGCTCACGTTCGATCGGCGCATAGCAAACAAGTCCGCGAGATCCATCGGTCGGAGTGGGCCGCGGTAGCCGAGCGCCCAAAGCACGTTGCTCTCGCCCAGGTCCAGGTCTGGCATCGCGAGATGGGCAATGCTGAGGGTGTAGTCCGGCATCGCCCAGATAGTCTTGATCGCACCGAGCGCGGCGAGAATATCTGAGCGGTACGGGATCTGGTCCACACCCGGATACATCGAATCCTGTGCCGCCCCTAGTGGGCGTTCTCGCTCAGACATTCAGGCTCACAGACGCTTCGGCTCTTTTAGTCATTCGAGGCTCGATGGATAGTATGCACGATATCGAGTGTATAAGGTCCAGGACGAGCGACGCCGCACTCACGGTGGCGTCGCTCGTCCGGCTGAGAGCTCAGCGGATTTGGACTTCAGCTTCTTCCCCGTAGTACTCCTTGGTCGCCTTGGTGAGGGCGGCGACAACGCCGCCCGCGAGTTCCTCGGCATGGGCGTTATGGTAGTCCAGGCTCGCCACCCGTGCCCGGTTTGAGCGACGGAAGTGGGGAATAACCTCCTCGGCGAAGAGTTCGTACGATTTCTTCGTGGCGTCCCAATCGGCCATGTCGTAATTGATAATGAGGAAGCTGCCGAAGCCGCCGGTCTTCTCGATCATGGCCTCGATGGCCTCGATGGCCTCGTCGGGGGTTCCGATCACTGCCGACCCGAATGAAGGCCAGCCCTCGCCTCTGAGTTGGTCGATCGCTGACTGAGGATCTCGAGCCCAGGGGAACTTTGTGTCCGCAATCTGCTCGAGGTAGTCCGTGTGGTGCAGCACCTTGCGGCGGATGGCACGGTCCGCTTCCTCGCGGCTTTCGGCGAGGAACATCGGCGTGCAGACACGCCAGTTCGCGCGGGAGGCATCGTAGCCGTTGGCCAATGACTCGTTCTCGTAGACGTCCCAGTTGCGGTCCAGGGCCTCGAAGCCCGCCTTGTCGCCGGCGGCGAGCGAGAACAGTGACGCGCCGTATTTGGCGGCCAGGACTGATCCAGAGGGCGAAATGGTGGAAGCCACCGCGATCTCAATCCCTTCAGGGCGCACCGGGAGTAATTGGGCTCTGCCGTCCTTTAGGGTGAACCAGTCGGTCTCCATGTTCACGACCTCGCCGCGGAGTAGCCGGGTGATCGCGTCGAGCGACTCACCTTGCATCCGGCGCTGATTTACGGGGTCAATGCCCATCATGATTGCATCGACCGGCAGCTTGCCCGGGCCTACGCCTAGGATGACGCGGCCGTTCGTCTGGTGATCGAGCTGTGCGATACGGTCGGCGACGAGCAAGGGGTGGTGGTAGGGCAGCGAGATGACTCCCGTGCCAAAGGTGATGCGGGAGGTACGTTCGGCGGCGGCGGCTATGAATAGCTCCGGACACGGGATGTTCTCGATTCCGCTGGAGTGGTGTTCGCCCATCCAGTATTCGTCGAAGCCGAGTTCGTCGGCGACCTGGGCGAGCTGGATGTCTCGCCGGATCTGCAACGTCGGGTTGCCGTTGAGGGGGTGGTAGGGGGCCTGAAAGAGGCCGAATTTGATTGTGGCCGGATCGAAAGCGTCCGGTGTAGGAGTCGTCGTCATACCCCTGTCCTCTCTGAAATCGCGTCGGGTTCAGTGTCGGTTACTGCATCGCTTGCGGTGATCTTGCGGAGGCGCACTTCTTTGGAAATAAGCACGGGGAGGATGGCGAACGCGAAGATGCCCGCGCCTACCAGCCATACCGGGCTGAGTTGAGCAAGTCCGGTAGCGTTCGCGTCGATCCAGGTGCCGCTGCTGCTGACGATGAACCAGCCCACGGCGACCTGGGCCGCGGCAGCGATGCCGTTGAGAGTGCCCGTGACCTCGGGGCGGGCGATGCCGGCCCAGTAACTGTTGACGGTGCCCCAGAAGAACGGGTCGCACAGGAAGGCGAAGCCGCCGATCATGAAGGCCCAGAGGAACCAAGGCGTGTCCGGCATCAGGGCGGCATAGCCGTAGCCGATGACGCCGCAGAGAGGACCGATGACGAGCCAGGGTTTGGTGCGGGACTGGAAGAAGCGTTCGACCAGTTTACCGTGCAGAAGGCCGACACCTACGGGAACAAGTGCCATCACCGGCATCGCGATGGCGACCACATTTGCGTCGACCTGCTCCAGAGTGATCAAACCGTAAGGAACCCAAATGCCAGATAGCCAGGTCGCCGAGGTGGCGAAGGCGGTGGCGATGCCCATCGTGACGATGCTCGGCTTCTTGAGCGCCCGCAGGACCTCGCCCAGCTTGAGCTTAGGCTTGGTAGTGCCCTCAAATCCATTGCGGATCGCAACCTTTTCCTCCGTGCTAATGCCGCGGAGTTTTTCGGGCACCTCAGCGATGAAAACGATGAGGAGCACGAGTGCGGGCACGCCAAGGGCGGCGATGAAGTAAAAGGCGGACCGCCATCCAAATGCTGTAGCGAGCGGGTAGGCGATTGCTGGGGCCAGGATGCCGGGGAGAAGAGTCGAGCTCATCCAGACAGCGGTGGCTTTGGGACTCATTGTGCCGGGGTACCAGTTCGAGATAAGACGCTGGCTGGGTGCCCACAGAAATCCGAAGAAGACGCCGAAGATCAGGTTGCGCCAGTAGAGCTCGTCGTAGTTTTGCACTGCTCCCGTCATGGCTGACATAACCGTGACACCTGTGACGCAAATCACGAGCATCCGCTTTGCGCCGAATCGGTCGGCGAGCACTCCCGCAAGCAGCAGCACCGGGAAGTAGCCAAGCAGATAGCTGGCCGAGGCCTGTGCGATCTGGTCAGTGGTGAGGCCTAGTTCCTCAGACCAGTACGGGTTCAGCAGGCCGAATTTGGCCACGTCGAGCCAGACGACAAAGTTCACCACGAGGATGACAACGAACAGTAGACCGCGCTTGCCGGACAAAAGTTTGTCGGGTTTGAAGGTGGATAGTACAGCTGACATTTAATCTCCTTTGATTAGTCCTTGCAGGGTAGAGCTGATGGTGCCTGCCAAGTCAGACGGCGGTGTACCCTCCGTCGACGGGGATCACCGCGCCGTTGACGTAACCGGCCAGGGGCGAGGCGAGGAAAACCGATACTGCAGCGATCTCCTCAGGGGTAGCCAGCCGGCCCATCGGGCTTTGGGCCGAGAGTGCATCTTTCGCCTCGGGGTTCTCGAGGATCTGCGCGATCATCGGGGTGTCAACACCGCCAGGGCAGATGCAGTTGACCCGAATGCCCCGGGCCGACCACTCGGCGGTGATCGAGCGTGTGAGCGCGATCAGTCCCCCTTTGGTGGCGGTGTAAGCGTCGGCTCCTGTAAGACCGACGAGCCCGTTGATGGAGGCGATATTTATGATCACTCCGGAGCCCTGTTCCGCCATCAGGGGCAAGACGGCCTTAGCGCAGAGGGCGGGCCCGGTGAGGTTGATCGCGAGGATGGCGTTCCAGTGATCCAGTGGCGTGTCGACCACATTCGCCATGGTGAGGCGTGAGTTCTCACTGAACCCGACGGCTGCATTATTGACGAGCACATCGACGCGCCCGTACTCCTCCACAACCGCCTCGAATGCTGCGCGAACTGCATCTGCGTCAGAGACGTCGACCTTGACGGCCATCGCCGAGTGGCCGACGCTCCGCAGCTCGTCGGCCGTCTGCTCTGCTGCATCACCGTGCCTGTCGGCCACAATGACGATCGCGCCCTCTTCGGCGAAAAGCCGCACGGTTGCTTTCCCTTGACCGCTGGCGGCCCCGGTCACGAAGACGATCGAACCTTTCAGGCGAGTATCCATGAGTTTCCCTTCTCATCCCCGACCGAAAATCGGCGCAGCCCTCGACAGTGAGGGCAGGGGAGTTGGTGTCTGGGCGACATCAAAAGCGATGTCGGGAAGACACTACACTGTAATGTGGCTCACACACTAGATGTAATTTCCAAATATTACTAAATCCTTCGTGCTGCTGGTTGCTTCAACCCTCGCCACCCTTCAGCACACCCCCAGGTCCCCTGGTGGCGAGCTGGCCTGCGCCGCACCGTAAAAAAACAAAACCGGCGGCAACTCTCGACATCTGACGTGGGTGCCGGTTAGTGTCTTCGTATCATCAATTGTGATGTCGCGCGGACACTACTTTCCAGCAAAGGTAGTCGCGGCTATCGGTTCTTCATCCACTGAACAAGGGAGTTCAAATGACAACCCAAACCATGAACGCCGCGGTTTTCCACGAACCGGGGGCGATTGCCGTGGAGAGTATCGAGATTCCGGAGCTGGGCCCTCGTGATGTTCTAGTGCGCGTGACGGCGTGCGGAATTTGCGGCTCCGATCTGCACTCGTTCAAGAAAGGGATGTACGTAGAGCCCGGTCAGGTGATGGGGCACGAGTTTGTGGGCACTGTCGAACGTGTGGGGTCCGAAGTGGCCGACATCGTTGAGGGACTCCGCGTTGCCGGCTTCACCATCGGCAACTGTGGCACCTGCTTTTGGTGCGAGCGTGGCGAGTACGTGCTCTGTCCGGACCTCTTTTCGCGGTCGATTGGCTACGGGCGGGCAGGTGCCTTCGCTGAGTTCGTCGTAATCGAGCGCGCTCAACTGGGGATGAACGTTTTCGAGGTGCCGCAGAGTATCGACGACATGAGCGCCGCGACTATTGAACCGGTCGCAGTGGCAGCGGCGGCCGTCGAGGCCGCAGAAATCGGTCCTGGTGCCAAGGTAGTGGTTCTGGGTGCGGGGCTAATCGGAAACGCTTGCATGCAGATCGCCAAGGCACGCGGGGCCGAACGCGTCGTCGTCATCGACATCAACCCCCTTCGCGTCCAAGCCGCGCTGGACCACGGCGCCGACGCCGCTTTTGACGCCCGGTCGGGTGATGCCCTCGACTGGGTGAAAGGCGAGCTTGGTGTTGGGCGGTATGCCTTTAACGAGGGGGCGATGGCGGATGTTGTCATAGAGGTCTCGGGAGCGCCGTCAGCGGTGACGCAGTCATTCGAGATGGTTCGGTCTGGCGGGACTATCGTGTTCGTCGGACTGCCCGAAGTGGCGGCCCCCGTGGACACAACTAAGATCGTACACAAGCAGCCAAAGATTATCGGATCCCTCGCTGGCGACTTCCCGGCAGCTATCGATTTGCTCAGTCGCGGACTCGTCGTTACCGCCGACCTGGTCGACCGCGTCCGGGGCATCGACGAGCTTCAGGACGCCTTCTACGAGGCAACTACTCAGCGCGACATCATGAAGACCGTCATCATAATCGGCAACCGGTGATGAACGACGCAAGCGAGGCATCCAGCCGCACCATCGCCGTGACCGGGGCTGCTCAAGGCATTGGCGAGTCGGTAGCCTACCAACTGGCCGGTCAGGGCGACAATCTCGTACTTATCGACCGCCAGGCCGAGCGCCTGGAGGAAGTGGCCGAGAAGTTGCGGGCAACCGGAGTCGAAGTACAGACCATTATCTGCGATCTTTCAGTCCCGCCGGAGGTCTACGACCTCGCCGAGTCGCTGCAAGCGGTCGATGGGCTGGTCAATGTCGCAGGCGTTGGGCTAATGTCCCAGTTCGCCGAGCTTGAGCTTGCGCAGTGGGAAAAAACCTTCGCGATCAACGTGACGGCGACGTTCATCCTCTGCCAAAAGGTAGGGGCGGCGATGGCTGAGCGCGGCTCAGGCCGCATCGTCAATATGGCGAGCATCGCCGGCAAGCGCGGCAGTGCGACGCTGGCCGACTACTGCGCCTCCAAAGCGGCAGTGATCGCACTGACCCAGTCGGCAGCAGCTGCCCTCGGGCCTCAGGGGGTCACTGTGAACGCTGTATGCCCCGGGCTGGTCTGGACGCCGATGTGGGAAGAAACGGGTTCCTGGGTGGCGGCGAACACTCCCGCACTGGCCGAAGCAGGGGCAAGCAACCACGACGCGTTCATGGCCACGGTGAAAGCATTGACGCCCCTCCAGCGGCCCACGGGCGTGGAGGACATCGCCGCTGCAGTGCGCTTCCTGCTCTCCAGTGATGCGTCACTTATCACCGGTCAGGCCATTAACGTCGATGGCGGAATTGAGGTGCACTGATGAGCGAACAGATAAATCGCACCATTATGCAGAGCTCAACCGGCGATCCCGCTACAGTGGCCGAGCTCGTTGAAACCCCTATGCCGGCCCCTGGCGAGAACGAAATCCTTGTCGAACTCGTCCTCGCTCCCATTAATCCCGCAGAAATCCTGATGCTGCAGGGAACCTACGGTTATCGAGACACCCAGCCTAAGCTGCCGCGTTCAGCTGGGATAGAAGGAGTGGGCCGCGTCGTTGGTGGCGCGACATCAGTCATTCCCCCCGGTTCACTTGTGTCCCTTGCCGGCAGCGGAGCGGTCTTCAGCGATTACACCGTGCTTCCCGCGGACTATGCCCTTGTCCTGCCTCCCGACGTCGATGTCGACACCTTTGCCGTGAGCTTCGTCAACATACAGGCTGTTCTCCTGATGTTAGAGGAGTGGCCGGAAGTAGCATCGGGTGACTGGCTCATCCAAAATGCCGGCAACTCCGCCTACGCCCGGGTACTCGACGCCGTTGCCGCCAGGAGGGGCGTGTCAGTAGTCAACGTTGTGCGCAGTGTCGAAAGCGCCCGCAAAATCGACGGGACCATGCGGGGCCCAATAATCGTCGATGGCGAAGACCTGGAAGCCCGCGTCCTCGAAGCGACCGGTGGAGCTCGCCCCAAGGTCGCGATCGATGCAATCGGCGGTGCGAACACCGGTCGTCTGGCCGAATCGCTAGGCACAGGCGGCCGAGTGGTGACGTACGGCCTGCTTTCAGGCGAGCCCGTGCAACTGGACACACGCCTTGTCGTGTTCAATGACATCCATGTCGAGGGGTTCTGGATGCCGCGCTCGATGAGCCGGGCGTCCTCCGAACTCTTGCTCAACATCCGAGCCGAAGCCCTCGAAATCATCCAGGAGCGAAGCTTCACCGTGCCTATCGGCGCCCGCTTCGACCTCGGACAAATTAGAGAGGCGCTAACCCTCGCCGCCGAGGGGCAGCGTGATGGCAAAGTCGTCCTAACCCGGTGACGTGATCCCTGACGATCGGCAGTATCCGTGCCCGGAGACGGCTTGCCTCCTGCTCCACCGAGCACCCTATTAACTACCTTCAGCCCCAGTTCAGCGCGCGGAACGCGTGCTGGAAGGAGACCATCATGAACACCAGCAGAACCGATGAGATCACTGCCGTAGCACTGACTCCGAACGTGGACACCGACGTCCTCGGACCGGAAGCATTCAAAGCTGCATTCCGTAACCACCCAGCCGGGGTTGCCATTGTTACTGCCGACGCAGGGGAGGGCCCGGTGGCAATGACCGTCACCTCCGTTTTCTCAGTAAGCGCCGAACCACCGCTCCTGGTTTTCTCGGCATCTGCCTCATCATCGAGTACCCCCACGATCCGAGCAGCCGAGACCGTCGTCGTGCATATACCCGGTGCAGACCAGCTCGAACTGGCAAAACTCGCGGCGACCAGCGGCGTCAACCGCTTCCCGAACGGGCTGTGGATGCGGCTGCCCACAGGCGAACCGGTTTACCCCGGTGCCCACGCTTGGATCCGTGGCCGCATCATCAATCGAATCGAAGCCGGCTCTTCAACCGTGTTTGTCGTCGAAGCGTTGAGCTCCAGCGCCCCGGACGCCGACAGCGACGAAGCAGACGCGCGATTCGCCCGCCCTCTCGTGTACCACAACCGCACCTGGCACGTGCTCGACGACGCCTCCAAACTCTGATGCTGCTTGCCATAGACACCACCCTCGGAACGAGCGTCGCGGTCGTCGATCGCGACCGCGGCATTCTTTACGAAGTTACCGAGAGCGACAGAGTCAATCACGCTGCCGTGATCGGTCCGTTGATCGCACAGGCACTCAAACTGAGTGAGACCGACCCCATCTCACTCAGCGGTGTCGCGGTCGGAATTGGCCCAGGTCCAAGTCGCAATGTCGACATAGGCATTGCGGCGGCTCACGGATTTGCGGGCGCGCTTCGTAAACCAGTTGTACGCGTGATCAGCCACGATGCGGTGATGCTCGACCAGCCACACGCAGCTCTCGTGGTGACAGATGCGGGCGATGGCCTAAGTGCCTGGACGTCCTACGGTGCTCCCGACTCTCAGTTCGGTTTACCCAACCGCCTTACGGAGCCCACCTTTAAGTCATCTGGGGAGGCCATCGATACCCACCCGCGCTTCGACGGCCGCCGCATAATGGCCCACGAAATCAGCGCCGGGGCTGTGGGTATGCTCGCCGAGCGGCTTTTTGCGGCAGGTCGCCCATTCGCAAGAAAGGAAGCCTATGCAAGTCCCCGCAACCCGGCTGAGGGCATCCCATTGCCTGGCAGAAAATAATCTCTCGCAGGCTGTGCATCACCCCTTCTCGACATCCTCGCGGTGCGGCCTTCACCCGCACTCAAAAGGCAACAACCAAAACCAGACCCACATCCGGGTATGAGGCAACGAAGGACATAGCCAATACCGATCCAAGGTTTAGGTGCCGTTATGCGTATTCGCAAAGCGGTCGGTCAGACGGCATTCGAGCTTCAGGAACGGGCGACACACGTCCTATTCGCCTCCCCATCTTTACCGGTAGCTTCAGAGAGGAAGCGATCATGACCATCGTCCACCGGATCTTTACGCCCGCGTTCCTACAGCGACCCAACGTGTACCGCTCCCGCACCACCTCACGTGCCAAAAACGTAGAAGCCCCGGCCGAAGGGGCAAGTTGCGGAATCACTTCCGCTCCCTGGGCAGGGCTTTACCTCGAAATCAATGAAGACACAGACGCCAACGTAGACAACGCTGCCGCCAGCGGCCTGCTTCCAAATTCTGACTTGGAGCGGTTCCTCGCCAGCCTTATGTATGGCGAATAAGGCAATTCAGTGGCAGACACCTAATAAAGACAGCAAGAGCAGTGCCCGGCCAAGCCGTACCAATAGGGCAATGGAGCGGGCCAGAAATGACAGGATTTTCGAGAATGAATAGGTCGTCATGAATCAGGCTTTTGTGTATGACGCTGTGCGTACCCCGTTCGGCAAGTTTGGCTCCGGCCTTGCTGCGGTGCGTCCGGATGACCTTGCCGCGCATGTGATCAGGGAGTCCGTGAAGCGGGCCCCGGCATTGGATCCGGAGCGGATTGATGAGGTGGTGTTCGGTAACGCTAACGGCGCCGGTGAGGAGAACCGGAACGTGGCCCGGATGGGTACGTTGCTGGCGGGTCTTCCGGTGTCGATTCCGGGCACCACGGTGAACCGTTTGTGCGGTTCCTCGTTGGACGCGGCGATTATTGCGTCCCGGCAGGTGAACGCCGGGGACGCGGATGTGGTGCTGGTGGGTGGGGCGGAGTCGATGTCCCGGGCACCGTGGGTGCTGCCGAAGACGGAGAAGCCGTATCCGGCCGGGGACCTGACGCTGGCTTCCACGACGCTGGGCTGGCGGCTGGTGAACAAGGTGATGCCGAAGGAGTGGACCATTTCCCTGGGTGAGGCCACGGAGCGGTTGCGGGAGAAGTACGGCGTGACCCGGCAGGCGCAGGACGAGTTCGCCGCTGCCTCGCATAACCTGGCGGCCGCGGCGTGGGACGAGGGGTTCTACGACAACCTGGTGGCCCCGGTGCCGGGCACGGATCTGGTCCGGGATGAGGGGATCCGTCCCGGTTCGACCGCGGAGAAGCTGGCCGGGCTGAAGACGGTGTTCCGTGACGAGCCCGAGGGTGCCGAGGTCGGCGGCCCGAACGGCGGGGGCACTGTCACGGCGGGGAATGCGTCGCCGTTGTCCGACGGCGCCTCCGCGGCCTGGATCGGATCGGAGGCTGCCTCCGGGCTGCTGGGCCTGGCGCCGCTGGCGAGGATCGCCGGGCGCGGTGCGCACGGTAATGATCCGCAGTACTTCGGGTTCGCCCCGGTGGAGGCGGCGAACAGGGCCTTGGCGAAGGCGGGGATCGGCTGGGACCACGTGGGCGCCGTCGAGCTTAACGAGGCGTTCGCTGCGCAGTCTCTGGCGTGCATCAACGCCTGGGGTGTTGACCCTTCGATTGTGAACCGGCATGGCGGGGCGATTGCGATGGGTCACCCGCTTGGTGCCTCCGGTACCCGGATTTTGGGTACCTTGGCCCGGTCGCTGCAGGCCTCGGGGGAGCGCTGGGGTGTCGCGGCGATCTGCATCGGCGTCGGGCAGGGCCTGGCCGTGGTGCTGGAAAACGTCACTTCTTCAAACAAGAAAGCGTAAGCGCATGTTGAATTTTGTTGACTCCGTAAGCGAGGCCGTGGCCGGGATCAGGGACGGTTCCACGGTGATGATGGGCGGGTTCGGTAATGCCGGGCAGCCGTTCGAACTGATCGATGCGCTGCTCGAGTCCGGCGCCACCGGCCTGACGGTGGTGAACAACAACGCCGGGCAGGGTGACCAGGGCCTGGCGCTGCTGATCAAGGAGGGCCGGGTGAAGAAGATGATTTGCTCGTTCCCGCGGCAATCCGATTCCTGGCACTTCGACGCGAAGCACAAGGCCGGGGAGATTGAGCTGGAGCTGGTGCCGCAGGGCAACCTGGCAGAGCGGATCCGGGCTGCGGGGGCCGGGATCGGGGGGTTTTTCACCCCGACCGGGTACGGGACCATGCTCGCCGAGGGCAAGGAAACCCGGATCATCGATGGCCGCGGGCAGGTGTTCGAGACGCCCATCCACGCTGACGTCGCGCTGATCAAGGCGTTGAAGGCGGACGGGAAGGGCAACCTGGTGTACCGGAAGACGGCCCGGAACTTTGGCCCGATCATGGCTGCGGCTGCGAAGCACACCATTGTCCAGGTCTCGGAAATTGTTCTGGTCGGGGGACTGGATCCGGAAAACATCGTGACCCCAGGGATTTACGTCAACAGCATCGTGCAGGTGGCCGGCAGCGGCGCGGGCACCTCCACCACGGCAGGAAAGGTGGCCTGAGATGAGCCTGACCGAAACCAGCATCAAGACCTCTGACACGGCGCTTGGCCGGGATGACCTGGCCCGCCTGGTGGCGCGTGACATCGCGCCGGGCTCGTTCGTGAACCTGGGCATCGGCCAGCCCACCCTGGTCTCCAACTACCTCACCGAGGAACAGGACATCACCCTCCACACGGAGAACGGGATGCTCGGCATGGGACCCGAGGCCACCGGGGAGGAGATCGACGGGGACCTGATCAACGCCGGCAAGATCCCCGTCACCGAACTGCCGGGCGCCTCGTACTTCCACCACGCTGATTCGTTCGCGATGATGCGCGGGGGGCACCTGGACATCTGCGTCCTGGGCGCGTTCCAGGTCTCCGCGACCGGGGACCTGGCGAACTGGCACACCGGGGCCCCCGGGGCGATTCCCGCTGTCGGAGGTGCCATGGACCTTGCCACCGGCGCCAGGGACGTGTTCGTGATGATGACCCTGCTGACCCGCGAAGGCGCGTCCAAGATCGTGGAGTCCTGCACCTACCCGCTCACCGGTGTGGGCTGCGTGACCCGGGTCTATACGGACAGGGCCGTGTTCCTCACCGGACCCGAGGGCGTCCGCGTCCGCGAAACCTTCGGCTGCACCCTCGAAGAACTCCAGGAACTCGTACCCGTACCGCTCAAAGCGGCAGCTGCCGCCTTCAACAACTAGACAATGGAGAGCACCTATGTCGACAGCAAATTCGATCGCTATCGAAGTTGAGGATGTCGAAGGAGTTCAATGGCGGATGAGGCGACGGCGATCGGTGCGGACGGGTCTGAGTGAGCGGCTTTCTGCGCTCGTCAGTAATCCTGATGAGGATCTGATCAGGGAGGTTTCCGCGGAGCTTGAGCGGATGTCTGCCGGGCCTACAAAAGAGATGGGCATGGCTGCTCTCCGCGCGGTACTTCAAGCGCGTGAGGCGCTCACGGATCATCGGCAGCGTGAGCGGGAGCTCCAGGCTCTGATTGCCACGGCGGGCGACCTGATTTCCTTCAGTGATGTGGACGATGTTCTCCGCGCCATTGTGGAGCGTGTGGGCGGCCTCTTTCTTGCGGATAGTTGCTATGTTGCGCT
>NZ_JBNHFJ010000035.1:0-10882 GCF_059090105.1 Arthrobacter sp. K410C
GCTCGTTTCCCTCGCGGGAGTATTTGAGACCTCCCCCGATGGGGGCGCTATCGGCATGGCCGGTTTTGTCGGCTTCCTGCTCTTCCTGGTCTGGGTCTTGGCCGCGAGTGTCGTGCTGCTGCTCCGACCCGGCCAGCATCCCACCGACACATAAGGGAGCAAAGGAACCCGACCGCGGTCATTCACGGGAACAGGCGCAACACATTTCCGAATGCGTCGCCTTGACCTCCTCACGGAGGACGTCGGGTTCACATCAGAAGGACATTTCCGGTCAACTACATGGCGGCCGAGTTCAAGTACGGTGGATGGTTGCCCCTAGTACACCGATGGGTACCAACGCGGATGCCCCGGCCCTATCATGGCGGTATGGACACGCCGCTTGGCCCTCGTGTCGTCCGGGCAGGTGAGGGCGAAGTCACTGGAGAACCAGGGTTCCAGGACAGGTACCTTCTCGAGAGCGCAGCTTCCTCCGGCAGGGTTGCGCTGGTCGAACACGTGCTCGCGCCGAAGATGCTGGCCGCACCCATGCACCGGCACAGTCGCGAAGACGAATACACCTTCGTGCTGGCCGGCACACTCGGGGTGATCGAGGAGGGCACCGAGATCACGGCAACGCCGGGCGATTTGGTAGTCAAGCCTCGCGGACGCTGGCACACCTTCTGGAATGCCGGTGACGACGAACTCCGTGTGCTCGAGATCATCGTTCCGGGCGGCATCGAGGCACTCTTCCGCCGACTCGGCGAGCCTGGGGGTGAATACTCGCCGGATACACTTCCCGCCCTCGCAGCCGAGTACGGCGGTGAGGTGGACTTCGAGGCAACGATGCCGCTAATCGAGCGGCACGGGCTTCTGTTCGGGTAGGGAACCCACTACGGCGACAGCCTCCGGATTTACTGGCATGTGACCCAAATCCTGTGTTCTTCGCGGTTCCGCCCCGGACCGGCAACAACCCTCGTGTTGGGGGGATGGCACTCCCTAATCTTGAGCTGTCCCAGCGCACCACTCCCCCTTGGATGGCACCAAATGAAAAAACTCGTCCTCTGGCTCACGGCGCACCTCGCAGCCGTCGGGCTGGGCATCGCGGCACCGGGGGCCGTCTCGCAGCATCGTATTGCGGTCTCGAAGGGGATCCCTGGCCAAATCCGCGCCAAGGATGAGCACCGCTTCCGTCACCAACGTCCGCACAGGGCAGCAACCCTGCTTCGACCAGATGGTGGTTGATCTCAACGGCCCCGCAACGGGCTACACGGTCCGCTACGTTCCGGAGATCATCCAGGACCGCACCGGCTACACGATCCCGGTGTACGGCAACGCGCACCTGCAGGTCGTCGTGAACGCACCCTCCTATGACAGCAACGGCAACGTCACCTACAACCCGGCCGCCTGAAGAACTCCTTCGGGTCGGCGGCGAGCAGGCCCTGATGGCACACGATCGCATCTACGGGCCGTGTGTCCACGAACAGGACCGCGACCTCGCGGGAGTGGACCACGGTGTAGCGGGTGAAGTCTTCCATCCAGGAATGGATTCCGGTGAACTCCTCCAAGAACAATCCGTCGCCGAGCAGTCCCCGCTCCGTGAGCAGGTCGTAGACAACATTCCAGACGAGATCCATCAGTTCATGAATGGCCGCCTCAACCGTTGGGGCCGTCATGCCTCCATAGTCCTCCCGGGCGCCGACAGTCTTGCGGACCCAGCAGGCGTGTCCTGAAGATGCGTTACCAGTAGGGCTAGACTGGGCCGGGTTAGGACGGATCGGGGGATCCAAGGCGGCTGCGCCGCCGTTCCGCTGGTCGGTCGCAGCCAGCGGAGTCAAGGATAGACATGACCTTCTTTCAAAGCTTTCCGGTGCCTCCTTTACCGCCGCAGCCGCGCTCAACGAGGTATGCCCCGCCCCCTTGGGTGGCCGCACCCGCCTACGAGTTACCGGCGGTAGTACACCTCGGCAAGTTCCTGCACAGAAGCCCTACAACGGTCCTGGCAGTCAAAAGCGTCGATGTCTATTCCACTGGCTGTTCCTTCAGCCTGTCCTGGCTCTTCCGCCGTGGAGAGCAGAATGACGAGGACTGGGCCGGCCTGCAGCATCTGTTCTTCCATCCGGGGATGGGCATCCGACCTGGAAGAGTGCAGCATTCCGGACTGCTGTTCGGCGTGCAGTTCCCCGACGGCCCGAAGGCCAGCACCGGAAGCCAGGGACCGCATGGCCCGATGGACACCGGCCAGCAGCCTGCACCACCAGTGCTCGCCTTGAACAACTGCGGAGGCAGCGGCGCCGACGACGAATTTCTGGGCCGGGGCCGGCTTTGGCTGTGGCCGCTTCCTCCGGTCGGCGAGTTGCGTCTCCTGGCCCAGTGGCTTGACTTGGGGGTGAAGGAATCATTCATCACTTTGGACGGTGGCCAGTTGCGGAATGCGGCTTCAGGCGCCCAGCAGTTCTGGCCTAAAGAGGAGACCCGAAATGGCTGACTTCAACGGTTTGATCCTGACCGTGGTCTTCGCTGCGGTCTTCTTCTACGTCCTTTACGGCGTCATCCGCGCGGCCGTCCGCGACGGCATCCTTCAGGCCGATAAGCGACGGCAGAAGGCGGCCATCGCGGTCCACAGCGGACCGGATCATCCCGTGCTGGTGCCGCAGGTCAGCCCATCTTTGGTCAGTGTTCTTCCTCCGCTTGATAGAGATTCTCGATGACCCTCTCGGCGTGAGTTATGCCGATCTTGGGATGCATGGCACGCAGCTCTTCAACGGCAGCCTCATGCCCTTGACTCACGTTAATGGCTCGCAACCCGATGATCTGCATGCGAGATAGACGGACCCCTTTCTTGGACATCTGATGCTGTTCAAAAATGCGCCAAATACTCACCGCGCTTTGGGCGAGTGCGAGCGTGATAATCACGGGTGTCCAAGCATCCGCTTCCAGGGCAGTGCCGAAGTACATCGCTGCAAACCAGATCGCGATCAGAAGAGTTCCTGCGCCGAAATTCTGGGATCGCACCAGTCCGAAAAACTCATCGAGTCTAGTGGCGGAACCTCCGAGAGCAGAGCCGACTCTGCCGGCTTCACCGAGATTGCCAGCGAACCGAGAAAAAGGACCAGCATCCAAAGAGGGGGACTAGTAGGATCCCGAAGTTCGGGCAGCGCCCCGAAGAAGGACCCGACGACGGCCGCAGGCAGGATCACCAACAGGGCATCTGCCGGTTGCGGCCGCATGAGAACCCTGGGTGTTGATCGGCGATCCCAAAACAGGATGAAGCAGCCCTGGATAAGGGCCATGGCAGCGAATCCAACGGTGAACGGCGTTACCCTGCCCTTTTCGTTCTCGTTTAGAGCATGGCGGCCCACCACAGGCCAAGGCCCGCGGCAACCACTACAACTCCACCGACCAGGACACTGCTTAGCTGCATCCTAGACCCGGGAATCTGAAGTGGTCTCTGCGAGGAACGATTTGTCTGTTTCATTCGACTTCAGCCCTGGTTGCCGGCCAGGAATGGGAGAGGCACCCTACAGGCCGTTGTCCCGCCAGTCACCCGGGAAACGCTCTGGATGTTTGGGGTCCCTTCCCCGTTCACGCCAGTATTCGTCGCGCTGCCAGAGCGAGAACCGGATGACCGCGGTTCCGAAAACGATGACGAATAAGATCTCGACACCCAGCATCGCGATCCGCCAAGGCAACGAGGTGTTTGGTATCAGGTTCCACACCCCGAAGACGATGACGAACGGCAGCGACCAGTACGTGATGCGGGTGATCTTTCGCCGGGCTTCCTCCTTGGAAGCCGGAGACTTCCCGTCTTGAGGTACCCCTGACGACCGTGGCATGTCTGAACTGAACCACTGGTTCGCATACCGGGGCAAGGTGCGTGAGCGGATCTTGCGGCCGGAGACTAGGAGGATGCCTGCTCCACGGCATCCTGAATCTTCCGGAGCGTTGCAGGACTGACGGCAACCTCAATGACTCCCCCATTCGATTCCATGGTGATTATCTGGAATCCGAACGGAAGCCCCTGTTTATTGTCGTGGCGGTTGGATGTGCGGGGCGGCAGTCCTGTGGCGCGGAGGCCGGTGAGTGCCTTGCTGCGGCCGCTCGGTATCAGCTCGTCGTAGACGGCGGGCTGGAAGTCGATGAGGCCCGGCGCCGGGGTGGCAATGCCCATTTCCCAAATGCCGCTTAGGGAACCGGGCCGGGCGTTCGGGTACCGGAGGAACATGAGCAACTGCCCGTGCTCATCCAACCTCGCCTTGGTCCTCCGGAAACGCTTTTGGGTGAAGTAGGTACCTCCAGCAGCAACCAACGAGTACACCAACGCGCTGAACAGCGCGCTGTCCAGGCTGTCCCGAAAGATGAGCAGGTTCGTTCCCAGAAGGATGCCGAAGGCTATTGCGCCTACCACTGCCGCCTGCAGGCCCGGACGGAGATCCCGTCGTCGCTTCATGGCGAGAGTCTAAAGGCGGGCAGTTCGTTCCGCTACGCCTCGTGAGCCTCAGCTCCGGTGTCATCTCCGAGCTCGCCGGCGGCTATGCGCTCTGCGGTGCGGCGGTAGGCCTCGGCGATGTAGTCCTCAATGTCCTGCCGGCCGATGCGCCTCACGCTGCGGTAATCTTGCCTCCATTACAGCTGTTGGAATTGTTTGTTTGAGCACCGCACTCTTCGTTCCTAGCTCTTATCGCAGTCCTTGTGAGGATGGCGGTGACTGCCTGATAGGCGCGCGCCTGCTCAAGCCGACCGGATGGCAAACGCAGCGCATGAGGCCCGCCCGCCGTTCATCTGATGTGCGCCGGTTAGGCATTCCCGCCAGCGCACCGTCGTGGCTGATCGGGAATACGAATTTAACGCTGGCTGCAGAGGGAAGGACAATAAAGGGGTAGGACTGACGAGGCCCAGCGCCGAAGGAGGGTTCGATGGATTTCTTCTTCCCCTCGTTTTTGCCTTGGGCTTTCCTAACCGCCTTCGGCGTAGCATACGTTCTACTCCGCGAGGACGCCGACAAAATTGACAGGCTGGCCTTGTCTGGGGCGCTCGGCGCCGGCATGGCCGTCGTCGTCATAGCGTCACTGATCTTCTGGATGCTCAGTGTCCCCCCTTTCTCCAGATAGCGAGAGTCGCAGTGCAGTGCCCGCGCCTGGTCGGCGTTCTCGCAGGGCCGCTTAGACTGTCCGATTGGAAGGTTTGCCTAGGAACCTTCAATGAGACGGGCCGGGGCGTCTCAGATCTCATCTGTTTTCCTGCTTCGTATCGATACTCGTGTCGGAGCTCCTTAACGTGCTTCTTGATTAAGAAGCCAACCAGCACTGTGGCAGCGACAGCTACACCGACCCATAGCAACGCTCGCCGGTAGGGTTCTGCATTAGGAGAAATATGAGCACGGCAACAGCGCCCACAAGCGCGACAAATTTCGAAATCGAGTAGGCCGTGCCCTTCTTAACCGCCGGATGGACCCAGCCAATTGTTGCCCCGGTTCCTGCAGATGTTGCCCTTGATTCAGATCCAGAGCCGGATCCGCTTGCTGCACATGGGGACTTTTCCTTCTTCGCACGGTCTTTCGCCCTGTCACGGTAATTGGTCACAACCACCAGGAGTACGCAGGCGAGGGCGGTCACCCCGACAGCGCTAACCATGATGTTCATGACACCGTCGGGGATTCCGCTTGCATTTATATAGATCGCCGGTCTAATGGGGTCACGGCCTCTCCCAAACCCTTTTACTATGTCGAACCCTTACTGGGCAGAAAACTGGCGTTCCGATAAGTAGGGCCAAATTGGCAGGGACGGGACGCTGCATAATGCCACCATGTGCGGGAAGTCCTGCGGTCCTCGTGCCCCGCCCCCTGGCGGCCGGCCCGAGGGCCGGCAGCTTTCCCCTGGCCTCAGCTGACTCTGGCTTGGTCCAAGGCACTGAGCAATCCCCTGGTGTCCTCAACATCGTAAAAGGCCACCGTTTGTCCGAGTCCAAGACTGAAGAAATCCAGGCCGGTGTTTTGGTACATTCCGGCCCCGAAAGCCCCGGCCATGCCCTGGTACCCGAAAGTCACGCTGACATGGCGTCCGTCTTTGGACTGATCGATCTTGGTCGGCATGCCGTTGACCGGCGTATCGGAAACGGACCTGTCCCCTATTGAGACGATTGCCCTGCGATCCGTGAGTCCATACACTGTGCGGAGCTTCCGCCGCTTCTTGTAGATGAACCTTCCGAAGATGAAGTAGAGGCCTATCAGGACGAAGGGGATGCCCCACAGTACAAAGAAGGGTTGCTTGGCCGTGGTGGCAGCCGTGAACTCCCAGAAGATCGCGAAGCCACCCCAGAGGATGCTGAACGGCACCAGAAGGGCGTCCGCACCGGTGAAACGAACCCGGGGGTCCGGCTGACCCACCCACAGAAGCCTTTCACCTTGGCGAAGGAGTGGCAGAATCCGGCTTCTGGGATCGTTCATGCCTCGAAGTGTTACACAGTAGTTCCGGTCTGAACAGGGGAAACTCCGGTGGCGAAGGGCCAGCGAGGACGAGCGGAACCCAGGTAACGGTTTCAGCCCACCCGCGGCTTGCTTCAGGCATCACCTTCACGTGTCTGCTTCCGCAGGGACAACCCTCAGGGTTTGATCCCCGCACAGGAGCTGCCGTACCTGTCCTGCTGCTCTGAGCAGATCGAACCACTCAGCTGGGCGGCGAGGCGAGCAATGGATCCCGCAACGCGCCGCCGTCCAGCCGGAACAAAGTTGGGTTCAACGATTAGGAATGCGAATCGCCAACTAGGGCGGTTTTCGCCGGTTTTCCGGTCCTGAATCGCCAACTGGCTTCCGATCTCACAGGACTTGTGAGACCCCGACCTAAGCGAGCAATTGCTCGACGAAAAATAGCCAGGATCTCAAGGGACCGGCTTCCTCTAGATTGCGCTAGCGCAGTCAAAACTAACTGAGCATTTCCGGAAACACTGGGTTAGGGGCACCCGGTCAGGCCATGAGAACGTTCCGCAGTTAGACCTGCTCCCGTCGATTTCCTAGGAACGACGTGTTAGTCACAGAAGCTTGTCGAGTTCATTTGCAGGTCTCCTACCTCCACAGGCGCACGTCTGCTGCGTTAGTTCTTGATAGTTGCCACACTTTCGGCAGCTCCAGCGTTCCGGGCGAGGCAGCTCGACAGGCAGAAGTTCCAGCACTTGAGGCGGCAGGGGTAGTAATGCTCCGTGTAGAAATCCCCGTCGGGGTCCCAGCCGTAGGCGTAGTGGCCGAAACTCCCGTCATCCAGCTTGGAGGCCACCAGGACTCTGTCAGTTGTATCCGTGGCCGCCGTGAACCTCATAAACCGGGCTTTACCCTCGGCTGCCTGTTCCCGGATGGCACTACGCCCGAGCTCCTCGATGGACGGCGCGGCACATGAGGACACTGCCAGCAACAGAATGCCCGCGGCAGCGAACTTCAGGACACGCAGCATTCTTCCCCCAAGAAGTAGTGAGGCCCAGCATACCTGTCACCGTGGGAGAAGGTGTCCCCTTCCGTCTCATGTCCTACGACGATAGAGCGCTGAACTAGCTCCTCAACGCGATGCTGGAAGGATGCGAGAGAATCGGCAAGTTCGACCCTAAGTGCAAGTAACTCTTCAGCTGTTCGCAGTTCCCTTGGGCAGGTTGCCCCTGGTTCCTGCCGTCAGCACGCAGCGCTCCTCCGGCAGTTCTGGTACAAGCACCTCATGTCCGGGCAGGTGAACGTCGAGGACAGGTAGGGAGAATTGAGTCATGGGCTCCATGTGTGCGGTGGCCCGGGCGCTCCTCCCCGTCTTGGACTCGGGTAGGGTGCCAAAGAAGGAATCATTGGGGGAATGATGAAGCTGATGCGACGTGTGCTGCTCGCCGGAGTCCTGGTATCGGTCCTGGCGGGGTGTACTTACTCAGAACCTCGGCACGATCAGGAAACCCGCCCAGTCGAAGCATCTTCGGCTTCCTCTACTCCCTCGGCTGTGTCCGCCACGATGCAGGGCCCTTTCCAGTCCCTAACTGCAGCTACCTCTGGCACAGCCACCCTCGAGGTCAACGAGTCCGGCGCAGTTGTGCAGCTCGAAGACATGGCGACTGAGCCCGGCAAGGATCTTCGCGTCATGCTCAGTCCCGGCACTCTTGCTGCCGGCGTCGGCGGAGAGCTTGAATTGTCATCTATGAAGATGATCGAGATCGGCCCATTCCGGGCCGGCGCCACCCAGCGTTTCGTGATGGACGCACAAATGTGGACGGGCATGCAGGATCCAGTCCGGAGCGTGTTGATCTATGACTACTCCGCCAAGAAGGCACGTGCAGCGGCAGTCCTCAGCGACGAGAAGTGAAGGCTCAGGCTAGTGCCTCGGTGGATCCCGCCCCGGCCCACCATCCGTGGACGTTTGCCGCGGTGTGCGTCATGGTCCCGGCGCTGCCCCTGCTGGTGTTCAGCCTGGCGGATCCCATCGTCCAGCTGCTGCCCTGGTACGCGGCCGTCTACCTGCTGATCGAGGCCTGCATCTTCGGGCCCACCGGGCAGGTCCCGTCGGTTCGGCAGGCCGTGGCGTTCCTGCTGCCCGGCGCCCTGCTCGTTCCCCCGGCACTGCTGAACGTGGGCTTCTGGGCCGGCGGCTGGCTGCTGGGCCTGCCAGCATGGGGCCTGCTGCTGAGCCGCTGGACGCCCGAGACCCCACTACGGCCCGGCCAGCTGCTTCAGTTCGCCGGGCTGTGGGTGCTGGGTCTAGTGATCTTCACCTTCAATGGCATCTGGCCGATCTTCAGCCTCGGCCTGTTCCTCCTGCCGATCATCCCACTCATCCGGCTGGCGTACCCCGAGTACAGCGCCCGGCCGCTTCAGGCCGGAGCGGAAGTTTTCCTGGCGGTAGCCGCAGTCGTGGTGTCCTTCGCGACCCCCACACCCGAGGGGGCCTGGGCGTCGCCCTGGATATACGCCGGCGGGGCCGCGACTGCCGGGCTGATGATCGCGTTCTGGGCCAGGGGCCTCCCCCGCCGCAGGGCGATGCGTCGAGCTAATGATGGCGCGCGTCGTTTAGCCTGTGAGCGCCGTTCGCCAGGTTTCGATATGCCGGGCGACATATTCGCTTGTGGCTTTCCAGTGGGCTCCGTGCCCATCGGCGTACATCCGCGCCCACGGCTGGTGTCCGGTCAGATTCGCTGCATGCAGCAAGTCATGCATGGCCGAAACTCTCTGGGCGAGCATCTCAGGAAGTGCAGCCCGCTGGCCATGGTCGGCGCCATAGCCATCGACGAAGGCACGCAACCGGACACCGGCTTCGTCGGGCCGCTCCCCCTCCCAAAGTCCGGCGAAGGACTGGGCAGAATAGGCCAGGTCCCAAAGGCGCGTTCTCGGCCCTGCGCCGTCCCAGTCGATGAAGACCCACCGGTCGCCGATGATGAAATTCCATGGAGCCAGGTCGTTGTGGCAGATCAGATCCGGCTCGGACGCCGGGATCAGAACCTTCCACGACTCAACGTCATCTGCAGTGCACGCCGGGCTGTTGTCGTGGATGGCGCGCACGATCCTTCCGACCCTTCGCAGTTCAGCAATATCCAGCTGTCCTCGATCAATGGCCGAACTGCCGGCAACGTACTCGATGACCTGTCGGCCCTCTTTGTCGGGGCCAGCTACCTCCGGGACATCCACTCCAGCCGATCGCAACGTACCAAGGAACTGGTGGACTTTATCCGTGGAGGAGGTCCATGGTTTCCTCACGGTTTCTCCGTTGCGGACTACAAATTCAGCAGCGTTACCCCCGGCAAGAACCTGCTCATCAGTCACCATGACAGGCTAGGCCAGATTCGCGAAACGTGCTTCCCTTGAACGTCCAGCATCCTCTACCCGATGGGCAACATCGGTCTATCGCCGACGCCTGCCGTGGGGAGCATACTGAGACATGGCTGACTCCGATGACTTTCTGGCATGGCTTCGGTCCACCCTCTATGAGGCTGAAGTGGCTATTCACAATGGCGACGCCGCCCCGCGTCGGGCGATCTGGTCCAGCAACGAGCCGGTAAGTGTCCTGGGCGCGTGGCGCAACGCTTTCGGACAGCAGGAGCTCGATGAACTCTTCGCTGGTCTGGCAAAGCAGTTCTCCAACTGCACGTCCTACCGTTTCGAGCTGCTGGCATACGACGTCGTGGGCGACGTGGCCTATACGGCGGGACTGGAGCACACCTCCGCCTCCGTGGACGGCGAACCGCGGAGCTATACCCTCCGGGCCACACAGGTCTACCGTCGGGAGGACGGCGAATGGAAGGTCGCCCACCGCCACGGCGACACCGTAACCCCCTGACTCGGACAAAAATGCCCCCGGCCTGGGAGGCGCCATCATCCATCGGAAGCTGGGCCAGGAGGACGACGAAATCGCTGTCCTGAAGAGATGGCTGGCCGCCTGCCCCAGGTCGCGCCGGGCTGGCAGCAAGATTGCCGAGCGCCTCACCAAGCTGGAAGCGGTCTGACACCGGCGGGCGAGGGGTGCTTTCGAGATCCCAGTGTGGACAGGATTCAGAGGCTCAGCAAGGACGGGATGAGCAGGAGGGGCTTGAGGCCCTGCTATTGCTGGGCCTCCGGACTCAGCCTGGATTGAACAGGCTGCCACCCTCTCCGTTACGGATGCGGTCATCCGGAGCCAGCGCACCTTGGGCGACGACGTAACCATTGACGCATAGTTCCAGGGACGACGCCAGCGACGGTGCCGGTAGGGTGCGATTACCCGGGCTTGCGAACACATTGCTAAGCATGCTTATGATGGTGTCAATCGGATGGGGATCCGGTGTATGGGGAGTGGGAGTCGAAAAGGGTGCGCCCCGTTCTGAACTGCTCCCCGGGAGTTGGACTGAGAAATTCAGTTCCGACTCCCGGGGAGCAGTTTTATGCGTGCGTCTAGTTCGTTGTCTGAGGATCAGCGCG
>NZ_JBNHFJ010000036.1:0-4145 GCF_059090105.1 Arthrobacter sp. K410C
AGGTGGAGGTGGGCGCGTCCTGCGATGTTCGCGAATCTCATTTTTCTTCCTGGGTCAGGGCAAGAGCGGTTGGTAGCTGCGTGGCGCGCGTGTCGGGGTCAGACAGTGGTCGCGACACGCCGCTCTGGTTCGGCTGCCGGGTCCAGCAAGTGACACGCGGCGACCGCGCCGGCGGGTGTGGGAAATGCTGGCGGGTCCACTTTTCGGCAGATGTCCATCACGGCCGGGCACCGCCCGGCGAACCGGCACCCCTGCGGCAAGTTGGCAGGGTCTGGCGGGTCGCCCTTTAATACCAAACGCGGACGATGACGCTGTACCCGCGGTGATGGGATTGGAACGGCCGAACGGAGCGCGCGCGTGTATGGGTGCGACGGGTTCTCGAACACAGCATCGACAGTCCCGTACTCGACAATGCGCCCCATGTACATCACGGCGACGCGGTCGGAAATGTGCCGAACGACCGACAAGTCGTGAGCGATGAACAGGTAGGCAAGCCCCAGCTCGGCCTTCAGCTTCTCCAGGAGCTCAAGTATCTGATTCTGCGTCGAGACATCCAGGGCACTGACGGCCTCGTCAAGGATCAACAGCTTCGGGTTGACAGATATCGCCCGGGCAATGGTCAGACGCTGCCGCTGGCCGCCTGAGAACTCGTGCGGGTAGCGGTTCGCGTAGTCCGGGTCCATACCGACCTGGGTGAGCACCTCGGCCACCCGGTCGGCCTTTTCCGAACGGCTCATCTTCGTGTGGGCATCCAGCGGTTCTGCAATGGCTGCCCCGATGAGCATGGACGGGTCCAGCGATGAGTAGGGGTCCTGAAAGACCATCTGCATTTTCTGCCGGGCAGTACGAAGCGCGTTGCCCTTCAAAGACATGATCTCATGGCCGTCCAGGGTGACCTGTCCAGCCGCCGGTTGCACCAGCCGCATCACCCCGCGCGCCGTCGTCGATTTGCCGCAGCCAGACTCGCCCACCAGGCTCAGGGTCTCCCCCGGGTACACCTCGAAGCTGACACCATCAACAGCACGAACGGTGGCTGCGGGCCCCTTGCTCAGCAGCTTTCGACGCCCCTTGAATGTCACCTCCAGGTCGCGTACGGACAGCAATGGTACGGGCTGTGACGTCATCAGTCGATCCCTTTCAAGACGAGCTCATGTGCTCGGATGCAGCGCGAAGTGTGGCCCGGGTCCACCTCATTGAGGATCAACGTGCCCGAACGGCACGCATCGATCGCATACTGGCAACGCGGATGGAATCGACATCCATCCGGAAACTTGCCCACGCGAGGAGGCGAACCGGGGATGGTCTTCAGCTCTCCTTTGTTATCCAGACGCGGCATTGCCTCGATCAGGCCCTCCTGATACGGGTGCCGTGGGTGCTCGAAAACTTCGAGCGATTCAGAACCTTCGACGATCTGCCCTGCGTACATGACCATGACGCGGTCACAGATGTCAGCCACCACGCCCAGGTCGTGAGTGATGAAGATGATCGAGATTCCACGTTCTTCCTGCAGGTCCTTGAGCAGATCAAGGATTTGCGCCTGGACAGTGACGTCCAGCGCCGTCGTCGGCTCGTCGGCGATCAGCACGTCCGGGTCGCAGGACAATGCCATCGCGATCATCACGCGCTGGCGCATGCCGCCGGAGAACTCGAACGGATACTGGTCCACCCGGCGCTCCGGGACAGGAACACCGACGCGGCGCAGCAACTCGATCGCCTCAAGACGGGCTTCCTTCTTCGAAAGGCCCCGGTGCCGCCGCAACGGCTCACCAATCTGGTCCCCGACGGTGAACGCAGGATTCAGACTGGTCATCGGTTCCTGGAAGATCATCGCGATCTTGTTGCCAAGATAATCCGACATCGCGCCGTCGTCGAGGCCGGCAATGTTCTCTCCGTCCAACAAAAGCCGCGACGCCGATACCCGCGTCTGACGCTTGGGCATAAGGTTTGCAATCGACAAACAGGAAACGCTCTTGCCGCTCCCTGACTCACCGACCAGCCCCAAGGTCTCGCCACGGCGCAACGAGAAGCTCACGCCATCGACAACGACCTGCCAGCCTTCTGCCGTCAGGACCTGGACGTGGAGGTCCTCAACTTCGAGAAGCACATCCTGCTTGGTTTCAATCACACTCATGAACACTCCCGGTGGTAAGGGACGGGCAAGACATCAACAGCGCGGTTCGTCATTCCTTGCGTTCCTCACGTCCAAGCGCATCTCGCAGACCGTCCCCGAGGGTCATGAAAGTAAACACGGTCAGGGAAATCATGATGCCGGGAAAAATACCGAGCCCCGGTGCCCGACGGAAGTAGAGGAAGCCATCGCGGATCATCGTTCCCCACGAAGCGTCCGGCGGTTGCACACCCAAACCGAGGAAGCTCAAGCCAGCCTCTGACAGCATCGCAGCACCAGAGGTCACAGCGATCGCAACCGTCAGAGGTGACATCGCGTTCGGAACGATATGACGCACGATAATGCGCCATGTCGGGGTGCCAATGCTTCGAGCCGCTTCGATGAAGGTCTCTTCCTTGATGCCCATGACCACCCCGCGCATGAGCCGCGCGAACCGTGGCGACATCAGGATGCCGACCGCGATCATCGCATTCACAAGGTTCGGGCCGAGGATACCGACCAGGGCGATGGCCAACAGCAACGGCGGGAAGCTCATCGCCGCGTCCATCAACCGCATCATGATCGTGTCCACCTTGCCGCCGAAGTAACCGGAAGCGAAGCCGATGGGCAGACCGATCGCCAGCGCGACCGCGAGAGCGAGCACGACCGCGAGCATGCTCGTGGTCGTCCCTATCATCAGCCGGGACAGGACGTCTCGTCCGAGCTGATCCGTCCCGAGGAGATGCCCGTCCGTGCCCGGCGGCAGCAGAACGGACTTCAAATCCTGCACGATAGGGTCGTGCGGGGTGATAAAGGGCGCCAGAACCGCCAGGACAACCACCAGCAAAAGCACGGTCAATGAAACCAGGGCAGCCCGGTCTCCCAGAACACGGCGAAGGAAATCGCTCCTCACGCGCCCGGCCGGGATCGTCTTCCCCGCTGCAACGACGTTGGTCGTCGTCGCGCCGGTGACTTTAGTTGCATTGCTCATCTGGGACGCACCTTCGGGTTCAGATAGCCGTAGACCAGATCAACCACGAGATTGATGACAAGGGCCACGACAACGGCGACCAGGACAATGCCCTGGATGACGGGGATATCACGCTGCACAACAGCGTTAACGGCGACCATGCCCATGCCCGGGATCCCAAACACCTGCTCCACGAGCACCGCCCCACCAAGCATGAACGTGACCTGCACCCCCAGGACGGTCACAAGCGGCACCGCCGCGTTCTTCATCACGTGCTTGCCAAGGATCACCCGACCGCGCAGACCCTTCGCACGAGCCGTGCGAATGTAGTCCTGCTTCATCACGTCGATGATCGAACCGCGCAACTGCCGCGTGCTCTCCGCAGCGGCGGCGGCACCGAGCGTGAGAGACGGCAAGATCAAATGGACCGCCCACAGACCAGGATCCTTGGAGAACGGCACATAACCCGTAGCCGGCAGCCAAGCCAGCGAGATCGAGAAAATCAGGACAAGCATCATGCCCAACCAAAAAGACGGCAACGCGACACCCAAAGACGAACCGAAACCAGCAAGCCGCTCGATCCACGTGCCCTGCCGCAACGCCGATGCAATTGCAAACGGAACCGCGATAACCAATGACACCAGAATCGCCGAAAACGTCAACGCAAGCGTCACCGGCAGACTCGCACTGATGCTCTGCGCCACCGAACGGCTCGTGAACAACGAGGTCCCCAAATCACCCTGAAGAGCACTCAACAACCAATTGCCGTACTGCACAATCACCGGCTGATTCAAACCCAACCGCTCCCGGATCGCCTCAATTTGCTCCGCCGTGGCATCCGGACCGGCAATGGTCACCGCAGGATCACCAGGAATCAGCAACGTGAGACTGAACACCACGAACGTCACAATCAACAACACCGGCAACGTCGTCAAAAGACGCGCAAGAATAAACCTAACCACCACTGACCCCCACCGAGACCGCACAGCAACCTCGATCGCCCCGCACACACTGAGCAGCAACGCCGCCGTCCAGATGAACCATCAATTTTCTCCTGCCGCTCAGGTG
>NZ_JBNHFJ010000037.1:0-3319 GCF_059090105.1 Arthrobacter sp. K410C
GTGGTGGTGATGCCTTCGATGACGAGTTCGTCGAGGGCGCGGATGGTGCGGGCGATGGCTTCGTCGCGGTTTTTGCCCCAGCAGATGAGTTTGCCGATCATGGAGTCGTAGTAGGGCGGGATGGTGTACCCGGTTTCGATGTGGGTGTCCATCCTGATCCCGAAGCCGCCTGGGGCACGGAAGTTCGTGATTGTTCCTGGGCCCGGGGCGAAATTGTTCTCGGGGTCCTCGGCGTTGATGCGGCATTCGATGGCGTGGCCGGTGATGAGGATGTCGTCCTGGGTCAGGTTCAGCGGCAGGCCGCCGGCGATTTGCAGCTGGAGCTTGATGAGGTCGATGCCGGAGACCATTTCGGAGACGGGGTGTTCAACCTGGATGCGGGTGTTCATCTCGATGAAGTAGAACTTGCGTTCGATGTTGTCGAAGACGAACTCCACGGTCCCGGCGTTTTTGTACCCGACCTCGTGGCAGAGTGCGACTGCGGCGTCGGCCATTTCCTGCCGGAGTTCTGCGTTCAGGACCGGGGAGGGTGATTCCTCGATGAGTTTTTGGTTGCGTCGTTGTGCTGTGCAGTCGCGTTCGCCCAGGTGCAGCACGGTGTGGCCGTCGGAGATGACCTGGATTTCGATGTGCCGGATGTCGGTGAGGTAGCGCTCGATGTAGACCGAGGGGTCACCGAACGCTACTTCGGCCTCGGCCATGATCTCCGTGAGATCTTTCTCAAGGGTTTCGGCGGTTTCGACGACGCGCATGCCGCGCCCGCCGCCGCCTGCTGCTGCCTTGATCAGGAGGGGGTAGCCGACCTCGCTGGCCACGGCGAGGGCTTCGTTGTATTCAGCGATTGCGCCGACTGAACCGGGAACGGTGGGCACCCCTGCCCGGCGGGCGATCTTCTTGGCCTCGATTTTGTCTCCCATGCGGCGGATGACCTCAGCTGCCGGACCGATGAAACCGATCTGCTCTTCTTCACACAGTGCGGCGAAGTCGGCGTTCTCGGAGAGGAAACCGTAGCCGGGGTGGATGGCGTCCACTTTGTAGGCAAGTGCTGCGCTGATGACCGCGCGCGGGTTCCGGTAACTGGCCGTCGCTTGCGCGGGCCCGATGCAGACGGCCTGGTCCGCCAGTTTCACGGGCAGGGAATCGGCGTCTCCTTCGGAGTAAGCGAGGACACTGCGGATGCCCTGTTCCTTGCACGCCCTGATAACTCGCAGGGCTATCTCGCCGCGGTTGGCGATGAGCACGCTTTTCAGTGGTTCACCCATGGCGCTTTATCACCATCAGTGGCTGGCCGAATTCGACCGCCTGCTCGTTCTCGACCAGGATCCGCACCACGGTGCCCTCGACCTGGGCCTCGATGTTGCTCATCAGTTTCATGACCTCCACGATGCACAGCACCGATTCAGGCGTGACACTGTCACCGACCGAAACAAAGTCAGGAGCGCCGGGCTTCGGGGCCGCATAGAAGATCCCGACCATCGGAGCCTTGATTAGCACCTCATCGGCAGCCAGCTCGCTGGGACCCGACGACGGTGCGGCGCCGACCGGTACAGCCGGCGCGGCAGCGGCCGGCGGGGCGGCGGCAGCGGGCGCGGCAACAGCGGCGCTGGCCGGTGCAGCCGGGGCGGCGGGAGCCGATGGTGCAGCCTGGGCAACCGGAGCCGGGGCCGGGGCCGGGGCCGGGGCGGGGCGGGAGGATTGCTGATCGCGGGAGATGAACAATTCCACGTCGCCGAACTTCAGGGACAGCTCACGCACGTCCTGGGTAAGGTTTGCCCAGTCAACGATGGCCTTGAGTTCTGCGATATCGGGCGGGTTAAGCGACATTTTCGTTCTCTCCTTTTTTGATGCTGATCTGCAGATTTCCTGCGTTCAGTGATTGCGTGCCGGTCTGGCTCTTTTGGTGGATTGCCTTGATCAAATCCAGGAGCGGCCGGGGGATTTCATCAGCGTTCCCGCCGGCGGCCACGGTCTTCTTCATTTCATCAACCTGCGTACCGGCGAACATTGCGCGCAGGAGCAGCAGGTCCATGCTCTCGTTGGGGTGACGCTCCCGCAGGTCAGGGAGCATCGGGGCGACCGGGGACGGCTCGAGGGCGATGTTCGAGGCGCCGTTGGCCACGATTTTCGCGTGCAGTTCCGGTTCGATGGGCGCCAGCAGCGTGCCGTAGTAACCAAGAACATACTTCTTGATTTCATTGGGCACGATGGAGTAACGCTCACCCGAGATCACGTTCATCACCGCCTGGGTCCCCACGAACTGGGCGAAGGGGGTGATCATGATCGGGAAGGCCAGCTCGGACCGCACCCGGGCGACCTCGTGGAGCAACTCATCGAAGCGATGGGACAGACCCGCCGTTGCCAGCTGCGAGTGGAAGTTCGACAGCATGCCCCCGGGAAGCTGGTGCATGAAATGCAGGCCGCTGTACGCGACGGGATGGCCGACCGGCTTGTCCTCTGCCTCAGCGATCGCTGAAAGCTTCCCGCTGATGGTATCGATGATGTCATCATCGACATTGACCGTATACCCGAGCGCCCGCAGATCACGCACAATATCCTGCGTCGCCGGCTGCGCGGCGCCATTGGCCATCGGCGCGATCGAGGTATGCAGCGCGTCACAGCCCAGTTCCACCGCTTCCAGATACACCAGCGGCGCCAGCCCCGTCAGGCAGTGGCTATGCAGTTCCAGCGTCCGGTCGCCAATAGCTTCCTTGAGGACAGGCACCAGGGTGCGGATGCGGTCAAGCGTCAAGAGCCCGGCAGCATCCTTGAGCATGATGGCATCAACATCAGCCTTCTCAATCAGCTCCAGGGCCTTG
This sequence comes from Arthrobacter sp. K410C, assembly GCF_059090105.1. Classification (NCBI taxonomy): domain Bacteria; kingdom Bacillati; phylum Actinomycetota; class Actinomycetes; order Micrococcales; family Micrococcaceae; genus Arthrobacter; species Arthrobacter sp. K410C. The sequence goes on from NZ_JBNHFJ010000037.1 coordinate 2,817, forward strand.
GCGACGAAAAGCTCATCAGTGTGCACCGGGCTCTCGGAAAACGAGACCGCACCAAACGTGGACGCTCCCAGCTCCTTGGCCCTGATCAGGCCCGGAGCGATGTTATCAATGTCGTTCAGCCCATCGAAGGACCCGATCACCCTGAAACCGTTGGCATACAGGTTCTCCACCCAGGCCTCAATCACATCGTCAGCCAGGAAATCGAACGCCGCAATATTCTTCGAGCGGATCAACGCCCTGAACCTGGTATTAGGTGCATGCTCATGCGCCTGCCGCACCCGCTCCCACGGATCTTCCTTCAGATACCGGACCGCCACATCAAACTGAATCGGCGCCATCAAATCGACCTGGTCAAAACCAACCTTGTCAAAATCATTCGCCATCGAAACGATGTGATCAGTACGCATCCGCGTCGCCCACAAACTCTGATGCGCATCACGCAAAGTCGTATCAATAATCTTGATCTCCCGACGACTGCCCGCCGGACGCCCCCCAAGACTCAT
>NZ_JBNHFJ010000038.1:0-2968 GCF_059090105.1 Arthrobacter sp. K410C
AACTTGGCACACTATTGAGTTCTCAAACAACAGACACACCCGGCACCACCCAAACCAAACATTCAGGATCGCTCCGGAGCAACTTTTCAAACTTACCCGACCGCCGAATACTTTGCAAATCCGCTTTCCAGCAGTTGCAGCATTCGTGATCAGTCCCCACCGGGTCAAGGCGCGCTAGCAGGCGGACCTTTTTCCAGGCTGTTCAAAGGGGGTTTGGCCGCTATTTTTCCGCTTCAGCGGCGGCAACTCAGAAAACAATACACGCCCATAAAGCTCACGGCAAATCGCCCCTGCCTCGTCAGTCATAACCCCACAATCCCCGTGATGACGGGAATTCCAGGGTCAAACAGAGGGCCATCAGTACCAGACCGCCCGCGGCGGGCAAGTGTGCAGTGGCTCATACTGGACTTTCCCCTACCGTCCGGAAGACGAGAGTGAACTCTGCCGCCCGGGGCTTCAGCCGGTACGGCTTCAGGACACCAGGCCCACAAGCCGCCGTGCCCACTCCCCGCTGCACATGGTCCAGGTACATGTAGGTCATGCCATCTGCCCCAAGCTCTGGCCGGTGGGCTGCCGCGTCAAGGACTGCCAGGCTGTACGGCCGTACTGTCAGGGCAAAAGGCTCACCCCTGACCTGCAGCAGGCTTCCGGCAACGTCCAAGGAGGCGGAACGGACTCCGGAGCGCGCACCTGATTCCTGGGGGCGGACATAGTCCACGTCCAGGTCGGCGAGCGGAAGGGAGAACCATCCCGTAAGGGCACCTTGGCCGGTGTCTGGATAACTCTGGTGCGGGCCTTTCCCGAACCAGCTCACTGCTGACGTCTCTCCTGCTAGGACAAGCTCCAGGCCGATACGTGCCCATTCCACCTCAAAGCCGGCGTTGACCCAGGTCCCTTCCGGGCGGACGTTCGCCTGGAGAGCCAGGGACGCGCCGTCGCTGGTCCAGGAATAAGCCACCTGAACTCCGTACTGCTTGTCCGCGGCACCCACACGCGTGCGGACCGTGAGCCGCTCACCGCCGTCGGCCGTTACCTCGGCACTGATGCCGACAAGCCGGGTGTGCAGCCGGTTCAACCCGGCGTCCTTCCACTGCGTGCCGAGCGGGCGCGGGTCCTCGCTGGCCCATTCCCGGCCCAGGTCGTTGTCGGTGGGCGCCCACCACAGCACCAGCCCCAGCTTCTCAACAGGCAGATCTCCCAGGAGGATGGGCATCCCGGTGATCCGGCTGAAGACTGCCGGACCCAGCCTCAGCTCGTTTTCCAGGACAAGGACACGTTCGGTCGCTGCAGGCTCAGCAGTACTGGCAGATAGGACGGACTGGCCCCATGAAATTTCATGGCCTGCGGCAGCCCAGGAAGAATCGGCCGCAAGAACCGCCCGCACCGTCAAGACCGCTGCCTGTCCGGCACGGGCAAGTGCGGCGGCACTGTCCGCAACGGCGGCGGGCAAGGGAACCGCAGTTTCGGACTGCGGCGGCAACGGCGCGAGCTGTACCGGTCCGGCGTCCAGCAGGCCGCCGTCGGTCTCAACGGTGTAGCGGAACTCATACGCGGAGGTGTCGGCGAAGTCCTGCAGGTTGCGGATCCGGAACCCGGACCAGTCCCCGGCCACCTCAATCCTGAGCGGCTCGACGACTTTCTTGTAGTCCAGAAGTCCCGGCCGCGGTCTACGGTCCGCGTCCACCAGGCCGTCCGTGACGAAGTTGCCGTCGTGAATTTCCTCACCGAAATCGCCGCCGTACCCGAAGTACTCACCACCCTCAGCGGACTGCACGGTGATGCCGTGCTCCAGCCACTCCCACACGAAGCCGCCCATAAGGCGCGGATGCCGCTCGAAGAGCTCCTGGTACTCGGTCATGCCGCCGGGGCCGTTCCCCATGGCATGCGCGTACTCGCACAGCACAAAGGGCATGGCCCGGCGCCGGGCCTCCAGGGCCGCGTCCTCGAGGGGCGGTTCGATGCCCTGCCCGATCAGTGCCGTTTCGTCCTGGCTTGCGTACATCCGTGAGTAGACGTCCACGTAGGGCGAGGACCAGTCCCCCTCGTAGTGGATGGGGCGGGAGGGGTCGCGGTCCTTGGTCCAGCGCGACATGGCCGCGAGGTTCCTGCCGGTGCCGGCCTCATTGCCGAGCGACCACATGATCACGGACGGGTGGTTCTTGTCCCGCTCGACCGTTCGCTACCTCCTGTCCAGCAGCGCGGGTTCCCACTGCGGATCGCAAGCCCAGCTGCAGGCTGACAGTCTCGCCCGGAGTGCTGACCGATGCATCGTAGAGTTTCGGCAGCTCAGCCGACCAGGGTTCGACGCCGGGGACGCGCACCTCCGTCCCGGCCGGTAGTTCCAGCCCCAATGCGGGAACGCGTACGACGGCGTCAATCGCCTTCCCGCCCCGGCTCGCCTCGACGCGAAGCACGCCTTCGTGACTTCCGTGGTCATAGCCGGCATGGACGAAGAGATCATCGATGCCAGCCGCCGGGCGGGCCTGGAGTGTGACATCCCGGAAAATTCCCGGGAGCCACCACATGTCCTGGTCTTCGACGTAGCTGGCAGCTTGGAATATGCGGGCGCGCCATGGCCGTGCATTGGCCAACTGGATGGGACGGGCAGGGCGGTGAAGCCTTCAAGTTCCTCTCCCAACTGCCAGCCGGCTGCCGGCGCGGAGCGGACTCCGGGGCTCAACCGGGAAGCGCCACTCCCCATTCAGGGAGAGCTTGAGCGCGTTGTTTGAAAGGTAGGCGCGTGCCCGGAGCGATGCGCTCCCGGGTTTCACCGACGCCAGTTCCCGTACGGGTCATGAGACGAGTCTAGGTGTGCCAGGCTAGCTGTTATCCGTGGGGGGCGGTCCTGGGGCTTAGTGCCTGACGTTGGGTGGTGGTTAAAGTGGTAGGGCCCTGACAGTGATTGTCAGGGCCCTACTAATGTTATGTCCGGCGGTGTCCTACTCTCCCACACCCTCCCGGGTGCAGT
>NZ_JBNHFJ010000039.1:0-2963 GCF_059090105.1 Arthrobacter sp. K410C
TGAACTGCTCCCCGAAAGTTGGACTGAGAAATCGGTCCTTCTATCGGGGAGCAGTTTTATGCAGGAGAGTAGTTCGTTATCTGATGAACAGCGCGAGACCGCGGTAGCGTTGTTCGAGATGGGTTGGGGCGCGAAGGCAGCGGCGACGAGGTTAGGGGTACGTTCAAAGCCTGTCATCCGCATTCATGCCCTGTGGAGAGTTCGCGGAGGTACGGCGATAGTGACCAAATCAACCCATCGGAAGTTCACGTTTGAGTTCAAACTGGATGCGGTCCGTCGGTTCCTGGCCGGGGAGAGCCAGGTCGTCCTGGCCAAGGAGCTCCAGCTCTCCTCGCCGGATCTGATCAAGAAGTGGGCGCGGATATACCGCAACGAAGGCGAAGACGGCTTGCGCCCGAAACCACGCGGACGACCACTCTCATCTTTCAAGGCGCCGGCAGAGCCTGAGTCGGAGCTGCAGCGGCTGCGCCGCGAGAACGAGCGGTTGCGCGCAGAGGTGGCCTTCCTGGGAAAAGTAAACGCCTTGAGGGACGAGGAAGAGCGCTAAAAGTCCGCGCTGTCATCGCTCTCAAGGCCCAACACCGGTTGGAAGTTCTGTTGGACGTTGCCGGGCTGCCCCGGTCCACGTTCTTCTATCACCAAGCTCGGCTGCTGGCTCCTGATCCCCAAGCAGATCTCAAAGCAGCGGTCACGGGCATCTTCGAGAAGAGCCACGCCCGGTACGGGCACCGCCGTGTCCATATCGAACTGGTCAAACAAGGCTGGACGGTCGCGAAAAAGACCGTGCTGAAGCTGATGCGCTTGCTGCGGCTGGTCTGCAAGGTCCGGCGGAAGAAGCGCTACAACTCTTATCAGGGAGAGCAGGGCGTTGTTGCCCCGAACCTGTTGAAGCGCCAGTTCGAAGCGGATGCACCGAACGAAAAATGGGTTACCGACGTGACCGAATTCAGCGTCGGCGACAGGAAACTGTACCTCTCACCGGTGATGGACCTCTTCGACCGGCAAATCATCTCCTACGCCATTGGAATCTCTCCCAACCTGGAACTGACCAACTCCTCATTGCGCGGCGCCTTGGCCACCCTGGAGGACGGGCAGAAACCACTCGTGCACTCCGACCAGGGATTCCAGTACCAGCACATCTCCTGGCGCCTACTCCTGCAGAATGCCGGCGCTGTCCAATCGATGTCACGCAAAGCCAACTGCTACGACAACGCCGTCATGGAAAACTTCTTCGGCCACCTCAAGGAAGAGTTCTTCCACCGCGTCCGGTTCCTCAACACTGATGCCTTGGCAGTAGCCCTTCACGAATACATCCGCTGGTACAACACTGAAAGGATCTCCACGAAGCTCGAAGGTCTGAGTCCCGTGCAGTACCGTGCTCAGGCTGTCGCGAGTTGACCCGACAATAAGATTCTGTGACTTTTCCCGGACCGTGATGTTCTGGCACGATTCGGGATGGAACCGCCGTGGGCTTGCCGGACACTAATAGGTATGGGGGACTCAGGGAAGGTATCCACAGACGGAGAGCTTTGGCTGCGCGTCATGGATGGTGACGGTTCCGCGTTCGCTTCCCTCTTCCTGCGTCACCGGGACCGCGTCTTCGTTCACTGCCTCCGGTTGGTGAAAACTTCGTTTGAGGCTGAGGACGCCACCGCAATGGTGTTTTTGGAGGCTTGGCGCTGTAGATCCAGGATCAGGCTGGTCAATGATTCGATGCTGGGCTGGCTGCTGATCACTGCCACCAATGTGGCAAGGAACAAGGTCAGGTCCACACTGCGATATGAGCGGCTGATTAGAAAGCTTCCGCAGCCCCAGGAGGTGCCGGATCACAGCGACTGGGTGGTTGAGACGGTTGACGAAGACCGGCGGTCTCAGTGCTTGCAGCAGGCTTACCGTTCGCTGGGACGGCGTGACCAGGAAATTATTGCGCTGTGCGTTTTGGAAGATATGAGCACGGCAGAAGTGAGCGCACTGCTGGGCATTCCAACGGGCACAGTGAAATCACGGCTCTCCCGTGCCAAACAGAGGCTTGCGCAGCTGATGAACCCCCAGGACCGGTTCCAACCGGAACCGGTCCCCCTCAGTCCCGAAGAGGAAATGCCATGAACAAGAATCCTGGTTCACAGCACTTCAATCCTGAACGCAGTGCCGCCATCGAGGCGCTCCTGGTCAGCGTCGCCCAAGACGGGACCCCGGAAAACCAGCACTTCCAGAACACCAAAGGCAAAAAAATTCTGCTTGCCGGCGTCGCAGTCGCCCTCGTGGCAACCGGCGGAGCGGCGCTGACGCAACTGCCCGTCACGGACAAGAGCTCGATACTTTGTTTCGCCAGGGCCGAGCTGAACGGCCACCAGTTTCCTGGTACCACCGTCACATTGTTGGCAGGTGCAAGGCCCGGTGAGCCAAAACCCGACAACCCTGTTCCCATTGAGGACGCGCTGGCCGCCTGCAGGGACATCTGGGCACAACACGTTCTGGACCCCAATGCTCCGAGCGGTGGCGCGGATCCGAAACTGTTTGACAGCAACTTCTCTTACCCGGTGCCCGATCCATTGACCGTATGCGTACTCGATGACGGACGTGCCGCAGTGATTCCCGGAGACGAAAAGGTCTGCGGCTCGCTAGGGCTCGCTTTGAAAACCGATACCGTCCGCTGAAAGTAGCAGCCGCCCTCAGTCGTTTCACACACCCTTCCCCAATGGGACTACGTGTTCCAGTGAACCCCAAGATCCGGCAGACAAAACTTCGACGATCTTCCGTCACCCTCGAAGGCCCACGATCCACGTGGCCGCGTCGTGATCGTCCCACCTACAACGCTTAGCTCGATGCTCCGACAAAGACGCTTACAGGAAAGCGCTCCGTCCGCAATGGGACGGAGCGCTTTCCTGAGAAGTACCGGATCACTGGACGCTAAAGTGGACTCCTCGCACATTCACGAGTCCAACTTTTGGGGACCAGTTCAA
>NZ_JBNHFJ010000040.1:0-1953 GCF_059090105.1 Arthrobacter sp. K410C
GTCGTCATCGACCCTTCTGCAACTACCGTCCAGAATGGACGAGTCAGGGAGCGGAGGTCTATGTGGATCCGCACCGTGCTGGCCGGAGACGAGTGGGCGATCATCCACCGGATTCGTGCGCCATGCGCACTCGGGGGGCGTCTGGCCGCATCAGTCACCGGCTGTGTCCGTGCGCCTGGGCGGGCCCCTGGCTGGACCGCGGGGACTCTCTCAAGAGCTCTTCCAACGACATGTGTTGGAGGAGCTGGTGGAACTGGAGCGCGAGCTGAATCTCCAGCGATCCGGCTGGGGTTCGCCAATCATTGCTTCCAAGCACCTCATCGATCCGACTCAGCCGCTGATAGATGGTGTTCGGATGCACGAAGAGCGCCCCCGCTGCCGTCCGCGGGTTCTGGCTCGCATCGAAGTACGCCTGCAGCGTCTGCACCAGCATCGCACCGTTCTCCTCGTCATAGCGCAACAGCGGCCCCAGTCGCGCGCGAAGCAACTCCTCGACCCGCCCCCGCGAGGTGCCCTCCAGGATCAGACCGAGTGCTCCCAGGTCTTTCTGCCCGATGACTTCACCCGAGCGCCTCAACGCCAGCCCGATTCGCAGGCAGCGGGCCGCGTCGGCGTATGTCGCTTGAAGATCGGAGATCCGCTCCACAGGCCCGGAGAGACCGCCACTCACCACCGCCCTCGGGGCAACACGACGCAGGCGCTCACGCACCCGCCGGATAAACTCATGCGGATCCTCGAAGGCCGCCGACGGGACGATCACGACAACGGCCCCGGCGTACTCCGAGGCCAACCCGCGCACCGGCGCTGTCAGGCGGGCGCAAACCTCGGTGAGCTGTTTGCGGGTCGACTCACCCGTCGCGGCGAGAACGAGCACCCAATGAGTCGCATACGGATCGAGCAACCGGGACCGGTGCGTCCGGCGTTCGATCCCATCCCATGACGGACCGCGATGGCTGAGGACGTCGTCGATCAACTCCCCCCGCAGATCCTGTTCCACGAGGAAGGTCTGGCGTTCCAACAATTCCAGGACGGCCGCCGTCTGCGCGCTCTGCTCCAGGCTCTGCACCATGATTTGGCTTTGCGGCTCCGAAAAAACGGCATAAAGGTACCCGAGCCGCGACGTACCCGCCCGAACCGGCACCAACCACCGCTCAGTCCCCGGATCACCGCCCTGAGCCGGCAGGAGCTCGGTCTGGGTTGGCATCCTTGCCGCCGCCTCGGCGACGCCCGCGTTGAGCGCACTGAGCATCTTCTCTGCGATCCGAGGCGCGTACCGCGCCAGCACCGTGCCGAACTCATCCGTGAGATAGATCGCCGCCGCCCCCAACAATCCGGCCACGATCCGAACGAAGTCCTGGTGCGACACACGGTCCAGCACCAACGAGGTGAGCCGGGCATGTGTCGCCGCTGACCGCTTCAGCTGCGCGGTTTGCTCACTCAGGGAATCATTCATCTCGCGCAGGCTTTGCGCGGTCCGCTCCAGCTCTTGAAAAAGGCGGGCATTTGCAAGCGCCACTGCGGCCTGGTCGCCCATCGAGCTCAGCAGCGCCATCTCCGGGGCGCTGAAACGATGCGGACGGCGGTTGGCGATGAAAAGGGCACCGATCGTCGTGTCACCGGTCTTAATCGGGACACCTGCGATGCTCCGGATCCCGTCGGCTTCAACAGCGGACGCCACCACCGGGTTTCGATTAATCGCAGGATCCCGGAAGTAGTCCTCAGTCCAGAGCGGCCGGCCCTTACTGATGACCTCACCGCCCAGGCCCTCCCCCGGCCGCTGCCGCACCAACTCAATCGCCGCGCTCAGCGTCCCCGATGTTGTCCGCATATACGCATCCCCGCTCTCCGGGTCAACCAGCGCAACATAGCAACTATCCGCAAGAAAGAGGCCGCCCACACGCTCCACAATGGCGCGGAGAACATCGTCCACATCACTGAAGGAAATCAGGTCGC
>NZ_JBNHFJ010000041.1:0-1853 GCF_059090105.1 Arthrobacter sp. K410C
TCCGCGTCGCCCACAAACTCTGATGCGCATCACGCAAAGTCGTATCAATAATCTTGATCTCCCGACGACTGCCCGCCGGACGCCCCCCAAGACTCATTACCGGCGCAATCGACGGTGTCGTGCTGGTCGACATGGCTCTCCTTGTGTCAATATAGTGAAAGTGAGTTTCAAAATCTGACAAACTATGGCCGGGCCGGGGTGGCTATGTCAAGTGTTGTTTCAAGACAAACTGAACGGATGAAGCAAATGAATGCAGCGCCAACGAGCGAAGTCGAACCCCCAAAACAACGCCAGGTGATCCAATCCGTCAGCCGGGCTGCGCGCATCCTGCTGGCAGTCGCTCGATCGCGGCATGGACTGACCGCGACCGAGGTCGCAGAGATGGTCGGCCTCGCCATGCCCACGGCCTACCATCTGCTCGCAACACTCGAGGAAGAGAAATTACTGAACAAGGAGCCCGGCAAGCGCTACACCCTCGGCCTAAGCGCCATGGACATCGCCAACTCGCCCGGCCTGCGCGTACGCGTGGACCCGAAACACAGCCAGGCCCTCAGGCGACTCGCAGAGACTACTCGTGAAACGGCATATCTCACCGGGTGGTTCCGTGGGGAGATCCGCATACTCGCCACGGTCGAAGGATCCCAGGCCGTGCGTGTCGCGGGACTGGAAGTGGGATTCACTGGTGATGTGCACGCACGAGCAAGCGCCAAAGTGCTGCTCGCCTTCGCCGACGAGGAACGGCGCTCGTCGATCTTGGATAATCACGATTACACCCGATTCACGCCGAGGACGGTGAGCGACCGAGGCGAACTCGAAGCCCAGATGGCCGAGATACGGCGCACCGGAATCCTCTACGACCTTGGCGAATACCGGGAGGACGTTCGGTCCTTGAGCGCCCCGATCCGTAGCAACGGACGCGTTGTCGCTGCCTTGGCGGTGACGGTTCCATCCAGCCGTTACGAGCGGACCGAGGCCGCGCTGGTCGCGGCTCTCTTGTCAGCAGTCGCATTAGCGGAGCAGTAGGGTAGGGCGCCACGACATCAGCCCGATCGCCCTGCATCCCTCAGCCGATTCGCCTCCACAGGGACCGCCCGAGAACCGTCGGTGCGGAACCTGACGTCGCTGGACGACCTCCGAGGCCGGTTCCTTGCCGCCACAGTGCGGAACTGGTAGGCAGGTCAGAAGCGCAATGGACGCTTCCGCCACAGGGGGCCACCTGTCTTTTTGGGCCGGAACCGCACCCGGCTCCAACGAATCCGCTGGACGCGTGAAACGCTCTGTAACCAGGCCCGGCGGCCCCTACCTTCAAGGGCGCAACAGGCATCGTCGCCTTGGCTCCGTCCAGATCAAAGACGACGTACTTCGGCGCGAAATACAGAAGACTTGCTGCGCGACGTGGGCCTTTGAGGATCGGCAGGACTCACGAGCATCGATCCGTCAGCCATCGTGGTGGCCGCCACCACCTCAGCGGCGGAAGCGGGGCGTCGAGAAGGCGCTTACAAGCGGATGCTCGTGAGTTACCACCCGGCTACTCCGGGACGTTGCCCTGCACCTTGGGCCAACACCACCCAGACGAGGCTGCGGCGCGGCTCAGCGGCTGACCCGATCCAATCGCCGCGTGGCACTCGCCGTCTCAGCCGGCGTCTTGAGGAACGCGGTGATGGCTGCGAGCGTGTCCTCGGGGTACTCCATGATCATGCCGTGGCTCCCGCGCGGCAGGACCTGCAGGTGCGCGTTGGGAATCAACTCGGCCATCTCGACTGACTGCCAGGGCGGCGTCAGCACATCCTCGGCACCGGAGAGCACGAGCACTCGATTACGAACCGTCGGGAGTTCCGAACGCGAATCGTAGA
>NZ_JBNHFJ010000042.1:0-1416 GCF_059090105.1 Arthrobacter sp. K410C
GCCGTGTACTGCCCGCGGTGGTGTTTTGTGCGGGCAGTACACGGTTCGGGGTGGGGTTATGCGATGGCTTCGCGGAGTTCTTTTGCTGCCAGGGCGGGGTCGGCTGCGCCGTAGATTGCGCCGCCGGCGACGGCGACGTCGGCGCCTGCTTTCTGGACGTCTGCGATGGTGGCGACTTTCACGCCGCCTGCGACGGAGAACGGCACGCGGGCTTCTGCTCCGGCGCGGAGCAGTCCGTTCAGGTCGAAGCCGGGCTTGGCCTGCTCGTCCAGGCCGGCGTGCATTTCGACGAACTTGGCGCCCAGGGCGCGGGCTTCCTTGGCGCGGGTGACCTTGTCCTCGACGCTGATCAGGTCAACGACGACGCCCTTGTTGTGGGCCTTGGCTGCCTTGACGGCGCCGGCGATCGTGGAGTCGTCGGCGGTGCCGAGCACGGTGACCAGGTCCGCGCCGGCCTTGAAGGCGATGTCTGCTTCAAGTTCACCGGCGTCCATGGTCTTCATGTCGGCGAAAACGATCTTGTCCGGGTGGGCTTCCTTGATGGCGGTGATCACGGAGAGGCCTTCGGCCTTGATCAGCGGGGTGCCGAGCTCGATGATGTCGACGTACTCGGCGACCTTGCCGGCCAGTTCGAGGGCGGCTTCGGTGGTCAGGAGATCGATGGCTACCTGGAGTTTCATGATGATGTTTCTTTCTGTAAGGGTACTGCGGTGGATGTGAAGGGAAACTAAAGATGCTGCTGGGGGTGTTTATTCGAGGTTGGCGTGCCGGAGCCAAAGCTCTTCGGCCGGCACGTCGGTGTTTTCCCACAGCGACTGGAAGAGCGCCTCGGTGGCCAGGAACAGGCTCTGTTCGAACAGGGACCCGGAGTACTGGCGCGAAACGCTGGAGCCGTGGTCGGTTTTTTGGGCGGCGGGAATGATCACTACCGTGTCCGCGAGCCGGGCCAGCGGCGAGTCCGGGTTGGTGGTGAACGCGGCAATCCGCGCCCCTGCTTTCGCCGCGGTTTCTGCTGACTTGACCACTCCCGAGGTCGTTCCCGACCCCGAAGCGACCAGCAGCAGATCCCCGGAGCCGATCGCGGGAGTGGTGGTGTCACCGGCAATATGGACCGTCAGGCCCAGGTGCATCAGCCGCATCGCCGCCATCCGCAGGACCAGCCCGCTGCGCCCGGCCCCTGCGGCGAATACCCGGCCCGGCTGGCCCAGCTGCGCGGCCAGGCCGGCCAGCTGGTGTTCATCGATCTTGGCCACCGTACCGGTGATCTCGTCCCCGACCAGGGACAGATTACGGACAATATCAACGTCCGTGCTGTGCACGGCAGGCGCCGTGGTGGTTGTAACAGTCACGATAGGACCCCTCTCAAACTATCCGGGCACCGGGACCTACGCCGCCCCGATGCATGCTCTCTGGTTG
>NZ_JBNHFJ010000043.1:0-1326 GCF_059090105.1 Arthrobacter sp. K410C
TCGTGACGAAGTCCGGGCTCGAGGAAGAAGCGATCGAGGCCGCGAACGAGGCCAGCCGGGAACACCCCTGCCGGATCATCGTGCTCGCCGACGCCGGGAAGGACCACGCGGACCGGCTGGACGCGCAGATCCGGGTCGGCGGGGACGCCGGCGCGTCCGAGGTGATCGTGCTGCGCGGCTACGGCCAGCTCGCGCACGAGTCCGAGTCGCTGGTCGCGGCGCTGTTGCTTCCGGACGCCCCGATCGTGGCCTGGTGGCCGCACGGTGCCCCGGAAAACGCCTGCGAAACCTCCATCGGCCGCATCGCGCACCGCCGGATCACCGACTCCGCAAACGAACCCGACCCGCAGGCCGCGCTCGAAAACATCCGCGCCACCTACAAAGCAGGCGACACCGACCTCGCCTGGACCCGCCTCACCAACTGGCGCATCCAACTCGCCGCAGCCCTGGACCAGGCCAGCTCAACCGCGGTACTGGCCGCCGAAGTTGAAGGGGCCCCGGATTCCCCAAGCACGCTGCTGATGGCAGCCTGGCTGAACACCGCGCTGAACGTGCCCGTGACCATCGTGCCGGGCACCCCCGGAACGGGCCTCCGCCGGGTCCGCCTCACACTTCCCGACGGCGACATTCAACTCCTCCGCCCCGGACAAACCGTCGCTGTACTCACCCAGCCGGGCCAACCCGCCCAACGCATCTCCCTCCCGCGCCCAAACCTCCGCGACTGCCTCGCGGAAGAACTCCGCCGCCTGGACCCGGACCACGTCTTCGGTGAAACAGTCGCCCAACTGGGGCGGGCAAACCTCATGGCAACCTCGCAGGATTCCGGTGCTGTGCTGAACCCGCGGCAGGCGTGCCTGGTCCCGGCTTGATTGGTACAGGTCGACGGCACTCGGGACAGAACGGTGGCGGCACAACAACACATCCGGCTTATGGCCACCCATATCACCGCCGAGTCACGGGGTCCGGCCGGATCCATGAAAGGAAACCAAGCAATGGTCCATAAAGTTAAAGCGGTGGTAGCCCGGGAGAAGGATGCCCCGGTTTCGCTGGAGACCATCCTGGTGCCGGACCCGGGGCCGGGGGAGGCGCTGGTGGATATCTTGACCTGCGGTGTCTGCCACACGGACCTGCATTACAAGCAGGGCGGCATTGGCGATGAGTTCCCGTACCTGCTGGGCCATGAGGGCACGGGTGTGGTCAGCGCGGTGGGCCCCGATGTGACGTCTGTGGCCCCGGGTGACCGGGTGATCCTGAACTGGCGCGCGGTCTGCGGCCAGTGCCGGGCGTGTGCCAAGGGCCAGCCGCAGTACTGTTTCAACACGCACA
>NZ_JBNHFJ010000044.1:0-1198 GCF_059090105.1 Arthrobacter sp. K410C
TGGCGGCGACCGGGCACGGGCACGGGACGATGACCGCGGTGCTGTTGGGGTTGGAGGGGTTCCATCCGGAGCTGATCCTGCCCGGGGAGGTGGAGGAACGGCTTGCCTCGATCGCGGAGACCGGGATCCTGAACCTTGCCGGTGCCGGTGGGGAGGGCGTGCCGTTGCCGTACGGGGTGGGCGATATGGTGCTGCGGCCGTTGACGGTGCTGCCCCGGCACACGAACGGGATGACGTTCACGGTCACGGACGCGGCCGGGGAGGTGCTGCATGCGGCGACGTTCTTCTCGGTCGGTGGCGGGTTCATCGTCCGGGAGGGGGAAGAGGACGCGGCGCAGCAGGAACTGGAGGCCTCCAAGCAGGAGCTGCCGTTGCCGTTCCGGACCGCGGCGGAACTTTTGGCGCATTGCCGGGACACCGGGCTGGGCATCGCCGATGTGATGCTGCTCAATGAGAAAGCCTCCCGGGACGAGGAGGAGATCCGGGCCGGGCTGCTGCAGATCTGGTCCGTGATGGAGAACTGCGTCGCGACGAGTTTGAAGCGGGCCGGGGTGCTGCCGGGCGGGTTGAACGTGCGCCGCCGCGCCCCGGACTGGTACGAACGGCTGCAGAAGGAAACCGCACACCCCGACACCCGCCACGACCAGGACCAGGACGCTGCGTGGGACGCGGGCCCGTTCGACCCCAGGTACTGGCAGGAGTGGGTGAACCTGGTGGCGCTGGCGGTGAACGAGGAGAACGCCTCCGGCGGCAAGGTGGTCACGGCGCCGACGAACGGGGCGGCCGGGATCATCCCGGCGGTGCTGTTCTACGCGCTGCACTTCGCCCCGGGCATGGACACCGCCACCCAGGAAGACCGCGACGACGTCGTGGTCAGGTTCCTGCTCGCCGCGGGGGCGGTGGGGGTGCTGTACAAGGAGCAGGCCTCGATCTCCGGGGCGGAGGTCGGCTGCCAGGGCGAGGTCGGGTCGGCATCATCGATGGCCGCCGCCGGTTTGGCCGAGGTGATGGGCGGGTCCCCCGCACAGGTGGAGAACGCGGCCGAGATCGCGATGGAACACAACCTGGGCCTGACCTGTGACCCGATCGGCGGGCTGGTCCAGGTGCCCTGCATCGAACGGAACGCGATCGCGGCCGCGAAAGCGATCAACGCCGCGAAAATGGCGCTCTGGGGCGACGGCACGCACCGCGTCTCCCT
>NZ_JBNHFJ010000045.1:0-1156 GCF_059090105.1 Arthrobacter sp. K410C
CAGGCGGGCAGGAAGTCCTCGACGGTGAAGTCCAGGCGGGAGGGCATGTGGTGTTCGCTGATCTCGTCCGGCTTGAAGCTTCCGAGCTCGTCGAGGTTCACGGGCATGGGTTTGTGGGCGTAGGAGCCGATGCCGTACCGGTCGCCGTGTTCGCGGTAGTACAGGTCCTGGTCCTGGTGGCGCAGGATCGGCAGGCGGGCGCCGTTGGGGAGCTCGTTCTTGCCGTGCTGGGCCGGGACGGGGGTGGTTTTGACGTACTGGTGGGCCAGCGGGAGCAGGGGCACGGCCATGCCGATCAATTCACCGATTTTGGCGCCCCAGAACCCGGCGCAGGAGACCACGATGTCGGCCGGGATCACGCCGTCGGGGGTCTGCACGCCGGTGACGCGCCGGTTCGTCTGTTCGATGCCGGTCACGGCGGTGTTGCCGATGTACTTTACGCCGGCGGCTTCGGTGCGCTTGATCAGCAGCTGCACCGCGCGGGCCGCGGACGCGAGCCCGTCGGAGGGCACGTGGAGGCCGCCGAGGATGTCTTCTTCATTGATCAGCGGGTAGAGCTCCTTGCACTCCTCACGGGTAAGGATCTTGCCGTCGATGCCCCACGATTGTGCGTAGCCGAGTTTGCGCTTCAGGTCCGCGAGGCGGGTTTCGGTGGTCGCGACTTCCAGGCCGCCGACCTGGTTGAAGCAGGAGATGCCGTCCTCGGTGAGGGAGAGGAGTTTCTCGACCGTGTATTTGGCGAACAGGGCCATCGACTTGGACGGGTTGGTCTGGAACACCAGGCCGGGGGCGTGCGAGGTCGACCCGCCCGGCATGTTCAGCGGGCCCTGGTCCAGGACGGTGATGTTGTTCCAGCCCCGGGTGACGAGCTCATCGGCGAGGTTGGTGCCCACGATCCCGGCTCCGATGATGACAATACGTGGCGACGATTCCATAAAAGGGTTCTCCTGCAAATTCTCTAAAGACTGTGTGCGGCGCGGCGGGGGTTAGCGGAAGACGACGGTGCTGGTGTCATCCAGCAGGACGCGGTGCTGGCAGTGCCAGCGCACGGCCCGGGAGAGGGCGAGGGCCTCGGCGTCCTGGCCCACGGTGGAGAGCTGGGCGGGGCCGTAGGTGTGGTCCACGCGGATGACTTCCTGTTCGATGATCGGGCCCT
>NZ_JBNHFJ010000046.1:0-1146 GCF_059090105.1 Arthrobacter sp. K410C
AGAACGGGCAAGTAGGACCTGGAGACTACCCTCCTGCCTGCGGAGCGGCTATGGTCTCGGTCATGAGACCGATCATCCTCCTCGACATCAACGGTGTGCTCAACCCTAAGCTTCAGCCGGGTGACAAGTCTGATGGGAAGAATGTGCAGCTCTCGGATTTAAAGGTTGCCCTGGTGCGTCGGCTCGCCACCAAAGGGAGGCTCGCGTGGGTATCGACGTCAGATGAGGATCTTGTGGACAGCCTCGAAGCGCAGCTGCAGCTCGAGGTGAAACCGCTGCGTGTGGAGATCATGCCGGAGCCGGACGATGAGGACCAGCAGACGCCAAAGCTGGGGTCAGTATCCAGGTGGTTGAACAAAATGGAGGCCGAAGGCGGCGCTGACTGGGACGCCATTGTGTGGATCGACGATGCACTAGAGGCTGACGTGCACGACTGGGCCCACCAGTACCACCAACCCGTCCTGCTGGAGAAGCCTGACCCTGAGGAGGGCCTGACAGAAACCCACGTCGTGGCGGTGCAGGTTTTCATTAACGACAAGGACCGGGACCATGCGCCCTGACAGCAGATGGATTCCGCCACCCGCCAAGCGCATTACGGTCACGACTTAAAGGGTAACGACGTGTACCGTCAGCGCCCGAATGGAAAACAGCGCAATCTAAGGCCCGGGGCGCCTACGCGAGGCGGGTGTACGGTGGCGGTATTCGCGCGCATAACTGGGATGCCAGCTGAACCCTCTAGAGTCTTTGCCTATGAACGCCCCAGCCAGTAATGTCCCGGTTCGACCCGTCCAGCGCGTCGTCATCGTCCACGGATACCAATCGTCTCCGGATGCAAACTGGTTCCCCTGGCTTCAAAGCGCCCTCGAAGCTGAAGACATAGAAGTCACAGTCGTTCCACTCCCCAACCCGGACAATCCTGACAAAGCAGCCTGGGAGAACGCAGTCAGCACGGCACTCGGAATGCCGGATGCGACAACAGTGGTTGTGGCACATTCCCTCGGCGTGGTCACCGTCCTACGGGTACTCGAGACCCTGCCGGAACCATGGGAGCTGGGCGGTCTCGTGTTGGTCGCCGGGTTCACTGAACCACTGGAAACATTGCCGGAACTCGATGGTTTCCTCGCAACTGACGTTGCCGTAGAGCGG
>NZ_JBNHFJ010000048.1:0-1001 GCF_059090105.1 Arthrobacter sp. K410C
CCAGGGGAGCTACCCGAACTGGAACGACTTCGCCGGGAGAACGAGCGCTTGCGGGCGGAAGTGGCTTACCTGGGAAAATTGCGGGCCTTGAGGGCGCAGGAACGACGGTGAAGGTTCAAGCCCTCATCGCTCTCAAGGCTGACTTTCCCCTCCCGGTACTGTTTCAGATCACGGGTCTTGCCAGGTCAACATTCTTCTACCACCAGGCACGTCTCCTGGCACCCGACCCCCGGGAGGCGCTCAAGGCCGAGCTCATGGACATTTTCGAGAGGAACCATGGCCGGTACGGACACCGGCGTATCCACGCAGAGCTGGTCAAGCAAGGATGGACAATCGCCAAGAAGACAGTCCTGAAACTCATGCGTGCGATGCGGCTCGTCTGCAAAGTCCGGCGGAAGAAGCGCTACAGCTCCTACAAGGGTGATCAGGGGAAAGTTGCTCCGAACGTCCTGAATCGGGAGTTTGACGCCGATGGCCCCAACCGGAAGTGGGTGACAGATGTGACCGAGTTCAGGGTCGGGGACCGGAAACTCTACCTCTCACCGGTTATGGACCTCTTCGACCGGCAGATCATCTCTCACACCATCAGCTCGTCCCCGAACCTGGAGCTCACTAACGCTTCACTACGCCAGGCCCTCAGCTGCCTTGAGCCCGGTCAGCAGCCGCTCGTGCATTCGGATCAAGGGTTTCAATACCAGCACGCTTCCTGGCGGGCTCTCCTGGAAAGCGCCGGCGCCGTCCAATCGATGTCCCGCAAAGCCAATTGCTACGACAACGCCGTAATGGAGAACTTCTTCGGGCACCTCAAAGAAGAACTGTTCCACCGCGTTCGCTTCCTTAACTCCGACGCACTCACGATGGCACTGAACGAGTACATCCGCTGGTACAACAACGAAAGAATCTCGACAAAGCTCGAGGGCCTGAGCCCGGTGCAATACCGTGCTCAGGCCCTCGCGGCTTAGGCTCTTACTTACCCAGTCCAACTTTCGGGGACCAGTTCA
>NZ_JBNHFJ010000049.1:0-845 GCF_059090105.1 Arthrobacter sp. K410C
CAGCCCAAACTCTCCCCCCGGAACCTGCGGGTGTCCCCGTTCCACGCCCGGCACAAACAACTCGGCGGGGTCTTCCTCGAAGGCGGCGGCTGGGAGCGCCCGTACTGGTTCGAAGCCAACGCAGACCTCCTCAAAGACATGCCCGCCGACTGGCAGCCGCCGGCACGCGATTCCTGGTCCGGGATGTTCAGCTCACCCATCGCCGCGGCAGAAGCCTGGAAAACCCGCACCGCCGTCGCCATGTACGACATGACCCCGCTCAAGCGCCTCGAGGTTTCCGGCCCCGGCGCCCAGAAACTCCTCCAGGAACTGACCACCGCGGACATGTCCAAAAAGCCCGGCGCGGTCACCTACACCCTCCTGCTGGACCACGCCGGCGGGATCCGCAGCGACATCACCGTCGCCCGCCTCACCGAGGACACCTTCCAGCTCGGCGCCAACGGCAACATCGACACCGCCTACTTCGACCGCGCCGCCCGCCACCAAACCCAAACCGGCGGCCCCCAGGACTGGGTCCAGGTCCGCGACACCACCGGCGGGACCTGCTGCATCGGCCTCTGGGGCCCCCTCGCCCGCGAAGTCGTCGGCGCGGTCAGCAGCGACGACTTCTCCAACGACGGGCTCAAATACTTCCGCTCCAAGAACGTCGTCATCGGCGGCGTACCGGTCACGGCCATGCGCCTGTCCTACGTCGGCGAACTCGGCTGGGAACTCTACACCAGCGCCGACAACGGCCAGCGCCTCTGGGACGCGCTCTTCAAAGCAGGACAGCCCCACGGGATCATTGCCGCCGGCCGCGCCGCGTTCAGCTCCCTCCGCCTGGAAAAGGGCTACCGCTCCTGGGG
>NZ_JBNHFJ010000050.1:0-832 GCF_059090105.1 Arthrobacter sp. K410C
CCACAGCACAAACCATGACCGGCCATCCCCTGGTCCTGTTGCCTCAGGACCCAACAGTGTGCCAAACACTACCCGGCAGACCAGACCACACAACGTTCCTGAACCAACTCGCAAAGAGCCGGCCCGTACTAGCAAAAATGATCCGTGCCACCAGGCACCTATTTGTTGATATTCCACCCATGAGCACCCGCCACGAAACATACGTCCGTGCTACGGGCAGTACTCCTGACAACACCACACCCGGACATTCGCCCGGGACGGGCAGTTGTGAGGGGCTCCTTAGAAAGGAGGTGATCCAGCCGCACCTTCCGGTACGGCTACCTTGTTACGACTTAGTCCCAATCGCCAGTCCCACCTTCGACGGCTCCCTCCCACAAGGGGTTAGGCCACCGGCTTCGGGTGTTACCAACTTTCGTGACTTGACGGGCGGTGTGTACAAGGCCCGGGAACGTATTCACCGCAGCGTTGCTGATCTGCGATTACTAGCGACTCCGACTTCATGGGGTCGAGTTGCAGACCCCAATCCGAACTGAGACCGGCTTTTTGGGATTAGCTCCACCTCACAGTATCGCAACCCTTTGTACCGGCCATTGTAGCATGCGTGAAGCCCAAGACATAAGGGGCATGATGATTTGACGTCGTCCCCACCTTCCTCCGAGTTGACCCCGGCAGTCTCCTATGAGTCCCCACCATCACGTGCTGGCAACATAGAACGAGGGTTGCGCTCGTTGCGGGACTTAACCCAACATCTCACGACACGAGCTGACGACAACCATGCACCACCTGTAAACCAGCCCCAAAGGGGAAACCACATTTCTGCGGCGGTCCGGTC
>NZ_JBNHFJ010000051.1:0-790 GCF_059090105.1 Arthrobacter sp. K410C
AGGGTTTCGCCGGTCTGCGGCAGGCCCTTGATCTTCTTGAGTTCCTTGCGGCCAATGGAGGCCAGGATCGCGGCGATGATGGCCCAGAGGACGGCAACGATCACGGCGGCCCAGCCCAGGGGCATCAGGGCGCCGAGGGCGAACATCAGGGCCAGGGACAGGAAGAGAAGGACGAAGTGTCCGGCCACGCCGGCGCCGGCGAGCATCCCGCCGCCCTTCCCGGCGCGGGTGGCTGACTGCTTGGCTTCGGCCTTGGCCAACTCCACTTCCTGGCGCATCAGCGTGGACAGGTCCCGGGTCACATCGCCCAGGAGCTCGCCAAGGGAGGCGTTATCGGCCTTTTGATGCGCCGCACTCGGCGGCGGCTCAGGAATCTGGCTACTCACAGCTGCCGTCCTTCCGTTGACCGGTAGGTGCCGTCGGCAGCACGGTAGCTGCCGTCCTCATCCCGGTAAGGGTCATCCTCGAAGCGGAGCGGAGTGTCCTCTGTGGTACCCGCCGGCAGGGTGGAGGTGGATACCGGCGCCCCGCTGCCCACGGTCGGTTCCGTAAAGAGATCATCGGTGCCCGCGGCGTAGACCGTCTCCTGGCGGAGCCGAGCTACGGGCGGGGTGCCGGAGTACTGCCCGGAAAGGCCGGCGCTGGGGCGTGTTGTCGACGAGGTTTCCGGGGCGCCTGCGGTCAGGCCACGGGTGAGGCGGCCGGCCAGGACGCCGGCACCGGCTGCCAGCAGCAGGAAGGTTCCGGGGCGGTTCCGGGCAAAGCGCTGGACTTCGGTCAGAAGGTCCCC
>NZ_JBNHFJ010000052.1:0-752 GCF_059090105.1 Arthrobacter sp. K410C
AGGGCGAGGGCCTCGGCGTCCTGGCCCACGGTGGAGAGCTGGGCGGGGCCGTAGGTGTGGTCCACGCGGATGACTTCCTGTTCGATGATCGGGCCCTCATCCAGGTCCGCGGTGACGTAGTGCGCGGTCGCGCCGACGAGCTTCACGCCCCGGTCGTAGGCCTGGTGGTAGGGGCGGGCGCCCTTGAACCCGGGCAGGAAGGAATGGTGGATGTTGATCGCACGGCCTTCCAGGGCCCGGCACAGGTCATCGGAAAGGACCTGCATGTAGCGGGCCAGGACCACCAGGTCCGCCCGGTATTCCTCCACCAGTTCCAAAAGCCGGGCCTCGGCGTCGGCCTTGGTGTCCGGGGTGACCGGAAGGTAGATGAAGGGCAGCCCGGCCGCCTCGGCCATCGCCCGGTGGGTTTCGTGGTTGGAAACCACGGCCACCAGGTCCCCGCCCAGGGTCCCGCCGCGCCACCGGAAAATCAGGTCGTTCAGGCAGTGCCCGAACTTGGACACCATCACCAGCACCCGCTGCTGGGTCTGGTCATGGAAGCTGAACTTCATCCCGAACCGGTCAGCGATCGGGCCGAACTCGGCCGTGAGCGTCTCCGGGGTCAGGTCCGGGGACCCGGAAAACGCGGTCCGCAGATGCAGGGTCTGGCGCAGGCTGTCATCGAACTGCTGGTGCTCATCAATGTTGAAGCCCCGCTCGAACAGGAAGGTGGTCACGGCCTGCACAATCCCGGCCTGCTCGGCACACGAGAG
>NZ_JBNHFJ010000053.1:0-729 GCF_059090105.1 Arthrobacter sp. K410C
AACGTTGTGTGGTCTGGTCTGCCGGGTAGTGTTTGGCACACTGTTGGGTCCTGAGGCAACAGGACCAGGGGATGGCCGGTCATGGTTTGTGCTGTGGGTGGTGGTTTCCTGGGTTTGTTTGTTTCTGGTTTCCCTGCCATGTCGTTTCATGCGCTGTTGGTTCCCTTTTTGTGGGGGCTGTGCGTGTGGGGTGTGTGGTGTGGGGTTGTTGTTTGAGAACTACATAGTGGACGCGAGCATCTTCCATGAAGAACCCTTGGGTTTTTTGTGGGAAAGCAATTTCCAAGAATTGGAACCTGGATCTGGCCGCGCCTGTTTGAGACTCTTTCGGGGGTTGATGGGGTGTGGTTGGTTTTGTGGTTCTCTCGAGTGTTTTTGTTGTTGATCTTTTGTGGTCAAGTTTTTAAGAGCACACGGTGGATGCCTTGGCATTAGGAGCCGAAGAAGGACGTAGGAATCTGCGATAAGCCTGGGGGAGTCGATAACCGGACTGTGATCCCAGGGTGTCCGAATGGGGAAACCCCGCCAAGCGCGCGAGTGACTTGGTGACCCGTACCTGAACACATAGGGTGCGTGGAGGGAACGCGGGGAAGTGAAACATCTCAGTACCCGCAGGAAGAGAAAACAATAGTGATTCCGTTAGTAGTGGCGAGCGAACGCGGATCAGGCTAAACCGTTCCATGTGTGATAGCCGGCGGGCGTTGCATGGTCGGGGTTGTGGGACTTTCC
>NZ_JBNHFJ010000054.1:0-710 GCF_059090105.1 Arthrobacter sp. K410C
GAGGAGACGAAGGATCCGAAGAAGACTGCCCCCAAGGCAATCCTGCGGGCAATCACGGCGTCCTTCATCCTCGGCGGCCTGATTCTCCTCGGCGGACTCCTGGCGGCCCCCGACCTGAACGACCCCAAGCTGGGCTCTGCCGACGGCGGCCTGCAGTACATCGTGCTCTCCGTGCTGGGAGGCCCGTTCGGCAAGGCCTTCCTGGTGTGCATCGTGGTCGCCGTGTTCGTCTGCACCCTCGCCGTCCACGCCGCAGCCATCCGCATGATGTTCGCCATGGCCCGGGACAACAACCTCCCCTTCAGCCGCCAGCTCAGCAAAGTGCACCCGGAGCGGAAGACGCCCACGGTGGCGGCCATCGTCATCGGACTCATCGCCATCATGCCCCTGATCGTCAACGTTTCCCAGCCCGCGATCTTCACCATCCTGTCCAGCATCAGCATTGTCCTGATCTACCTCTCCTACCTGCTGGTCACCGTCCCGCTGCTGCGGCGGCGCTTCCTGAAGAAGTGGCCGCTGTCCGACGAAAGCCACGGAAAAGCCGGATTCAGCCTCGGCAAGTGGGGTCTCCCCGTGAATATCCTCGCGGTCCTCTGGGGCGGCGCCATGACGCTGAACCTGATCTGGCCGCGGCCGGAGATCTACAACTCGGTGCCGCCCTTTGAGTGGTACCTGCAGTGGGGCGGGGTGCTCTTCGTGGGCGCCGTCGC
>NZ_JBNHFJ010000055.1:0-575 GCF_059090105.1 Arthrobacter sp. K410C
CTGCGCTACGCCACCGTCACCGGCGTCGCCCGCGACGACCTCGAAGACGAAGGCGTCTGGCTCTACGCCGAAACCGTCCGCAAGATCCACGAACTGAACCCCGGCACCGGCGTCGAACTGCTCATCCCCGACTTCTCCGGCAACCCCGACCACATCACCGCGATCTGCGACTCAGCCCCCGAAGTCTTCGCGCACAACGTCGAAACCGTACCGAGGATCTTCAAGCGCATCCGCCCCGCGTTCCGCTACGAACGCTCCCTGAACGTCATCACCCAGGGCCGGAACCAGGGCATGGTCACCAAATCCAACCTCATCCTGGGCATGGGCGAAACCCGCGAAGAAATCAGTGAAGCCCTCCGCGACCTCCACCAGGCCGGCTGCGACCTGATCACCATCACCCAGTACCTGCGCCCCAGTGAACGGCACCTGCCCGTGGACCGCTGGGTCAAACCCCAGGAATTCCTGGACCTGCAGCACGAAGCCGAAGAAATCGGCTTCCTCGGCGTCATGTCCGGGCCCCTGGTCCGCTCCTCCTACCGCGCCGGCCGGCTCTGGGCCACCGCCATGCGCAAAAA
>NZ_JBNHFJ010000056.1:0-491 GCF_059090105.1 Arthrobacter sp. K410C
GCCCCGGGTGACCGGGTGATCCTGAACTGGCGCGCGGTCTGCGGCCAGTGCCGGGCGTGTGCCAAGGGCCAGCCGCAGTACTGTTTCAACACGCACAACGCCACCCAGAAGATGACGCTGGAGGATGGCACCGAGCTTTCCCCCGCGCTGGGCATCGGTGCGTTCGCGGAGAAGACCCTTGTGGCTGCCGGGCAGTGCACCAAGGTGGACCCGGAGGCCGACGCCGCGGCGGTGGGCCTTCTGGGCTGCGGTGTGATGGCCGGCATTGGTGCCGCCATCAATACCGGTGAGGTCAAGCGCGGCGAGTCCGTGGCCGTGATCGGCTGCGGCGGGGTGGGTATCGCCGCGATCGCCGGCGCCAGGCTGGCGGGTGCGACGACGATCATCGCGGTGGACATCGACGATAACAAGATCGAGATGGCCAGGTCCCTGGGCGCGACCCATGGCGTGAACTCCCGGCAGGAAGACGCGGTGGAGGCCATCCGCGCCCT
>NZ_JBNHFJ010000057.1:0-476 GCF_059090105.1 Arthrobacter sp. K410C
AGGCATTCAGCAGCACCCCCCGATCGATCAGCTCGCCATGATTGATCAGCAGCGACTGGAGGACTGAACCGCCCAAGGACCACCCCACGGCCGAGACAGGGCCCAGATTCAACCGACGCAACACCGCTGCCACGTCATCGGCCATGCCATCGATCGTGTACGGGCCCTCAGGGACCGGGCTGCGTCCGGTCCCGCGGTTGTCCACCGTAATGACCGTCCAGGATCGGGACAACACGGGAACAACACCCGCCCACGCAGAGGAACTCATCCCCAGCCCGGCAATCAACAGCAGCGGCGGGCCATCCCCCTGGATGTCATAGTGCAGTTCGACGGTGTTCATGCTTCCTCCTCTGAATCAAAAAACTTGCCGATGATCGGGAAAAGTCTTCCTCGCGTTCGAACACCGGCAAGTGTCCGGCTTGGTCGATAACGGCGGCCTTAAGCTATCTCGACAGACTGAAGCGCGCTCGTGCGAG
>NZ_JBNHFJ010000058.1:0-473 GCF_059090105.1 Arthrobacter sp. K410C
AAAAGTCTTCCTCGCGTTCGAACACCGGCAAGTGTCCGGCTTGGTCGATAACGGCGGCCTTAAGCTATCTCGACAGACTGAAGCGCGCTCGTGCGAGAACCCAGCCGGCTGACCCACTCCCGAACCACGATCTCGTCGATGAAACCGAGCTTGTTGTACGGGTCCCCCTCGACCGCCCGCCTCGCATCGTCCGCGCTCGACGCCGCCACAACGAGCAAAGCACCAGGATGCAACTCGTCCGAGTAGGCACCGCAAAGCAGAAGCTCGTCACGCTCCTGCATCGCAATGAGGAACTGTGCGTGCTCGCCAAGATGATCCCGTCGACCCTCCGCAGAGTCGATGCCGTATGTGTAATGAACTGCGAATGTTGTTGTCATGCTACGAGGCTAGAGCCCAGCAATCCGCGCCGGTATGGGCTTGCACACATCCTGAACGACGACGAAATGGACCAGCAAACAACCGGAT
Organism: Arthrobacter sp. K410C; assembly: GCF_059090105.1. Lineage (NCBI taxonomy): Bacteria > Bacillati > Actinomycetota > Actinomycetes > Micrococcales > Micrococcaceae > Arthrobacter > Arthrobacter sp. K410C. The sequence continues at coordinate 466 of NZ_JBNHFJ010000058.1, forward strand.
TTGCGGGC
>NZ_JBNHFJ010000059.1:0-461 GCF_059090105.1 Arthrobacter sp. K410C
GACCCAGACCAGGAAGAGCAGGAAGCCGACAAAACCGGCCATGCCGATAGCGCCCCCATCGGGGGAGGTCTCAAATACTCCCGCGAGGGAAACGAGCAGCAGCACGGACGTGACGGCAGCCAGCCAGCCCAACCACCGCGGTAGCGCCCGGGTGGTCAGGATGGCTACCGCCGCCCCGAGGAACATTGCGACACCGGCGGGCACAATGGCGCCGCCCACCCATTCGTTGAGGACGGCGAGGGCGGAAAGCACCGCCGGGTCGGGCTGACCACCGGAGGCATACTGGATGAGCGCCATGTACAGGCCCCCTGAAACCAGCATGAGCGCCACCAAGGCAACACCGGCTACGAGGACCAGCGCGGCGAACATCCCGGCAGGGCCCTCCCATCGGCGCAGCCTGCCCCAAAGGCCGGCCAGGAAGACCAGGAAGGCGATGTTGGCGAGAAATCCCAGCAACAGCG
>NZ_JBNHFJ010000060.1:0-437 GCF_059090105.1 Arthrobacter sp. K410C
GGCGAGGCGTCGGGTTTCCTGGGTCTGCCTTTGGGCTTTGGACGCAGCGCGTCAGGCCCTTCCCGGCGGTATGCCCGAGCCCACGTTTCGAGAAGCTTGGGCGACGATAAGCCGGCTTCTGAGGCGAGATCGTGCGCAGTCTCGCCTGCGGCGAAGCGTTCAACCAGAGCGAGCTTGAATTCAAACGAGTATGCGCGCTTTGTCGGTTTAGTCATCAACGCTCCCCGGCCATGGATCCTCCACCGCCGATAAAGACGGCCCACCGGGGAGCGGGCCACGCCCAGCAACCTGGCTGTCGCCTTGTCCGCGATGCCCTTCTCAAACCACGCTACAGCGGACTCGCGCTGATCCTCAGACAACGAACTAGACGCACGCATAAAACTGCTCCCCGGGAGTCGGAACTGAATTTCTCAGTCCAACTCCCGGGGAGCAGTTCA
>NZ_JBNHFJ010000061.1:0-436 GCF_059090105.1 Arthrobacter sp. K410C
GCCCGGCAGACATCCGCTCAAGCTCCGCGGAAACCTCCCTGATCAGATCCTCATCAGGATTACTGACGAGCGCAGAAAGCCGCTCACTCAGACCCGTAACCGCAGCGATCGCAGTCGCCTCATCCGCCATTGAACTCCTTCGACAACGTTGGCTGGATTCACGAGCATCGATCCGTCAGCCATCGTGGTGGCCGCCACCACCTCAGCGGCGGAAGCGGGGCGTCGAGAAGGCGCTTACAAGCGGATGCCCGTGAGTTACCACCCGGCTACTCCGGGACGTTGCCCTGCACCTTGGGCCAACACCACCCAGACGAGGCTGCGGCGCGGCTCAGCGGCTGGCCCGATCCAATCGCCGCGTGGCACTCGCCGTCTCAGCCGGCGTCTTGAGGAACGCGGTGATGGCTGCGAGCGTGTCCTCGGGGTACTCCATGATCAT
>NZ_JBNHFJ010000062.1:0-424 GCF_059090105.1 Arthrobacter sp. K410C
AGCGGGTGCAGGACGTCGTAGATTTCGACGAAGTTCTGCTGCGAGGTCTCGGAGACGTACTCGTCGGTGAGCTGGACGTCTTCGAACCGGTTGATGTCGCAGTCGCCCAGGTCGATGGAGGATTTGCCGTCGACCAGGAGTTCGGCGACGGCGCGGGCGATCCCTGCGGAGTGGGTGACCCAGACGGCTTCGGCGACGTAGAAGCCGTCCAGTTCCTTGGATTCGCCCACGAGGGAGCCGCCGTCGGGGGTGAAGGAGAAGATGCCGTTGAAGCCGTCTTCGATCTCGGCTTCGCGCAGGGCGGGCAGGATCTGCTTGGTCGCTTCCCAGGCGGGCAGGAAGTCCTCGACGGTGAAGTCCAGGCGGGAGGGCATGTGGTGTTCGCTGATCTCGTCCGGCTTGAAGCTTCCGAGCTCGTCGAGGT
>NZ_JBNHFJ010000063.1:0-422 GCF_059090105.1 Arthrobacter sp. K410C
TCGACTGACTGCCAGGGCGGCGTCAGCACATCCTCGGCACCGGAGAGCACGAGCACTCGATTACGAACCGTCGGGAGTTCCGAACGCGAATCGTAGATCCGCAACCCCGCGGCCTGCGCCGCGAATCCCTCGAAGGACGTGGGATACGGGTCCAATTCAACGCCCCGAAGCTGGGCCTCATAGAGCGCCTCATGGTCCATCACGATCCGAGCCGTCATCCCCCACGCAACGCCCTGAACGCCCAGCGCAGCACGATCCATACCCGACTGCCGCAGGATCAGCCCAGCCTCGAGCCACGCGTCCTGGACACGAGTGTAAGAAGGGAAGGCATTCAGCAGCACCCCCCGATCGATCAGCTCGCCATGATTGATCAGCAGCGACTGGAGGACTGAACCGCCCAAGGACCACCCCACGGCCGAGAC
>NZ_JBNHFJ010000064.1:0-408 GCF_059090105.1 Arthrobacter sp. K410C
TGTCCTCTGCCATCGTGATCTGGACGTGGTCCACATAGTTCGCGTTCCACAACGGCTCAAACAGCTGGTTCGCGAACCGCAGCGCCAGGATGTTCTGGACCGTTTCCTTACCCAGGTAGTGGTCGATCCGGAACACCGCATCCGGCGGGAACACGGACTCCACGATGTCGTTGAGCTTCCGGGCGGACTCGAGGTCGTGCCCGAACGGCTTCTCGATCACCACGCGGCGCCACTTGTCGCCGTCGGCCTGCGCGAGCCCGTGCTTGGACAACTGCCGGCATACCTGCTCAAACGCCTTCGGCGGGATCGAGAGGTAGAACGCGTGGTTCCCGCGGGTGCCGCGGACCTCATCGAGTTCCTTGACCGTGTCACCGAGCCGCTGGAACGCTCCGTCGTCGTCGAACTCGC
>NZ_JBNHFJ010000065.1:0-369 GCF_059090105.1 Arthrobacter sp. K410C
TGGGGAGGTAGGCGTAGGCGATGGGTTTTTGGACGGTGTAGCCGTAGGCGGCGCTGGTGACGTAGCCGAGGGGCTGGTCTTTGTAGAACACGGGTTCTTTGCCGAGGACGATGGAGCGGCCGTCGTTGATGGTGAGGCAGCGCAGGCGCCGTGCGGAGTTTTCTTCGGTGCGGCCTTCGAGGGCGGCTTTGCCGACGAAGTTGTCTTTGGTCATTTTGACGGCGAACCCGAGGCCGGCTTCGTAGGGGTCGTGTTCGGTGGTCATGTCGGTGCCCCAGGAGCGGTAGCCCTTTTCCAGGCGGAGGGAGCTGAACGCGGCGCGGCCGGCGGCAATGATCCCGTGGGGCTGTCCTGCTTTGAAGAGCGCGT
>NZ_JBNHFJ010000066.1:0-312 GCF_059090105.1 Arthrobacter sp. K410C
CACCGATTTTGGCGCCCCAGAACCCGGCGCAGGAGACCACGATGTCGGCCGGGATCACGCCGTCGGGGGTCTGCACGCCGGTGACGCGCCGGTTCGTTTGTTCGATGCCGGTCACGGTGGTGTTGCCGATGTACTTTACGCCGGCGGCTTCGGTGCGTTTGATCAGCAGCTGCACCGCGCGGGCCGCGGACGCGAGCCCGTCGGAGGGCACGTGCAGGCCGCCGAGGATGTCTTCTTCATTGATCAGCGGGTAGAGCTCCTTGCACTCCTCACGGGTAAGGATCTTGCCGTCGATGCCCCACGATTGTGCGT
>NZ_JBNHFJ010000067.1:0-308 GCF_059090105.1 Arthrobacter sp. K410C
GTTCCCGGCTGGCCTCGTTCGCGGCCTCGATCGCTTCTTCCTCGAGCCCGGACTTCGTCACGACCACCAGGGTCAGGACCCGGCCCAGCGCGATCACCCCGCCCTGCTCGCGCAGGGCCATGATCTTTTTGGACACGTTCGAGGTGGTGGTATCGGGCAGGTCTACGATCATGGCCTTCTCCAGGTTCGTCCGTCACGGGCCAGCAACTCATCCGCCGAGGCGGGGCCCCAGCTGCCGGGGGCGTAGGGCTCGGGCTGCTCTTTCAAGGACGCCCAGTAGTCCTCGAACGGGTCAAGGATCTTCCAGG
>NZ_JBNHFJ010000068.1:0-303 GCF_059090105.1 Arthrobacter sp. K410C
TGAACGTCGTCGCCTCCTCGTCCGCGTCGGGGATTTCCGGGCCGCTGCTGAAGGACTCCCGGCTGCGGAAGGTCTCCTTCACCGGGTCCACCCCGGTCGGTAAACGGCTGATGGCCGACGCCGCCCAGAATGTGCTCCGCACCTCAATGGAGCTCGGGGGCAACGCACCGTTCATCGTCTTCGAAGACGCCGACCTCGACAAAGCCGTCGAAGGGGCCATGGCAGCCAAGATGCGGAACATGGGCGAAGCCTGCACCGCCGCCAACAGGTTCCTCGTCCACGAATCCGTCGCCGCCGAGTTCA
>NZ_JBNHFJ010000069.1:0-288 GCF_059090105.1 Arthrobacter sp. K410C
CAACCCGTCGCCCGTCCATGTTAGATCGGCAGTGGCGACGGGGAATCCGGACCGATGGGCCGCAGTGGCAGGTCTGGTGTTCACCGCCCTGGTTCTTACCGGCTTCTTCACGCCGGAGCTGCCAGGTACCAACAGCCCGGCGGAGGACATCGAGGCCCAGCTTGCAGGGGACCGCACCGCCCACCAGATTTCGCTGTTGCTGGGATTTCTCGCCAACATCGCCTTCCTGGTCTTCCTGGCCGGCCTTTGGGGCAGGCTGCGCCGATGGGAGGGCCCTGCCGGGATGTT
>NZ_JBNHFJ010000070.1:0-285 GCF_059090105.1 Arthrobacter sp. K410C
CGTTCTGCCCGAAGTCATCATCCGTGTGGTCCCGGAACAACAGGTTGGGGGCGCGTTTGAACACCACCGCGATCTCCGTCACCCGCCGCCCCAGGCGTTTCCCGGCACGCAGGTAGAACGGGACCCCGGCCCAGCGGCGGGTGTGGATGTCCACCCGGATCGCCGCGTAGGTTTCCGTGGTCGAGTTCGCGGGGATGCCTTCTTCCTCCAGGTAGCCCTGGACCTGCTCACCGCCCTGCCAGCCGCCGGTGAACTGCCCCCGCGCCGAGTGCGTGGACAGGTCCT
>NZ_JBNHFJ010000071.1:0-278 GCF_059090105.1 Arthrobacter sp. K410C
TTGCCGTCCTCTGGGCCATCATCGCCGCGATCCTGGCCTCCATTGGCCGCAAGGAACTCAAGAAGATCAAGGGCCTGCCGCAGACCGGCGAAACCCTTTCCGAAATTCCCCCAACCCTAAAACCAGGTGAGGTCAACCGATGAGCGAGAACCCGGACGCAATCCGTTCAGACATAGAAGCCACCCGCGCACGGCTGGGCACCAACGTGGACGCCGTCGCGGACAAGGTCACCCCGTCCAACATCGTCAACCGCCAAACCGACAAGGTCAAAGACGCCG
>NZ_JBNHFJ010000072.1:0-278 GCF_059090105.1 Arthrobacter sp. K410C
GCATCAACTTCTTCCGCGCCAAATCGCCCGTCACCCCAAAGAGCACCAACGACGACGGACCCGCAATCCGGTTCAAACGGCGGTCCCGCGGATCCCGCAACGAATTGCGCCTGGACCTAGAAGGTGAGTCAACGTACGTGAGAGACATTGTGGGTTCTAACTTCCAAAAGCAGGTGCGGTGGCCGTGTACTGCCCGCGGTGGTGTTTTGTGCGGGCAGTACACGGTTCGGGGTGGGGTTATGCGATGGCTTCGCGGAGTTCTTTTGCTGCCAGGGCGG
>NZ_JBNHFJ010000073.1:0-273 GCF_059090105.1 Arthrobacter sp. K410C
CGGCGGTGTATGACCTGGCGAACCGGGGGTTGTTGCCGCCGAGTTTCGCGCTGGTGGGCTTCGGGCGCCGGGAGTGGAGTGATGAGGATTTCGCCGCCCAGGTGAAGTCCTCGGTGCAGTCTTATGCACGGACGCCGTTTGATGAGGCGGTGTGGAACCAGCTCGCCGAGGGCATACGGTTCGTGCAGGGCGAGTTCGACGACGACGGAGCGTTCCAGCGGCTCGGTGACACGGTCAAGGAACTCGATGAGGTCCGCGGCACCCGCGGGAACC
>NZ_JBNHFJ010000074.1:0-273 GCF_059090105.1 Arthrobacter sp. K410C
CGAACTATGTGGACCACGTCCAGATCACGATGGCAGAGGACATCGGCACCGGCGGCCGGGCGGGGTATTACGACGGCGTGGGCGCTGCCCGCGACGTCATCCAGAACCACCTGCTGCAGCTGCTGGCCCTGACCGCGATGGAGGAGCCCATCTCCTTCAACGCCGATGACCTGCGCGCGGAGAAGGAAAAAGTCCTCGCCGCGGTCAAGCTCCCCGAGGACCTGTCCACGCACTCGGCGCGGGGGCAGTTCACCGGCGGCTGGCAGGGCGGTG
>NZ_JBNHFJ010000075.1:0-259 GCF_059090105.1 Arthrobacter sp. K410C
CAGGCGGGCAGGAAGTCCTCGACGGTGAAGTCCAGGCGGGAGGGCATGTGGTGTTCGCTGATCTCGTCCGGCTTGAAGCTTCCGAGCTCGTCGAGGTCCACGGGCATGGGTTTGTGGGCGTAGGAGCCGATGCCGTACCGGTCGCCGTGTTCGCGGTAGTAGAGGTCCTGGTCCTGGTGGCGCAGGATCGGCAGGCGGGCGCCGTTGGGGAGCTCGTTCTTGCCGTGCTGGGCCGGGACGGGGGTGGTTTTGACGTACT
>NZ_JBNHFJ010000076.1:0-249 GCF_059090105.1 Arthrobacter sp. K410C
GCGGCGGCTCACCGAGCAGCACATCCAGGATCAGCCGCTCGTAGGCCTCGGGGGAGGACTCGGTGAACGAGTGCCCGTACCCGAAGTCCATGGTCACGTCCCGGACCTCCATCTGGGTGCCCGGGACCTTTGACCCGAACCGGATCGTGGCGCCCTCGTCGGGCTGGACCCGGATCACCACGGCGTTCTGCCCGAAGTCATCATCCGTGTGGTCCCGGAACAACAGGTTGGGGGCGCGTTTGAACACCA
>NZ_JBNHFJ010000077.1:0-247 GCF_059090105.1 Arthrobacter sp. K410C
GCGTTTTTGATCTCTTTTCGATTGGGATCGGTCCGTCGTCGTCCCATACTGTGGGGCCGATGCGGGCTGCTGCTGTGTTCGCTGAGGAGCTGAAGGCATCCGGCAGGCTGACGGACGTGGCTTCGTTGCGGGTGGACCTGTACGGGTCGCTGGCGGCGACCGGGCACGGGCACGGGACGATGACCGCGGTGCTGTTGGGGTTGGAGGGGTTCCATCCGGAGCTGATCCTGCCCGGGGAGGTGGAGGA
>NZ_JBNHFJ010000078.1:0-246 GCF_059090105.1 Arthrobacter sp. K410C
CTCGCACGAGCGCGCTTCAGTCTGTCGAGATAGCTTAAGGCCGCCGTTATCGACCAAGCCGGACACTTGCCGGTGTTCGAACGCGAGGAAGACTTTTTCCCGATCATCGGCAAGTTTTTTGATTCAGAGGAGGAAGCATGAACACCGTTGAACTGCACTATGACATCCAGGGGGATGGCCCGCCGCTGCTGTTGATTGCCGGGCTGGGGATGAGTTCCTCTGCGTGGGCGGGTGTTGTTCCCGTGT
>NZ_JBNHFJ010000079.1:0-238 GCF_059090105.1 Arthrobacter sp. K410C
ACCTTGGCCTTGATCCAGTCCGGCTTGCGCTCCACCGGGACGGCCGCGTTGCGCTGCTCGATCCGCAGCATCTTCCGGCCTTCGGGTGCCAGTGTCATGGTTGCTTCCTTAGTTCGTGGTTCTTGCCGCGGTTTGCTGGCTGTCAGCATTCGACGACGTTGACGGCGAGGCCGCCCATGGCGGTTTCTTTGTATTTGTCGCTCATGTCCTTGCCGGTTTCGCGCATGGTGATGATGAC
>NZ_JBNHFJ010000080.1:0-230 GCF_059090105.1 Arthrobacter sp. K410C
CCTGGTCCTGGTGGCGCAGGATCGGCAGGCGGGCGCCGTTGGGGAGCTCGTTCTTGCCGTGCTGGGCCGGGACGGGGGTGGTTTTGACGTACTGGTGTGCCAGGGGGAGCAGGGGCACGGCCATGCCGATCATTTCACCGATTTTGGCGCCCCAGAACCCGGCGCAGGAGACCACGATGTCGGCCGGGATCACGCCGTCGGGGGTCTGCACGCCGGTGACGCGCCGGTTC